>NC_014551.1:925000-1536039 GCF_000196735.1 Bacillus amyloliquefaciens DSM 7 = ATCC 23350
ATACATTCCGGTGACATAAACGCTAATATGACGGGCGATCTACGCAATGTAGGTGGCTTTTTTGCGTTCGCATTCGTACGATTACGTTTATTTAACACAAAACGGAGGCGATGCGGTTGGCTAGGCGGTCAAATATAATAGCGGCAGTCCCGGAGACGGACAAGCCCGAAATTGAACTAACCGATTTTGAAACGGCATACAACGCATTCATACGAGAATGTAAAATTAAGAATCTTTCGGAACATACGCTTAAGTATTACCGGAACGAACTACTGTCATTTCGCTCGATGCTCGAGCAGCAGGGCGTATCGACTAGACCTGAAAAAATAACGCTACCGATATTGAAAGAGAACGTTATTGTGTACATGATGGATAAACTAGGAAGGAAAGAGACCTCGATCAATACGAGGCTTCGCGCTATTAGGGCGTTCTTTAATTTCCTCGAAAAGAACCGTATGATAGGCGATAATCCTGCGAAAGAACTTTCGTTGGTTAAACAGAAGAAAGAGGTAATTGAGACGTTCAGCCGTGAGCAACTTCGAGATATTCTACGGCAACCGGATCAGGGAACGTTTACAGGCTTTCGTGATTATACAATCATGTTATTACTCATCGAAACTGGTGTGCGTGTACGAGAACTGACTGATATAAGCGTCAAAGATATCCGTTGGGAGGATTCGCAAATATTGATTAATGGGAAGGGTTATAAAGAACGTCTCGTACCGATTCAATCGACTGTTAAAACACGGCTAAGAAAGTACGTTCAGATACGCGGAGATGTACCAAATGACGCTTTATTTGTTACGATAGACAATACCCCACTAACAACACGACAGGTTCAGAATCGACTTTCTAAGTATGGCCGTATGGCAAATATTAAGAATGTTCGGTGTTCTCCACATACATTCCGACACACCTTTGCAAAGATGTCTGTTCAAAACGGCGCAGATGTATTCGCACTTCAAGCCGTACTTGGGCATTCAAGTCTTGATATGGTTCGGAATTACGTGAATCTTTTCAGCAGGGATGTTATGGATGCGCATAAAAAATTCAGTCCAGTAGAAAAGTTATTTTAACCTCGTCTTTTAGGCGGGGTTATTTTTTTGTCCATTTTCCGGAGAGGATTCGCAGTTATAAATGACGGACGAAAAAGTTTCGTAATACATGTCGCAAAATTGATGGTAGCCTACCCGTTATAGAAGTGTAAGGCAAACAGATGTTAAGCCGGGGAGATAGCGACACACACACAGAGGAGGAATTCGAATGTTACCACAAATGAGAATCAACGGAGCCGCAGCCGAACTTTTCGTAAAGGGTGATTTACTTATGAAGAATTACGTACCATTTGAACCGGAGATAGACAATACGGAGTGTGATATTGCGGTAATTCAAAACGGAAATCTTGTGCGCATTCAAGTGAAAAGTGCTCGCTCCGAAGACCTCGAAAAAGTTAAATTCGATCTAACGCGATCAAGTGCAGCCTGTCGTTTCTACACAAAAGACGATTTCGATGTTTTAGCGTTATATGATTTCGCAACAAATAAGATCGCGTATATTGATTGGCGGAGTATTACACACAAACGAAGCATTACGTTGAGATACACAGATACACCCTGCAAAAACGGATTCGTTGGAGAAAATGGTCGGCTGTTCTTTGATGATTATCGAGAGCTTCCACAGATTATACGAAGTGTATCGAAGGAGATATCCGCATGAATAGCAGAGGAATGATCGGGTACGCATCAGAAAGACTAGTTGAATCAGATCTTCTTTTCCAAGGGATTGTCGTTTTAAATCCAAGCCAGCCAGATTTAGAGTACGATTTGGTTGCGCAAATTGGGAACGAAAATTTCAAAATACAGGTTAAAACAGGAAAGCGGAAAGATGACAAGGTTCTAGTAGCGGACATTAGAAAATCAGCAAGCCCACGTAACCCATATAAAAAACTGCACTATACAAAAGACGATGTAGACATTTTTGCGATTACAGATCCGGAAACGAGAAGGGTAGCCTATTATCCTGCGGGCGAAGTCAGTCGAGAAATAACTTTCCGTTTTGAAAAGCGAAAATGCAGAAACGGGTATGCTGAGAGGTTGTTCAATGATTTTACAGATATTAAAGCTGCCATAGAAAAACTGTTTTCGCTGCAGAGAATATCCTAGACGGGGTGATTACGAATGACCGACGAACATCAGCGTCTCGTATCCGTCGAATCTCAATCGGAATACAACGTCACGTCCGGCAAGGCCGAAACGCGCATCTTCGTTAAGATGTACGTCGACGCCGTCAAGAAAGGCCTTATAGCGGATATCGGGGCGGAGCGTTGGCAGACTCTTTGCGTACTGTCTTCGTTCATGAACGCTAATGGCGAATGTTACCCGACGCAAGATCAGATAGCCAGCGCGCTAAATCTCAGTCGGGCTGCGGCGAACAGGCGGATCAAAGCGCTGTGCGAATATCGGTGGCAAGAGCGGCCGTTAGTCGTAAAGCAGAAGGCGCGGGACCCGAAGACGCAGCGATGGGATAACGCAAGATATACGATCATGCCGATCAGCCAGCTCGCGATATTCGATGGAGATACGGAGGAGCTTACGTAGCCATGTGACGCCGAGCCATACACGGCGGACCCATACACGGCTCGACTTTACACTAACTAGAACCATCTTTTAACTAGAGCCATTAATAACTAGATAAATAATAGCGCTCAATTAAAAACCTTTCGCGCAGATACTTATTAATTAATAGAATCTTATCGCGATAAATATTATCTGCAAGAGTGAGCGAAAGCGAACGATTGCTATGTCTTATTAAATAACGAAAGGAGTAACGATAACCATGACGATTAACATTCCGGTATCACCCGATTATCAACTCACGTCAGACGAACGCAATATCATCGTAAAGGAGCGCTACTTCAGCGACCCGACGAAAGCGCCGAACTGGGCGAAGCGACTCGCCGAAAATCCGGACGCCGACCCAACGCCGCAGGAAAAGTGGCGCGAGGTAGCGTTTCACTCGACGGTCGAACGCGCGCTGATGGACGTAATGAACCGACGGTTGAGGTCTTCGGATGCGACATCGCTGGCGGAATTAGCACGATTAATACGGGAATTCCGCGGCGAATTAGCGGCGTTACTGACGGTCGAGGGTATTCGGTAGGGTAGACGATAAAACGGCGGAGAGGCGGCGAAAACATGACAGAAGAAGTTAAACGATTGCGTTGTGCTGTGGCGGATTTGATTGGCGAGAATGAGCGGTTGACGGCGGCGTTGAGGGTGATCGAAATAAAGTCGCAGTTGCCCGAAGAAAGCGTCGATTTGGTTCCGGTTACTGCGTTATATGAAATTAATTTACACGCAAAGGAGGCGCTAAAATGAAGCCGACAATCACGAAGGAACAGGCGAAGGAATTAGAAGCGTATCGTCGATCCGGCGATCTCGATATACATATCCTTGAGGCGGCTTGTGACGAGGTTATAGGCGGTAAGCTTGCGAAACTAGACATTCTAACGCTTGCGGCCGCATTGGTCAACGGATACGAAGTCAAAAAGACGCCGGAGGAAAAGTTGCGGGAGTATTACGAAAGTCTGTGGTCGGACTATTGCGACTCAGACGATCCGTTTATCGAAGTGGCATGTGAATCCGCAAGGGCTGCGGTAAAAGAGACGTTAAACCTTCTCGGAATCAAAATCGAAGGAGTGAACGATTGATGCTCCGCCTGGATCGCGCCGTTGTCCGGTTGATCGGTACGTCGTATAAAGAAGCGTCCGAGTTAATCGCAAAGGGCGGCGTAATAATAAACGGACGTGTAGATTCAAGGCCGTGGAGATTCTTAAATAGCGGATATTACTTCGTTAAGGTTCACGGACACGGACGTTATAAATTTGCGGTAAAGGGCGGAAATCTTACGAAAATAAAACGAAAGGTTGGCGTTAAGTATGAATCGGTTGAATAAGGAACAGCTCGAAGAAATCCGTAAGCGCGCGGAAGCGGTTGGGGATGCGCGGTGGTTTGTTTCGGATAGAACAGACGTGTCCTACGAATATCCACCGGGATCTTGTGAAGTTCATTCGGTTTGTATGACTAGCGGAGATGTATACGCAGACTTCATCGCAAACGCACGCCAAGACATTCCAGCGCTACTCGATCACATTGCGGAGCTTGAGGCGGAATTAAAAGCCGCGTGTTACGCTCCTCCGAAAGCCGACCGAAAAGAACAATTACGAAGATTCATCGGAAGTGGTTCGATAGGTTCTATTTCCTTAACGGATGTACTACGTGAATATAAGTACGAAGGAAGTGACGAAGATGACAACGTATGAATCAAAGCCGGTCGCCAAGTGGAACACGCGCGATTTCCAGGCGTACCTCAAAGCGGAGCACGAACGGCTCTACGGTGTCCCGTACGTACCTTTTCGTGGCTACCAAGCCGAAGCGGGCATGCTCGGACGATGGGTCGGCACTAAACGCAAGCCAGGCGTGTATGGGCCGGAATTAACGAAGCGCTTCATCGATCTGTGCTTCGCGGAATATAAACCGTCGCTTGAATATCCGGGCTTGAGCTTCGGATTTATGCAGACGTTCATGGGGCGAAATTTACAGAGGGCGGCGAGCGGTCTGGCAGCCGAACAGCAAAGAGCCGAACGCAATGAAGGCGTAGATAATACGTGGTTTTGACGTAAATTAACGAGGAGGGATTGCGGAATGGTAACGAAAAAATATGTGCGGATTAAGAAGGCGAAAAGTTCCGATCTAGCTTACTCTGTCTATATCGGAAGAGTGTTTACCGTAATCGACGAAAATGAAAACGAGTATATCTTACATTCCGTGAATGTATTAAAAGAAGACGCAGAACTCATCGTCACAGAAAAGCGGAAGGCGGCGGTTGGTGAGCGTGTGCTATTAACTGCACCGACTAATACGAAAGGTAAGTATCTAGTGGGCGATGTATTTACCGTAAGAGAATCCGGAGAAACCGGCGTACGAGTAGATGAAAACGAATTTATGACGCTATGGCACAAAGAATACGAAGTCATCGTCAATAGCGAAGTTAAAAACGAGGAGGCTGACGAAATGAAAATCGATTTGAACGCAATGGGATACGATGAGTTACTAGCGCATGGTGATGCGGTAATGGAGGCGATTAAAAAGCGCACATTTCAAGAAGGATTTCAAGCGGCTAAACAAGTTCAGCGAAAGTTGGCGAAAATGAAGACGTCTATTAATACCCAAGCACGCCGTGATGAAATCGTTGAGCAGGCGAAAGCGGACGTTGAGAAACTGGCGAATAAATACGGTTACTACTACGCTTATGGACGGAATACGAAAGCGGAATTTATCGTAAATTGCGAGAAAAGAACCGTAGTCACAATTTTACGGTGGATAGCGGATGGTCAAATCGTAGCGCGAGGAATCGCCAAAGCCGCACCGTCCGACTGCTTCAACGTTCATATTGGTCGTGCGATCGCGCTAAGACGTGCGCTAGGCCTGACGGTGCCAGACGAATACTTGAACGCTCCGCAGCCGACTGAGGTTCGTGTGGGGGACGTTGTTCGCGGCAAGTACGCGGATTACTACTACCAGTTATGCCGTGAAGGCGAACTCGGCGATGACAGTTACGAAGCAAAGATTAGAGAAATTGCGGATGGTAAATACCGATATGTCGGCGGAGGTTACGATTTTATAGATAACGCTGACCTAACGATTATCGACGACTCACGCGAAGAGGTGTGCGAATGAACGTAAAATATACGATGAGTCAGGCGGAAATAGTCGAAGCTATGGTCGAGTGGTTAAATCGAAAGGGTTACACGGCTACTGGCGGAAAATTCATATGTAACTCGTGGGATCAGAAGGTTAGAGCGGAGTTTACCCTGCGAAAGAATTAACGAAAGGAGGCGCGTGAGTGACGTACCATAGACGCTTGAAAACAACGGTGTTTAAAAAGTATAGCGGGTACGATTGGACTTACGACGCAATGTATCCGGAACCCCGGGTAAAGGGTGCAGATAAGCGGATGCGCTCGAAGCATGAGAGAACGATAAGAAAACGAATTGATCGGAAGGAGGTCCGCGAATATGACTAACGAAAATACTTGCGTACTCGCTGACGGATGTAAAGCGGCCGGGACCGACGCATGTACGCGGCACTGTACGCATTTTATCGCGATGCACGGCGCATCGGGCGGAGGAGGACGATCAGCGGCGGCAGGGCTTCCGAAAGAGTACCGGCTTGTCACGCTGAAGAATTCGCCGGCTCGCGCTGACCAATCCGAAGCTTATAAGGCGGCCGAGGCTTATGCGGCATCCTTTGCGCGGCAGTTCGAACAGAGCGGACCGGTTGCGCCGGCCGACCGCATCAAAGACCTATATCTGTTCAGCGAATCGCCGGGCACCGGAAAGACGACGACGGCCGCCGCACTTCTTAACGAATGGCTGCGCGTCCATTATAGCGGCTCCCTGCGGCGTGGCCTCGATCCGTTGCAGCGGCCGGCGTATTTCCTCGACGTAAATGCGTGGCAGAACGACTATAACGAATTCAACCGTCCGCGTGTTCCGGATTCAGTCGCAGAGCCGGCGGCGGCCCGGTACTATCGCGCGCTTGAGGCCGCAAAGAAGGCGCCATTTGCCGTGCTGGACGATATAGGGGTACGCGATGCAACGGACGGCTTCCGCGGCGATTTGCATACCGTTATTAACGCAAGAATAACGAATCAGCTACCGACGATCTACACGAGCAACATTGCGCTCGATCAGCTTTGGCAAGTATTCGGTGAGCGACGTCTTGCCGATCGGGTGGGCGACCTATGCCGCGAGATTGAATTCGTAGGCGAATCGAAAAGGGGGATGCGTAGATGAAAACGGAATTCACCTTCGGAGATATCGTCTCGGTTGCCGGGTACGAAAATCGGATATTCTACGTCGAGGCTTGGCGCGAAGTAAAGGAAACCGATGAGTGGGGCGTAAGTGAATACGTCGAGTTCGAGCTGACCGACGCCATAAACGGTGAATTCCTCGACGCGTTCGAAACGGATCTGCGGCTAGTATGTCGGAAACAGTTCGCGGAAGATTACCTTTTAGAGTACGACGAGACGAATTATCCGGAGCCGTCGGGCGCGGCGTTTCATTTTGCGGATGATTATTCTTTCGGAATAGGCTACGCGAAAAAGGAGGCGGTTGGGAGGGCGAAAGGGCCGATGGAAACGCCGAAGACGGCGCGGGTATTAAGTGCGCAGGAAGTTGCGAAACGCAAACGGAAGACTGACGAGTTGCTGGACGAATACAACGATAACATGCGCCTATACGAGACGTTTGGGGATGTGGAGTATAAAGCGAAGGCTGACGGTGTAATGGCGAAATTGAGACGGGAGGCGAGCGAATGAGAGGTAGGACTCCTAAAGTGATTATTTATGTCGACACGGATGGAGTCGCTTGTGTTTGTAGGATTTGCAACGCATGTAAAGAGATGAAGTCTCTTGAATCTTTTTCGCGTCAGAATAACGGTTTTATGGGCAGGGTCTCTAGGTGCAAAGAATGTATTAAACCTATCTCAAGAGCTTTTTATAAACGTAATCCAAACTACCGAAAAGATCATTACAGAAGAAATAAGAATGTGATAGCCCGAAAAAGAGAAATAAGAAATGGCTTAGAGCGATCCCTGCCAATGAAGATTAGGGTTAAAACATTTGAAGAAAGATCGAAAAAAATTATATCCTGTCAGATAAGCGGCACTAAGGAAGATGTTGTCGTAGATCACTTCATCGCGATAGGCGTGGGGCACGGTGGAACGTATGTTGGAAATTTAGTCTTTCTGAGCAGAGATCTTAATAGTTATAAAGGCGCTATTAATCCTTTTGAGTGGGCTAAATCTTTATGTGAGGAGGCTCAGAAAAAATTCGATAACGTTGCCAGTGATCTGGCATTAATAAACGGTTTAACGCCTAGTGAATTCGAAAAGTACGTGACGTGGTGCTATGAAAACCCAAGGGATTTAGTAGAGGGTAAGGCTGACCAGAGAAGTTCTATTGAACTGTGGAGAGAAAGAACAGGACTTCTGTTTCCGCTTCCAAAGTTTGTATATGAACGTAACATCAAAATTCAAGAAAAGAAACGGAGGAGATCTTGATGCAGTATGGAACTTTGCTAATATCGAAAGCCATCGAAGCGAACGATCCGAACGCCCTTCTGCGCTTCAATGTTTCCGAAGCCGACTTCCAAACGCAGGGCGAACGCAAGGCCTTCCGGTACGTTATGGATTACGCGGAGAAACACCGAGGCCAAGCGCCGACTGCCGAGATGGTTGCGAATGAGGTACCGGAATTCCAGCCGGATTTTAATATCGAAGCCAGTTACGATTACCTTGCGAAAAACCTCAAGGACCGGGCAGCCGAGCGCGAATTTATCGAGCTGATGAACGGACGTATTGATCCGGAAACCAATCGCCAAGTTCAGGAGCCGCAGCTCGAAAAACGATTTATTGAAGCGCAAAAAAGCGGAGATATGGGAAAATTCTTCGAGTGGTTGACGGGGCAGGCCGAAAGTCTTAAAATGAGAACAAGCGTTCGAAATTCGGTCGGGACGGATATCAAACGGGACATCGACAAGTTTAAAGCGGAATATGAAAACCGTAAGGCCGGCGAGTCCTTTCGGATCTGGCGCAGCAAATTCGATTTTGTTAATAAGGCAATGGGCGGCTACGTTTCGTCGAACGTGTACGTGATCTACGGAAAGTCGGGCCGGGGTAAATCGGCCGTATCGTTAGAAGAGGTCACTAACTGTGCGATGCAGGGGGCGAACGTTCTGATTTGGTCGATGGAAATGGGCTGGTACGAAGTGTTGGTGCGTCTGTACGTATCGATTTCCGGAACCATGGGCGTTACGACTGCGACTTTGGACGGCGTCGATATGGAAGCCGGCTTCAATTCTCGCGACGTACGTCAGGGCAAACTATCCGACGAGTTCGAGGCGGGTTTTATGGAATTCCTTGATCGTCTTAACGAAATCATTCCGGGAAACATTACGGTGCGAGCTGTCGACGACGAAGACTTCGGCTCAAGAACCCTGCGCGATCTAAAATCGGACATTATCGAAACGAAAGCCGACGTCGTGCTTGTAGATCCGTTTTATTACCTCGACTACGAAGCCAATACGTCAAAGACGGCAGGCGGAGACGCGGCTAATACTTCGCAAAAACTGCGCCGTCTGGCCGGGCATACGAAAACGACGATCTTTGCGCTCACACAGGCAGATGAGGATGACGAGAAAGAAACGGAAGACGGAGCGCGCGAGCTTAAGCTGCCGCAGCGTAAGGACGTCAAGAAAACGAAAGCCCTGCTCGAAGATGCTGCGTTATTGATCGCAGTTGATACGAACGCGAAAGAAGGCCGCGGCTTGATCGGATTGAACAAAGGGCGCGACGGCGGCGAAGGGGAAGTCGCAGAGATCATCTATTTGCCGCAAATCGGCGTAGTAAAACAGCCGGAAATGGGCGCCGGGGCTGCGGACGTGTTCGAGTTTTAGATCGTTTGGAATTTACCGGATGATATTGTCAACAATTACATCTAAATTTTTGAATAGTTTCGACAAATTGCGACTGTAATTTTCGTAACAATGTCGTAATATAATTTACAAGTCTCGAAAGGAAGTGTCTCGAATTGCCGATATTAAATTTGGGTGGACGTTCTGTAGACGTCGACATTCGGTATGAACTCGAACAATTCGACTGGACCCGGCCGACGTGGGGCGGCGAACGCCTGCTGGCCGCCAGTCCATTCAGATACGATCGGACTCCGAGCTTTTACGTATACCTCGAAGACACAGTGTCGGCAAAAGCCGGCTATTGGGGCGACTCAGGCGCCTATGACGAAGAGTTTGCGCGGGGCGGGTTCGTTAAACTGCTCGCTTTCCTGCGCGGCGAAACCGAAGACGACGCAATCGATTACTTATTGGAAACGTATGCACCGGCGGCTGAAGGCGGACGTATGGCGCTGCGGCTCCCGAAATTAAAAGCCGTCACGAAGCCGGAGCCTTTAGCGGAATCGGTCCTCGCGGACACGGCGCCAGGGGCTAACGCTTACCTGACGGGCCGGGGCATTGCGACCGCAGTACAAGAAGAGGCCGGCGTATCACTTGCCGGTAACGCAGTCGCGATCCCTTGGCGGCTTCCTAACGGCCGGCTGGCAAACGTTAAGTATAGGGCAACGAAGGGGAAGGCGTTCTGGTACGTAAAAGGCGGCTTGCCTATCCGGTATTTAGTTTACGGAATGGATCTCGTATATGCGCAGCGGATTAAAAGCGCGGTGATATGCGAGGCGGAAATCGATGCCATGGCGTGGCGGTCTGCGGGTGTACCGGCGATCGGAACCGGAGGCAGCACATTTAATTTACAGAAGGCGGACATAATTGCGCAGTCACCTATCGAATATTTAACGGTGGTTACAGATAACGACAAAGCTGGCGAAAAGTTACGGCGGGAGATTGAGCGTTATTTGAGCGGAAAGGTGCGGCTTGCGCACGGTTATATTACGGAGGTGAAAGACGCTGATGAACTACTTATAAAGCGCGGTACAGAAGCGTTGCAAGACGTGTATGATCGTGCGGAGGTCGTAAGAAATACTTTACGTTTATGTTCGGGAATTCCCGTACTTTAGGTCGGCGGAGGTTGTATTAACCCTCCGTGTTGCTGTCGGATACCTCAATCCATTCGTACAGATCTTCGGGCGCGCAACCGAGCATCATTGCGATATTGTAGGTTCGTTCGATGCTCGGCAGGTTCCGAAGGCTGACGTAATCGGACATTTGCGTTTTTGATACTCCGACCATTGCTGCGAGTTGACTGAGACTGATTCCGCGTTTCTTGCATAGTTCGGGTATCCGACATTTGCCGACCTTAAACGTAATAAACACCTCCGTACTACATCAGATAAGGTGTCACGGAGGAAATTATAGACTATTTCCGTTTAATTTTCCACATCGTCAGGTACAATTCGAACAACCTTCTCGATAGGAACCTCGAGAAATTGGCATATAACATCGATCGTACCTATGTACATAGTAGCGTTTTTAGTCATGTGCTGCTTCTTAATACTTGCCTGTGTGTCAGGAGAAATGCATTTTCTTAGGTGACTAGGCTTTAGTCCTCTTTCTTTTAAAGTCTGGTATAAGGGCGAAAAATCAACCATTTTAAATACTCCTTTTAAAAAATGTCGGCACTACTGAACAAAAAATGTAGACACTGCTGAACATTTATCGTATGATTCAATTATACTCTAAATTGAAAATAATTCAAGAAACGGCAGAAAGGGGGCTCTCCAAAATTGGAGGCGATAAGACGAGAACTTTGTGACTTCATCGAGGACCATGATATAAAGTATTCTCAGATAGCAAAAGAACTACGTGTTGATAAATCATCGATGACAAAATTTAAAAAAGATGGCACGATCGGCTTTAGGGCATTAGTAGTTATGGCGCACTTATTATTTCCAAAAGATCCAGACAGTAAGATTTCGAGCTGGTGCATACAGTTAGACGATACCTCTAAAGAGATGGTTAAACAAGCATTTGAGTATGCTGCGATAACCAGAAACACTAAGCTACTTGAACACTTAATTAATGAACATAAGGGGAAATATCATCTAAAATCGTATGTTTCTATGTATCGTACTATATTAAATTATATGGATATGAAAATATCGATTAAAGAGATGATTCAAGAAATGAACGAATTCAAGGCTTCAAAAGATAAAGAGCTTCACATACTAGCTGGAATTTACAAGTGTTATGGAAATTACAGTTTGGGGGAGTACTTCCTCGTGATTTCTGAGGCGATGGAAATTGGAAGAAGCATAAATAAAATGAATGATAAAAGAGAGCTATTTATAAAGGAGTGTTATATTCATAGGTTTGCGGAAATGATAGCTCCCACATATCTCAAATTAAATAATCTTAAAGGGGCGGCACATTACGCGAATATCATACTACAAGCTAATATATCTCCAAAATTAAAAGCAGATGCCACCTATCTTCTAGGAATGACCAAATTACTTCATAATCCAGACGAGTCAATTAAATATTTTGAAAAAAGTTATTCTCTAATGCGACTAACTGGTGTAGATTATCTCATAAATGACTCTTATAATAACTTAGTAATGGCAAAAGCGTATCAGTATAGAAGTGATACACAAAAGTTAAGTAAATACCTTGAAACTTTAGAGGAGGTGGTTTATTTAGAAGAAGGAGACAGTTTTTATGAGTGCTTAAAGATCTATGAAAAAGGGGGTGTTGATAATCTTCTTGAAGGCCATCGTAAATTCTTATATAAGTCAAACTTCTTTATTTCAGCGCTTATAGCTTCAGATCTACTCTCCACAGGCATACACCCTTATTTATTAGAAACATTGAGTAGTTACAAACACAACAAAAAGGAGATGTTTTATTTTGAAGAAGATTTTATTGAGTGTTTTAGTGATCGCAGCGTTTTTTTCAGCAGCCGGACAGCTTAAAGGGTTTGAATACGCAAGCAGTGATAAGACCTTCGGAACAGCTGAACTTCGCCCCGGAGGTTGATAATACAAGCAGAGCCTTCGGGCTCTTTTCTTTTTGTCTATACAAGAAGTTGACTAAATTTCCATAATATAAATATCGCAACTTTCCGAAAAAACAAACGAATTTTTGGTACGATATGGTCATAGAAGAAATTAATAAAAAGTTTTTAAAAAGAAATGTCGCAAAATCATTTACTGCCTACCCGTTATATAAGTGTAAGGCGAAAGGAGATATCAAATTGGAACAAAAACAATTTAATAGACTTCAGTTAGCAGCCGACAGTGGTGCGATTCCCTACGTAACTAAGGAAGCGGAACGAATCGCCCATCTAATTCCGGATTTTACCTCCTTTGAGCAGGAGTGCTATCAAGCGATCGGAAGGACGTTAGAAAATCTTGCGGAAAATGGACGCGAAAAAAAGGCGTTGATACAGCGCATTATTCGCGAAACCCGGCATAGATTTGTGAAGAATAGACGATCTAGGGACGAAATCGCAATCGAAGCAATTAACGAAGAAGGAACCGTTTGGGAGCCGGAAGACACTTTGGCGAGTGTTGAGGACGCGGTTTTGCTTAAAGAAAAAGTCGCCCTGTTGGCGCAGGACGACGAAAGAAAAAAACTTATTCTCGATACTTGGACTCGCGGATGTACAAACGATACGGAAGTTTCCACGTTGTTGGCGCAACGTTTTGGAGGAAATGCTCCGTCCCATCGAAAGTTTATCCAACGATTCCGATCAAACTGTCAACGCGAATTAACAGCTTAATATTTCTGTCGCAGCTAGGCCCGAAGGACTTTCGCTACGTCCTCATTGTATTGCATATTGTCAACGAATTCAAGAGAACAATTATGCGAACATGTCCTCGGCCTAGTGCGATTATCCTTAAAATAACGGAGGCTAACGTACTATGCATACATCGAATTTACCCACATTTAACGAATCTCAAACGCTTTTAGCGCTAGATGAGCGCAAACTAACCGATTTCATTTACCAAGGCGCATGGCCGCACGACGAAGATCCGGCCGACTATTTCCCGGCTACATCGATTAAGGCGGTGCGCGTCGGATGATTACCGCCGGTCAGGTCAAGTTTTCGCACCACGCACGCAAGCGCCTGAAGGAACGTTACAATATTACGAATTTACACGTAGCGCGTAAATGGATTGCGCAAAAGCTTCAGCACGTAAAGTATCTCGGGATCACCGTAGATTCTAACGGTAAGGAAGCGCGAATGTACGGCGGAAAAGGAGTCATTATACTCTTCGCGCTGAATAGCGATCATGTACTGACCGTTCATCCTTCCGAAAAGAATACGGCGATCCGATTTATCAACGAAGCGTATTACACGATGAAACAAAGCGTAGAGGCTGCGGTTCAAAATAACGAAAATTATGCCGCGGAACTTCACGAAGAAATAGCGCACCTGACGGCCGAGCTTAAACGAACGCGTTCAAAAGCGAAGAAGATGGCGTACCAAGCGCGAATCAATGCGGTTCAGATGCGGATTGACGAATTACCCGCTGAATCCTTCGAATTAAAACGCAGGCTTACAAAAGCGGCGAAAGGAGTTGCGGCGTATGTCTGATCTTTCGTGGGTGGGACCGATTGCCGCCGTCATCATCGGATTAATACTTTTCGGCATGTGGACGCAAATTGGCGAAGACGACGCATGCTAGGCGCGTCGCGTCCTCGGAGAATGCCGGGGCGGCCGTTAGGTAATCCGTGTCGCGTCGCTACTGCCAAGCGCTGGCGGCGTTTCGGGCGCAGATACCGGCATTTTGCGAGGGCGAAAAGCCTTAATAAAAACGTAGGGGGAAAACGAATGAGCATTCGAGATATCTTAAAGAAACGTGAAGAGGAACGGGATAAAGCGTCAAGTGGCGAAAGTGAATTCCCGGAAGGTGTTACGCGATATGTTCGCGTTGGAAGCTATGGAGAAATCAACAAAGACGGCCGCAACTTAGTCATTCTCGCGCAGCCTGACGATTGGTACATCTACTTTGTTCACGAAAATAAAGAATACACGGGGAAAGGTTATGATCACAAATTCCGCAAACACACATGCCTGCACTCTCCACACGATAAAGTAGGCACGGAAGAATTACAGCAGTATTTCCGTCCCGGTAAGGATGAATGCATTTCGTGCAAAGCTGGAGCGCAACGTAAGATGTTTTTTATGATTCCGGTCTACGATCCGAAATATAAAACCTATCGCGTAATTGATATCGCTGAGTTCCACGCGAACAATTTAATCGACGACTATGACAAGGCCGAGAAACCTGCGAAGAAGATCCTTCCGGATTACACACTCGTAGGTCAGGCGGTTCACTTTAAACAGGCAGATAAAACGTACTCGTTGGAAACGGGTGATCTCCCTGACGAAGTCATTGAAGAAGCAAAAGCATTTATCGGCATCGATTACAAGTACGAAGAGCTCGCAAACTTTCGTGAAGAAAGCGACATTGTTAAGCTGCTACACGAAGCGAAAGACGGTGTTAAGAAATCTGTATTGCCTCCGTTAGAGGGCGGCAGTGCGACAGACTCTAACGAACCTGAGCCTTGGAAGCCTAGCGACGAAGAATTACCGTTCTAATCACGTACCAACCAAACGAAAAGGAGGCGCTTATATGGCGCATAAAGCAGAAGATACCGGCAAGTATTCGGAACTGATCGCACGTGCTGCGCTGCTGGCTAGCGGCTGGCAGGCGGTCAGTACGTCCGAAACGGAAGAAGCGTTCGATATTAGCGCAAAGTGTCCGTTGAGTGGCGAGTGGAAAACGTTTCAGGTGAAGACGATTTATGATCGAAAGAAGCGCGGCAGCCTCATCGTTCAGGCGCGGAAAAGCGACCGGACACCATATAAGCTCGATGAAGTCGATTACTTTATCGGCGTGCTTATCGGCCGTGGTCCGGTACCTACCGTGTGGATGTTCGAGAATCGCGAGCTTACCGAGTATTGGGGGCCGCAGTCGAAGGACGGCAAGCGGTGGGTACGGATGGATTTGAACTTTCGACGTGAAGACGTAGATCTTACGAAAATTAACGAATCGGAGGCGGTATAAATGGCGAAATTAAACGGCGTTAAGACACTCGATATGGTGAACGGTGAAATTACGAAGGTTTCGTATGGCGGTGCGGAATATGTGAAGGCGGAAGGTTTACCGAAGATGGGCGATTTGGTACTGGCCGACAAAGGCGGTTACGACATTACCTATGGCGCTTTCTACAAAATTACGGAGGATGCCGACCATGCGGACGACGTTAGATTCTTGGACGACGTGGATGATGAGCGGTTTAGAGATGACGACGATTACGTACTCTTCTGCAAAGTATCCGCTAGCACCGATCCGTCCTTAGAAGAACGCGTCAGCTCCGCGGAAGGCGAAATCGAATCGTTAAAATCCGACGTGGCTAAGTTGAAGGGTGAAGCGGGGTACGTACGGATTGACGCAGATGAGGCGAATGTGGGCGATTACGTTAAGTTCGATGATCCTCCGGACTACTTAACCGATGAGGAATATTACGAAATTGTTCGATTCGATAGTTATAGAGATCCTTGGATCACTGACGATGATGGAGACGAGTATGACGCTAGTAACCGTGACTTCGTATTCTACCGCAAAGTAAGCGCCGTAACCGCAGAAGCTGAGCCGAAGCCTGAGCGCCTGAAGGTCGGTGATTATGCGAAGGTGGTCCGTGAGGAATTCGGCCACCTGTTTGATACCGATGACATAATCGAGTTAATTGAGGCGGGAAACAACCCGAATTTTGAAGCGCGACGTCTCTTAGACGGAGAAGTTTGGTACGTCGCTGCATCGGAAGTTGTACGCGCCACTGACGAAGAAGTTGCCGAAGCTAAAGACGCAGCAGCACGCGCTAAATTCAAAAGAGGCGCTAAAGTGCGGTTGCTTTCAGGCGGCGGACCGTACCCTTTACGCGGGTTTGAGAACGGTAAGATTTACGAGGTTGGATATAATAACTTCGATCATCCTGAGGGTAAACGTATTCGAATCGTGGGCGATGCCGAGCGCTTCGGCTATGCAACGCCGGATCAGCTCGAAATTTTATCCGAAGAGGAAGTCGCCGAGATCGAACGCCAGCAAGTCGAAGAAGCGAAGTGGGCGAAGATCGGACGCAAGGTTGGCGAGTATAAGAAAGGTGATATCGCGAGAGTAGTAGACAATCAGTGTGCTGGACGTGTGGCAAACGGGGATATTATCGAAGTCCTCAAACAAGCATCTGGTGGGTCCATCGTGGATACAGTGCATGGATATTTTCTTAAAGTCGAACTCATTACGCCAGTCGAGGCGCGCTTTGACCGCTAAGCCGGCCTCCGTCTGCGCCGCATGTAACGCTAACCTTTACGAAGGGCGATCCGCAATTTACGATTCGCTCTTCGAGGTTTATGCGTGCGGGACGTCTTGCTGGTCGGAGTGGTATGCGGAGAACGAAGCGGAATATAAACGAAGATGGACGGGGGCGGTCGATTTATGAATCGGAAAAAAGAACGCGCGCTATCTTATGCGCTCGGGATATCAGTCGCATTCTCAGCGGGTCATGGCGCAAATGAATCGCCTTGGGCAACGTTGCCTATCGCGGCTATCGCTGTCATTGCGTTCGGTATTATGACCGTAGCAGATACAATCGAAAAGTAACCCGCAATTACTTCGCGAGGAAGGAGGACGACGGATGGAAGGCTTACGGTTAAACTTGAACGCGCTGAAGCCGGCGGCGCCGAAATCTGACGCAGTAGAGGCGACGGCCAAGCGGAAGGCGAAAGCCAAAACCGCCGAGCCGATTGAGGAAAGCTGGCGCAAGATATTCGCGATGAAGCTATCGGATGCCGATCGCAAAAGGGTAACGGAAGTCAAGGCGGCCATGGATGCGGGCAAGCTGGCGCGTGATCCGGCTGACTGCGTTAATAAGGCCGGCAACCCTAAAGCGTTCAGCAAGGCGGAGGCGCTCCGGTTATGGAAGACGCTTCAGGAGGCGCAGCGCGAAGAAACCTTGCGGCAGATGGTCGAGAATACGCCGAATAATTACGAATTAATTACGACTGAGGAACGATTTCAGGCGCTGATCGATGCATTAAATAACGAAGAAATTATCGCAGTTGATACCGAGACGACTGGCGTAGATGTTTATACGGACGTAATCGTTGGGCTTTCGCTAACATTGCCAAACGCTGACTGGCACGTTTATATACCGGTGGAGCACGTTGATTGCGAGCAGTTAAGTCGCGCATATGTACTCGAAGGTCTGGCGCCTGTATTTAACGACGAATCAATCGGCAAGGTTTTACACAACGCGATATTCGATATTGCGATGCTTAGGCGGCACGGATTCGATTTGAAAGGCGTCGCTTGGGATACGATGACCGCGATGCACCTTCTGAACGAAAACGAGAGTGACCGGGCATTAGGTGGAGCCGGTTCGTTCAAGCTCAAAGACTTAGCGCCTAAATATTTAAAAACACCGGCAGACACTTTCGATGCTTTGTTCGGCAGGAATGCGCAATTTAAAGAAGTTCCGTTAGACATAGCGCTAGTTTACGCCGCGAAGGATACGGAATTAACGTGGAAGCTGTACGAATTTCAGCGTTATCACATGGCGAAAATACCGACGATTTTGGACTATTATCAAACCGTTGAAATTCCGTTACTGTACGTAATCGTCGACTTAGAAGCTAATGGCTATATTCTCGACTTGGATTTTGCGAAAGAATACGGAGAAAAGCTTCATAAGCGCGCGGAAGAGTTGCGTAAGGAATTAGTCGCAGAGTTGACGCCGTTCCATGAAGGAGACGAACCGATAAATCTAAACTCGACCCATCAGATGCGGCCCGCACTTTCGAAGGCAATCGGCAAGGATCTTTCGAATATGGACGCTAAGAAAACGCTCAAGCCATTGAAAGACGATTATGAAATAATAGCGAAACTTCTCGAGTATAAAAATATCGTTAAGCTAAGCGGTACGTATATCGACACGCTGCCGACAAAGCAAAACCCAACAACTGAGCGTTGGCATTCGCGATTCAATCCGATGGGAACCGTGACGGGCCGATTCAGCTCCGGAAAGGACGAAGAGGATAAAACGCAGCAAGGGTTTAACGTGCAGAATCAGCCCCCGGAAGCACGTCCGATGTTCGGTCCTCCTCCCGGAAAGCTGCTAGTAGGCGCCGACTTTAAAGCGCAGGAAATCAGGTGTGTGGCGTACTTATCAGGCGAACCAGTACTGATTAATGCGTTTTTAGAAGAACGCGATCCATACGCAACGATGGCATCGAACTTCTACAAACGACCGCACGAGGAAGTTTATAAGAACGCTGATGGTTCCGATACAAAAGAGCGAAAGAAGATGAAGGTCGCTTGGTTAGCTACACTGTACGGAATGAGTGATTATTCTCTTGCGGATATGTTAGGCGTGGGTAAAAAAGAGGCGACCGAGTTTAAGGAAGAGTTGTTCGGAAGTATGCCGAAGCTGTCGGCGTGGTTAAAAGAGAACGAAGAATTTGTGCGAAAAAACGGATACGTTTGGGCTGATCTGAATGCGCGAAAACGCCGGCTACCAGACGCTAAACTCCCACGCAAAAACATTCCGTACGGAAAATGGAATGATCCGAAATACGATGACGCAAGGAAACATAATTCACGAATTAATCGCGCTTTGCGTCAAGCGACAAATGCTCGCGTACAAGGGTCGTCGTCTATTCAAACGAAAGTCACGATGATTAAAGCGCACGAATATTGCGCTAACAAACCGGGATGGGCGCTGTGGTCAACGGTGCATGACGAACTCATTTTCGAAGTTCCGGAAGATTTTACGTGGGAAGAAGCGCAAGAAATTCGCGATATCATGCTTAACTCGTACCGTTGGGGAGACGTTGTGCCAAACGGTACGGATATCGAAGTCATGCGCAAATGGGGCGAAGGCGTGCCCGTAGAAGAATGGTTTAAAAATAAGGAGGCGGTTTAATTGGTTAAATTGACGATTGAACAACTGGAAGATATGGCGTTTGAGGGCGGAATTGATATCGACGATGTGACCTATACAGTCGTAGAGGAAAGCGAGTGGGAGCACGGACACAAGCACCAAAGAAAAACCGTTATTTTCACCGATGGAAATAAACATTATCGCGGAGAAATTGGCAGATCCGGATCTGAATGGACTGACTGGACGTATGACAGCGCAATTTACGGAGCCGGCGATCCGGCCGAAATTACCGAGGTAGAAAAACGAGAAGTCGTAGTAACGAAGTGGGTGGCAGTTTGACGAACGCAAACGCACGATCAGCCGCAAACTCACTGCGCGCCCAATTAGCGCCGACGCCCGAACCGACCGGCTATGCGCAGCAGATTGCGGATGAACTCATCGAATATCTAAACGAATGGCACTCGCTGCCGGAAACGTGGGATAACGCACTGGACGCGCAGATCCACCGATGGTACGCAGATGCTCCGAAAGTATTTCCGAAGAAGCCGTATTTCTCGCCGTCATCTGCGAATGCCTGCCCGCGTGAACTTTATCATAAGGCGCTAGGCGATCCGCGGGACGTAACTCGCAAGCCTCCGTATCAGGGACGCTGGACCCGCATCGGAACGGCAATCGGTGATATGATTCAGCGCGATTTGCTCTTTATGGAAAAACATTTCGAAAAGAAAGTCGGTCGGCCCTGTCCGTTCAGCTTCGAACGTAATCCGGACGGTACGCCGATGTTCGAGGACTTCGCCAAGCTGAACCACAAGATCGAGCGCGGCGGCAAGACGTTTCATCTCTTCGGGACGTGCGACGGCATCATGCGCTATGTCACCGAAGATGGCGAAGTATTACGCGTGGGCCTCGAAATCAAGTCGAAGCAAACGAGCGCAGCCCGTACGTCTTTCTATTCGCTGAAGAAGCCGGACGAAAAGCACGTTAAGCAGTGCGTCGCTTATGCGGAAATGTATGGCGTCGACTTATACGTAATCCTCTACGTAAACGCGTCTAAGAAGGCGTGGGAGTACGAAGAAGGAGAATTCGAAAAGTCGCCGGATATCCAGGCGTTCGGCCTCGAAATCGGACGCGAAGACATCGATGTGCTACTCGATAGATTCGTAGAAATTCAGAATTCGATTGACGACGGAAAGCCAATGGCGGTCGACCTTAACGGCTGGGCATTCAACGGATATAAAACGGCCATAGCGCAATCACTTACGGCGGCCGAGCTGGAAGCCATCCGCGATAAGGTTTCGCGAGTCAAACGGTCAAACGTCTTTGATTCTACGAAAAGGCAGTACGCCGGGGCGCTTGAGTTTATCGAAAAAGTACGCAAAGGGGAGGCGGTCTGATGGGTTACATTACACAATATGAAGTCGAGATGGATAAGGATGCGGAATTAGTTCGCGAATATGTCAACGAAAATCATGACGAAAACGGATGCTTGACCGCGGTTTTCAATGGATGGGCCTACGAGATGAAATGGTACGGACACGAAGAAGACGTGCGAGAAGTATCCCGTCAATTCCCTGACGTGCTCATCACGCTTACAGGGGAAGGCGAAGATAACGGCGATATGTGGCGTAAATACTTTAAAGGCGGGAAAATGCAGGCGTGTCACGCGAAAATAACTTTCGATGAATATGACGAAAAGGAGCTCCGATGACTAGCGCCAAGCCTATCCGATGCCTCGCGTTCGATACGTCGATGACCTGCCCCGGCGTCGCGGTAATCGAGGTACGCAATCGAAAGCCTACGATCAAAGCGCTGTCACACGTGAAGCCGAATTCTAGCCGATCGCATGCGCACAGGGCGGAGGTTATCGAAGGGTGGGCGATGATGTTTCTCGACAAAAACTATCCGCGAGATGGCTTCGACTATGTGGTGCGGGAGGACTTCGCAGGAAAAACGTCGACCTCGAACTATCCGGTGCTGGCGGCATGGAACGCGTGTGAACGGGCGACGTCGCGCTTCGAACTGACATTCGATAAATATTGGAAGACACCGAACGCAAAGCAGCCACAGCTCGGTATCTCAGCAACACGCGTTAAGGCGTTGGTTGCCGGATCAGGTAGCGCAGAAAAGGACGCAGTAAAGACGGCGGTACGGCGTATGACCGGATATACGGGAGAATTCGCTAATTTCGATGAGAGCGATGCGGCAGCGATCGGGCTTGCGTGGCTAATTCATGTGGGCGAAATAGATAAACCGAAGGAGGGCGAATAAATGGGTAAAGCGATAGAGTATATTGATAAGCTGGCAGCAAAGCCCGGGGTTGCGGCTGAACATATTTATGGAGTGCTCGTTAAACAAGCGATTGCTAACGGTGTGGCTAACGTCCTCATAGGTGCCTTAGTGATCGCCGCAGCTATTCTGCTATCGGCCTATACTGTGAGATTCGTAAAGAAGCGCCTGAAAACTCACGGGATGGATGGCGTAGACCTATTCGTTCTAATCATCTTTTGCTTGGTATTTATCGTTTTACCAGTATTCGGAGGGATTGCATCGGTAGCTGACGGAATCACGGCGCTAGTCAATCCGGAATACTACGCGATCAAAGAAATCCTCGACACGATAGGAGGGAAGTGATCGGATGTTTAAGCGGAGATTAATCGAAACGCTTTCGTGGATGATTATAGGCGCAATGTTCCTTCTGTTCGGCACCTTTATGAGATGGGCGTTAGCGTTTCCCGTAGCAAAAGCGATCCTTGCGATTGCACTCGTATTCGGCCTGCTTCTCGTCGGGCTTTACGGAATCGTCCGTTTTATTCTGTGGCTGATCGTCGAACCCTACCGCGCGCATAAACGCGATCGAGAAACGGAGGAGACGGCCGAATGATGGGCTCAGCGACGGACGCGCAACTACAGCAGATGTTACGGATACATCGCGAAGGACTTGCCGAAGATGATTACGCGATTAGTCGTCACGAACGGCAGCTTATCGAACTGCGGATCGAAAGAGATCGTCGGCTTGCGAATATAGTGGCGCTGGAGGCGGAAATTGAGAGACGGAAGGGGTGAGCGTATGCTAATCGCCTATTACTCGCTGACCGGAAACGTCCGCAGATTTGTCGCTAAGACCGGCCTAGCAACCGTCGAAATTAAGCCGGGCCTGATGCTCGCCGAGCCGTTCGTATGCGTGACTGGTACGTATGGCTTCGGTCAGGTTGCCGGCACGGTTTCGGACTTCCTTGCGGATAACAGCGACTATCTTGCGGGCGTGGCTGCGTCGGGTAATCGTATATGGGCGGATAATTACGCAAAGGCGGCGGATATAATCGCGGCACAATACGGCGTGCCGATAGTCGGACGCTTTGAATTGGCGGGCACGGACGCAGATGTACGACAATTTATCGAGAGGGTGAATGCGCTTGACGAATAAACATGCAAGCTATATCGAACTTAATAACGAAATTATGATACAGAAGGACGGCCGGTTCCAATTCGAAAAGGATATCGAAGCCGTCCGCGCTTATTTTATCGACTACGTAAATCAAAACACCGTATTTTTCCACGACCTTCGCGAAAAGCTCGACTACCTACGCGATAACGATTACTACGAAACCGAATTTCTCGACGCCTATACGTTCGATGAAATCAAGGCGGTCTATCAGGCGGCCTATGCGCACAAATTCCGATTCCCATCGTTTATGAGTGCGTTCAAATTCTACAACGACTATGCGCTGAAGACGAACGATGGCAAAAAGATCCTCGAACGCTACGAAGACCGTGTTTCTATTGTCGCGTTATTCTTCGGAGGAGGGGACGTAGCCAAGGCGATCGAGTACGTAGATTTGATGATGCGGCAAGAATACCAGCCGTCAACCCCGACGTTCTTGAATGCGGGCCGGAAGCGTCGGGGCGAATTAGTTTCGTGTTTCCTGCTCGAAGTGGGCGACTCTCTGAACGATATCAGTCGCGCAATTGATATTTCGATGCAGCTTTCGAAGCTTGGCGGCGGCGTGTCGCTTAATTTATCGAAGCTGCGTGCGAAAGGCGAGGCGATCAAAGACGTAGAGAACGCGACGAAGGGCGTAGTCGGCGTTATGAAGCTGCTCGATAATGCGTTCCGTTACGCAGATCAGATGGGTCAGCGGCAGGGCTCCGGCGCAGCGTACCTTAACGTATTCCATGCGGACATTAACGATTTTCTCGATTAAATGGTAGTCGCCTATCCAAGCGATTGGGTAGTGAAAACCTTGTGAACGCATGCAAAAGCGGTGTCCTCATTAGAGGGCTAACGGGGGAACCTCAGCACGTAAAGGTGGTGGCAATCCCGTGCCAAGCCGAGCACTAAAGGAGGTGAAAAAAGTGAAGGCTGTTTATAAAATCACGAACGTAAAGAATGGAAAGGTTTATATCGGAAGTAGTTCCGATTCTGACAAAAGAAAGAGGGATCATTTTAACTTACTCAGAAGAGGCGTACACCACAACCGCCCTCTGCAAGAGGAATATAATTCGTTCGGAGAAAAAGCTTTTGAGTTTGAAGTACTACAGAGCTTCGAGGAAATTGATCGCCATGAATTGTTTGAAGCAGAGCAATATTGGATAGACAGGTCCGACGAATCTCTAAGATACAACTTATATTGCAATGCATTTGGTATGTCTTATGAAGGTGATAAGAATCCCATGTTTGGCCGAACGCATAGCGAGGGTGTAAAGAAAAAACTATCTGAAATAAATTCAGGAGAAAACAATCCATGGTATAACAACGCGGAGCACATGGAGAAGATGCGCAGTAAAATAACTAAACGCTTTGATGGGCGAAAGCACACGAAAGAAACGAGACTAAAAATGTCAGAGGCGCACAAGGGGCGGAAAAAATCAGATGATGAGCGCTTAAAGCTACGTTTGAACAACGGTAATAAAGCAGGAATTTATATAGACGGTGTTTTTTATTACTCAATGTCAGAGGCTAGCCGGCAGTTAGGAATAAGCCGAACGACTATAACAAGTCGCGTGAACAACCCAAGATTCGAAAACTATTATAGGTGCTCGGAAGGTGTAGAGACTAATAGTAAGCCGGAGATTAGCACCGGTTGAAGCGCAAGGCGTCTCACGTAGACGAAGATATAGTCCAGTCCTTGTAGAAATACAGGGGTAACTGACCAAAAAAATCTCGGCAGATGAAGACGTCCGAGTCAAAACGTTATCCATCGGCGTTGTCATCCCGGATAAATTCATCGAACTGGCGCGCGAGAATCGTCCGGCATACGTTTTCTATCCGCACACCGTTTACAAAGCGTATGGCCAACACTTAGACGAAATGGATATCGAAGAGATGTACGATCAGCTCGTCGATAATCCGGCCGTCCGTAAAGACAAGATCGACGCTCGTAAGCTACTCGAAAAGCTCGCCGTGTTGCGTTCTGAATCGGGCTATCCGTATATCATGTTCGAAGGCAACGTAAACGCAGAGCACGCGAACGGTCACGTGTCGAAGGTTAAGTTTTCGAATCTGTGTTCGGAGGTGCTTCAGGCGTCGCAAGTATCGGAATACACCGACTACGGCGAAGAAGACGAAATCGGCCTCGATATTTCATGCAACCTCGGCTCGCTCAACGTTGCGAACGTAATGAAAAACGGAGACTTCGAAACGATCGTTAAGCTGTCCGTTGATGCTCTAACGCGAGTCTCGGAAACTTCGAATATCAAGAATGCGCCTGCTGTTGCGCGAGCTAACCGGGAGATGCGGTCGATCGGACTCGGCGCGATGAATCTGCACGGCTATTTAGCGCAAAATGGTATCGCTTATGAATCGGAGGAAGCGCGCGACTTTGCTAACGTATTCTTTGCGCTCGTCAATTATTGGTCGCTGGTGCGGTCAATGGAGCTTGCGAAGGAAACCGGAAGCACGTTCGAGGGATTCGAAGGATCAACGTATGCAGACGGCAGCTACTTCGATAAGTACATCGCAGAGGACTTCCGTCCTAAAACGGAGAAGGTCGCGAAGCTGTTTGAAGGCGTTGAAATTCCGAAGCGCATCGATTGGGTTCGCTTGGAGGTTAACGTTATGCTCCACGGACTCTATCATTCGTATAGACTTGCGATCGCACCGACGGGATCTATTTCGTACGTGCAGTCGGCTACGGCGTCAGTCATGCCGATTATGGAGCGCATCGAGGAGCGTACGTACGGAAATTCGAAAACGTATTATCCTATGCCGGGGTTATCACCGCAGAATTGGTTTTTCTACAAGGAAGCGTACGACATGGATATGTTTAAAGTCGTCGATATGATCGCAACGATTCAGCAGCACGTCGACCAAGGTATTTCGTTTACGCTGTTCTTGAAAGATACGATGACGACGCGCGATCTGAACCGGATTGACTTATACGCACACCATCGCGGCATCAAAACGCTGTACTACGCGCGAACAAAAGACACTGGACAGGATTCGTGTTTGAGTTGCGTAGTTTAAACGAAAGGGGAGTCATCCGAGTGAAAATGGTCGATTTTATTGAACGGTATTTAGGTCTTCAGCTTCTCGATTGGCAAAAAGAATATATCCGAAACAAAGAAAAGGAGGACGAATAATTGACGAACGCAAACGCAATCCATACGGCGGCCGACTGGTCGCGCCACGAAGACGACTTTACGCAAATGTTCTACGCGCAGAACGTTAAGCAGTTTTGGCTCCCGGAGGAGATTTCGCTAAATGGCGATCTCCTTTCGTGGAAGGCGTTGGGCCCGGCCGAGCAGACGACCTACATGCGGGGCCTCGCCGGGCTGACGCTATTAGACACGGAGCAGGGAAACACCGGAATGCCTATCATCGCGAAACATATCGCCGGCCACCAACGCAAAGCCGTCCTTAATTTCATGGCGATGATGGAAAACGCAGTCCATGCGAAGTCCTATTCGAATATATTCATGACGCTCGCGCCTACCGAAACAATTAACGAAGTTTTCGAATGGGTTAAGACGAATCCGTATTTGCAACGGAAGGCGGCTCTGATAACCGGCTTATATCGCGACATAAAAGAAGGCGATGCCATTTCGCTATATAAGGCGCTTGTGGCTTCGGTTTACCTCGAAAGCTTCCTGTTTTATTCCGGCTTTTATTATCCGTTATATTTCGCCGGCCAAGGCAAGCTCACGAGCAGCGGCGAGATCATTAACCTTATTATTCGCGATGAAGCGATCCATGGCGTGTACGTCGGCTTATTGGCGCAAGAGATTTACGGAAAGCAAGATCCGGACGTTCAACTAGAGATGCGCGACTTTGCCGTCGAGCTACTGACGGAGCTGTACGATAATGAAGTCGCATATACCGAGGACCTATACGATGCGGTCGGCTTAACGCACGATGTAAAACGATTCCTTCGTTACAACGCGAATAAGGCGCTACAAAACCTCGGCTTCGATCCGTATTTCGAAGAGGAAAGGCCGAATCCTATCGTCATGAACGGACTGAATACGAAGACGAAATCGCACGACTTCTTCTCGCAAAAAGGCAACGGCTATAAGAAGGCGACGGTCGAGGCGCTCAAAGATTCGGATTTTTATTTCGGCGAATAAGCGTCCATTTTTCGGAATAGATACGCATCTATTTATGAAGACGCTGTGCCAAGGCGAAAGGGAATGCGCAGTTATATACGAAAGGAAATTATCCTGTGATGTCGCAAAAGTGGCGATTACCTACCCGTTATATAAGTGAGGAGGTCATCGCCTATGAAACGATTTATCAGCGCTACGGCAACGATCATCGCCGGACTGCTTTTCGTTCTGCCGTACATCCATACGATAGGATTCCGGTGGTTTTCGATAGTAGCCGTGTTCGCCTTGATTGCGATATTAACGAAGGAGGAAACGAAATGAACGTAAATATAAAACGCTTATCGCCGGACGCTCAAACGCCAACCTACGCACACGCAACGGACGCGGGCTTCGATCTAGTCGCGGCGGCCGACGTAATTATCGAACCGGGCGCTACCGCGTGTGTGCCGACGGGCTTGGCGTTCGAGATTCCGGAAGGTTTTGAAATGCAGATCCGGCCGCGATCCGGCATTACGTTAAAGACTAAACTACGTGTGCAGCTCGGTACTGTAGATTGCGGGTATACGGGAGAAGTCGGAGTGATTGTCGATAATATTGCTGAGTATCGAAATAGTTCAGGCGCAGAATTGTTTAGAGAGTCCTTCGACACTATTGACGGCGGCCTCGTTCCAACTGACGGGATGTTTAACGTAAAGACTTATCTCATCCGCAAAGGCGATCGTATCGCGCAAGCCGTTATCAAGCCGGTCGAACGGGCGGTGTTTACGGAGGTCGAGGCTCTCGGCGATAGCGATCGTGGTGCGGGCGGCTTCGGGAGTAGTGGAGTCGGCAGTCCACATCCGGAATATTTCGGAGAACCGACGGGGAAGGAGCGGATATAATGGCGGAAACCAAAATGAACGTACAGCTACTCGCACATACGCAATTGAGCGAAAAAGCTAACGAAAGAAACGGCGGCGTGCTAGAGAGACTGGCGAAGGAAGACGCTTAGATGACGCAAATATATGCGTGTTTTCTAAACGGTAAGCTGTACGGATGTGGTGACATCGAGTACATGAACGACCTATTCCGCGATTACGTTGTTTACTGCGAGATGTACGGGAAAGACGATTGTACATTCCGCATAACTACGAAAGAGAAAGCTCGTAGATTATTGATTAACGAAACTATTTGCGAAAAAGGTGAAGCGTTAAAACGATTGGAGGACGAACGATGAACGAAAAGATTAACGTACTAGACAACGGCTATGTCCGATTAACAAACGTAATGGGCTCCGACCTTTCTGTCGTTAACTCAGCCCGCGTTTCCTACGACAAGGAATCGACCGAGCTAGACGAAAAGGACATCCGGCTTATTAAGTTTCTTGCGCGAGAAGGCCATACGTCTCCTTTCCGACATGCCACGCTTCAGTTCGAAGTATACGCGCCGTTAATGGTTGCGCGGCAGCACTGGAAGTACATCGTAGGCTCCGACCACACGATGGACGCATGGAACGAATCGAGCCGGCGTTATGTTACCGAAGAGCCAATGTTCTATATTCCGCAAGCAGACGAATGGCGGTCAGCGCCGGAGAATTCGAAGCAAGGTAGCGGGAGTACGATCGACATTGATGAGGGCGCAGATTTTACTGAGGAGTTAATGGATTTCGTAGAGAAGGGCGAATGGCTTTATAATGATGCGATATCGCGCGGAATTTGCGCAGAACAAGCGCGTTTATTCCTTCCGGCTTACGGAATGTATGTACGCTATTACTGGACGGCGTCGCTTCAGTCGGTTACGCATTTCTTGAACCAACGTCTGGCACACGATAGTCAAGTCGAAATCCAAGAATACGCGAAAGCGGTTTACTCGTTAGTTAAACCGAAATTTCCGATTAGCATTGACGAGTTAACAAGAACGGAGGTGTAAGCATCGGTATACTAACGAATCTAGCGATGTCAACGCAATTACTTACGAACCCGACCGCCAAGCCACCGGAGCCACCACCGCCAGACCCACCGCGAATCACCGAGGAAGAATCCGCGCTGCAAAAGGCGGAAGCCGTTATCGATGGCAAGGACGCTGAACTGGCGGCCAAGGATGCGAAGATAAAGACGCTCCAATCCGAACTTGCTTCCGTAAAAGACGAAGTCAAGGCGCAGTCTAACGAAAAGCACGTAAAATCGCCGCATAAGCACGCAGAGCCTTCCGGCTGGCAAACGTTCGAGGCGTCTGCGTATACGGCTTATTGCGCGGAAGGTTGCAGCGGAACCACAGCGACCGGCATAGACGTTAGCCGTACGATCTATCACGCAGGCAAGCGCATTATAGCGGCAGATCCGTCAGTTATTGCGTTAGGCTCGGCGGTTGAGGTGCGGCAGCCAGACGGAACAACGTTTCAGGCGGTGGCGCAAGATGTTGGAGGCGCGATTAAGGGCGCCAAGATTGACGTGTTAGTTGCGAATGAAGCCGATGCAATACAGTTCGGGCGGCAGTCGGTACAGGTTCGCGTAATAAATTAACGGGAGGGAGTCCGTGTAGTGGTAGTAACTATCGAGGAAATGACGGAAGAAGCTCGCCGATTTCTCTCAGTAAACTACGGAATAGATCTGCGAATCCCTGTACGAAGAAACAATAGGCTTAAAAGAACGTTAGGTCAGTTTATTCATAGAGGCAGGGAGTCTGATTGTATAGAGCTTAGTGGTATCTTACTAGATTATGGGGGTAAAGAGGCCGCTATTGATACTCTGAAGCACGAACTGATACATTACGCTCTTTTCGAGCTAGAGAAGCCGTATCGGGATGGATATCCTACGTTTGAGAATGAGTTGCGAAAGCATAACGTCAGCCCTACAGATACTCTAGAATACTTCGGACCTATCGTTCGTTTCGAATGCGTGGAGTGCGGAAATGAAAGCTTTACCGAGACAAAGAGAGTGGGAATCAGTCCGCAAAGTTATAAAACGAAGTGTTGTAAGGCGGCTTTAATTAACGTTAGAAATGACGTCATTTATGGAGGGCGATCGGGTGGATTGGTTCAGTGATGAGGCGGAAAGAGCTAAATCAGAATATGATCGAATATTAAGGAGGAATATCGATAATATGGCGAAGGATATCGTAAACGCAAACGCAAAAATCCACGTACTGGCTGACGAAACACTTGGCGGCATCAAGCGAGAATACGTTGAGGTCGATCGTAAAGCGGAGGTCGGCGAGAAGATCGTCATCGTAAACGCAGACGTTCAATGTGAAGAGCCGTATCATAACGGATATAGATTTGAGGTGGAAAGTTTACTCGGTTGCAGTAGGGGCATACAGACGGCATGTCATCGAGATATCTTCGATTTTGAATATCACGTACTCGATCCGACCGACATCGTTCATATTGACGGCGAGCGCTACGAAATGATCGATCGCAAGGCGGAAGTGGGCGAGAAGGTTATGTACGTTAACGAGTCGGGAGAATCGTACGGAATTGTCACTGAGGTCATCGCGGTGGGCGCCGGAGTGGTTGACGTTGCTGAATACGAAGAACCTAGCGGCGCTGTCATTGTTGGTTTTTCACACAATCATTACCGCGTTCTTGTGCCAGTAGAAGCCGCCGAAGACGAACCGCAGCCAGCCGATCCAATCGACGTTATCGCCAGTTTAGCGCAGGAGGTTGCGTATTTAAAACGGACAGTCGATCGCCATAGAGACGAAATTGACACGCTCCACAAAGACAATCGGACGCTCGGCGAAGAGCTAGCGCGGTTGAAGAATCCGGTTGAGAGCGAAAGTACTATCGAAAGCGCGCCGTTTGTACTCGTTATTCATGAAGGGCGAGGAGAGTTCGACGTTTATCGGCGAGGAAAAAAGATCGAAAATATTTCACGCTTGGAGATTGAGGCGGATTCTCGAATAGGCAGTTCGATTGACCTCGAATTTAATAATGTTGGTGTGCGCCCATGAAGCTCGCCCTAACCGCACCGTTACGCGCAGGCAAGTCGCAGGCCGCCGGCTATCTATCGACGTATTACGATTTCCAAACGTTCGCCTTCAGTGACGAACTCAAAGCCGCCTTTCATCGCGCTTTCCCTTCCGTACCTGAAAAGCCGAAGCCGCGCGGGTATTATCAAGAATTCGGTCAGGCGGTGCGGAAGATACTCGGCGAGAACGTCTGGATAGACGCATGTATGGCGAAAGTCGACGCATATACGGCGCTCTTTTCTCGCAAATGTGATTGCGGATTAGCACCGTCCCTGAAGAATCGCGTACTGATCGAAGACGTTCGGCAGCAGAACGAATATGACCGGCTGCGCGCCGAAGGATTTACTATCGTCCGCATCACAGCGCCGGAGGAATTACGGATCGAACGCGCACAAAAGGCCAGCGACGATTTCGATTTAGCAGCGCTCGATCATCCGACTGAAAAAGCGCTGCAAACTTTCGAAGTTGATTACGAAATTGTTAACGATGGTACGTACGAGAAGCTCTATGCGAAACTGGACGAATTAATGGCGGAGGTGGGCGTTAGGTGAAGATGATTCCGAATCATTACGGATACGGAGTGCGAAATGATGAGAAACCCTATGCACACAAAATCCCGGACGGCGGAAACTGGCGTAGCCTACCTGAAGACGAACAAAAAGCGTTTATGAAAGGGTCGTTTTACAGCGGAGGTGGGAAAACGGCCTATCTTCGCAAGATGTCCTGGGATGAGCCGGCTTTAACGGTCACGGCTTCGGTAATAGCGAAAGCTACGTGCCATCTACATCCAACTGAATCGATCGAGAGGAGCGAATATATGGGCGACTTTAATTTAACGCCACAACAGCCGACGAACGGAATGAATGTGCTCGAACTATTCTGCGGAGGCGGACTCGGTGCAATCGGCTTTAAAGCGGCCGGCTACAATATTGTGAAGGCGCTGGACTTCGATAAGAATGCCGTTAAAGCATACCGTCACAATTTCGGCGATTACGTTGAACAGGCGGATATTAGCGCAGTAGATATCGACAGCTTGCCGGATACCGACGTTATATTCGGAGGGCCGCCATGCCAAGACTTCTCGGTTGCGGGTAAGGGTGCCGGAGCAGACGGGGAACGCGGTAAACTCGTATGGCGGTATCTCGAAATCATTGAACGAAAGCAGCCGAAAGCCTTCGTGTTTGAAAACGTTAAGGGATTGATAACGAAACGCCACCGTCCTACATTCGACGCGTTTATCGAGAAGTTTAACGAAATAGGTTACGAGATTAGTTGGCGAGTTATGAGCGCGTGGGACTACGGAGTAGCACAGAAGCGAGAGCGCGTGTTCATCGTCGGAATACGAAAAGACCTCGGATTCACTTTCGAGTTTCCGAAGCCGTTAGAAGGCGATTATCAGACGAGAGTGTTGCGGGACGTCATCGGGGATTTGCCTGAGCCTGAGCGCCAAGATTGCGGAAAGTATTGGACGCCAAAAAGCGAATACACGTACGGCCAAGCTAACCGCGTGCAATCGCTAGATAAACCGTCTAATACGATTCCGGCGCATCATAACAGCGGACAGCCGATCCATCCGACCGAAGCACCACGACGATTCACCGTCCGTGAATGTCTCCGAATCCAATCTGCGCCAGACACATACATCCTGCCAGACGATATTTCTTTATCGGCGCAGTATCGGATCGTAGGAAACGGAATTGCTTCGCGTGTAGCGTGGTATATCGGATGTGCCTTGGCGGATCAGCTACGATTTAAATCGAAAGCATAAACACCGGAAGGGTACGCCATATACGGCTGCTTCGCGGCCTCCTCTTCGCCAATCATCTGAAAACGTAGCGGAAGGTCCTCGTCTTTGAAGCCGGCCGCCTTAATTACTTTGCTTGCGGCTTTATTATACGAGCGCTTATCGAATTTGAACGGAGCCGCATCAGCCTTTACGGTTTCAGGCTTTGCGCAAACGAGCCGATTCGCTTCGTCATCATAGCCAATCGTCAAGTAAAACGGAGCTTTGTCAGGCAGACCGATGATTTTACGTGCGCCGGACGAAACGTATATTCTTCGTTGTTTATCAAGCGTTATGTAAGCGTCATTACTTTGCGCTGAAATCCAGTTAATAACCACGCAATTCACCTCGATTATACATTATACGGAAATTATATTCGCTTTTGGGACGAAAGTCAAACGAAAGGGGACGAAGGGATGGGCGTTACAAAAATTGATCTACACCGTAAGGACCGCGAATTCCACGACGCATATGCGCTAGATAACGCAGAAGGCGTTAAGTTGCTGCTCGCCGATTACCAGAAGTTCGTCAGCCGGAAGCGCTGTGGCGACTATGCGGCCGTGGAAGTACTAATCGACATACACAAGGCGATCGAGCTCGCCGGCTTAACGGATAGGCAGCGGCAGGCGATCGAGCTCGTTTACTTCGGCGAACTAACGCAAGCCGAGGCGGGCGAACGGATAGGTATTGCGCAAAACACGTTATCTGAAACCATCGATCGTGCTGCGGAGAAGATTGCGGACATTTATTACTATTGGGCCGGCCACGGCGAAGGATACACGACAGGGGGACGAATTAATGGATAAAGCGATTTTGCACGAAACGATTACGGAAATGTACACACGCACTAAGGCCGGCAAGATGACGCGGCAGGAACGTATTGAGGCAATAACGGCCTTGTCGGACGCTTACTTCGATTCTACCGGAGAGCATCCGGAGCAGTCAGCGCTTGAGCGAATGGCTAATCTCGTACTTTACGAAGAATTGTCCGACACTCATGCCGATAAAGTATCCCGGGAAGAGTACCCGATCATGAGCGAAACCCAGTTCGACGAGAGATACAAACGTGAAGCTTCGGATAAATTGGCAGAGGAATACGACCAAACCGGCTCTTATAAAGGCCGACCGATACGCAGGCCACGCTCTTCTTACGAAAATAAATTACTCGATAGGCGCGCCAAGGCACGGAATGAAGAGCGCAGGAAACGCTATTCGGCATTCGTTAATGGAAGGTCGGACGGCCAGTTCACCGTAAATATCGCTACCGGCGAAAAAGTTTATCACTGATACCTATATTTTATCGCGTTAGTTGTCTATACGTTATGAGGGCGCCCGTTCAGCGCTCTTTTATTTTGCGAAAAAGGAGACGATTTAATGAAGAGATTACGAGTTATTAATACGGAGACAGGCGAAGACTGGTCGGAAATGTACACGCTGCGGCACCGAAACCAAGACGATGCCTTTCGACAGCAACAAGAAAAGACGGCCGATCGGCGCGATTTCTCAAACGCCAATATGTCTAATATTCACGAAGTCTATGACGCTCTTACGACGGCACAGTGCGGCTACCTGATGCTGCTTCAATGCTACGTCGATTACAACGGTGTCCTTATCAAGTCTAGCCGCAACAAAACGCCGATGACCACTGCGGACATGGTGGACGTTTTGCAGCTCGGTAAAAAACCCCGGACCTTTTACGACTTCCTTTCCGCTTGTACCGAGCACGATATTATCCGGGAAGAGGGCGGCCGCTACAGCGTAAATGAGCGCTATCATTTCAAAGGGAATTTCGGTAGCCAGCAAGTCGTCAAGCTTTACAGCGCGAAGATTAAACGGGTGTACAGCGAAGTGAAGGCGACTGACATCGGTCTGATCTACCGTATGCTGCCATTCATTCATTACGAAACAAATGCTCTGTGCGCAAATCCTTTCGAAAAGAATCCGAAGCGCATCCGCTGGTTCAACAAGAAGGAACTTGCGGCGGCGATTGGCGTTACTTCGGATACGCTTGGCCGGCGCCTGAAGCAGATGAAATTCGACGGCGAATACGTTGTTGCGCGCATTAAGGTCGGAAGCGAGCCGGAGCGCTACACGTTTAATCCTAACGTATTCTATCGACAATCAAAGACGCCGGACAAAACGCTGATTGCGCTGTTCAACGTTAAGAAGGTATAATTTTACTATATCGGAGGTGAGACGAATGGGAGAGATTAAACCGGGAGCTAATCCGTTAGAAAGCATTATCAGAGGCGCAGGTCCAGCGGAAAGCGCATCACGCGGAGCATAAAACGAAAAAGGACGCCTTATGCGGGCGTCTTTTCTTCGTCATCTTCCGTTTGTAATTCAAGAACTTCGATCTGCGATTTTAAGATAGCCATGTCTCGGCTGTTTAGGTTCGTAGGTAATTCAAAGCGCGCAATCTGCCCGTTTGTAAGCGCAATGCGAGCGTATTGTTTTTCGTCCATTCGTATAGCTCCTTCGGTGTTTATGCATTAAATATATCATCAGCTCTTCCACGAATCAAACGAAGGTATCCGCAGCAGTCCTTTGCGCGTCTTAAATCGGTGCTTCACACGGCATTTTATCGGCTCTATATTCACGTATTTATCCGTTTCTCCTACGTCTTTCCGCTCCGAATGAAATCTCCGCCGTTCAGCGTGCGGCATAAACTCCATCAGCCCCGCATAAGCACCGTCTTCATACGCTAAAACAAACGCATTATCCTCTTTCCGATAACCCGTAATCCAAATGTCCGTATACTCGTAATTAACGATCTTCAACCATCGATCTGACCGCTTATTTTCCTCGTAGGACGAATTAGCGCGCTTCATAACGACTCCTTCAATGCCGGAGCTTTTCGCTAATTCGAAAACAGCGCGGCCATTGCCGGCAACGTTATCGACAATCTTAACGTTTGGATGATCGAGGGCAAGGCCGCTTAATAATTCCTTCCGCTCATATAACGGTTTCGACGTAACCGATACGCCGTCGAGACGCAATATATCAAATACGCAGAATACTATCGGATGATAACTTCTTCGTGATTGAAACCGCTCCATCATAGCCTCGAAGTCTCCGGCGCCTGTCGGTCCGGGCACAATAAGCTCGCCATCTAAAACGGTGCCGTCCGGAATCTGTAACGTGTGGAGTTCGGGGAATTTAGCGGTGACTTCGTTGTTGTGGCGCGTGTAGAGGCGTATTCGGCCGTCATCTTTGGACGCGAGCAGACGGATACCGTCGAATTTGATTTCCGTAATGTAATCGTCAGAGTCGAACGGGTCTTTTGCGGACTCTAATAGCATTGGCGAAATAAACAAAAAATCACCTCGTTTCAGCTTCGTAATACTATAATGATATAGTAAGAGTCGGCTAGAACGAAGTGATTAGGTACTGGTAATTTATGGTTAATTAATTCTCTTTAAATATTCCGGAAGCTTTAAATCTATTTAATAATCTATTCATTTCTTGTAGGGTGAAATCGTGGCTGTTAATAAGATTGACAACATCCTCGTCAGTCAATTCTCTTCTCTCAATAACCTTACGTCTTTCGATAACCTCACCAGTCGCAGTTACACTTTTTTCTTCTTCTTCTTCCACGGAAATGTTCCATCCGTGAAGATTGATTCCTAGAAAACGGTGTCTCGAATCTCCAATAGGTTTATATGTGATAATTGCTCCTGGATTTCTTCCGCCGTCTTGCTCATACGCCGTTTTGTTAACCGATTGCTCTCTTTCTCGTAATTGAATGATTTCTTGCAATAAGTCCAAACGATACACCTCTTTTATATATTCTTTTTCATTCCGCATCTTCTACATTCGCGCAAAAACTTTCCGCTCTTCACCGAGCTTTTGAACAGCGTATAGTCACAGTTGTCGCATCGTCCTGCGCGCTTGTCCGGAAATTCCTTGTATTCGTAAGTGATCGACGTATCAATGCCGTTAGTCTCGTATTTTTCCTCCATTTTCGCTGTACCTCCGTGTCCTACATCGTTGTATAGAACGATTATACCACGAAATTACAACGAGAGAGCCGCTTCAGACGCGTTCAGGTACGATAGGTATCCGAAAGCTTGAAACGGCTCAGTTCGTTCATTATTTAACGTTGAATTTCGCTGACTCAAACGTACCGACGTATTTGCGCTTGCCTGAATCCGAATAGCAGTCGATCTGGATAACGTAGGTGCCTTTGCCGGTCTTGCTGCGGATCGATTTCGCACTAAACGACTTCAGCGGCGTTGATGTCTTGAAGCTTCCGCGTTGTAACAAGCCGGTTTCAGTCATCCCGCCGCCGCTGCGCTTTTTATAAACGCCGGCCGTGTAGTACAGCGTTGCGCCGCCTTTCTTCTCGGCTTTCCAGTCGACCGTGCTTGCGCTACTACTGTACGTGGTTGCGTCCGTATATACCCGCGCCTTGTGTCCGAACTTCTCCGTCTGCCAGCCCGACCATGCCGCGTCAGCTTGCGGAGCCAGCGCAATAGTGCCGGTTAATAAGGTAGCGGTGATTACAAGCGATTTGACTAAACGTTTCATACGATTTCCTCCTCGACTTCCAGCCGCGTACCACACGTAGGGCAGTACGCGTCCGGCTTGATTTCGATATCTAACTTTGCGTAATTACAATCGTGGCAAGTGTATTCAATCATCGTTATGGCTCTCCGTTTCCTTTTCGATTAAGTACCCGAAGTAGGTAAGCGCCGTATTAAAACCGATCTGATACGCGCGCCCGCTGTCCTGAAATAGCGTCATCGGTCGTTGGTATAGGTCGAGGATCTGCGCTTTTTGTTGCGCCGTTAATGGCGGCGTATCCGACCACAGGCGTCTTATATCAAGCGTCATTTTCCACACCGCCTTTCCGCCGTAAGAGCAGAAGGACAAAAAACACGATCGCCGATCCGATTCCGATATAATCGAGCGCGGAAAGCTTGGCGAAATTCATGCTCGCGATCCATGAGACAAGGACGACAATTAGCAAAATTTCCGTGGTATTAATCCGTTTCATACGTGGTATAATTGATTGACAGGGGCTTTCGCCCCCGTTGGATTATGTGCGGCGACGGTGTTTCTTGGTCGGAATCCGTCGCTCTTTTGCTTTCGCCTCTTTGCGCATCTTGCGAAGTTCTAGCGATAGTTTTAAAATCGCTAACCAAGTGCCTAGGAGCGCTGAAAGCTTTACGATGATGTCAATCAATTTACCGTTCACCTCCTTTCGTTACTTTAATTATATCGCATAAACGTTATAACGTCAATACGTTATTGATAAAAATATCGTTTTTACGTTATAATAAGCGTAGGAGGTGGCGGAAATGATCGCAAAGATAAAGGTAGGCGAGGCGTTAAAGCGCTCGGGCAAGACGCAGGGAGAACTCGCTGAACTAACCGGAATCCGTCCGAATACAATAAGTGAATTAGTCCGCGGACATAGAGAACGTATCCAGCTCGACCATCTCAGCCGGATTGCGGCGGCGTTGAATATAAAAGACATACGTGAACTGATCGATCTTGTAGACGAAGAAAACGGAGGCGCTGACAAATAGTTGGCGTCTTTTTTATTTTGATTGATTAACATGCTGAATTGTCTTAATATTAAAATGTGTAGTAAATTTTAACCATATGGAGGTTGTTAAATGTCCCAACTCGAAGCAAATGTTAACGATAGTAATCAAATGGTTCTTATCGAAAGTAGAACTATGAGAGACGAGCATGTATACCGTGATGATGTATTAGAAAAAGTTAAAGTTGTCCCTTCTCTTCCTGACACCTTAGAAGTTACCTTCGAAATGGCCGCAGAGTATTACAATGTGCCATATGCCACAATCAAAACAGCAATTTCAAGGAACCGAGCCGAGTTTAACCAGTACGGTGAGCTACGAATCTTAAAAGGAAAAGCATTGAAAGAATTCAAAAGCATGTTTCAAGATGAAACGCTCTTTAAGGGTGCAAGCTCTTTAAACTTGTTAACTAGAAGAGGATTACTTAGGCTCGGAATGATTCTAACTGAGTCTGAAGTCGCAGCATCTGTTCGAAATTACCTCTTAAATATTGAGGAAGGGTCGGACATAAAACTTCGGGAATGGGCAGTAGAACGCGAGATATCCAAAAGAGAAAGACGCCGACTGACAGACTCGATACAATCCTTTTACGAAGGCCCTTCGATGAAAGGGCATGAATATAAAAACTTCACTAATCTTGTATATAAAGTGATTTTTGACTGTAATGCGACTAGGCTTAGAGAAACGTATGAACTTGAGAAAACTGAACCATTGCGAGACTCATTGACTACCGAAGATCTCAAAAAAGTCGTTGAAGTCGAGCAAATCATAGCCTCTTATATCCGGATGGGAAAAGAATATAACGATATCCGCGACGAACTCCTAAATAAAAAAGAAAGGTTTCAATGATTTTAAGACGCTAGTTGGCGTCTTTTTTTATGCACGCGATTCTCAATTACGATAGCCTAAATGATAATGAACACGACTTTATTCGCACAAATCGGGCAAAAACACGACTTTATTCGCACAACCGAAAAGTGGGTTCGCGCTTAGAGCCGTAAGGGATACAGCCGTTTTAGTCCGCCAATCACTTCTTAGTCTTGTGAGTCACAAGCCTCCGGAACTACGGCTTCGCCTTCGTCCGGGGTTAACGCAATCAATATATCTATTAATATCTGCGCGTATGTAGGGAACGAAGTGACCGGAATTAGCGCTATGTTTAAGTACAAGCGGAAGACATCCGTTAATATAGCGTTAATCTAACGAAATATATAACGGCATGACAACGATAATATACGATAAAATAGCGCCTTAGCTGTCTATACGTAATAGAAGGACGTAACATACCGTATAACCTAGCGATAGGCAGGCGGAGTACAGCTGGCACACATACGCTATATGTAACACCGTATAGGCATACGTATAGTTATATAGGAAGGAAGGCGGCGGAGAGGCGTCCGGTTGCGATGCGTGATGAGGCGAGCAGCAACGAGCCAATGCCGGAGGATGAGCCCTTCCGAAACTCACGGGGTCAAACCGAATGACCAACGCAATATGCACGATCCTATACATAGCATACGGCACAGGGCATGCGGCAGGGTGCAGGCGTGGCGCGGGTTCTCGAATGCATAAACAATGTACGTTTAATTGCGATGAGTAAACGATGACGAACGTTATCATATCAACGTTTGTCTATTGATTCGAATGTAACTCAATTTACTTCTGTTAAATTCGTTATTCATAAATATGTATTTAATATACGATGACCCAAACGAAGAATCGCGGAAACGCCGGGCCCCCAACCGCCCCCAAAAATACCGGCGCAACTGCTGTCCGGAACTTGCGCACAATTTTTCGAACTCGGGGCGTCAACTAAACGGAGGTGCTACCGCTGGAAAATTTCGAAATCATATGTAAGTGTTGCGGATCAAAGAACGTTGTAGCTTTCGGAAACTTCGACATGGCTGCGCACTTTTATTGCGAGGATTGCAACGCAGACGAAATAGAATACAATTATTCCACGAAATAAGCACGCCACAGCCGTTTTAATCCGGCCGGAGAGTATTCGATAGGGTAGTGGTCAGAAGCGCTAATTTCGTGTGATTTCGAAGGGAGGACGAAAGGGTGGCGAAATATCGTAAAAAGCCGGTTGAAATAGAAGCGGTAAAATTCGAGGATACGACGGAATCTATATCGGCTATAGCGGAGTTATCCCACGATAGGTTAATTCGGGTAGACTATCGACAAAAGCCGGTCGTAATGTATATACCGACGTTAGAAGGCGTAATGGTTGCGCAAGTTGGCGATTACATTATTCGCGGCATTGCGGGCGAACTTTACCCGTGCAAGCCGGACATTTTCGAAAAGACTTACGAAAGGGTGAACGAATCGAATGGCGGAATTTAATACGTTAAAAGAAATCGTCGAGCAGCTTAAAGATTGTGGATATGAATGCGAGGCAGGACCGTTAGTCAATAACGTAGCTTTTCAAAAGCTTGCGGAATTAGCGGGTGTTGCGGCTGAGTCGGGAGAGGAAATTTACTACGTCCGTTAATATACGGGCAAATCACGGATGCGGTGGCGGAATAGGTAGACGCAATTCGCGGATGCAGCGAGAGAGTGAAAGACTCCTAACTTTGCTGGTATAGAAGCACACACGGCCCGGGATAACCAGTATGCGAGGTGCAAATCCTCGCCCGCATAATAAACGAATAGCCAAGGCGGCGTGTCAAGTTATCGCAACTTGCTAAAAGCCAACATACGCAATCAGAACGAGGCTTCCGCACCCTACGGCGGAGGTCTTTTTGTGCTTGCGTTTCGCAGGCAAAAGAAACGAAAAAGGAGACGATTAGGATGACGAAGACAGAAGAATTACTCGTATACTTAGATCGTTTGATCGCGCTGCAGACTTCCGGGCATTTGGTACGTGACGAAATTGCGGAAGTCATCGACGCGATCAGATACGAATTGATCCTCGAAATCAACTAAACGAAAAGGAGACGGTGTGAATGGCGGACAAACGCGAATCAACAAGAAATTCAGTAATGGCGGGGGTAGCTACAAACAAAACAGGCTACTCCTTATCAGACGGGTATCAAACTCCAAAATTCAGCCTAGAATCTCAAACTGGAAATATCTACGCAACGGGCGACGTTAGCGTAAAAGTAAGCGTAGAGGTATCCGAAGCTATAACTGGCCTCAAAGCGCTTCAACGCGAAGCAAAGGCGGCGACGCAGGCGCTGGCTGAATTGCGCGAGGAGCAGGCGAAACACGGTGGCGGACGAAGCTATGACGAATAAGAAAATGGAATCCCACTGCGCCCCGTCCAATTGTTCACGCCATTTCGAAGTATGCGACTGCAAGTCGATGTGTTTGCTGCGATATGGCGCAGAAATACGGAAGCGGCAGGAAGAAGTCGGAGCTGCAGTCGGCATATACGAAAAAAGACGAGCACACCTACGTTGGCTGCGGCTCAAACGTTGGGGCGCCCGTCGTCTTATAGATTAACATTCGCGTATACTTCGTCGATGCGGTCCTGATTGATTCCGATATATCGCAGTGTGACCGACTGCTTCGAATGGTTGAAAATCGATTGAAGTAACGTAAGATCTGTGCCGTTCTTGTACGCATGGTATCCGAAAGTCTTTCGCAAAGAATGGCAGCCGATTGTACCGAGCTTCTCCGAGAGGCCGGCGCGTTCAACAGCTTCGTTAAGGATGCCATATGCACGGACGCGGGTAATGGCCTTCGAACCTTTACGAGAAGGGAAAAGCCAGTCGTCATCGTTTGCTTCAGTCGGAATCAGGTCGGCAACGGCTTTCTTGATTGCGGCATTGAAGAAGAAACGTTTTGACTTCTTCGTTTTCCCTTCCGTAATCGCAACGAAGTCCTTTCCGCGCACATCACCGACTTTGAGTGCGAGTATATCGGAAATACGTAGGCCGGAATTAATGCCGAGCGTAAATAAAAGCAGATCACGCCCGCGAAGGGCCTTTTTTATTGCGTTTATTTGGCGTTTTTCTCTAATCGGTTGGACTTCGTTCATTCGAATTTCACTCCGTTCTCAATATGTTAAATTCATATTAACGAAAATAATAACGAAAGTCAAGCGAAAGGAGGGCGATAATTTGGCGTATATTAACGGAAAATGGTTGGATCGTGAAGAGCGGCGGGAGCGTATCGACTTATTGATCGAGAGTGTGCGCCGATTAGCGGCCCTCATTAAAGCGAAAAAAGCCACCGACTACCATATCGATATGTTCCGGAAGAATAAGGCCGAATTAATTAAACTGAAGCGCGTTCACCGTGCCGAGGTGGATATCGCATATTTCACCTACGAGTATTTGAGCGACGGTCTAAACCCGGAAAACGAGGATAATGTCGTAAGGAACTCGGATGACGGGACGCCTCACGACGGCATTGAAGATATCGCGAAGATCCACGAAGAGTTTTTTGAGCTTTGCGATTACGTCAACGAAGAGAAAAGGAACGCGCGGCTTGCAATCGCGGCTGCCCGGGGCCACTCAAAATCCGGAATGTTTTCGAACGCCTTGCCGTTACATCAAGCGGCTTATAGAAAGCGGAAATATATTCTCGTTATTTCTGAGACGGATTCTCTCTCGAAAAAGCTCATCGGATGGGTTAACAAGCAAATGAAATTTAACGGCAAGCTCCGGGAAGACTTCGGGCCTATGATGCACGAGTCGGCAAGCCGCAATGAAAAGGATAACGAAGAGGCGTTCATTACAACGACGAATATCCTTATTGAGTCGTCATCCTCCGGAAAGCAGCTTCGCGGTAAACGGCACGGAGCTGTTCGGCCGGACCTCGTAATAATTGACGACCCGTCATCGACAAACAACGAAGGAACCAAGGAAGCGCGGGAAAAGCTCGTTCATTGGTTTAACTCGGTCGTTGTTCCGATCGGGTCCAAGGCGACGGCAATCGTGTTAGTCGGGACAATGGTTTCGGCGACCGGGCTTCTTAATCACGTTCTGAAGCGTAAGGATTTCAAGGCGAGCTTTCACGGAGCGATCATAAGTGAGCCGACGCATCCGGAATTATGGGACAAATACTGCGAGGTCTATGCGAGAGCAGAAACGATCGAAGAGGCTGACGAATTCTACGAAGCGCATAAAGAGGCGTTGGAAGACGGCGTCGAACTGGCGTGGCCTTGGCGCTGGACCTATCGCGAGCTCATGCACGAGAAAGTAAACATGGGAACACGCGCATACAACTCGGAGTTCCGAAACCTTGCTTTCAGTGAAGACGAGCAGTTTTTCTTTCCGGATAACTACGCTTACTATCACTACTACCATGAGAACGGAACAGCATACGTCGTGTACAACGAATTGAAAATACCGGTCAGCGATCTTCTGATTGTTGGGGCGTGGGATATCGCGCAGGGTAAGAACGCGCGGTCTTGCTATAACTCGGTTATTACGCTCGGCAAACACGAGCCGACCGGCTATATTTTCGTACTCGATGAATACGCGTCGAAGGAACCGGCGCACATATACATTGACGTCATTATTCGGAAGATCAAACAATACCGGCATCGTTCCTTCAACGTCGAAACGATTAACGCGCAGCACGAATATTATCGTCAGCTTCAGGAGCGGGTCCGGCAGGAAGGTCTTTATACGTGCCGCGTGAACGATGTGAAATCGCATAAGTCTTCGAAAGATGAGCGTATTCAATCGATGGAACCGATGCTGCATAACAAAACGCTGATTCTGAACGATAGGCACACGATGCTGCTCGATCAGATGGCGCAGTATCCTTTCGGCGATTACGTTGATTCACTCGACGCGCTTCAGCAGGCGCTCGAATCCGTATTCAGGCCGAAAACAAGGCTGGTGAAGAAGCCGGGATGGCTATAAGAAAGGAGGCGATAAAATGTCGCGTATGAAAGAGCTTGAAGCAAAACTAACGCTTCAGCAACGTAAGGCAGCGCAAGTCGTTGCGAGTAATGAAGTCACGCCCGAAGACGGGAACAAACGAAGTCAGGACGCGCTGGCCGAAGAAATCGGCGTAAGTCGTATGACGCTCTATCGATGGCGGTTTCAAAATCCGATATTCATCGAATACATGAACCTATTAGCGGACGACATGCTTTCCGGGCACCGGTCCGAAGTATACGGGCAGCTCCTAAAGCTGATAAAAGGACCGCAGCCTTCAGTTAAAGCTATCGACTTGTTCATGCGTCGTCATGGCTTACTGACCGATCGTCAGATAACGACCAATGAAACAGACGACGGCGCCCGCAGTAACGAAGATATCGAGAAGGAAATCGAAGACCTACCTGACATTATCGGAGAGGAGGAATAGCGTTGGGGTTTTTCAATTTACTAAAGAAACACGACCAGCCTTCGGATGAGTACACGGTTAGAAAGACGTACAGCATCATTCGGGAAGGCGCGCAATTTCCTCCGGACGATTCAATCAAGAGGTTGGCGAAATATAAACGTATGCGTAAGCTCTTCGAAGGAAATCACCGAGACGTATACGAAAGGGCTACGGACATTTTAAAAGATTCGCCACAAGCGAAACAGCTCGAAAAGCTCTACATCGCTATAAATCTCGCGGATATTTTGGTAACGAAGCCTGCGGATCTGTTGGTAGGAGAACCGGTTCACTTTGAGAGCGGACTGGACGACACTAGCGAAGAGCAAAAGGCGCTCAACAGATATGTAGAAGAAAACGATCTCAATCAACTGTTACACGAGAGCGCCATGTCGAACGGATATCGCGGTGACGCGTGGATTAAGGTTCGATTTGGCTACCGCCAAGACTATTCCGAACTTATCGCGAGGGGCTTAGAGATTCCAGAAGATGCGAAAATGGAGTCCGTTGTTGAGCATGTTAATGCGAATTGCGTTTTCCCTGAGTTTTCAGCCGGAAACGTTAAGCAGATCAAAGCGGTCAATATAGCCCAAGTCGAATGGGTAGAGACGGAGCAGACGGAAATTCCTTTCCTAAACGTAGAGCGCCATATACCGGGACACATCTTCTATACGCGCTACAGACTATATCAGAATGGCGTCGATGTTTCAGGTGGCGCCCCAATCAGCGTTTTCAATATAGGCGAAGAGGTGCCGACGGGCCGCGAAGAAGATCACGAAGAGACGTTCCTTCCGCACATTCCGGTTTTTCACATTCCGTACAAGTCAATCGATGACAGCTATTTCGGTATTGGCGGATTGGAGAAGATCGAAACGACGCTCGCGGCAATTAACGATCGTCTGGTGCAGATCGATTACATCCTATGGAAGCACAGCGACCCGACTGCGTATGGGCCGGACTTAGAAGGGTCCGGGGATTCGGTTCAGTTTGGCGGCAAGTACATTCCGGTTACAAAAGACGATACGACTCCGGGCTATATGGTTTGGCAGGCGCAGCTTGACGCAGCGTTCAAAGAACTTGACGTCCTATTCAGTAATGTCTTTCAAATGGCCGAGACGCCGCAGTGGTTATTCGGCACGACGATTTCCGGAGATAATTCAGGCGGCACAGGCACGTCTCACACAGACGGCGCGGCGATCAAAGCTCGCTTCATGCCGATTCTTTCGAAGGTAAAGCGGATACGAGCGCACTATGACCGGGCGGTAAGAGACGCCCTTTGGACGTGTATGCTACTCGAAAAAGCAGTCGGGATCATCAAGGTTGAAAAAGCGGTTTATCCACGGGCTATTTGGAGCGACGGACTCCCGAAGAATGAAAAAGAGCTCGCTGAGATTATGCAAATCCGCACAGGCGGCAAGCCTACGATTGATGTTCGCGGGGCCATTAAACAGCAGGACGATGTGGACGACGAAAAAGCTGACGAAATCATTCGCCGCATTGAAGAAGACGAAAAAACGACGAGCGGCTTTGTTGACGGATCGATTTTCAACAAGGAAGAACCGGAAAGGAGCCCTTCGGACGAGGATAAAGAGGAAATCACAGAGGAGGACGATAGTTAATGCCTCGTTCTCCTGAGCCTCAATACGATTATCAGACGAATCGACTTGCCGGGTATTATCAGGAAGCGGTCCGAGACATCTTGGCGGAGCTTGAACGAATTGACCTCGATAATTTTCGAAGGGCTAACGCGTTGGCGACCTTGAAATCTATTAGCGAGATCCTCAGCGATTTAGACGAAAAATCTTCCGCATGGGTCAAAAAGAATGTTCCGAAGGCGGCCACCGATGGTATTGCGCGTGCACTGGTCGTTCTGGACGTAGCAAAGACGGTGGCGGACGCGGAAAAGGTCGTTGCTTTTAACGAGGTAAACGAGTACATGGTTGCGGCTGCTGTAGCGGATACGCAGTCGGATTTATTAGCAATTACGCAAAACGTCGATAGGAAGACGCGGGCCGCCGTGAGGAAAGCCGTTTCGGATTCGATGCGGCTTAATATGACCAAAGGGACGAACGGACGGCGGAGCATAACGGATATGGTGCGCAAGTCTCTTCGAGCTTCGGTGAGTACCGGGATTATTGATGTGAGGGGAAATCGATGGAAGCCGGAAGTGTATGCGGATATGGTCGTCCGCACAAAGATGATGGAAACCTATCGGGAAGCCCATACGAATGAGGCGGTAAGTCGCGGAGCTTATTATGCGCAAATTTCGTCTCACGGGGCGAAGGATCTATGCCGTCTCCACGAGGGACAAATCATTAAGCTGACCGACGATGCTCCCGGCAATTATCCGACATATGACGAACTCAAAGCGACCGGGGAGATATTTCACCCGCGTTGTAAGCACGTAATTTCTACAATAAGAAACCCATCAAGCGCCGTGTAGCGCTTTTTTATTTTGTCCGAACGTTATGACGTTAAAAGAAACGGCTGCATCACTCAATAGCCGACGGGCTTTAAGCGGTGGAGGGACTGTATGAGCGAAGAACTTAAAGAAACGCAAACAAGCGAGGTTACCGATCAAACTACGGCTGAGGTGCCGGAAAATAAACCTGAAGCGCAGACGGTGACTATGACGCAAGAGGAATTTAACGCTGTAATTGCTCGCGAAAAGGGGCGCGTTAAGAACAAGTACGCTGACTATGACGAAGTGAAGGCGAAACTTAGCGATTACGAAAAAGCCCAGAAAGAGCGAGAAGAGGCGGAAATGACCGAGCTGGAAAAGCTTACGAAACAGCTCGACGAAAAGGCCGAAGCTGAAGCCACCTTCGTAAAGCAGATCGAAGATTTAAAAGCGGCTGCTGAACAGGAAAAAGTGGCGAACGAATTTATCAAGGTTGCTACGAGCAACGGCATCGCCTACATTGACGATGCTTTACGTCTGGCTGACCTATCCGCGGTAAAGGTTGAGGACGGAAAAGTAATCGGTATGGAGGACGTTGTAAAGGGGCTCGTTGACAATAAACCGTACTTGGTTGCGAAACAACAAACGCTGAAGCCGATCGGCCAACCCTCTAATAGCGGAGGAGACGGAGACGGCGGCGAAATCAAGACGTTAGAAGCGCAGCTAAGCGAAGCGAAGAAAGAAAAGAATTTTTCGAAGGTTATCGAGCTTTCAAACAAATTGAAATCACTTTTGAAGAAGTAGGGGGAAAATAAATGTTAACTAGTTACGATTTTAAAGATCAGGTACGACAGCTTGACGCCGGGATTGACCTTATTATTCAGGATGAACCGACATTACTCGGTCTAATCGGCTTAAACGGAGAGGCGCTCTATCAGACTAAATTCGAGTGGATGTCTGATCGATTGAACTCAAACCTCGCGACTGTTAAATCGGTAGCGGAAGATGGAAAAATTACTGTGGCGGAAGATGACGGAGAGAAGTTCCGTAAAGATGCCATTGTCGTTTTTGGCGAAGAGTATCTGAAAGTTACGAACGTGTCCGGCGATGTGCTCACTGTTGTCCGCGGATTTGACGGAACAGTTCAAGAGGAACTCAAGGCCGGCTCTGAGCTGCGTATTGTTTCTCGTCCGCAAAATGAAGGTGCTGGCGTCGGTATCGATGAAGGTCACGACCGTTATGTAGATTACAACTTCACGCAAATCATTGAAAGATATGCGGCCGTATCGAATACTCAACAAGCAGTCCGTACACATAACGTATCGAATGAGCTTGATTATCAAGTAAAACTACGTCTTAAAGAGATGGCGCGTGAATTTAACGACTGGTTGATCTACGGCCGCAGAATTGACGGCAAGCCTCGTATGACTGGCGGCTTATTGAACTTTGCGAACTTGAAGGACGCTGCTAAAGCTAACCTGAAAGGAGCAGAGGTTCAAGCGAAAGATATTAATGCATTAATGGAAAAAGTATATCAGCGCGGCGGTTCAGCAAATACAATCCTTACAAACACCGCGGGTGCTCGTCAAATCTCTAAAATGGCGACGGATACTATTCGAACAGAGAGAACGGACGCGGCTACAGGCCACCGCGTAAGCACATTCGTTTCTGATATGGTTGGCGGCGGAGTCGCGACTGTAGTCGTAGATCCGAACTTCCCTAAAGACAAAATCGCACTTTTCGACCGTAGCATTCTTTCTCTGCACCCACTGAATGGCCGTTCTGTCTACGACGAGGATGCCACAGTTCCGGGAGCTGACTTTGTTGCGCGTCAGATCCGTGGCGAATACGGAATCAAGGTCAAAAACGCGAATGAAAAAATCGCCATTCTCGAAAACATCTCGACAACTGTATCTTAATGACAATCGACGGGCTTCGGCCCGTCTTTTTAATTTGAAAGGAGGCCAACAATGGCAATTACAGATGACCAGAAACGAAGATTAAATGAATCTATGCCAGTCGCCAACGATCTAAAGCTCGGTGACATCATTCAGGAATTACAGGAAGGCGGAGGCACGGCCGGTCCAAAAGGTGATAAAGGGGACACCGGACCCCAAGGACCGAAAGGCGATACCGGACCAAAAGGAGCGGACGGGTTCGGAACCAAAGCGCAGTATGACGACATCATTGCGAGGCTTAAAGCGTTAGAAGGAGCCGGCTCTTAATAATGGCCGTCTATAAAGCCTCTCCGTTTTATTCCGTAGGCACTGACCAGACGATCGTTTTCGATCACAAAGGCGTTTACGAAACCGATGTTCCGGCCGAAATTAAGCAGTTGAATGCATTATGTCCGCGATGGATTAGCTGTGTTGTATCAGACGATGAGACGGAAAAGGCGGAGGCAAAGGCGCCGAAAAAGCCTGCACGTAAGTCCTCCGGAAAATAAGGAGGCGGTGCGCATGGCTTTAAGTGTAGAAGCTGCGAACGAATATATCAACCGAATGACAATCGATAATGAGGACTGGAACGACTATGACGGCGCGAAGCAGCAGCGGGTACTAAACGTAGCCGAAGACGTCTTGGCTCGAAAGTTTCGTAAGTACGTCATTCCTGATGACGCAGTTTACGAGTTTACGAACGTGCTTGCGACTGCTTATAACGATACGAACCGTCTGAATAAGCACGGCATCGCGTCTTACTCAATCACCGGCGTCGGGTCGTTTACGTATAAGGAGACGCTTCGAGCTGACGATGAGTCTCTCATACCGAAAAAGACGATCGATCTGATCGAAGAAGCGAACGATGTGAAACTTAGCGGCCGGACCGTAAAAGCGACGGTGATGTAATTGGCGATCATACCGATGCGTCAGACCGTGACCGTTACTCGTGCTTCAGATGATATAGACGTGTGGGGAAACCCGGTGGACGTCGAGCCGTTCGAAATTAAGTGCCGAATCGACGAAGGATCTACTATTGCGAATTCACGTTCTTCCGGCGTTGTGAAGAGCGAGGAAGTCGTAGCCACGGCGCGTATATTGGTCGATAAATTAGCCGACATCAGGTATACGGATACACTCGCATTCACAAACGAGCTGGGCGAAACCATTGAGCGTAAGCCGAAGGAAATAAACGTAAAGCGGCAAGTCAGTGGTAAGCCGATTCTGACCGAGGTAATCGTATGAGCTTTACACTGGATGCTGGCGATTTTCTATCGTTATTGGATAGCCGAGAGGTAGCCGTTGAGCAGGCAGCAAAGACAGCGATGCATGATAACACGGATGACCTCGCTAGACTTGCGCAAAACATTGCCCCGATAGACAAAGCCACGCTCCGTCGCGGCATGAAAAAGAAGGTTACGTTAAAACGCGATAGTCTGATCGGTGAAGTATCGTTCCGAGCCGTTGATAAAGGCTTTAACTACGCGCTATGGACTCATGAAGCGGAATACAACCTCGGGCCAGTTTCGGCAGGTGCAGGCGGCATTAGCGGCTATCCGGTCGGTAACAAATATCTGGAACGTCCGCTGAAAGGTGAATCGCAGAAATACATTAATCACGTAGCAGACGCGGTGAGAAGGGAGTTGTGATAATCGTTGAAGATAACCGAATTAATCTCGTTCATACAGTCGCGGGTTGACGGCGTTTATTACGCAAACGGATTCCCGCGAAATGCGGCAGACGAATGTACTTATGTGCGATTTACAGGCGGATTTCCTCCGTCTCAATGGACCAGAAAGAGTCAGCCTTCGTTTCAAATAATCGTACGGGGAAAGGCGCGAGGCGACGCTGATTGCGAAGAGAAAGCGTATCAGCTTCAGGAAGCGCTAACGAATCTCCGTGAAGTGTTTATCGGTAATAGCTCTATCGTTGTTATCCGGGCGGCAAATTCGGTGCCGTTATTTATCGGATACGACGACAACGATCGTCCCCAATACTCGTTGAATTTCGATTGTGTAGTGCGCCCTGACCGGGCGCTTTTTTAATGCAAAAATAAAGGAGGAAAACAGATGGCTGGAATTAAAACGATTCAAGTTCCTATCGGCCCCGCAATCGTCGAGTACGGCGAGGGCAAGGATATGGTGACGTTTGACATCACGAAGGGCGGCATCGTTTTTAAGGCGCAGATGTCTAAGCAGGATACAACAGTCGACCAATACGGTGACTCGATCGTAGGCTCACGGACAAAGGGCGGAACTTGCGAATGTACCGTACCGTTTGCGATCTATGATTTAGAAAAGATTCATAAGGCGGTTCCGAACAGTAAGTACGTGTCTGACGGAGACAAAAAGAAGCTTGTAGTCAGCGGTAAAGCCGGATATGACTTGCTGAAGGACGCGAAGCCTTTACGAATTAAGCCGACAGATCCGGAAGCGACGGCCAATGACTGGCTAACGATTCCATTAGCTGGCGCATCGACTGACATTGAATATACGTATGATTCCGATAATGAGAGGATCGCCAACCTAACGTTTACCGGTTATCCGGACACGATGGGAGAAGGCGATCTTTTTATTATGGGCGACGAAACGGCCGGGACCTCTTCCGGCACTGGCAGCGAATAACAAACGAAAGGCATCGTCGGGAGGCGGTGTCTTTTTATTTACACGAGAGGAGAATCGTATGAACATCTTCGGAAAGAAAAAGGAAACTGACGCGGTTCAGCTTGGCAAGTATCCGGTCGAGGTCGCTAAGCTTACTCCGGCTAAGTGGAAACAGCTTTTCTTAGCACTCGATAAAATTCCGAGCCTTATCTTGCAAGTCATCAGCGCGCCTAAAACAGCTTTCTATCCGTATTTAGTAAACGCGATCGATATCGGTTTGGATGAAATTGTCGAGATTACTGCGTTGTTAAGTGGCGTCGAAGCTGAGTATATCCGAGAGGAAGTCGGGACTGACGAAATTATCGAATACCTCACGCTCACCGTTAAAAAGAACCGTCTTGATTCGCAAGCAAAAAACGTGAAGAGCCTTCTTCCGAAACTCGAAAAGTAGACGAAGAGGGCGATCCGTATACGATTGACGACTATCTGATCGAAGCGGCTATCAGTTTAGGCGTCACGCAGCATCAGATAGAAAACGAGTTTTATATGGTGGATATACCGAAATTTGTGCGCGCTAAGACGAAGCAAGGCGCGGTAAGGCGCATAGAAGACATTCGTGTACTTCTCGCGACGAACAGCCGGGCTAGTGAGGACGACGAGTATAAACAGCTCATGAATACGTTGATTCGGGCGGCAGGACTTCGCCCTGAAGTGAAATTCGACCGTGAGAAATTCGAACAACTACGGGCTTTACAGGGTAATTTTCGGAAAGGAGGTAAATAGATGGCCGGAACAACAGTCGGAGAAATACGGGCGCGTCTCGTATTAGACATGGCGGACTGGTCCCGTCGATCTCAGCAAGCTCGAAGCGATATGGATCAAATGGGCCGTTCATCTGCGAATCTCTCGAAACAAATGGGCCTCATCCAAAAGGCTTCGCTTGCGGTCGGAGGCGCAGTCGTAGCCGGTATCGGCGTTTCCGTCAAAAAGGCGGCTGACTTCGAGGAGGCCATGTCGCGAGTTAAAGCGATCAGCGGCGCGACCGGTCAGGACTTCGAAGATCTGAAGAACATCGCGGCTAAGATGGGCGCCGAAACAAAATATACCGCAGTAGAGGCGGCCGAGGGTCTTCAATACCTTGCGATGGCGGGCTTCAGCGTAAAAGCGCAAGTCGGATCGTTGCCGGCCGTGCTCAACTTGGCGGCAGCTTCAGGCGAAGGACTCGGACGTTCAGCGGATATCGTTTCGAACATCATGACCGGCTTCGGCATTAAAGCGGAAGACTCCGGGCATGCCGTTGACGTACTCGTAAAAGCGATGACGACGGCCAATACGGATCTGCCGCAATTGGGTAAACAAAATTGCCCGGCTGCTTGGGAACAAGCTGCGTAACACCACGTGAATTCGGTGAACTCTAAGTCACTTTCAAGTGATATGAGAATACCGAGCGAAGCCGCATAGGAAACTTGCGGAACGTGTAACGACTAGGTGAAGTAGTCTACGGCGTATTAGCTATGACGAAACACCCACGAGCGCGTGGCACCCTAACGTCTTTGGCGTGGGTGAAGATATAGTCTGAGCTTGCGGGAAACCGTAAGAACTACCGGATAAAGAGCCGGTAGGATAACAAACTGGATGCAATGAAATTCGTCGCCCCTGTTGCGCACTCTCTCGGATACTCCATCGAAGATACTGCGACAGCCGTTGCGAAAATGTCAGACGCCGGTATTCAGGGATCGATGGCGGGTACGGCGCTTCGTGCGTCACTCTTACACCTTACGAATCCGGTCGGCCAGTCGGCCAAAGCGATGAAAAAGTACGGAATCGAGGTAAAGGATGCCCACGGAAATCTAAAGCCGATACCCGAACTCGTCGGCCATATTTCGAAGAAGTTCGAAGGGATGACGTCGGCGCAGAAAACGGCAGCGGCGGCACAGCTCGTCGGAGTTGAAGCGGCTTCCGGGTTCGTTACGCTTTTGGGCGTCGGAGAAAAGGGACTGCGCAATTATTCGAAGACGCTGAAGGAAGCCGGCGGGACCGCGGACAAAGTAGCGAAAACGCAGATGGATAACCTCAAAGGGTCATTCGAACAGTTTACGTCTGCGCTCGACGGTCTCGGAATCGCGATCGGTAACGAGTTTTTACCTACTTTCCGAAAAATTGTCGAAACCGGTACGAAAGTGGTCGAGTTCCTTAGCGAACTAAATCCGGGGATCATTACGACTGGCCTCGAAATGGCAGGCGCGGCGGCAGCGGTGGCGCTGGTAGCGTCGTCTATGTTAAAGCTCGGAATCGCAGTGCGCGGTTTGTTCGTTGCGATGGGTCCGGCTGGATGGGTGATTACCGGGCTCTCTTTATTAGCGGGAGCACTTGTCGGGGTGAAAGCGGGATACGATCAGGTGAACACCGTTAGCCTAGAGGCGGCCGAAGCCAAACAAAAAGAGATAGATTCTATTAATAATTTAGCGACTGAGTTTGAAAAACTTCAAAACAAAACAAAGCTTACAGCAGAAGAGATGGCGCACTATCTCGACTTGAACGATCGCATTAAATTGGAAACTGATTCTCACGCGATCAAACTGATGAAGGAGGAGCAGGAGGGGCTGCGCAAAAAGTCGGGTCTTACAAATAATGAGTTCGATCGCTATCTTTCGCTTAATGACAAGGTACTAGAAAAGGCTCCTATCACAAGTAAGGCAATAACAGACCAAGGTAATGCGTTCGCGAAAAACACTAAGGCGTTAAAGCGGCTGACTGAGGAAAAAGCCGAAGAATTAAGGATTGAACTGAATACTCAAAAAGCCAAACTTGACTCTAAAGAGACTGAGAATCTCAATGAAAGAAGCAGGCTTCAAGAAAAGATAAATAGCCTTGCGGAGGAGTATCGCGAAAATCAGGTGAAAGCCGAGGAGCAGCTTGAGAAAGTAAGGGGGATAGAAGACAGTATAAAACAAGCGAAAGCGGCCGGAAACAAAGAAGACGCTGCACAAAAGGAGAATATCCTAGGTACAGAAAAGCGGATTCTAAGCGAACTTCAGGCTCAACTTGGGGCGAGTGGTGATAAGCTTCTAAGCAAAAAAGAAGAACTACAAAAGGTAAATGAAGAGATAAATAAACTCGATACTGTTAAGCAAAAACTAGTGGATTTAGAGATGCGACAAGTCGGCTTAAACGCTAAAAAGGGAGAAGGCGTGAGAGTAATCGATAAGGAGATCGCTCGCCTTCAAGATGCGAAGGCGAATCTGAAAAACAACACGACAGCAGCCGATCGTAAAACAGATGAGTATCGAAAGTCTGTTAAAGCAATTGACGACGAGATCGCAAACCTTCGTACCGCAAGGGGTCGGGTCGCGGATATTACGTCAGAAGCCCAAAGAATGAACGCTGCTCTAAGTAAGGACATCACGAAACGCATCACGACAATTACATCGGATGTTTCTATGAAGACGGAGCGTGCTGTAAGCCGGGGAAAAGGGAACGAAGGTACCTACCACACTGGCGGCGTCATCGGCCTCGGGCAGATCAATAAACTTCACATCGGCGGCCTAGCGTCTCAATTTGCTAATCCGATGAGCCACGAAGTCGATATCCGGGCCCTGCGTAACGAAATGGTGCTTACTGAAGCGCAACAGGCGAATCTTATGCGAATGATAGACGCAGGGCATACGGCGGGCCTCGGAGGAGATTCCGGCTTATCGTCGGATATGCTTCGCGCGCTCAGTTCGATTGAGCAGGCGATTAAGACGAAGGGTGGCGCTCCTATCGTGATGGATAGTGAAGTTGTTGGGCGTATTGTAGAGCCGCACATCAGTCGCATTCAGCAGGACGGGTATGATTTAGAACGGATGAGAGACGGGAGGTGGTAGCGTTTGAGTAATACAGATTTTATAAAGAAAATCGCCCCGGATGCGCAGAAGATATTCGTGAATTATAAAATTCTTGCAAGCCTCGTAATCGCGCAGGGGTGCTTAGAAAGTGCCTACGGGACTAGCGGCCTTGCCGTTAATGGAAAGAACCTTTTCGGAGTGAAGGGCGAATATAACGGAAAATATGTCATCATGAAAACGTGGGAAGTAATCAATGGAAGGAACGTTCAAGTGGACGCCAAGTTCCGGAAGTACCCGACGTGGTATGAATCGATGCAAGACCTCGCGAAGCTTTACGTAAACGGCGTCAGTTGGGACCTGAATCACTATAAGGCGGTCGTAGGCGAGAAAAACTACAAGAAAGCGACTGCTGCGCTGGTAGACGCCGGTTATGCAACGGACCCGTCTTACGCATCAAAGCTTAACAGAATTATTGAAACGTACAATCTGACGAAGTACGACACCGCCCCGTCTCCGTCGAATCCGTCCACTCCTACTACGCCGGACACAAACAACCCGGCTCCGGTTGTCGTTGAAGAGCCGGAGGTATCCATCGACGTTTTTTCAAGCGTCTATACAACGCCCCCATCCGGTGTCCCTATTACGGACAGCAACTTCCGGATACTTTACAAGGATGGCCGCATAATTGACATGGCTCGCGATTTATCAGTTCTTGTGCGAAGTTTCAAAATTGCTTCGCCCACTCCCGATATCGATTACGAAACGATTCCGGGGAGAGACGGTTTAGTTCGAGTAGGAAAAAACTTCGGAGCCCGAACGCTGACTGCTGAATGTCTCTTGCTCGGAGCGGATGACGTTGATTTTCATTTATTACAAGCGGAACTCTTTCACGCGCTTCATCGCGAGGAGGAGTTCTTTTTAGTTTCGGAAGCGACGCCGAAAAAACGGTGGCGGGTCGAGCTAAGCGCATCATTCACGCCTGACAGAATCGGTAGCTTCGGCGACTTTACGCTGACTTTCCAAAGCGCCTCTACTTATTGCGAATCAGTCGGCACGACGCTAGACGCATTCACGTTTGATGCGAACAAATGGCAGATAGGCGAAGGGTTGACGGACGATATCCCTTCGTACAAACACAAGACGAAGACTTTTCGTATTTTCAACGCGGGGGCCGTCCGGCTAGATCCGAGATACATGCCTTTAAAAATTACGTATAAAGGCGCGTCTGACAAATTGTCGATCAAAAATAGAACAACAGGCGACCTGTGGGCGTTTTCGGGTACATCTACCGCGAAGGAAGCGATTCAAATTTCCGGTGTTACATCGAAAAAAGGAAACGTCAGCATATTGGGGCAGACAAATTTCGGGCTTATTACGTTAGAGCCCGGATGGAATGAATTTGAGTTAAACGGAACAAGCGGGGATTTTGAGATCACGTTTGATTTCAGATTCCATTATTACGCGTAGGGAGGTGCGCCGTGTCGAGTCTGATTGTAAAAAATCTCGCTAATCAGGTAGAAGCCTTAACGGACTTCAACGTAACGAAGAAGGATGAAATTGATAACGGAAGGTCTTTAGACGTAACGGTTTGGGAGACGGAAAGAAATGCGCACTCCTTTCCGTTAATTCAAAATGAAGGTTCACTTTTTTATGAAGACGAGGAATTCGTCATTAGGAAAACGCGGTATGTTCCTATTAGCGGCAAGAGACTGAAGGTCGATATCACGGCCTTGCAACGTTCCTTTTCTGATCTCGGTGAGAATTACGTATATGAAACATCCGGTAAAAAGAAAAAACTTTACATCGAGGATATGCTGGACATCGCATTAAAGGGTTCTGGGTATTCTTACGAGGTTTTACCAGAAGGGCTAGGTGATTCGTTTGATGTAGAGGATTTTGGGAACGGCTACTCTCTCGGATTACTAAACGATATAAAGGAAAAATACTCGGCTGAATATGAGTGCATTGGGAAGAAAGTCTATTTCGCAAAGGAGATAGCGCGAGATACAGACTACATCATCCGTGACCGTGTAAATGTAAAAGACCCTTCTCAGGAAATAGACACCTCTTCTATAAAAACGTACATTAAGGGATTCGGAAAGAAGGACGAAAAGACAGGAAAATACGCGGTGGAATCTGAGTACAAAAGTCCGTTAGCTTCAGTCTATGGGATCAAACATGCAAATCCCGTATTTGATGACTCGTACACAGCAAAGGATGAGGGAAAGCTCGAAAAACGGTTAGAAAAAGAACTGACCGATAAAATTGAAATCTCTATTAGCCTTACGTACGTAGAGGTTAAACAATTAAATATGCAGGATATTCGCAAAGGCGATTATGTATGGTGCGTATTAGAGCCATTTGATTTGAAGACGAAGTTGCGTGTAGTCAGTGTGGAGACTTACTCAGATCCTAAAAAGTCTCCGGTTTTTACTTTTGGTAAGGTTCGGGCAAATATCAAAAAAACAACTGCTAAATTAGGGAGGGGACAAAGCTCCGTCTCCAAGCTTATCGATACGTCAACTGGGAAAGTGAAAGGCAGCGCCATAAGCGGAAACATAACCATCGGAAAAGATGCGATTTACGAAGACGGGTACGATCCGACAAAGCTGACGATTCCTACGTACGGCCGGGCAAACGCAACAACGGACGGTCTTATGAGCTCATCGGACTATGTGAAGCTGGCGAGTATCGTATTGGGGCCCGACGGCCAAGTTTCTGTCTCGCTGGCTACCGAAACGACTGACGGCTTAATGAGCGCATCTGACTTCGCAAAGCTGCAACGCATCAAGGTCGGTACGGCTACGGTGGACATATCGACACTTTCGCAACAGCTCGAATCTATAAACAAGCGCCTGACTGCGCTAGAGAATAAATAACGAGGAGGAATACAATGCCGAAATTTCCGTACAGAAAGGCCGGGGCGGCGTGGGACCGTGTTTTTCGTAACGACCACAACCAGAACCTCGATGACATTGCGGATGATATTAGAGGATCGTATACGGAACTGGCCTCACATAAGAACGCAAAAACCGCCCACACGTCGGATCAAATCGACCATGGCGGTTTTTCTTTGCGCACATATATCGACGGTCTGTATAACCGTATAAGAAATCTGATCCTTAATGCGGACGGTACAAACGTTAAAGAGGTCGTGGATGCTCGTGTGGACACGGAAGGAAACATCGCGCCTTTATTGAAAGAGCGGCTCGACAAAGAGTATAACAAGCTTTTGCGCAAGATTGAGCGTGATGTAAACGTTGACGATTACGGAGCCGATCCGACAGGCGTTAACGATAGTACAGAAGCGTTTAAGAAAGCGATTGGAAACGGTAAGGTTAGGCTTAATTTATCCGCCGGCACATACATCGTTAAAGGCGTCAAGCTTCCGTCATGGACGTATTTGATCGGCCAAGGCATGGGCGTCACTACTCTAAAGCTGCACGAGGACACGCCGGCGAGCGAGTGGGTCATCATTAATGCGGACCCGGCGTCTGGCAACCGTAATATCGTAGTCCAAGGAATGTCGCTCGACTGGAACCCGGAGCGTCAGGGCGGCGTAGGTGCGACCGGCGGCATCTATTCGAGTTGTTTGACTTTTGCGCAGGTGAAGTTTGGCATCGTCCGGGAAGTCGAGGGTATTAATCCGGGGCTTCACTGCTTCGATGTTTCGGCGCCAACATACGATATTACAGCAAAGGATTACACCGCAACGGGCAGTAAATACGTCTGGATCGATCGCTGCGTCGGCCATGGCTACGGAGATGATGGAATCACTACGCACTACAGCGAATACATCTTCATTACCCATAACGTAATGACGAATCCAAGCGGAAAAGCCCACAAAAAGGGAGCGTCTAATTCGAACGGTATCGAGGTCGATGACGGATCTAAACACGTATGGCTTATCGATAACTATACCGAAGGAAACGTCCGCGGTGTAGAGGTAAAGGCACATACGGAATGGCCGGCCCCTTCTAACGTCCATATCCGCGGCCACGAATCCTTCCGTGATGTTCGGTCTTATGATTTGCGGCACATCGGACACCACCTTGCGACAGATCCGTGGAGTGAGACGGCGAGAGACGTGACGCTAGTCGACTGCACAGCGCGAGAGCCGATATACAATTCGCTTTATGACGGACTGGAACCGAAAGCCTTAGTGATTTCGGCATACCAACGCGTGAAGATAATCGGTTTTACAGCGATCGGCGATCCGACGTATGACTACAAAGGAAAGTCTATGATTGCCTTTCAATATAAGAGCCGGAAGATAAACGTAACCAATCTGCAAATTTCCGGTTTTAAAAAGGCCGGCTATGATATCAACGTCACCGGCGGCGATCAGCGGACAGATGACGTCTTCATCTCCGATTTCGTTATTCATGATTCGGCGCAGAACGGTATCGGGATCGGTGGTGGCGTGTACAACGTCAATCTGAATAACGGAATCCTTCACGTAGCAAGCGGTACGGCCGGCATCACCTCGCCGAATACGCAAACAAATATCTTAATGGTCCGGGCGTATGGGTACGAGAGTGCGGCAGTCCTCGGTGGCCAGAAGCATTCGGTCGTCCCGAATAACGTGAAAGGTGGTTTCCGTGCTGCTTCTACATCGGGCCACGTCTTAGACAAAACAAGCGCAGTGATTGCGACCACGGGCGGATGTATAACGAAAGGGCCTCGAAACGTCGTTCTAGGTGCCAGCGGTGGCTCATCCACAACAGCTTCGCGTCAAGCGGTTATAGCGTCAAACAATTCACATACAAAAGGCGACGGGCCGTCGAGGGTCGTGCTCGCTGCTAACGGGGTTATCAACGATAACGGATATAGCGTCAGAGGGGGCTACGGAAGCGGCAGCGCCTCGACCGGAAATACGAAATGGGAACTCGATTCAACTGGCGGACATATTCGTGGTACAGGGCGGGTAGAAAGCGTCTCAGATTTCAAAGACTTCGCGGAGTATTTCGAATCTGCTGACGGTCAGAAAATCGATTCAAGCTATCTGGTTGCGTTAGAAGGCGAAAAGATACGAAAAGCAGGCGAAGGAGATAAGATACTCGGAGTTGTTTCTGAAACGGCCGGCTTGGTGCTCGGAGGCGCGGCGTTCTATTGGAACGATCAGTTCGAAAGAAACGAATTCGGCGGCTTGGTTTACGAAACGGTTATCGATGGTGGCGAAGAGTTAAGCGTTCCAAAATTAAACCCCGACTACGACCCTTCTCTCGAATATGTGCCGCGTGACTCTCGTGACGAATGGCATGTCATCGGACTAATCGGTCAAGTCTTCGTTAGAATTGACGAAACAGTGGCCGTAGGAGATAGCGTATCAGCAATCGAAGGCATTGCAACCAAGGCGGAAAGCGGCGGCTACGGAACCGTTATGAAAATCAAATCTCCGTATGATGCGGAAAAAGGCTACGGTGTAGCGCAAATGATCGTTACGCCGCAGCACTAAGGAGGTTTTGCAGTGATATACAATAACGCACCACTTGCGTTTGAGGTGACGAGCCGGACAAAAACGAATATAAAAACCGCAATACAGTTCAGCACGCAAGACATCGATACGGCGCGTTTGATCTTCTCGTTAACAAAGGATGGCGTCCCATTACCGTTGTCTGCCGTTACCGGGAAGCTCGTTATGTTCATGGCGGACGGAAGCCGGTTTATCAAAAACGTAGAAATTGTAGATCCGGTAGGTGGCGTAGCGCAATACGTATTAACTTCGGATGAACTTAAGCATTACGGAACGGTCAACGCAGAGCTTAATTTGTACTATGCGAATAATCAGGCGATTTCCGTCCATAAGTTTTCATTCAACATAGATCGAGCGCTAGTCGATACTGATATCGCTCCTATGGCGGAGTATTATATTGATGATTTCGAGGCTTTGATCGCAAAGGTCAACGAACTATATGACGAAGCCATTGAAACCATCGAAGAGCTGCGTAAGAAATTCGAAGACCTCGAAAATATTGAGACGAAAGCAGGAGCGCAAGAAAAAGCCGATAAGGCTCTTTCGGACAGTAAAGCGTATACGGACGAACACGCAGATCGGACGGATAACCCGCACTCAGTGACGAAAGACCAGATCGGACTTAGTAACGTCGACAACGTTAAGCAGGCGCCTCTCGACCAATTCCGGGCCCATGATTCCGATAGCATCCGTCATACTTCGCAAGTTGAGAAGGACAAGTGGAACGGATCGCAGTTGTTTAAATTGACGCAGGATACTGGCGCGGCACAGTACATGACGGGCATCGATTTTAATACGGTAACAGATACCGGCTTCTATTATATGAGCGGCGCAACGACGGCATTAAACGCCCCAGTAAATAACAACGGATATCTTATCGTCAATAACTACAGCACGTACGCATATCAGGAATACACGTCCTATAGCAGTAACGATTCGACGTCTTCGGGCCGGCGGAAATTTATGCGTAATAAGGTCGCGAGCTCGGAGTCATGGACGTCATGGCGCGAGCTTGAATCGGTAGAGGGGGCGCAGTCAAAGGTAGATGCTCACGCCAACAGAACGGACATTCACGTCGTACAGGCGGATAAAGATAAGTGGAATAGTCCGTGGGTTGCGACGTGGAATAACGTTACCTTGATTAATGGAGCGCAGCAAAACACCGGATATCCGTTCAAGTTTTCCGTTGCGAATAACGAAATTAAACTGCGAGGCACATTCGGCTCGCTCCCGGCCGCCGGTACGACGGTAGCGAAATTCACATATAAGCCGACGCAGCTCGTAGATTTCGTTGTACCTACGATCGGGTCTTACGGGACGGCCCGGTTCGCATTTACGACGGACGGCGAATTACGGTTCGATGGGCTTTCCGCAACCGACTCGGCTAGCGTTACGCGTGTGTCCTTTAATATCGGTATCCCATTATGGTAAAGGAGGAAATCAGAATGCACGTTTTATACTACGACAAAAATTTCGACTATGCCGGCGAAGAAGATATCGATGTAGAAGTGCTACCGCCGAATAGCACAGATGTGGTCCCCGATCCGTCAATCATATCGCCGCGATTCGATAAGAAAAGAAACGTATGGGTTGAGGCAGCGACGGAGGAATACAAAGAGAGCATTAAGCCCGATCCGCCGGCTCCGAATGAAATCGAGAATCTTCAAAAGCAGATAGCGGATTTATATTATCTTATCGCGACGGGAGGAAACTAAATGACTTGGTATCTCCGTATCAAAAATCTTTATGACGCCGGCCTCTGGACGAAAAAGCAAGTTCACGATACTGTCGGAGCTGGCCGGATAACACCGGAAGAATACGAGAAAATCACCGGAGATGTTTACGATCCAAACAAGCCTCCTATCGAAGAGCCTCCGGAAGAAACAGGCGGACAGGAGGCGTAGTTATTGAACGGCGGCGAATTAGACGTACTCAAATATTTTTTAACGCAGGGACCGTTCGCGGTCCTTTTTACGTGGCTGCTGATTTACGTAATGAAGTCGAACAGGGAGCGTGAATCGCGGCTACAAGATCTACTCGATAAATTTAGCGATAAGTACGACGTCATCATCGACAAGATCGATAGGCTCGAAGAAAAATTCCGCGGAAGAGAATAATCGAATTAACGCAACACGCCCGTCAGGTGAGAGTCCCGGCGGGCTTTTTTAATACCAAAAACGAAAAGGGGACGATTTAATGGCGATTTTAGTGCGTAAGAATCTAGTGTCTGCGAGTAAGTATTCGATTAAGTGTCCGAATTCAATGGATGCGCAATACATCACATTTCATAATACGGCCAACGATGCTTCAGCGGATGCAGAAATCCGATATATGATCGGAAACAACAACGAAGTGTCTTACCATTTCGCAGTAGACGATACGGAGGTCGTTCAGGGCATCCCGACAGACCGTAACGCATGGCATACAGGAGATGGTAGCGGCGCAAATTCCGGAAACCGGACGTCTATTGGCGTGGAGGTTTGTTACTCGAAATCAGGCGGCGCCAAGTACGAAGCAGCCGAAAAACTGGCGATCAAATTTATTGCGCAATTGCTGAAGGAACGCGGATGGGGAATCGATCGTCTGCGCAAACACCAAGACTGGTCCGGCAAATACTGCCCGCACCGTGTGTTAGCGGAAGGCCGTTGGGAAGCCGTAAAAGCGGCAATCGCAGCGGAACTTAAAGCACTTGGCGGTAAGTCTTCCGTAAACAAGCCAACCAAAACATCCGGGTCGACATACACCGTAAAGAGCGGCGATACTTTGTCCGAAATTGCGGTGAAAACAGGCGTCAGTATGGCGAAGTTACAAGCATATAATGGGATTAAGAATGCGAATAAGATTACGGTCGGCCAAGTGTTAAAGCTGACGGGGGCGGCCGGCTCTTCTAAACCGTCATCCAGCGGTAAGAAATACGTTTACCTTCCGGCTTCTGCCGACTCATGGCGCATCTATCCGACCAACAAGGCGCCAGTCAAAGGGAACGAATGCGGATTATTGCGTCCTAAGAAATTCGGCGGCCTGAAGTACGAGGTTCTCGGTAATCCACAGACCGACGTGTACACGATCAAGACGGACCAGTTCGGAAAGGTGAATATTTATGCCGCGAAGTCCACAGGCGCAACAGTAAAATAAACGAAAAGGGAGACGATAATTATGGAAGAAGTATTAATTTTCGCGACTATCCTCGCGCCTATCTTAACGGCGCTCGTTCAGCTCGTTAAGAAAACGGTTAAGCTGCCGACGAATATTGTGCCGGCTCTCAGTTTCGTCATCGGCATCGGATTGGGCGCGATTGCCTATCCGTTTACTGACCTCGACTTGGTGCTGCGTTTGTGGGCCGGCGGCTTTGCGGGTCTAGCAGCGACGGGTCTTTTCGAAATCGGAACAAAGCGAGAGGGAACTACGAAATAAAATAACGGAACTTTTTGCGGGCGCTTGCGTATGAATACGTGGGTGTCCGTTTACATAACTGAAAAATAAGTTATCATTAGAAGAAAAAGGTCGTGATCGTATTGAAGCGGGTTGGGCTACTTTTTTCTGCGTTAATAGCTGCGTTTTTAATCGGTGGGTGTTCATCTGATTCGCAGCCTCATAACAAAGACAGTACGGCAAAAGCTGAGGAAGTGAGCACAAATGAAAATCTAGGTGAAGATAGTGCTATTTGGGCTTATTCAGCCGAAATGAATGATAAGGCAAATTACGATGGGCTAGATATTAAAATCGATCGGATTTTGATATCGCCATCAAGCGCCCACATTGCGATAAAAGGATCGATAGAAAACATCGGGCATTCTTCCTTTGAAGCGTATCCGGCAGCGGAAACAATCAAGCTTAACACCGGAGAGGAATTAGGTCCGGAAGAAGTGATAAAAGTAGTTGATGACGGCACGAATAAATTAAAGAAGAAGGGCGATCGTCTCGATTTTTTCTACGCTTGGCCTATGTCCAATACAACTCCGAACGAAGTGACAAGCATAAACCTATCTTGGAATATCTACAAAACGCTTGGAGATGACGCAGTAAACTCAGCTACCTTCACGCGAAATTACATACTAAAACAATAACGATAAGCCCCGTCCTTAACCGGATGGGGCATTTTTTACGTTTATGATATCCGCAAACCTCACGAAATTAGTATCGCCTTGTGCGTCCTTCACACGAAATTCCTTCCGTATGTGATCCACGTAATGAACTGCACCAATTACTTCGCGTATGTATCCGTTGTCGTAAAGCTCAAAAGACAAATCTGCGCCTACTTCCATCGATTGCGCGACCGTCACTTCCATATCCTCGATCTGCTGCGCGTCCAGTTGCGGCTTCTCTACTTTAAGCTTGGCCTCAGCCAATCGCTGAAACCCTTCGCGTAATTCCGGCAAGATAAAACTCGAAGCCCACAGTTTCTTATCGCTAGTCATGCCGAACACCTCCGGCTTTATTATATGCGAATGTGCGTTCGGTTATCAATCGGAAATATTTAGTCGCGAATTTCGAATAGCTCGTTCATGTCCGTGATACCTAATCCTTTAGCGACTTTGGCGACATGCTCACGATTTATTGTACTGCGTTGGTTTGCGCAAAGTTCAGAAATTACATTATTTCTTACGCCGACCTCTTCGGCAAATTTCATTTTCTTTATTCCACGTTTGTCCAAAATTTCCTCAAGCTTTATATAAAGGCGCATTTCTTCCACCCCTAATGTTTGATAAGTTAATTCTATCGTGATATCGATATTTTGTAAATAAAATTATTGACATATCGATAATTAGTTAATATTATTCAATTAACGATATATCGATAAAAGAGAAAGGGGTGCCTAAATGCATTACTTAGCGGACCATCAAACGTTTGACTCAACGTCTGCCCTAAACGCGGCAGTCTACGAACACATCAAGCGCAATACATACGATCTTAACGACACCGACCGCCAAGCGCTGAAGAAGATCGCCCGGTACGCGGTTAAGTTCAGCGGGGCGGCGCACCTGAAGGCGGAAACGCTGGCGGAACTCATTGGCAAGTCCGTCAAGACTGCGCGTCGGGCCCTGAATAAATTAGCAACGCTCGGCATCGTTAAGAAAATCGCAACAACGCGGAAGATAAACGGAGGGAAGGGCGCGAACATAATCGTGATCCTGCCGGTGGATGACCAGTCGACAATGTCCAATCGCGGACAAGCCGAAAAGCCAACGGAGACAACGGCCGAGGCACCGAAAACGGAAAACGAACCATCGGATTCTATTAAGCGTTCTAAAAACCAAAATAACGTATTAGATACGGCGGTAATACCGGCTGATGCGTTAAAAGGTGCGTTACCTAACGAAATCTATACCGCAATGGCTCGCTACTTTGACGCCGAAAAGATTTATAAATACTACGGAATTTTACTTCGCGCTAAGGCAAGCGTAGACAGAACGATCAGACTCGAAGATCATGCGGCGCCTTTCGTTGAAGCGTGGCACGCAACGATTATGAAAGCGAAATCGCACGAAATTAAGCGTTTCGATGATTACCTATACGCTGGGTTTATGAAGGCGGCTTGGACGGTTAAGGCGCGCTTAAATCGTGGCGGATCGCTTATGGAACGTTTCAGAAAGGCGTTGGAGGGCCAGGGATCTCGTCACAAATTGTGACGACAGTCTGCCGGCACGCACGATTTTTATTCTGCGAAGAGAAATAACGTATCCACAGCGGGGAAAACATTGGTATTGCGTGGTATAATACTTCGCAAAAAATTTGGTCGTGCGTATTGACACCTACGAAAAACCGTGTTATATTTATATTCGTCGATAACGACCCGGTTACATACGATTGACATAGCGCTTAATATGGCGCGCGATAATCGAGTAACAGACGAATCGTACGAATCATAGACGAATCGTACGAACCATTAAGGCGAATAAAAGCCCGCATTACATGCCGGTGTGGCGGAATTGGCAGACGCGCACGACTCAAAATCGTGTTCCTTCTGGAGTGCCGGTTCGACCCCGGCCACCGGTATACAAAGGCTTCTACATAATGTAGAAGCCTTTTTTGTTGTATAAAAACATGATACACCTGCGGATTGTATAAATCCGTATTTTTCAAAGATACTAACAAAAAGTTCTTTGAAAGAGGTGTTTTTTATGGAAGGTACTTGGGCTTGCCTTATCCCATTTATTCTGGTCATTCCTATTTCAATCATTACAAAGCAAGTACAGTCTGTTTGTCGGTTTACTGGTCGGAAGTTATCTTTTACATCCGAGCTTGCTTGGCGGGATTGAGCATATGGTTCATTATTTGATCAGCAACATTGTCGTAATCAATAATATTAGAATCATTGTTTTTCTATATTCATTTGCCGGCCTTGTGGGGATTATAAAGTTAACCGGCGGGATAAAAGGGTTCGTCCATTTGATCAGTAAAAAGGTTAAAACCAAAAAAGGCGCGATGCTGCTTGCATGGCTGTCGACATTTGGCACATTCAGCGAACCGGACTTTCGCATCGTTACAATTGCGCCGATCATGAAAGCGATAAGCAAGCGTCTGGACCTGTCAAAACAGAAAATTGCGTATGCTATTGAGTTTACGGCAAACCCGGTCATTGCCTTGATTCCGGTAGCAACGGCATTTGTCGGGTACATGGTTTCCATTATCGGACAGGCCCTCAAAACGTCAGGGATAGATCAGCCGGCTTACACGGTCTATGTGAAAAGTATTCCCTTCAATTTTTTCTCCATTGTGATTATTTTAGTCGGTATTTATTACTGCTTTTTTAAGAAACAAAAAGAGGATGAAAGCTTGGAAAAAACAGAACGGAACAGACAAATTCCTTCTCGGGAACATAGTAAACATACGGAACCGATTCCGCAGAACAGCGGTGTATTGCTTTCAAAAGGCTCCGGCTCATTTAACATGGAAACAGGGACGATCCCGGATATTCACGGAGGACATACGGGGATGTTCGAAAAGAGCGGGGATGTACATGCTGACCAGCAGGAGGAGTTAGATTCGGCGCACCGTGCTTATATTAAGGAAACACCGATTCGGCCGTGGAATTTAATCATTCCAATCGGGCTGTTTTTACTGTTAACACTGTTTCTCAGCTGGTGGGACGGCCATTCAAAAGCACAAGGGTTTTTGAATGCTTTTATCAAAAGCGATATGCTTGGCGTCATGTTAACCGCTTTATTGGCAGCGGTTATTGCAGCATTTGCTCTTTTTATGTTTCAGCGTTTTCACGCAAGCGAGCTTGTGACGCATTTTATTAAGGGCGGAAACGAATTGGTAAACGTTATAATTATGTTATCGCTGATTTGGGCCGTAACAGCAGTATCTGAGGATCTGGGTTTTTCGAAATATGTTACTTCTCATTTAACGTCATGGATCCCACATATGTTTATTGCGCCATCTCTTTTCATACTTGGAGCGGTTATATCCTATTTTATCGGATCATCCTGGGGGACTTGGGGGCTTTTAATGCCGCTCGGCGTGACGCTGGCGGTTCAGTCGCATACCAGCTTATTATTAGCGATTGGGGCCGTTTTTGCCAGCGGAACATTTGGAGCGTTTGCTTCCCCTCTCAGTGATAATACGGTGACAACCTGTACGGTTTTGGGGATCGATGTTGTGAAGTATGCCCGTTCGAAGCTTGTTCCGGCGCTTATCGCTGCAGGGATCTCCGTTGTTTTATACGGTGTCTTTTCATTTTTCAGATAACAAAGAAATAATTTGAAGGCGGCATCCGGAATGGGATAACGCCTTTTTAAGTTATACTTGAGAAAAAAGAGGTGAGGACGATGAAGCAGATTATTGCATTGGGCGGCGGGGGGTTTTCCATGGAGCCGGATCATCTTGTGCTGGATCAATATATTTTGGAGCAGTCGGTGAGATCAGAGCCGAGAGTTTGTTTTTTGCCGACGGCAAGCGGAGATTCGGAGAATTATATCGCCAGGTTTTATCAGGCCTTTCATAAGCTGGAGTGTGAGCCGGATCACTTGTCGCTGTTTAAACCGCCTCGTTCTGACCTCAGATCTTTTCTCATGAAGAAGGATATTATATATGTCGGCGGCGGCAATACCCGTAATATGCTTGTCTTATGGAAAGAGTGGGGGCTTGACCTTATTCTTCGTGAGGCTTGGGAAAGCGGCATCATCTTGGCAGGTCTCAGCGCCGGGGCGATTTGCTGGTTTGAAGAAGGTGTGACGGATTCAGCGGGAGATTTGAGAGAGCTGCGGGCTTTAGGGTTTTTGCCGGGCAGCTTTTGTCTTCACTATAACGGAGAGGCGGAGCGCAGACCGGCGTATCACCGTCTGATTTCAGAAAAGAAACTCCGGGAGGGCTATGCCGCTGATGACGGCGCTGCGCTGCATTATAAAGACGGTCAGCTGTTCCAAGCTGTCTCTTCCTGGAAAACGGCAAAGGGGTATCGGGTTTTTGATACCGAAGAAGGCGTTAGGGAAACAGAGCTTAAGACCGTTTCGTTATCTGAATTTTAATAATATACTTTTTTTTGTATGCAACTTATGTTACGATGAAACCGAAATTCATAGTTACTGGGGGTGCCCGTCTGAGCGGGCTGAGAGAGAAGCGGCGGCTTCTTAACCCTTTGGACCTGATCTGGTTCGTACCAGCGTGGGGAAGTAAAGGTTTTATTATTGTTGATGAAACAATAATAGTTTCTTTCTGACTGCAAAACCGGGTTCTATAGAGAACCCGGTTTTTTGTGCTGGTGCTGAGCTTGGTTCTGTTATTCAAATGATAAAGGAGAGATTTGTATGCAAAATCAATCAGTACAGCAAGCGAACATTTCTATTATGTCGAGTTTTTCAGGCAGTAAAAAGGTTTATGTTAAGGGTTCTTCGCCTGACATACGAGTGCCGATGCGTGAAATCAGCCTCAGTGCAACAACGGGGGCGTTCGGTGAAGAGGAGAATCCGCCGGTCCGTGTTTATGATACGAGCGGACCGTATACAGACCCGGATGTACAGATTCATATTCATGAAGGCCTGAGGCCGCTCCGCACAGAGTGGATAACCGGGCGCGGCGATACAGAGGAATATGCCGGAAGGACTGTGAAGCCTGAGGATAACGGCTATAAAAAAGAAGATCATACTGCCGAATACCCCGGTTTACAGCGGAAGCCGCGGCGGGCCAAGGCAGGGAAAAACATAACACAATTACATTATGCGAGAAAGGGCATTATTACGCCGGAAATGGAGTTTATCGCAATACGCGAGCATGTTTCTCCCGAATTTGTCAGGGAAGAGGTGGCGAGCGGCCGGGCGATTATTCCTTCTAACGTCAACCATCCGGAAAGCGAGCCGATGATTATCGGCCGGAATTTTCATGTGAAAATCAATGCAAATATCGGCAACTCGGCTGTTACATCTTCTATCGAAGAAGAAGTCGAAAAAATGACGTGGGCGATTCGCTGGGGCGCCGATACGATGATGGACTTATCGACGGGAAAAGACATTCATACGACACGTGAATGGATCATCCGCAATTCCCCCGTGCCTGTGGGGACGGTGCCGATTTATCAGGCGCTTGAAAAAGTAAATGGCGCTGCCGAGGATTTAACGTGGGAAATTTATCGTGACACACTGATTGAGCAGGCGGAGCAGGGCGTGGATTATTTCACCATCCATGCCGGCGTATTGCTTCGTTACGTCCCGTTAACGGCCAAACGCACGACGGGGATCGTCTCCCGCGGCGGGGCGATTATGGCGCAATGGTGCCTTGCTCATCATCAGGAAAGCTTTCTGTACACGCATTTTGAAGAAATCTGTGAAATCATGAAGACATATGATATTGCTTTTTCTCTTGGTGACGGGCTGCGTCCCGGTTCGATTGCGGATGCCAATGATGAAGCGCAATTTGCTGAATTGGAGACTCTCGGAGAATTGACGGAAATTGCATGGAAGCATGATGTGCAAGTGATGATTGAAGGACCGGGCCATGTGCCGATGCATAAAATTAAGGAAAACATGGACAAGCAGCTGGAAATTTGTAAAGAGGCGCCTTTTTACACGCTCGGGCCATTAACGACTGATATCGCTCCGGGCTATGACCACATAACTTCTGCGATCGGCGCGGCGATGATCGGCTGGTACGGGACGGCGATGCTTTGTTATGTCACGCCGAAGGAGCATTTGGGACTGCCGAATCGTGATGATGTAAGAGAAGGCGTCATTACGTACAAAATCGCGGCACATGCCGCAGACCTTGCCAAAGGGCATCCGGGCGCTCAGATCCGTGATGACGCTCTGTCTAAGGCGCGGTTTGAATTCCGGTGGCGCGATCAATTTCATTTGTCGCTTGATCCTGAAAGAGCAATGGAATATCATGATGAAACGCTGCCGGCTGAAGGCGCAAAAACGGCTCACTTCTGTTCGATGTGCGGTCCGAAGTTCTGCAGCATGAGAATTTCTCAGGATATTCGCGATTATGCGAAAGAAAACGGTCTGACTGAAGACGAGGCAGTCAATGAAGGATTGAAGGAAAAAGCAAAAGAGTTTGCAGAAAAGGGAAGCCGTTTATATCAATAAAAAGAAAAGATGAAGATGGAGTGTGTCCATCTTCATCTTTTTAGAAAAACGGTGACCGGCGAAGCGGCGGAATGCTCTGCTCAAAGCGGAATACGTTTTCCGGGTCATACTTCGTTTTGACTTGACGGAGGCGGTCAACATTTCCTCCGTAATATGTTCGCAGCCAGTTTCTGATGTCTATATCAGGCCAATTCACGTAATCCCCCATCGTTTCTCTTGAAAGAGATGTTCTCAGCCCTTCGATCCAGCGGACGTTTTGTCTTTCCTCTTCAGGAGAAGTCCAGTTTGTTATATATTCCTGAGCAATGATTGCATTGCGATAGTAGAATGCCGTTTGATCCGGAGCGATCCGTCCGGCCGCCCCGCCGAGAGATTGCTGCCAGACACTGGCGTTTTTATTCGGAGCGTGCTGCAAGTAGTATTTTAAAGCAGAAATTGCGCGTGTTGACAATGGTTTTTCAATAAAGGATCCTGACCGCTTCATCTTTTGCGGCTCATTGCCTCCCGGGCTGTTAAAAAAGGCTGCCGCTCTAATAAACGGAACTGTCTTGACCATGCCGCTTGTCGGGTTTCCCGCTTTCATTAACGGAGCCAGCAGTTCTTTCAGCTCATCTTTTGTCCCGATAAATTGGCCGAGCGCTTCTATGCGGTTGACTTCCTTAGGCCAAAACTGAATTGATGAAGTAAGCCGGTTATCTGTAAAAGGAGCCCAGTTCTGCCACGTATTAAATACTTCATCGAAATCATCCCAGTCCCAAGTGACAGAAAAAACAGTCACGTACGAAATCGGCACGGCTTTAAACATCATGGAAGTGACAATGCCGAAGTTGCCGCCGCCTCCGCCCTGAGACGCCCAAAATAAATCAGAGTGCTTTGCGCGGTTGACTGTGATCAATTTGGCACCCTCTTTTTCGTCTGCTATGATCATCTCGAGCTGGAGGAGACGATCGCAAGTAAGGCCGGCAGACCTTGTTAAATATCCGATTCCTCCCCCAAGCGTCAGCCCCGTGATTCCCACATTTGCGATGGTTCCCGCAGGAAGAGTCAAGCCGTACCGCCAGAGTGTCCGGTACACATCTCCCAATTCGGCACCCGCTTCAATCGAGACCAGCCGCTTATCCTTATCTACCCTTATTTTCTTCATTTCACTGAGGTCAATGACAAGCCCGTTATTTAACAGGGAAAAATTCTCGTAGCTGTGTCTTCCGCCTCTGATGCGGAAAGGTACGTTATTCTCACGCGCCCATTTCAGCGCATTGACGGCATCATGTTTGTTTTGGCAAAACACAATGATGTCTGGATATCGTTGCAGGCTTAAGTTGATATTGGTTCTTGCTTCATTATAGTCCGGATCATCCCTTCTGACGATGCGTCCGGTCAATGTTGTCTTTTCCATACTCTCACTCTCTTTCACTCGTAATCTGCTATTTTTTCTAACATATGCGGAAAAATAAGAGAGTGTATGAGGAAAACCCCCGGGAGGAAACGTTATTTAAAATTATAGTTGACAGGTAGGGATTGTATGAATTAACATAATCATTACATATTTCCAAACGATGGCTGATCGGATCACCGAAGGCCCTTATCTTGTAAACAGATAAGGGCCTTTTTTGCGTAAAAGCCATTGAATGAAAAGCGGAGGGATGAAAAGTGGCGTTACAAAAGGCAACACCAGTGCGCAAAAAGAGTAAAAAGCGAAAAAAGTACAGAAAACACACATTGAATTTCGAACTGCTTGTAGAGAAAAACAAACGGGAGATTATGAGGAATCAAGAACAGATGGAGCAGATTTATATAAAGATAGATGAAAAGCATGCGGGGGTCCGATCAAAATGAAGAGGAACACATTGAAGATAAAAACAACGGGCATCTTACTCGCGTCGTCTGTAGCCTTCATGTTATCAGGGTGCGCGTTAGGAAGTGCCGGAGAAGAAGCATCTTCTGCAACGGATAAAAAGGAAGAAACACGTATCGCCCATGTCAAAACAAAAGAATTTAAAGCTTCTCATCCTGAGGCGCTTCCCGCAAAGTCGAAAGCCAGAACCGACACTTTTGTTGCGGGGATATCCGCGCCGGGCGGGGTATTTCTGCCGTACTTTTATGAAAACGGTTGGGACGGAAATGCGACAGATCCTATTTTTGAACCGTTAGTCAAACTGGATAAAACGGGGAAGCCCGCACCGGCTCTTGCGGAAAGCTGGAAGATTTCCAAAGATCAGCTTACCTACACGTTCCGCTTAAGAAAAAACCTCGTTTTCAGCGACGGTTCGCCGCTGACCGCAAAGGATGTCGCATTCACTTTAACATTGCTGCATGATCCTGCATACGCGGGCTATGAAGATATCACCACGGCTTATATTAAAGGCGGTAAGGCTTATAAAGAAGGAAAAGCAAAGACGATAGAGGGCATTCATGTCCTTGATGACAGAACCATTAAAATCACGACCGAGAAAGTCAGTGCGAAGTCGCTGCTTCTTTTGGGAGGGCAGGTGCTGTCAGAAGCCTACTACGGAAAGAATTACCGATTCGGCAAACTGGATTATTTAAAAGAGCTTTATGCCAAACCGATCGGAGCGGGACCTTATCAATTTACAGAATACCTTCCGGGACAGGAAATACGCTATCAGGCCAATGAACACTATTATTCCGGAAAACCGAAAACAGAAAAGCTGATTTATAAAATTATCGATCCGTCAACTTCCCTTCAGCTGTTTGAAACGGGTGACCTTGATTACGCTTCTTTTTCACCTGATGATGATACGGTTGAGCATTTAAAAAGCCTTGGTTTTGCGAATATCAGCGTATCTGTCGTGAATGATTACGGGCTTGTGTACGTCAATCATAAGCGTCCGCCTTTCCAAGACAAGAAAGTGTCCCAAGCGCTTATTTACGGGCTTGACCGTCAAAAAATCGTCGATGTCCGCTTTAAACGCTACGGAGAGGTCGCAAATGTGCCGGTGTCTCCGGTTTCGTGGGCTTATAACGACAAAGGTGTCAATCCGTACACGTTTAACCCGAAAAAAGCCAAGAAGCTTCTCGATGAAGCAGGCTGGAAAACGGGAAAAGACGGCGTGCGTGAAAAAAACGGCAAAAAGCTTGAAATCAGCTATTACACCTCTAAAGCGGATGATGATTTCATCCCGATCGCGAAAGAAAATTATGCGGACATCGGAATCTCATTAAAACCGGAAGTGATGGATTTTAATACAGAGGTAGCGAAAATAAATGATAAACAGTATGATCTTGCCGCCGTTTCCACATCGCAGATTCTTGATCCGAATGACACGGTGGAAAAGCTGGCTTCCGGCCATCCCAATAATGTGACGGGATATTCCAATCCTAAAGCGGACCGGCTGATAGAGGAAGGGGCCGGCACGCTTGATATCAGCAAAAGAAAAGAGATTTATCACCAGCTGTATCGGGAGCTCGGGGAGAATCCGCCTTACATCCTGATCCATTACCGTCAAAGCGCAAGGGCTGTCAGCGGAAAAATAAAAGGGCTTGAGCCTGACAATTATTCGGGAATCAGTTCAAGTCTCTCAAAGGTCTCAATTCAATAAAAACAATTAGGCAAAATACCCGGTGCATCCTGGGTATTTTGCCCTTTCAGCGGAAGGGGGAGGCTTTTTGTGAAACGGTATGCCGCAGAACGATTCATACAAATGCTTGTGATCTTATTCGGTACGTCCTTTATTATTTTTTTCTTATTCGCCATGCTGCCGGGCGATTATATTGATTCGAATGTAAACTTGACTCCGGAAAGAGCGAAGGAGCTAAAAGCGCTTTACGGCCTGGATCAGCCGATTTGGCGGCGTTATGTGACGTGGCTCGGCAATGTGTTCAGCGGAGATTTGGGGTTTTCTTTGAAGTATCAGGAAAACGTCCTGTCGCTGCTTCAGAAATATGTCTGGAATTCGTTTTTTGTCGCGTTTCTGGCTTTGCTTATCACATGGTCTGCCGCGATGATAACGGGTGTCATATCCGCTGTCAGGAAATACTCATGGTTTGACGGGATCGTAACGTTTCTTGTTTTTGCTTCCATGGCATTCCCGTCTTTTTTTATCAGCCTTCTGTTTATTAAATGGTTTGGAGTGGATTTAAAAATACTGCCCGTCGGAGGGATGATTGATACCGGAAGCACGAGTTCTGGTTTTTCTTACGTGCTTGAAGCCGCCAGGCATATGATTCTCCCGGTTGTGATTTTATCTATGCTCGGCATCGGCTCGCTGACAAGATATTTCCGCTCCGGGATGCTTGATGTGATCAGGCAGGATTATATCAGAACGGCGCGGGCGAAGGGGTTGAAAGAGCGCACTGTCATTTGGAAGCATGCGTTGAAAAATGCGCTCATTCCGGCTGTCACCCTGCTTGCTTTTGAACTGCCGGGATTGTTTTCGGGGGCCATCATTATTGAACAGATTTTCGGGTGGCCGGGTGTCGGCCGTATTCAGCTGGAATCTGTGCATTATCGGGACTACCCGGTTTTGATGGCGTTTACCTTGTTTTTGTCTTGTTTAACGATTGTTGGGAACTTCTTGGCGGATATCGCTTATGCCGCGATTGATCCGCGAGTCAGGCTGAAATAGGGGGGATTCACGGATGAAAATACAGAAAGGGACGCCGCCTTCGCTTTGGAAGCAGACGTACCGCCGCCTGCTGCATCATAAGCTGACGGTCATCAGTCTTCTGTTCTTATGTTTTATGTTTTTATTGTGTTTTATCGGGCCGTCTTTTTCTCCGTACATAACAGATCGGACGGATATTTCTAATGCCAATCAGCATCCCGGGATTCATCATTGGCTGGGGACCGACCAGTACGGGAGAGATGTGCTGACGAGGCTGATGCTGGCGGGGCAGATTTCTCTGACCGTGGGGCTTGCTTCAATGGTGCTGTCACTTGTCATCGGCTCTTTGCTCGGAGCAGCGGCCGGATTTTATCGGGGAGCCGCTGATATGATCATTATGCGCATTGCTGATATGCTCATGTCTATCCCAGGTCTGCCGCTGCTTTTGATTTTAGCTGCGGTGATGTCGGAATGGAAAGTGCCTTCTGAATACAGAATGTACTTGATTATGATGATGTTAAGTCTGATCGGGTGGCCCAGTCTGGCGCGGCTTGTGCGCGGACAGATTTTGTCGCTGAAGGAGCAGCCGTTTATGATGGCCGCGGAAGTTCTGGGGCTTAGTGATAGACGAAAAATCCTCTATCATTTGCTTCCCAATACATTGCCGTTATTACTGGTAGCCGCGACTTTGCATGTGGCGGGAGCGATGCTGAGTGAATCGGCGCTGAGTTTTCTCGGGCTTGGCGTTGCTCCGCCGACTCCTTCCTGGGGAAACATGATGGAAGCGGCGAATAATTTTATGGATTTTACACTCCGTCCGTGGCTGTGGATTCCCCCGGGAACGGCCATTTTTTTGACCGTTGTGGCGATTCATCTGCTTGGAGACGGTTTAAGAGATGCTTTTGATCCTAAAGTAAAACGGCAGGTGAAAGTGAAATGAAAAAACCGCTTTTAGAAGTGAGGCATTTGGAAACGGCTTTTTATACAGAGGAAGGCACAGTAAAGGCCGTGGATGATGTCAGCTTTACGATTCATGAGGAGGAAACGGTTTGTATTGTAGGGGAATCCGGCTGCGGGAAAAGCATGGCGTCATTGTCCATTATGCAGCTTATTCCCGAGACGGGGAGAATCGAACGGGGAGCGGTGCATTTTTCCGGAAGAAACCTGTTGGAGCTGAAACCAAAAGAAATGCAGAAAATCCGCGGCTGCGAAATCGGTATGATTTTTCAGGAGCCGATGACCTCTTTGAATCCGGTGTTTACGATCGGTGAGCAGCTGACTGAACCTATACGCGAACATTTATTGCTGAGTAAGAAAGAGGCGTGGCGGAAGGCAGTCGAACTGATCACGTTAGTCGAAATCCCTCATGCTGAGCAGGTCATGCACCGATATCCCCATGAGCTGAGCGGCGGTATGCTGCAGCGCATTATGACGGCTGTCGCGCTCAGCTGCGATCCGAAACTGATCATTGCAGATGAGCCGACGACGGCGCTTGACGTAACCATTCAGGCGCAGATATTGGATTTATTGCGGGATGTGAAAAAGCAATTTCACACGTCTATTTTATTCATTACCCATGACCTTGGCGTGGTTGCCGAAATGGCTGATTATGTGATTGTCATGTATGCGGGAAAAATTGTGGAGGAAGGACCGGTTGCGGAGATGTTTTCCGATCCGAAGCATCCGTATACGAAAGGGCTGCTCGCGGCAAAACCGGTCATCGGTCAACGAAGGGAGACGCTGTACACCATCCCGGGGCAGGTCCCTGAGCTTGCGGATCTGTCCGGATCATCTTGTTATTTTGCGGAGCGATGTGAACACAGCACGGAAATATGCCGGAGATCGAGCCCGCATTTTACTGAATTTGGGAAAGGACATCAGGCGGCGTGCTGGCTTTACAGAGAGGAGAAAGCAGATGAGTGATGTGTTGCTGGAGGTCAAGGGACTGAAAAAATATTATGAGGAACAAGGGGGAATGAGAAAGACTCATAAAAAACCCGTAAAAGCGGTCGACGGCGTCAGTTTTACGATAGGAAAGGGAGAAGTGTTCGGCCTGGCGGGAGAATCGGGCAGCGGTAAGTCATCAATCGGAAAAACGATTTTAAGGCTTCATGAGAAAACAGGGGGAGAAGTGTTTTTTCAGGGACGTGATGTGTTCCAGATGAATCGGCGCGAGCTGAAAACATTCAGATCGGAAGCACAGTTCATTTTCCAAGACCCCTTCAGTTCTTTAAACCCGCGGCGCCGGATCGGAGAAGCCATCGGCGAAGCGATGATCGAGCATCAGTTGGCGGTGAAGCGGAACGCGCGTGATAAAGCGGCGGAGGTTCTTGAAGCCTGCGGTCTTTCCGCAAACTTGATCGACCGTTATCCGCACGAATTTTCCGGAGGGCAGCGGCAGCGGATCGTGATTGCTAGAGCGATGGCGCTTGAGCCGCAATTTATCATTATGGATGAACCCGTGGCGGCGCTGGATGTGTCCATTCAGGCGCAGATGATCAATTTGTTCAGCAGCCTTCAAAAACAGCACGGGCTGTCATATTTGTTCATTTCCCACGATTTAAGCGTGGTGGAGCACTTATGTACAAAGGTCGCCATTATGTATTTAGGGACGATTGTGGAATACGCATCAAAGGAAGAGCTTTTTTCAAGACCGCTTCACCCTTATACAATAGCACTGTTATCAGCCGTGCCTGTTCCTGATCCCGGAGCAAAAAGGGAGCGGGTGATGTTAAAGGGCGATATTCCGAGCCCCGCTGATCCGCCCTCAGGCTGTAAATTCCGAACGAGGTGTCCGGCCGCCAAGAAGATATGTGCCGAAAAAAGTCCGCCGCTTTCCGAGAAAGGGCTTCATCATTTTGCGGCATGCCACTTTGTGTAATTGAGAAAAAACGGGTTTTGTTGATAATAAACAGGAAAAACCTGCCGGACAGACCGGCAGGTTTCTTGATGTTATTTTGGTAAGGGCAGTCCGAGTCCTTCGGCAACGCGTCTGCCGTATTCAGGATCAGCCTTGTAGAAGTGGCCGATTTGGCGCAGCTTAATTTCTTCTTTTTCCACAGGTTCCATCGCACTGACGATATTGGCGACAAGGCGTGCGCGTTCCTCCTCGCTCATCAGGCGGTACAGGTCGCCGGCTTGTGTGTAATGATCATGATGATCATAGCTTACACTGTCTGCCAAACCTGATACAGGGTATGCCGCCTGTTTATCCTCAGGTGATTCTTTCGGTCCTCCGAAGCTGTTAGGCTCATAATAGACGGAGCGGCCGCCGTTATCGTCAAAACGCATTTGTCCGTCACGCTGATAGTTTTTCACTTCATTGCGGGAACGGTTGATCGGCAGCGCCTGATGGTTTGCGCCGACACGGTAGCGATGTGCGTCATGATATGCGAACAATCGGCCTTGAAGCATTTTGTCAGGTGAGACGTCGATGCCCGGGACTAATGTTCCGGGAGAGAATGTCGCCTGTTCTACTTCAGCAAAGTAATTTTCCGGATTGCGGTCCAGAACCATGCGGCCGACTTCAATTAGCGGATAGTCTTTTTGAGACCATACTTTTGTGACATCAAACGGATCAAAGCGGTATGTGTTTGCGTCTTCTAACGGCATGATTTGAACATATAATTTCCATGCGGGGAAATCGCCGTTTTCAATCGCATTGAATAAATCTTCCGTATGGTAATCAGGATTTTCGCCCGCGAGTTTTGCGGCTGTATTGACATCAAGGTTTTTCACGCCTTGTTCTGTTTTAAAGTGATATTTAATCCAGACGCCTTCGCCTTTATCATTTGTCCATTTAAATGTATGGCTTCCGAATCCGTGCATATGGCGAAGGGTTGCCGGAATGCCCCGGTCTGACATCAGAATGGTTACCTGGTGCAGTGATTCCGGTGACAGAGACCAGAAATCCCAAACGGCCGTCGGGTTTTTCAGATGTGTTCTCGGATCTCTTTTTTGTGTATGGATAAAGTCAGGGAACTTGATGGCATCACGGATGAAGAATACTGGCGTATTGTTTCCGACGATGTCGTAGTTTCCGTCTTCTGTATAAAACTTAACGGCAAATCCGCGCGGGTCGCGCACTGTGTCACTAGAGCCCAGTTCGCCTGCAACGGTTGAGAAACGGATAAAGAGCGGTGTGCGTTTACCGACTTCTGACAGAAATGCGGCTTTCGTATATTTTGTCACGTCATTTGTGACTTCAAAATAACCGTGTGCCCCCGCGCCTTTTGCGTGAACGACACGCTCTGGAACGCGTTCTCTGTTAAAGTGCGCCAATTTCTCAAGCAGATGGACGTCTTGTATTAAAGTGGGGCCGCGATCGCCGGCCGTTATTGAGTTTTGGTTATCTCCCACAGGAGCGCCCCAGCTGGTTGTTAATTTATTTGAACTCATGTGATCACCTCTTTAGATTTATAAAAATATAATATCACCTATCAATAAAAAGTCAATATTATTTTATAATGATTATAAAATAATTATTTGTATTATCGAAATAAGGAATTTGAGTTTTGAAAGCTTGCTTGACTGACAGGAATAATAGGTTTAAGATGAGAAAAAATAGCAACCGCTGACTTGGACACAAGAGGCTCTTATTCTTCATGGGATAAGGGCCTTTTTTCATTGTCAGGCGGTAAGGGAGGCGGCGATTGTATGCTTTTCCGGCAGCATTTTAAACCTGTCGATATTCACGGTCATCTGCCGTACAGCCTTTATTTCGGCAAAAACGATAAAACATTTTCCGATTATAACCAAGAGCGTTCAGACAGAATGAATCTTACCTGGGATTTTCCTGATCCGCGTGATGCTGATGGCGATGACGGAGAAACCCCTTTGATGACAAAGTGGGAGAATGAATTAAATAAGTACGGCATCGATGTGCTGAATTTTTTAACAGCGGAGAGCAATGACCGGATGGCGGCGTTTATTCAAGCCAATCCCGCGAAATTTACCGGATTTGCATATCACCCTTTGGAGCGGGAGGATGCGTATGAAGAGCTGAAAAGAGCGGTTGAAGAGCTCGGTTTGAGAGGGTATAAACTGTTCGGTCCGCTGACAGACATCGATTTTCATGATCCTTCGCTGAAAAAGCTTTGGACGTATTTGGCTGATAAAAGGCTGCCTGTACTCATTCACTTCGGGCTTTTAGGAAGGGCCGGGGGCATTGTCAGCCACCGCAACATCAATCCGCTCTCCATCTATCGCGTCGCGAGAGAGTATGCTGATATCCCGTTCATCATTCCGCATTTCGGCGCCGGATATTATCAGGAACTGCTTCAGCTGTGCTGGAGCTGCCCGAATGTGTATATTGACACGTCCGGTTCAAACCAGTGGATGAGGTGGATGCCGTATCCGCTTGATTTGGAAATTCTGTTTCGGAAGACATCCGAATTAATCGGTGCTGAACGCATCATCTTCGGGACGGATTCAAACGGTTTTCCGCGGGGATATGTATACAGATATCTTCAGGAGCAAGTCAGGACCTGCCGGGAAATCAATATGCGGGAAGAAGATATAGAAAAAATTTTCGGAAACAATGCGCGAACATTATTGAAAATCGCCCGGCCGCAAAAGGAAGTAAATACGTGATACAGCTGATGCGCTCTTTGGCAGGTAAATGCCGGAGAGCGTATTTTAATTCATACAAAAAACAGTTGACAAGTCGGAATAATTTGAATTAACATGATATTCAAATTTAAAAACAAACGGGCAGCCGATCGGACCGCCGAAGGCTCCCATCTCTACAAGCAATTGGAGATGGGAGCCTTTTTGTTTTTCGAGCGATGCGGCAGAAAAAGAGGGGAAGACAGATGGCTGTAACCATCAGCATACAAGAAAAAGCATTTGAGCATGAAGGCCGGAAAACACCGGTGCTGAATGATATTGAACTGTCAATTGCATCGGGAGAATTTTTGACTGTGATCGGGCCGAGCGGATGCGGCAAAAGCACGCTTTTAAAATTGATTGCCGGGCTTGATACCGATTATGAAGGCTCTGTCACAATAAACGGCCGCGATGTGTCGGGACCGGGCATCCGGCAGGGATTTATCTTTCAGGAGCATCGGCTGTTTCCCTGGCTGACGGTAAAACAAAACATTGCTGCCGACCTCAATATCAACGACCCGGCCGTTCGTCAAAAAGTGGATGATCTGATTGAGGTTGTCAGGCTGCAGGGAGCGGAGAACGCTTATCCGCGCGAACTATCCGGCGGCATGTCGCAGCGGGTCGCCATCGCCAGAGCCCTGTTGCGTGAGCCGGAGGTGCTGCTTTTAGATGAACCGTTCGGAGCGCTTGACGCCTTTACGAGAAAACATTTGCAGGATGTGCTGCTTGATATATGGCGCGAGAAAAAAACGACGATGATTCTGGTCACGCATGATATTGATGAATCCGTTTATTTAGGCGATAAGCTGGCGATTCTCAAGGCAAAGCCCGGCCGGCTGCACAGTCTGATGCCGATTCAGCTTCCGCATCCGCGCAATCGTACGTCAGCTGATTTTCAGGACGTCAGGCAGAAGGTGCTTTCTGAGTTTGAGAAAACGGAAGACCTCCGGTTTGCGGATGGATCTGGAATATAGAAGGGACGAAGCGAAGTGAAAAAAACCATTATTCTTTTAGCCGCAGCAGTCATGATGTTAACCGGATGCAGTGCCCACGGAGCGGGAGGGAGCGGGAAAACGGTGAAAGAAATCCGGATCGGCATCCAGCAGAGTTTAAGCCCGCTTCTCATTGCAAAGGAAAAGGGCTGGTTTGAAGAGGCCTTCAAAAAAGACGGAATAAAGGTAAAATGGGTCGAATTCCAAAGCGGTCCCCCGCAATTCGAAGGTCTTGCCGCCGATAAGCTTGATTTTTCTCAGGTCGGCAACTCACCGGTCATTTCCGGTCAAGCGGCAGGAATTGATTTTAAAGAGATCGGGCTGTCTCAGGACGGGTTAAAAGCAAACGGCATTCTTGTAAACAAAGACAGCGGGATTCAGAGCCTGCAAGAATTAAAGGGGAAAAAAATCGCCGTAGCCAAAGGCAGCAGCGGCTTTGATTTTCTCTATAAAGCGTTGGATAAAGCCGGACTTTCCGCCGATGACGTCACCATCATCCAGCTTCAGCCTGATGAGGCGGTTTCCGCTTTCGAAAACAAATCAGTTGATGCGTGGTCCATTTGGGAACCGTATTTGTCGATTGAGACGCTGCAGCACGGCGCGGAAATGTTGGCGAACGGAGAAAGCACAGATTTATATTCTCCCGGTTTCACGTTAGTCAGAACGGGATTTTCCAAAGAGCACCCGGATGGGGTTGTCCGTTTTCTGAAAGTGTTCAATAAGGCAGTTACATGGCAAAAGGAACATAAAGATGAAGATGTCTCCTTATATGCGAAAATCAAAAATCTTGATCCATCAGTCGTAAGAAACGTGCTCAACAATACTGAGCCTCTCAATGAACCGATCAATGATGATATAGTCAAAGCCCAGCAGGAAACCGCGGATTTTCAATATCAGACAAAGGCGATTCAAAAGAAAATTGATGTAAAGGACGTTGTCGACAATTCATTTATCCAAAAGGCGCTTAAAACGGGGGGCGGTAAATAATGAAAGCAGAAGCATCAACGGCTGCCGGCGCAATAAGCCAATCAGAAAAGAAAGCTCCGGCAAAGCCCCGGCGGTATTCATATCAATGGATGAAAGGGGTTGTACTCCCGGCTGCGGTCATCGCAGTATGGCAGTTTATCGCAAGTCTGGGCATCGTCTCAGCCACGGTGCTCCCGTCACCTGTCATCATTTTGCAGACTTTTCAGGAACTTCTTCTGTCAGGAGAGCTTTGGGGTCATTTAGAGATCAGCTTATACCGGGCGGCTGCCGGATTTCTGCTTGGTGCTGGCCTCGGACTTGTTTTCGGGCTGCTGGTCGGTTTCTCAAAACGGACGGAAGCCTATCTTGATCCGTCTCTGCAAATGCTCAGAACTGTTCCGCACTTGGCTGTGACTCCGCTGTTTATTTTGTGGTTCGGATTTGATGAGACTTCAAAAATTCTGCTGATCGCATTGGGGGCTTTTTTCCCCGTGTATATTAATACGTTTCTCGGCATCCGCGGTGTGGACGCGAAGCTGTTTGATGTCGCAAGGGTGCTGGAATTTAACTGGTATCAGCAGATGACGAAATTGATTCTTCCGGCTTCCCTGCCGAATATACTGCTCGGCATCAGGCTCTCTCTCGGTATTGCGTGGCTCGGTCTTGTGGTGGCGGAACTTATGGGATCGAGTGAGGGCGTCGGCTATATGATTATGGATGCGAGACAATTTTCACAGACAAATAAGGTGTTTGTCGGCATTATCATTTTTGCGGCTGTCGGCAAGCTGACAGATGCGCTGGTCAGAATGCTCGAACGGAAACTCTTAAAATGGCGGAACAGTTATGAAGGATAACCGATAAAAAAGGAGAGATTCATATGGAAATTCTTTGGTTTATTCCGACGCATGGAGACGGCCGGTATTTAGGGACGCAAACGGGAGGTAGAACGGCGGATCATCTTTATTTTAAGCAAGTGGCGCAGGCGGCAGACAGACTCGGATATACGGGGGTTCTTTTGCCGACGGGGAGGTCATGTGAAGACCCGTGGCTGACGGCTGCGGCTTTAGCGGGAGAAACGAGGGATTTAAAATTTTTAGTGGCGGTCCGCCCGGGATTGATGCAGCCATCTGTCGCCGCGAGAATGGCGTCGACAATGGACCGGCTCTCAGACGGCCGTTTGCTCGTAAATGTCGTAGCGGGCGGAGACCCTTATGAACTGGCGGGAGACGGCATGTTTATCAGTCACGATGAACGTTATAAGGCGACTGAAGAATTTTTGACCGTCTGGCGCGGACTCATGCGGGGCGAAACGGTGACATATGAAGGGGACCATATTAAAGTGGAAAACAGCAATCTGCTGTTTTCGCCAAAACAGACACCGCATCCCCCATTATATTTCGGCGGTTCATCACAAGCGGGAATTGAGGCTGCGGTGAAACATACAGATGTGTATTTAACATGGGGGGAGCCGCCGGAGCAGGTAAAAGAAAAGATTGAAACCGTTAAAAAACAGGCCGCCAAAGAAGGAAGGACGATGCGTTTTGGCATCAGGCTTCACGTGATTGTCCGGGAGACAGAAGAAGAGGCATGGGAAGCAGCTGAACGATTAATCAGCCATTTAGACGAAGAGACGATTGCGAAAGCGCAGGCTGCGCTGCGACGCGCTGATTCTTCAGGACAAAAACGGATGGCCGATCTTCATAACGGTGACCGGACGAAGCTTGAGATCAGCCCGAATCTCTGGGCCGGCATCGGGCTGGTCAGAGGCGGAGCGGGCACGGCGCTTGTCGGTGACCCGCAGACCGTCGCTGATCGTATTTTAGAGTATCAGGCACTCGGCATTGAGTCGTTCATCTTTTCTGGCTACCCGCATCTGGAAGAAGCTTATTATCTGGCTGAGCTTGTTTTTCCGCTTCTGCCGTTTCAGAATGAGCGGACTAAAAAACTTGAGCACCGACTGGGCGAAGCAATGGGCAACGACCATTTTGCAAAGCGACGGTCTGAATAAACAAATGCCTCTTTTTTCTGATAATGTTACAATCATCAAAAAGAGGTGTTTTTTGGTGAAGGTATTCAATTGGGCGGCAGCGTGCTGTCTGCTGGCAGGATTAACGGCATGCGGACATTCCAATGGCATGCAGATAAAAGAAGCTGATTTATCAAAGACAGAGAAATACAGAATGGAAATTGCCTCGTCAGAAAGCGGAGCGGCAGTAGTGACAGGTGTCACAAAAGACTTGGCGGCCGCACAGATGTATATTGAACATTACCAAAACGGAAAACTGACGGATAAAGCAGGGCCGATTCAATCAGATTACAGCGGCGATGCGAATAAACCAAAAGAATTGCAATTCATCTGTTACACGGACCGAGAAGACAAAGGGAAACAGGAAAAAGACAAGGTTCGTTTCGGTATCGCCGATGATAGCGGGAAAGTCTCGGCAGACGCTGTTTTTACCCGGAATCAGGGAGATGACAGAGCGTCCGTGTTTATTTCCTCTGCCGAGTCAGTGACTTATGGGGAACCAGTATTGATTGGCGCGAGTGTGAAGAATTCAGGAGAGCACGTCAAAATGTCACGAGATAAGAAGATGCTGATCAGCCATTCTGACGCATTACTCTATTATGTGAAGCTGAACAAGTAGGCTTCGCGGAGGCCCGTCTTCTTTATGCCGGAAGCTTGCTTTATAAACATACAGATGATACTATTAAAGCGATATAATTACGATTTGTAAAAGGAGTGCTGAAATGGCTAAAAGATCAAAAGCGGTCAAAGAACTCAAGCGGCAGAAGCTTGTTGAACAATATGCGGACATCAGAAGAGAATTAAAGGCAAAAGGAGACTGGGAAGCGTTGAGCAAACTGCCGCGTGATTCTGCTCCGGCCAGGCTTCATAACCGCTGTGCGGTGACGGGTCGGCCCCGCGGATATATGAGGAAATTTAAATTGTCCAGAATTGCATTCAGGGAGCTGGCCCATAAAGGCCGGATTCCCGGGGTGAAAAAAGCGAGCTGGTAATATAAAAAACTCCGGGTCTGTTACGAACCGGAGTTTTTGCCATGCCTATGAAAAGTGAAAACATAAGCCAAATGCTGAATCATCATCAGTATGAAAATCAAAAGAATCGGAAAAAAGGGAAGATGCGGCTGAATAAGCGGATAAAACAAAAGCAGAACGGCTGCGGCCGGTAATGAGAAGTAAACGGCGATATACGAGGAACGGCATGCTTTTGCCGTCATCATCCGTTCTCTCTCATCCTGCTCTTCAAATTCGTCGGGCACAAGCCTGTGCTGTTTGCCGTTCCGTTTTTTCTTTTCAGCATAGATATACAGTGCGGCACAAACGGAAAACAGCAGAAACGGAGTGATATTCAGCTCAAATGAACCGCTCCCTTCCGTTTGGAAAAACTGAGCGATCTGCGGTATTGCTTCCATAAAAGAAATCAGCGTCCAGCAGGACAATCCGTAGAGAGCAAGGTGAAAACACGCTTTGCTTTTTAAACTCATTTTTTCTCCTCCTCCAGCCAGAATACTTCCTCCATCGTCAGGGAGAAAGCCCGGCAGATGTTAAGCGCCAATAAGAGTGAAGGCACATAATCTCCTTTTTCAATCGCTGCAATCGTCTGTCTGGTGGCTCCGGCTTCTTTTCCGAGCGTTTCCTGAGAATAGCCGTATCTGGCTCTCAGCTCTTTTACTTTATTTTTCATCATCAGACGTACCTCAAGTTTTCTTCTTTTTCATATTGTATGAGATTCTTAACAAAATGTAAACTCAACTTAACATGTGGACAAAAAAAGAATTTTTTTCGACAAATTTTTTAACATTCCCTTGACGAAAAATAAATAAACATGTAACATTAGAAACATCAAATCGGTACTGAAAAAATAATTTTGATGCGGGTGTAGTTTAGTGGTAAAACCTCAGCCTTCCAAGCTGATGTCGTGAGTTCGATTCTCATCACCCGCTCCATACATACGTTATTAACGCAGTGTTTCGTTTCTCTGATAAACGAAGTATTGCGTTTTTTTATGTGAAAAAAGACACGAAAGGCGTGTCTTTTTATGAAAGCCAAGAGACGGTATGGGTGCCTCCGTGAATTTGTTCAAACATATTGGTTAAGGATGATAACAGCTCTTCGGCCGCTTCGGCGTGAAACGAAGGCGGGAAAAAGATCAGCTGCAGCATTTTTTTCGTATCGGACGTAACGGGGCGGGTATTGATATGTCCGGTAAGGCTGCCGAAAACGCCGTCCGGGCCGGAGAAGGCCAGTACGTCTTCTTTTTCTCCGATCGTAATGGAAATCGGTTCATCGATGTCTGGGGCATCATACGCCATGATGGGCAATGAATATTTCAAGGAGAAAAAAAGTATGGTATCATGGGCTGAATTCACACTTTCGACGAATCGTTCCCGGGAAATATCGCCGAGCATAAGTTCCATCGGCGTTTTTTGTCCAGAAAAGGCGGGGCTGAGCTGTTCCATTATACGCGCCCATTCTTTCACAAAAGGCTGTTCATCTATGCCGCCGTCTGCATAATCAAAGTAAAGCGATTCTTGAAATAAACGGAGGCGGCCTTTCAGCATTTGCGGGGCGGGCCCGACTTCGATCTGTTCATATAATACGGCTGCCGCTTTGATCCCCGGCACCCGTTCAGCAATAAGAGGATCTAAACTGATGTTCAATTGTGTTCACTCCATTCCGGGATGATAAAACTCTATTATACCCGGGCTGGAGCCTGATCACAAAGAAAGGAGGCTGTGCAAAAAATGAATATCCATAAACTGAAAGAGGAATTAATCGAATACGCCAAAAGCATCGGAGTCGACAAAATCGGGTTTACGACGGCTGATACATTCGACAGTCTGAGGGACCGGCTGATTCTTCAGGAATCACTCGGCTATTTATCCGGCTTTGAAGAACCGGATATTGAAAAACGGGTCACACCGTCTTTGCTTCTGCCGAAAGCCAAATCGATCGTCGCCATCGCCCTTGCCTATCCTTCCAAAATGAAAGATGCGCCAAGGAGCACGAGGGACGGCCGGCGCGGCATTTTTTGCAGAGCTTCCTGGGGAAAGGATTATCATGACGTTCTGCGGGAAAAGCTTGATCTGCTGGAGAATTTTCTTCAAAGCAAACATGAAGATATCCGCACCAAGTCAATGGTGGATACAGGAGAATTGTCCGACAGGGCCGTGGCTGAACGGGCGGGAATCGGCTTCAGCGCCAAAAACTGCATGATCACCACACCTGAATACGGCTCTTACGTATATCTGGCTGAGATGATCACAAATCTGCCTTTTGAACCGGATGTGCCGATTGAAGATATGTGCGGCTCATGCACGAAATGTTTAGACGCATGCCCGACCGGCGCACTCGTCAATCCCGGACAGCTTAACGCCCAGCGCTGTATTTCATTCCTTACCCAGACAAAGGGATTTTTGCCGGATGAGTTCCGCACGAAAATCGGAAACCGTCTGTATGGCTGTGACACGTGCCAGACGGTCTGTCCGATTAATAAAGGGAAAGATTTTCATCTTCATCCGCAGATGGAGCCCGACCCGGAAATCGCAAAGCCGCTGTTAAAGCCGCTTTTGACCATAAGCAACCGTGAATTCAAAGAAAAATTCGGACATGTATCAGGCTCATGGCGCGGCAAGAAGCCGATTCAGCGGAATGCCATTTTGGCATTGGCCCATTTCAAAGATGCATCGTCTCTTCCTGAATTAACGGCCTTGATGCACCAAGACCCGCGCCCTGTCATCAGGGGAACGGCCGCTTGGGCCATCGGGAAAATCGGTGATCAGGAATATGCAGCGGAATTAGAAAAAGCGCTTTATAAAGAGCAGGATGAGGAAGCCATACAGGAAATTAAAAAGGGACTGGAACTGCTATCGGTTTCTGATAAGACTAAAACCGGCCAGTCCTGACATATGTATAGAGAAAAAGCACTTGGCCGGAGTTCAAGTGTTTTTTCTTTATAAAAAAGTATGGTGGGTGGAGCGCTTGAAGCATATTATTGAAGATTTAGCGGAGGCCCGGCTTCATTATTTAGTCAACGGAACCGAGATGAGGCAGAATGGACCGGCCGGCGATCTTGAAGCCCTGACGAGAAAAAAAGAGCTGCTTGAAAAACGGAAAGTTGACATCGTTAAAGCGAAGGCGAAAGCCGTCATTGTCAACAGCAGTCTTGAGGACGACGGCACGTTATGCGTATTGTACACGATTCATTTCGAATATTTGTGCAAGGAGCAGGACGGACATCTTTATTTAGAAGAGCAGATTGAGGAACGGACTGCATTTCTCTATGATCAGCTGCTGATTAAAGATCGGGAAGTAAAGAAAAAACCGGCTGGATTTTCTGACGGAAACAGCGTAATCGAATATGAGCGGAGTGAACGGGAAGATTTCGGGAGGGCATTTCAATACGACCGTCTGGCTGCCGTTCAGTACGCGGAAAAGTTTTGGAATAAACGAAACCCCGCTTATAAAAATTTCAGCGACAATTGCACAAATTTTATTTCGCAATGTTTGCATGCCGGAAAAGCGCCGATGCGCGGGCATCCGAACAGAGGCTCAGGCTGGTGGATGAAGCAAAGTTCATGGAGCTACAGCTGGACGGTCGCGCATTCCATGAAGATGTATCTGGCTCAATCAAAGGCCGGTCTTCGCGCGGTGCAGGTGTCAAGCGCCGAAGAACTGATGCCCGGGGATGTGATTTGCTATGATTTTGAAGGAGACGGCCGTTTTAATCATACGACGATTGTCGTCGCAAAAGATAAAAGCAATATGCCGCTTGTCAATGCCCAAACGTATGACAGCAGAATGAGATATTGGTCATATGAGGATTCAACGGCGTATACTCCTTCCATCAGATATGCGTTTTTTCATATTACGGATGATACGACAAAAGAGTAATTAATGATATAATGGTGGGCGGAATAAAAAACAGAGGTGAACATCGTGGCATTACATGTCGTTTTATATCAACCCGAAATCCCGGCCAATACGGGAAATATCGCACGTACTTGTGCGGCAACAGACACAACGCTTCATTTGATCCGCCCGCTCGGATTCTCAACCGATGATAAAATGCTGAAGCGCGCCGGACTCGATTACTGGGAGTTCGTCAACGTCGTATATCATGATTCATTGGACGAATTATTTGAGGCATATGAGAACGGAAAGTTTTTCTTCATTACAAAATTCGGGCAAAAGCCGCATACATCGTTTGACTACTCAAATACGGAGGAAGATGTTTTCTTCGTATTCGGCAGAGAAACGAGCGGACTTCCGAAAGAATTGATCGAAAACAATATGGACCGCTGCCTGCGTCTTCCGATGACCGAGCATGTGAGATCATTAAACCTGTCCAACACTGCCGCGATTCTTGTCTATGAAGCGCTGCGCCAGCAAAATTACAGAGATTTGACCTGAGAAAAAACCGCCCGGATACGGGGCGGTTTTTTTATGTAGCCGTGGTTCATGACATTTTTATATTTATAGGCTTAACAAACGTAACAGTGTTATGTTACAATGTTTTCATCAAAGGAGCTGGATTTATGGAGGAACAACTGATTTCTAAAAAAGAATTACTTGAAGAAACATCAATCTCATACGGACAGCTGTACCGCTGGAAGCGGAAAAATTTAATTCCTGAGGAATGGTTTATCCGAAAATCAACGTTTACAGGCCAGGAAACATTTTTTCCGAGAGCGGAAATATTAAAACGTATCTCAAAAATACAGAAAATGAAAGAAAATCTGTCTTTGGATGAAATGAGGGAAATGCTGTCTCCGCAAATGGCTGATGTCAACATAACGTTTGCGGAGCTGCTTCAAAAAGGGCTGATTTCAAAGGCCGCGCTGCAAGTTTACGGAGAAGGCGGCGTGACATTTACAGCTCGCGCGCTGCTGTCTTTATATGTGCTTGAAGGGCTTTTGCAGTCAGGCAATATCAATCTTGACGAAGGGAAAATGGCGGCGGAGGTGCTGAAAGTGTATGAGGATTCCGAGCTGAAAGCAAATACGGAGCTCGTCATGCTCCGAAAACTCGGCGTAACGACGTGCTTCATCTCAGACGCTGAACATATTCTGTTTGAACCATCTGTCAAAGTGGTTGAACGGGTGGCGCTTGCTGCGGCATCAGAAGAATTAAAAACGAAATGGATGCAGGAGGACCATCAATGGACGTAACAGATAAATTAGTCATCAACGGTTCAGGAAGTTCAAAAGGAGGCCGTTTTCATACGGTGGAGATCAACGGAAGCGGCACGGTCTCGGGTGATGTCGAGTGCACGAGCCTTCTGTTTAACGGCAGCGGAAAAACAGACGGGAATGTCAAGACGCAAACGCTGACGATCAGCGGTTCGGGGAAAATTTCCGGCAGCGCTGAAGCCGAATCTATCCGTATCAACGGAACGGGTGTCATTAAAGGTGATGTCAAAACGGAGCGGTTGAACGTCGCGGGATTTTCATCTTTCGGCGGCGGTGTGAAAGCTGATGATATCTTCATATCCGGGAAAGTCGGAATCGAAGGCGATTGTGAGACAGAGACGTTCCGTTCGGAAGGCAAATGCAAGATCGGCGGCCTGCTGAATGCCGATGAAGTCAGTATGAAGCTGGCGGCGGGTGAGAGCCATGTGAAGGAAATCGGCTGCCGCCATTTGAAGGTGATGAGCAGAAAAAGCGTGCTTACGCGTTTTAAACTGATGCCGGCTCCGGTGCTGACCGCAGAGCTGATTGAAGGTGACATCATTGACTTGGCGGACACAAACGCGCAGACAGTACGCGGGAAAACTGTGCGGATCGGCGCGGGATGCATCATTGAGACGGTGGAATACAGCGGCGATTTTACATGTGATCCTTCCGCTTCAGTAAACAAAGTCGTGAAAATATAGGAGGAGCTGCAGTGGAAACAACAAAAAAATTGAGTCATTTAAAAATGTACGGAGCCGGACACGCGGCCGGAGGCTCCTACCAGAATGTAAGCATTAAAGGCGAAGGGACTGTCGGCGAAGGACTTCGAAGCGAACGCTGCCGGATATTCGGTACAGGGCGTTTTCTCGGAGATGCCGAAACCAATCGGCTGAAAATTTTCGGAGAGCATGAGGTTGAAGGAGATTTATCGGCTCGTTCCGCAAATGTGATCGGCACGCTGAAAATTGGCGGCTCTATGCGTTTCACCCGAATGAGGCTGAAAGGACTTGCTGACATTTCCGGCAGTGCTGCGGGAGAGCAGTGCCATATAAAAGGCAGTCTCACCGTCAGCGGGGATTGCGAGACGGAGCAGCTTCATGTAACCGGCTGTATCAATGTGGCGGGATTGTTAAACGCGGGAGACGTAAACATCCATTTGCGTTATGACCAAAGCAAAGTCAAAGAAATCGGCGGCACATCGATTACCGTCAGACGGAAACCCGGTCTTCTTAAACGGAAAGCGGGAATGCTTTCTGCTGAATTGATTGAAGGAGACACGGTTTACCTCGAATATACGAAAGCGGACATCGTCAGAGGGAAGCATGTGGAAATCGGCCCGGGGTGCAAAATCGGAAAAATCGAGTATCGAACAAGCTGTAAAACACATGAGAAATCAACTGTCCAAGAACACATTCAAATATGAAACATTGTTATGTTGTACAGGAAAGGGTGCTCTTCATAAGGAGCACCCTTTTTGCCGTTATTCGTTTTCAGGCTTGCTGTCGTAACCCGCCGTAAAAATGGATACTAAAAAAGTGAGAATGACCCCCAGTAAAATGATCGTTTTCATCATTTCTCCTCCTCTTTGCTTTTCCATTTGCTGTCCGAGTCTGGATGAAACTGTATTTCTTTCATTATGAACGGTGCACCGGACCCTTGTCAATGACCGCCTTAAAACGCCTTTATTTTTAAGAAACGAAAAGCATGTATTTCACATCACCGCATAGATTGTAACAAAGTACCTTATTTCTAGTGCATTAACCATGATAGAGGAGGTTCTTATGGATATATTAAAGAAAATTGAAAAGTACAGAGAGGAAGAGCAGCGTCTCAAATGGGAAGGGACGTTCGCTGATTATTTGGAGATCATAAAAGAAAATCCATTGGTCGCACAGTCTGCTCATTCTCGCGTTTTTAATATGATAAAAGACAGCGGAATCGAGGAGAATGACGGTAAAAAGACATACAGCTTTTTCTCGCGGGAGCTGTTCGGCCTTGAAGAATCTCTGGAACGGCTCGTGGAGGAATACTTTCACCCGGCTGCCAAGCGGCTCGATGTAAGAAAACGGATTTTGCTATTAATGGGACCCGTCAGCGGCGGGAAATCAACCCTTGTCACCATGCTGAAAAAAGGGCTTGAAGCCTACTCATTGACAGACAACGGCGCAGTTTACGCCATCAAAGGCTGCCCGATGCATGAAGATCCTCTCCATCTCATTCCCCATCATCTGCGCGAAGACTTCTACAGAGAATACGGGATCAGAATTGAGGGCAGCCTGTCTCCGCTTAATGTCATGCGGCTTGAAGAAGATTACGGCGGCAGAATTGAAGATGTAAAGGTTGAACGCATTTTCTTCTCTGAGGATAAGCGTACCGGAATCGGAACCTTCAGTCCGTCCGACCCGAAATCACAGGATATTGCCGACTTGACGGGGAGCATTGATTTTTCAACGATTGCCGAATACGGCTCGGAATCAGATCCACGCGCCTATCGGTTTGACGGGGAATTAAATAAAGCAAACCGCGGAATGATGGAGTTTCAGGAAATGCTGAAATGCGATGAAAAATTTCTGTGGCACCTTCTGTCACTCACGCAGGAAGGGAATTTCAAAGCCGGGCGGTTTGCGCTCATCTCAGCTGACGAATTGATTGTTGCGCATACGAACGAAACGGAGTACCGCTCGTTTATTGCCAATAAAAAAAATGAAGCCCTTCATTCCAGAATCATCGTGATGCCTGTCCCTTATAATTTAAAGGTGTCCGAGGAAGAACGGATTTATGAAAAAATGATTTCTGAAAGTGATGTTTCTGACGTTCACATCGCCCCCCATACATTAAAAGTGGCTGCGATGTTTTCTATTTTAACCCGGCTGAAGGAACCGAACCGGTCTGATATTGATCTTGTCAAAAAAATGAGGCTCTATGACGGGGAAAGCGTTGAAGGTTACAATTCTGTTGATCTGGAGGATATGAAGAAGGAATTCCATGATGAAGGAATGAGCGGAATCGATCCGCGCTATGTCATCAACCGCATTTCCTCAACAATTATCAGAAAAAATATGGAATCCATCAATTCGCTTGACGTGCTGCGTTCCTTAAAAGAAGGACTTGACCAGCATCCTTCCATCTCTGCCGAGGACAAAGAGCGGTATATGAATTTTATTTCCGCCGCCCGGAAAGAGTACGATGACATTGCCAAAAAAGAAGTGCAGAAGGCGTTTGTCTATTCATATGAAGAATCCGCTAAAACACTCATGGATAATTATCTAGATAATGTGGAAGCGTACTGCAACAAAAATAAGCTCCGCGATCCGCTGACGGGAGAAGAAATGAATCCTGACGAAAAGCTGATGAGATCCATTGAAGAGCAGATCGGCATTTCAGAAAACGCGAAAAAAGCGTTCCGAGAAGAAATTTTAATCCGCATATCGGCCTATGCAAGAAAAGGAAAACGCTTCGACTACAATTCACATGAAAGACTCCGGGAAGCGATTCAGAAAAAGCTGTTCGCCGACTTAAAAGATGTGGTGAAAATTACGACTTCAACCAAAACGCCGGATGAGCAGCAGCTTAAAAAGGTCAATGAGGTAGTGGCGCGGTTAATAGATGAACACGGCTATAATTCGACAAGCGCAAATGAACTGCTGAAGTATGTCGGAAGCTTGTTAAACCGCTGATGCTTGATTCATGAAAGGCCCGTCCGTATAAGGACGGGTTCTTTTGTCTGTTTTTCGCAATTGTTTGTCAATTGGAAAGTCCGTCCGGCATAAGATAAGAATAAATCTTTTCGCCGGACTTGTTTCATAAACAGGAACAAGCCGGAATACACATGTAAAACGACCATAACGGTTAAGGAGGGGAATTCATGTCCCGTAATGACAGCGGAAATTTTTTGATTTCAGAGGAAGACTGGTCCCTCCATCGCAAAGGCTTTGACGACCAGCAGCGCCACCAAAAGAAAGTACAGGAAGCGATAAAAAACAACCTTCCGGACCTTGTCACTGAGGAAAGCATTATTATGTCCAACGGAAAGGATGTCGTGAAAATCCCGATTCGTTCGCATGATGAATATAAAATCCGTTATAACTATGATAAAAACAAACATGTCGGCCAAGGTGACGGTGACAGCGAAGTCGGCGATGTCGTCGCAAGAGACGGCGCAGATAAAAAGCAGGGGGCCGGAAAAGGCCAGGGAGCCGGCGATCAGGCAGGCGAGGATTATTATGAAGCGGAAGTTTCATTGATGGATCTGGAAGAAGCGCTGTTTCAGGAATTAGAACTGCCGAATCTGCAGCAAAAAGAAAGGGACAATATCGTCCATACCGATATCGAGTTCAATGATATCCGGAAAACCGGACTGACAGGGAATATTGATAAGAAAAGGACGATGCTGTCGGCCTATAAACGAAACGCCATGTCAGGCAAGCCGTCGTTTTACCCGATTTATCCGGAAGATTTGAAATACAAAACATGGAATGATGTGACGAAGCCGGAATCGAAAGCTGTCGTATTAGCCATGATGGATACAAGCGGTTCGATGGGCGTATGGGAAAAATATATGGCGAGGAGCTTCTTTTTTTGGATGACACGATTTTTACGGACAAAGTATGAAACGGTTGATATCGAATTTATCGCCCATCATACGGAAGCGAAGGTTGTGTCTGAAGAAGATTTCTTTTCAAAAGGCGAGAGCGGCGGAACCATCTGCTCCTCCGTATACCGGAAGTCTCTTGAATTAATTGATGAAAAATATGATCCCGCGCGCTACAACATCTACCCGTTCCATTTCTCAGACGGAGATAATTTAACATCGGATAATGCGAGGTGCGTAAAGCTTGTCAATGACATCATGAAAAAATCGAATCTGTTCTGCTACGGTGAGGTCAATCAATATAACAGGCATTCCACACTCATGTCCGCCTATAAAAATGTCAAAGATGATAAATTTAAATATTACATCCTGAAGCAGAAATCAGACGTATTTCAAGCGCTGAAAAGCTTTTTTCAAAAAGAAGAAGCGGGTGTAAGCAAAGCATCGTATTAAACAAAAAGCCGAGTGAAGAATCGTGCGGCTGCGATTCTTCCTCTCGGCTTTTTTTAATTAAAAATAAAGAGAAAAAGCGGCATAAAAAAAATCCTTAAAAAATGAAACTTTTCTCTTTACAAACCTTCTTACATTTATTAATATTTTATCTTGTGAACTATTATTAAGGGAATGAGGTGAAAATACGGTGATTGAATCAGAGCTCGCTTTGCTCAGTTTTGAACAGCTGTTTGATACTTCCAGATCGATTTACAAAAAGCAGAAAATGATTCTGGAGACAGTTCTGGAACCTTATGATATTACAGTCCTGCAGTATCTGCTGATGTTCAAAATACATAAGAGCAAAAGCACGCAGCTTTCAAGGCTGGCTTTGTCGCTTGATCTGAAACCGGCGTCTGTCACGAGAATGACCGATATTCTGTATAAGCGCCGCTTAATGGATCGGAGCGACTATCACGACGACCGGCGTGTTGTTATGATTCAGTTAACCGAAGAGGGGGAAGAACTTCTACAGAAAGCTGCTGTTCAATATGCCGAAAAAGCGGCGATCTTATACCAGCAGCTCAATACCGCTGACCTGCAGTACCTGCGCAAGCTTGCCGAAAGTTTAACGAAGCTTGCAAACGGCTGTGCAGTGAAAAACGGTAAATAAAAAAATCCCCACATATTTTTATCATCATTCCACAAAATGATAGAGGAAGAAACGAAAGGAGAAAACAAAATGAACAGAGGACGTTTAATTCTGACCAACATTATCGGTTTGATTGTTGTTCTTGCAATTATAGGCGGAGGTGCTTACTACTATTATCAAAGCACACACTATGTAAAAACCGATGAAGCGAAAGTTGCCGGCGACATGGCTGCTATCACAGCTCCTGCTGCGGGTAAAGTAACTGACTGGAACCTTGACGAGGGGAAAGAAGTAAGTAAAAACGACGTTGTTGCAAAAATCAAAGGACAGCAAAATGCTGACGTAAAAGCCATCATGGATGGAACAATCGTGAAAAACCAAGTGAAAAACGGCCAAATGGTGCAAGCCGGTACGACAATTGCCCAGGAAATTGACATGAAACACCTTTACATCACTGCGAACATTAAAGAAACAGACATTAAAGACATTGAAGTAGGAAACAAAGTAGATGTCGTTGTTGACGGAGACCCGAATACAACATTTGACGGAACTGTAGAAGAAATCGGTTATGCGACAACTTCAACTTTTGATATGCTGCCTTCTTCAAACTCAAGCGGCAACTACACAAAAGTAACGCAAAAAGTTCCTGTTAAAATTTCACTTAGCAACCCATCTGACAAGGTGCTTCCTGGTATGAACGCATCTGTAAAAATCTCTGAATAATACAGATCAGTCATCAAACCATGAAGGGAGGTTGTCTTAGGTGGCTAAATCAGATAATCAAGTAAAAAGTCCTAAAACATTGCTTATTGTGCTTATGGCCGGGTTATTCCTGGCGATCTTGAACCAAACGCTTCTTAACGTGGCGATGCCGCACTTAATGACCGAGTTCGGTGTGAGTGCGACGACGATTCAGTGGCTGACGACCGGGTACATGCTGGTCAACGGCGTTTTGATTCCGTTATCGGCCTTCTTAATTACCCGGTTCGGGCAGAGAAGCCTCTTTCTCGTAGCCATGTTCTGTTTTACAGCGGGAACGTTAGTCTGCGGTATCGCGCCTAACTTCTCAACCATGCTGATCGGCCGGTTAATTCAGGCGGTCGGCGGCGGTATCCTGCAGCCGCTTGTCATGACAACCATTCTGCTTATCTTCCCGCCTGAAAGCAGGGGGAAAGGAATGGGGATTTTCGGTCTTGCGATGATGTTTGCTCCTGCGGTCGGACCGACTCTTTCCGGCTGGATCATTGAGCATTACACATGGCGCATTATGTTCTACGGCCTTGTTCCGATCGGGGCGATCGTTATTATCGTAGCGTTCTTCCTCTTTAAGAACTTGGTGGAACCGCAAAAAATCAAACTCGACAGCTTGGGTGCGATCCTATCCATTGTCGGATTTGCTTCATTGCTTTACGGAGTCAGTGAAGCGGGCAGTGACGGCTGGGGAGATCCGATCGTTCTGTCTACTGTCATTGTCGGTATCATCGCGATTGCCGCGTTTGTCATTCAGCAATTGCGCTCTGAAAAACCGATGCTCGACTTCCGGGTATTTAAATATGATATTTTCTCACTTTCCAGTGTGATTAACATCATTATTACCATTGCGCTTTACACAGGAATGTTCCTGCTTCCGATTTACCTGCAGAACTTAGTCGGCTTTACGGCGCTGCAATCGGGTCTCTTGCTATTGCCGGGCGCGATTGTCATGCTGATCATGTCGCCGATTTCCGGTATTCTGTTTGACAAAATCGGTCCGAGACCGCTTGCGATCATCGGGCTGGTCATCACGGTCGCAACGACATTCCAGTATACAAAATTGACAATTGACACACCTTATACGCATATCATGCTTGTCTATGCCATCCGCGCATTCGGTATGTCACTGTTAATGATGCCTGTTATGACAGCCGGAATGAACCAGCTTCCGGCACGATTGAACAGCCACGGCACGGCGATGAGCAACACGCTCCGCCAGATCAGCGGTTCAATCGGAACAAGTTTGATCACAACTATTTATACGAACCGCACGACTATGCATTATTCGCAGATTGCGGATAAAACGAGCACGGCTGATCCAAACTTCATGCAGTCGTTCCAAAGCGCGGTTTCGAATTTAATGGTCAACATGAACATGTCGCTTGATGCGGCGAAACAAACCGTTTATTCATATCTCTACAAAACAGCTTCACTTAATTCCAATGTTATGGGGATTAATGACGCGTTTATGTGGGCGACGATTTTCGCTGTTATCGGCGTTGTCCTGAGCCTGTTCTTGCGTGACGTACGGAAAGACAAACAGCGGGCGAAGAAAAAAGAGGAGCTGTCATTGCTTCCGGCCCCTAAAGAAGTGAAGGAATCTTAATCATCTGAATGGGAGGTTTCCTGAATGAAAATTTACGTAGTGTACGATAGTGAAGGCGAACACACAAAACACCTTGCCGAAGCCATTGCGGAAGGAGCAAGAGAAAACGCTGAGGCTGAGGTTCTGATTGACCATGTCGATCAAGCCGACATCCGCAAGCTGAAAGATATGGATGCCATTATCTGGGGATGCCCAGGACACTTTGGCACTATCAGTTCAGGCTTAAAAGCGTGGATCGACAAACTCGGCTACCTGTGGGCTGAAGGCGAGCTGATTGATAAAGTCGGCGCTGTATTCTGCACGACGGCGACAACGCACGGCGGATTAGAAATGACAATGCACAATCTGATTACTCCGATGTTTCACCAAGGCATGATTGTTGTCGGCCTTCCCGGAAACGTCCCTGAAAACGCTCTGTACGGCTCTTACTACGGCGCAGGCGTCACATGCCCGGTTGACAGCGATGTGCTGATGACGGAAGAAGGCCTTCAATTAGGCCGAGCGCTTGGCCGACGTGTCAGCCAGGTTACAGGTAATTTAACAGCCGGACGACAGTAAGGAGAGGGTTATATGGCCATTATTATAGCGGTTATTGCTGCTGTCATTGTAATTGCACTTCTTATCACATTCAATGTCCGCAGCACTGCTGCAGGACAGAATGTCAGAGAAGAAACCAGAGAAGCGATCGGCACTGCAGCCGAACAGCCGGAAAAGCATGATCCGGCCGAGGAACGCTCGGCCGAGCATGTTCCCGTCGTTGTAAAATCTGAAGCTCCCCGTGAGAAAAAGAATACAATGGGCGATGATGTGTACCGTCAGGCGCTTCAGAAGTTTAAGACTTCTGACACGGATCAGGAAACAAATGATCCCGAAAGCGGCGGCAAAATGCAGGATAGCAGCTATCGTGATGCGCTGCTCTCCTTAAAAAACAAAAAGAAGTAACGGAAAAGGCAAATCTGCGTAAGAGCGGATTTGCCTTTTTTTATTGAAGATATTGTCATTCACTATGATCTAGTGTACTATGTTACTCATACACTGGATTCGAATGGAGAGAAAAAGAATGACATCGTTTTTAGGTTTGCTGAAAAAAGATGCGAAGGTTTCATGGGTCTGGCTCGCAGTTTGGCTTTGCGTCATGATTTGCTGGGCGCTTACAGCCCACATAATCGCTGCCCGGCAGAAAGAACCGCTCGTCATTTTCGGCTTTTTTGCGGCAATGGGGTTTTTTCAATTTCTTGTGGCGCCGCTTTTTATGTACTATCACCTCCATAAGGAAGGGAAAAATCAGCTGTGGCTTTACAATCCGAATGGCGGGTTTTATCTGCTGGCTTCCAAGCTAACGGCCTCACTGCTGTATCAGTTTATCGGACAGCTGGCGCTGACCGGCTACGGCATTTGGATGTACCGGATGCTTTCTGCAAAAGGAGCCCTTGAACAGCCCGTTCCCCTTGCCGGCACAATGACCGGACTGAATGCTTATCTGCTGATCAGTTCAGCGTACTTATCAGTGATCGTAGCCGTATTTTGGACTGTTTTTCACTCGTTAAAACATTTTCCCGTCCTCCGTTGGGTGATCTGCATCGTGCTTGCCGCAGTATGGTCTTATATTGACGATAAAATCATGACGCCTTTCACTTCATCTCAGCATCATTTATGGCCGGTAAAAGTGTATGCGGATTTTGATTTTCACTATACAAAATTGGCCGGCTGGAAGATGGAACTGACGGCCGTCCACTTCTCGCTTTTCAGCTTCCTTGCCGTGATCGTGTTTTCGGCGGTTTGTCTCGCGCTGGCCTCTATGCTGCTGAATCGCAAGGTTGAGGTGTAATGATGGAGCATGAATTTCAGTCATCTAAGCCGATTTATCTGCAGATTGCCGACCGTGTATATTACCGGCTGATCCGAAGTGAGCTTTCGCCGGGAGACAAATTGCCGTCCGTCAGAGAGATGGCCTTACAGATGAAAGTGAATCCGAATACGATACAAAGAACATACAGTGAAATGGAAAGGCTGGGGATCGTGGAAACGAAAAGAGGACAGGGAACCTTTATATCAGAAAGACCTGATCTGAAAGCAGAGCTGAAAGACCGGCTGACAAAAGACGTATTCAAACGCTTTATTCAGGAAATGGCGGAGCTGGGGCTATCTGCTCAAGAAATGCTCGACGGGATCAAACAATATGCGGAGGAAGCAAACGATGAATCTTGATTTTGAACACGTCACAAAAAAATACGGCCGCAGGCTCGCGGTCAGCGATGTCTCATTTTCATTGTCTCCGGGTAAGATCTACGGAATATTAGGGCCGAACGGAAGCGGTAAATCCACAACGCTGAAAATGCTTGCCGGGCTTGCGTTCCCGACCGCGGGCACAGTCCGGATCGGAGGCCGTGCCGTAAGCCGGAACATGCTTTTTCGTACGGCTTATTTAACCGAACATGATATGTTTTTCGCCCGGACGACTGTCGGTGATATGCTCGCATTTTATCATTCACAGTTCCCGGATTTTCAGCTGGAAAAAGCACACGGCCTATTATCGGAAATGAATCTCTCAGCGGAGCAGAAGATAAAAGAACTGTCCAAAGGCAGCCGGGGCAGGCTGAAAATCGTCCTGGCCCTGTCGAGAAGAGCATCCGTTATTCTGCTGGATGAGCCGTTTTCCGGCCTGGATCCGGCGGTCAGGGAATCGATTGTCAACAGTCTCGTATCTTATATTGATTTTGACAGTCAGATCGTAGTCATCGCCACACATGAGATCGATGAGATTGAGACGCTGTTAGACGAAGTGATGGTGTTCAGAAAAGGGAAAATCGCTGAACAGCGCGAGGTCGAAGAAATTCGCGAACAGGAAGGAATGTCCGTGCTTCAATGGTATAAAAGCGTCATGCAGAAGCACGAAAAAGAAGGGGGATTCTAATTGGAAACGGTATTGGAACTGCAACAGGTAAAGAAAACGATAAAAGGACGAACGATTATTCATGATCTGAGCTTTTCCGTCCAAGCGGGCGAAGTATTTGGGTTTTTAGGGCCGAACGGAGCGGGAAAAACCACTACGATCAGAATGATGGTCGGATTAATGAAACTGTCTCATGGAGACATCGTAATCTGCGGAGAATCCATTACGAAAAACTATTCAAAAGCGGTCAGGCACATCGGAGCCATCGTGGAAAACCCGGAACTGTACAAATTCCTGAGCGGTTATAAAAACTTACAGCAGTACGCAAGGATGGTAAAAGGCGTTACGAAAGAAAAAATAGATGAGGTCATCGAGCTCGTCGGATTACAGGACAGAATACATGACAAAGTAAAAACCTATTCTCTTGGGATGAGACAGCGCCTCGGCCTTGCCCAAAGCCTGCTGCATAATCCTAAGGTTCTGATTCTGGATGAACCGACAAACGGCCTTGATCCCGCAGGCATCAGGGAAATCAGGGACCACCTGAAAAAGCTGACACGTGAAAAAGGGATGGCGGTCATCGTCTCAAGCCATCTGCTGTCAGAAATGGAGTTAATGTGCGATCGAATCGGCATTCTGCAAAAGGGGGAGCTTGTCGATATACAAAAGGTAAGGGATGAAGGAAAAGAGGATAAAGATACATACTTCTTCCATATTGAACAAAGAGAAGAGGCACTTGCCGTCCTGACTCAATTTGACTGTGTGAAGAAGACAAACGGCTTTGAGATCAAGCTGTCAAAACAGGAAGTGCCTGATGTGATTTCACTTCTCGTCCGTGAAAATGTCCGCTTATATGAAGTGAAAATCGTCACAAAATCTTTAGAAGACCGTTTCTTGGAAATTACCGGGGGAACGAAAGAGGAGGTTCAATATGTTTAACCTGATCTATAATGAATGGATTAAAATTTTCAGCCGTGTCGGCACGTGGGCAATGATTGTGATTTTAGGCGTTGCGATGATAGGCTTTGCGCTTCTGTCAAACCACTTTACTTCCAATGAAGCCAATCCGAATTGGAAACAAGAGCTCCAGGCTGAAAACAAAGAAATGAAACAGCAGATGAAGGAAACCGGAAATCAGACTCTCATTGATAATCTGAAACAGAATATCGCGATAAATGAATATCGCATTGATCATAATATCCCGAAAGATACAGGGTACACAGTATGGTCATACGTAGCTGATTCTGCGATGATGACTGTTTTGACCGGCTTGTTTACGATCATCATTGCCGCAGGCATCGTGGCGAATGAGTTCAACTGGGGGACGATCAAGCTTCTGGCCATCCGCCCGCTCAGCCGTTTTCAGATTTTGCTTTCTAAATATATGACGGTGCTGCTGTTCGGGCTGCTTATGCTTGTAATTTTATTTGCCGGCTCCGCTCTGTTGGGATTACTCTTTTTCGGCACAAGCGGCGACACAGCCGCTAATGTTCATCTCGTATACAAAGACGGACAAGTTTTTGAGCAAAATATCATCGCATTTCTGGCGAAAACATACGTATATGAATCTGTCTCGGCCTTTATGCTTGCGACGATGGCGTTTATGCTGTCTGCAGTATTCCGGAACAGTTCGTTAGCGGTCGGATTCTCTATTTTTCTATTGGTTATGGGAAGCACGGCGACTGTATTTCTCGCTGCGAAATTTGAATGGGCAAAATATATTTTATTTGCCAATACGGATTTATCGCAATATATGAACGGGACTCCTTTAGTAGAGGGCATGACGATGACATTTTCGGTTGTGATGCTTGTGATTTACTTCATCATTTTTATGGCGCTCGCATTCGGCGTCTTCTTAAAACGGGATATTGCTACCTGATATAAAAAGCTGTTTTGCCTTTGTCAAAACAGCTTTTAAATTAAAAAAACCTGCCGGCGTACACCGGCAGGTTTTTTAAGACATTTATGCTTTTGTTACGTTAGCAGCTTGTGGTCCGCGGTTTCCTTCAACGATTTCGAAAGAAACAGATTGGCCTTCTTCTAAAGTTTTGAAGCCTTCGCCTTGAATAGCAGAGAAGTGAACGAATACATCGTCTTGACCTTCTACTTCGATGAATCCGAATCCTTTTTCAGAGTTGAACCATTTTACTTTACCTTCTAACATGAAATTTCCTCCTAAAGCGACATAACGCTTAAATTCACTATTCTTGCTCTAAAACAAACTTCCAAGACGAAAACTCTTACAAAACTTTCTTCTTAAAGATAGTTCGAACAAAAATAATTACCTTTACTCTACCAGTAATCCGGAGAAAAAACAACTGCTAAATGTAACTTTTTTTGAAATAACATTATTTAAGGCGGAACACTCTGGTGGGGAAAGCCGATCTGAGACTGAACAGCACATTTTCAGCTGGTAAAAGCCGCTTTTTACCCTGTGAAGGAAGCAATTGACAACCCTTTTTTAAATCGGTATTGTTAACATAATCATAGCCCGAATGCATGGTGCAGCTTTTGCACATAACAATAGATAGGGAGTAGGTTATCTTGAACCTGCGGCTTATAAACAGTCTGTTTCTCTTCATCGTGATCATGTCACTTACTTCATGCCATTCCCCCGCGGGGAATCGGACAATTACTATCGGAATCAATGAATCTGATCAAATGATCTGGGATTTTGTCGCAAAAAAAGCAAGAGAGAAAGGGTTGAATCTTTCATTGGCAGCGTTTTCGGATTATGCGGAGGCTGATTTGGCACTTGCCGGCGGAGATCTCGATGCCAATGCGTTTCAAACCGTTTCTTATTTTAAATCCCTGCCGCCTAATGTGAAAAATAAGCTGGCTCCTTTAGGAACGACATATGCGGCGTCGATCGGGGTGCAGTATAAACAGCTGGAGGATATACCGGACGGCGCGGTCATTGCCGTGCCTGACGAAGCGGCGGCCTTCGACAGAGCGCTCTTTCTCATGCAGGAGGCCGGACTGATTACATTGAAAAAAGGATTCAACGGGACGGGTTCAGCAGATATGATCAAGGACAACCCGAAACATCTGATCTTAAAAACGGAAACAAAAAAGAACGCATTTCAAGCGGCGGAACATGCTGACGCAGCAGTTCTCAGTCAAAGTGACGCGAAAAAAGCAGGATTTCATGCGGAGAAGGACGCATTGATCCGATCGGCGCAGATGAAGGAAGCGTATCTCCATCTGATCGCCGTCAGAGCTGAAGATAAAGATGATGAGCGGATGCGAACACTCCTGTCTTTGTATCAATCAGATGATACCGCGGCGTTTATTGAAAAAGAATATCAGGGCAGCCTGGTTCCTGTTTTCCTGCCGGGCAGCAGCGTTCTCACTGAAAAGAAAGAATGATTCCCCTTGCGGCGGTCATTCTTTTTTTTCAGTGCTGCATACTTGGTTGCGTCCCGATGTTTTTGCTTTGTACAGCAGCCGGTCTGCGATCAGAGGCAATGTCTGCGGATCCGCCGTATTTGTCGGATAATGCGCGATGCCGAGGGAAACGGTCACGGGAATTGTATCTCCGCTCGTTAAAAGAATCGGGTTCCCGTCAATAGCCTGTCTGATTTCTTCTGCGAGGTGAAGCCCTTTTTTATATGTGCAATTCGGTATAAGCACGGCAAATTCTTCGCCGCCGATCCGGGCTGACGGATCAGAGCCGCTGATTAAGAACCTCAGCCGCGCCCCCAGTTCCTTCAGCACTTGATCGCCTTCATAATGGCCGTATTGATCATTGATCTGTTTAAAGTGATCAATATCAAAATAAATAAGCGCGAGCTGAGATGAGGCGGATTGAGACGCCCGGTCGTAAAGAACGCGCGAGACTTCCTCAAATTTTCTCTTGTTAAAAATTCCCGTCAGAAAATCATAATTCGCTTGAAACTTGTATTGCTTGAATAAAAGGCGGGCGTCGGCTTCGTGTTTGATGATATACAGTGACAGCATTCCGCCCACGGTGGAAATGAGCCAATAATAAACGAGGGCCCCGGCAGGCTGCTGTTCAGGCATAAGTAACAGCATCGTCAAGGTGAAAATAACGTTTGAGAAAAGCAGCATAACGAACGCCTTTTTGCGATCCGGCTTTTTTCCTCTGAGGACGGCCACAGAAAGAATCGCAATCATCCCGACTGCGACGATGGAAAAAATGGCGCTGGCATTGAAATTGATCAGTATCCGGCCTGCGACGATAATCATAAAGGCAGCTGCCGTAGACACCCAGCCTCCGTAAAGAGCGGCAATAATAATGGGGATATTTCTGAGATCAATGATGGAATCGGAGTAAGAAAAGCCGAAAGCAATCAGAAAAACCCCTAAAAGCCCGCAGGCCGTCCCCTTCAGTAATTGAAACATCGGACGGTCTTCTTTATGCGAAAGCGACTCTTTAAAAAGAAGGGTGAAGAGATAATTAAATGTGATTAAAATCGTCAAATTAAGAAACAGTTCCTTCAGCATAACAATCACCCTTATATAAGTTACTAAAGAAAGGGTGGAAAGAAAAGAGAAAAGTCTATAAAAATACATATATTGTCAATTCTTACTTGACCGATCGGAATTGATATAATATAGTGTTAAAGGATAATGAACAAGGGAGTGTTTACCTGTTTTGGAGAATTTATTTGTTGTCTTACATGTTTTCATAATGCTTTTGCTTATAGCAGGTCTGTTTGTGATGCAAAAAAAACACGTTTCCTTTTCTAAACGTGTCTTTACCGCGCTCGGATTAGGCATTGTATTCGGTTTTGCACTGCAATTGATTTACGGGCCGGCTTCACATATCGTTACACAAACGGCCGATTGGTTTAATATCGCCGGCGGCGGTTATGTCAAATTGCTTCAGATGATCGTCATGCCGCTCGTCTTTATTTCCATTCTCGGCGCATTTACGAAACTGAAGCTGACCCATAACATCGGAAAAATCAGCGGCCTGATCATCGGAATTTTAATCGCCACGACAGCAATTGCCGCGGCAGTCGGAATTGTTTCGGCGCTTTCCTTTGATCTGAAGGCCGTTCATATCGACCAAGGGAGCACTGAGTTATCAAGAGGACAGGAGCTGCAGCAAAAATCTGAGGATATGACGGCCAAAACGCTGCCTCAGCAAATCGTTGAACTTCTGCCGGCGAATCCGTTTCTTGATTTCACGGGGGGAAGACCGACTTCCACCATCGGAGTCGTTATTTTCGCCGCTTTTCTCGGCATCGCTTTCCTCGGAGTGAAACGGAAGCAGCCGGAGCACGCTGCGACATTCAGCGGAATTGTCGATGCGGTTTACGCGATTATTATGCGAGTCGTTACATTAATTTTAAGGCTGACGCCTTACGGGGTATTGGCGATTATGACAAAAACGATCGCGACAAGCGACATCGACAGCATTGTGAAATTGGGCATGTTTGTTATCGCTTCATACGCCGCGCTTATCGTCATGTTTATCATTCACTTGCTGCTGATTACGTTCAGCGGTTTAAATCCGGTCACATATGTGAAAAAAGCATTTCCGGTCATGGTGTTTGCCTTTACGTCCCGTTCTAGCGCAGGGGCTTTGCCGCTCAATATTAAAACACAAAAAAGCATGGGCGTACCGGAAGGAATTGCGAACTTCGCAGGTTCATTCGGCTTATCGATCGGACAAAACGGCTGTGCCGGCATTTACCCGGCGATGCTTGCGATGATGATTGCGCCGACGGTGGGGCAAAATCCGTTTGAACCGGGATTTATCATTTCCGTCATCGCGATAGTGGCAATCAGTTCCTTCGGTGTAGCAGGCGTAGGAGGCGGCGCGACATTTGCGGCTCTTCTCGTCTTATCCGCTTTAAACATGCCTGTTGCGCTTGCCGGTCTGCTCATTTCAATTGAGCCGTTAATTGACATGGGGCGCACCGCCTTAAATGTCAGCGGCAGCATGACTGCGGGACTGTTAACAAGTAAAATGACGAAGGAAACCGATACCTCGGTTTATAATGATTCTTCCATCGTCATTGAAGCTGAAGAAGCTTAACTAAAGCCTGCCATTGGCACATAAGTTTTTTGTCAGCCACACTGCATGGCTGGTCTCATAAAAATAAAATTCTCGACCTTAAAAAGCCTTAACTTCACCCGGAAGTTAAGGCTTTTTTTAGTGAGAAGAAAGACGTTTGCCGCTGCATTAATTGTCTGTTCCCCAGACTATCAGTGTCTCCCTCAGTATTAATCACTAGGTTTTGAGCCAAATGCTATCAATGTAATTCCGTCATTAGCGACATTTACAGTTGATTTATGTGATCCGGACGAAAAGAGACCTCAAGAAGAATTGGCACTAGCCAATTACCTGAAAGATTTGGTAGAGTCTGAAAGCGCATCTATTACATCTGAACAATTAGTCCGTTTTAATCCCGTGGTATTTGATAAAAATATCGTTGAATTGATTGAGCGGGCTGCAAATAAACGAGGGCTGGAATCGAAACGGATGACCTCCGGAGCCGGGCACGATGCACAAATGATGGCCCGCATCTGTCCAACGGCTATGATTTTTGTCCCAAGTGTAGAGGGGATCAGCCATAACCCTGAAGAGTACACGAAAGATCATGACCTTGCAGCGGGTGCCCATGTATTGTTAGATGTCGTTTGTAATCTATCGTCTGACTAATATCAAAATCAATTTATAGCTTGGGATGATGGATGGAGCCTTACGGTTAAACAAGATGCCTGTTGTGACAATTGTTAACGAATGAAGGATTTTTTAGCTCACCGAGTCCAAAACCGGCGGGATTAAAGAACCCACGAATCCTTACTAGACAAGGATTCGTGGGTTTTTTTACTGATTTCCGGGTTCGATTTCTTCCAGCATATTCATCACGGTGCTGTCATTTAAAACATTTACCGCGCTTTCTTCAAAGTGAATCGGCTCCGTATAGTGAGGCTTTGCCGAAGTTTCTTTTCTGCGGTCTGTCTGTCCGTCTGTATGCCTCCGGCTGTGTTCATGAGACGAAGATGATGCGCCGGAGTGATTGCGGGAAGTCTGCTCATGCTGCTGGCGGCCGGATTCCCCGCCGAAAGCCTGTTTGATCAGCTCGGCAGGCTGCATGGAGCCGGTTTGTGAGTGCCGGGCTTTGTCTGTATGCTGCTGGCGGCCGGATTCCCCGCCGAAAGCCTGTTTAATCAGCTCAGCAGGCTGCATGGAATGAGCGCCATCCTTATGCTGCATTTGTCCTGAAACCATTCCGGTGATTTTGCGGCGGATTTCCGGTGATAAAGCTGCGATCAAAAGTGATGATCCGATCAGCAGCGCTGTCGGGCTGATGCCTTTTTTTTGTCTGAACAAGTTAAATCCCTCCTCATTCAATTGATTACGCTTATCTTTTCCTTTCCTTCTGAAATTTATCCAAGCCGCATAAAGCAAACGGCGTGCATAAATCCCGCCGAATAGAAAAACCTATACGTAAAGTGAGAAAGGAGGAATTCAACATGATAAAAAAACAAGCAGTTATTTCTGCCCTTCTTCTGCCGATGCTGATTACCGCAGGGTGCAGCATGGGGAACCAGGGAGAAGGAAAACGAAATGACAACCGTACCCAGAATGTAAATTACCGCAACACGCCTACTGATCATAATAACAACCGTAACCTGAGAGTAGCTGATAAAGCCGCAGACAAGGTGACTGATCTGAAAGAAGTTAAAAATGCAACTGTGATCGTTGCCGGAAACAGCGCTTTTGTTGCCGTTGTTTTGACAAATGGGCAAAAAGGCGCCAGTGCCAACCATTTAAAACAAAAGATTACCGATAAAGTGAAATCAGCCGATAAACATGTCCGGACAGTATATGTATCAGCAAACCCGGATTTCGTTGAACGTATGCAAGGCTACGTAAAACGAATCAAAAACGGCCACCCTGTATCCGGTCTGTTTGATGAATTCGGTCAAATGGTGCAGCGTGTATTCCCAAATCCCAATAAATAAATGAATTTGAAAAAGCCGCATTCTGCTGCGGCTTTTTTATTTTATCTGCCGTCACGTCCCAACGCTCAGGCGCATAAGGTAAAGAATGAGATGAAAATTGAAGGATCGGGGAGGGAGCTTGTTTGCGTGACAGCATGGGGAAACGGGCGGTATTCACTCTGATCCTGTGCGGAGTCCTTGTCATATTGGCTGTCAGTTCAGCCGTTTCAGTAAGTATGATGTACGTCCTGTCAGGCCAAAACAGCCGCTCTGTTCCGACGAAGGAACAAGTGACTGAACACATGAATAAAGAAATTTACAAACATACAGCGATTTACTATACGGCGGATGAAAAGCCGCTCTTGGATCTGACCAAGCTTACGCTAGACTACGCAAAGCGTATCAGCCAAATCATTGTCGGTTATAAAGGAACAGCGCCCCTTGAACTCATTTTCTTTTCGGATGAAGCTGAAATTGAGCAATATTCAGGGTTAAAAAATGTAGTCGGTTTTTATTCAGAGCAGGAGCAGATGATAGGACTGTTGCCTGAAGAGAAAAAACAGCTTTTGAAAAAAGATGAGCTGGCTGTTTTTATGTATAAGCAATTGATTATACATGAATATACGCACTATGCGTTTCATCAAAAAACACGTCAAATGGGGACGGCTACGTCTGTATTTCCGCTTTGGTTTCATGAGGGGCTGAGCGAGTGGGTCGCGCATTATGATGTAGTCATTGATCCGATTACATTTTCCGTCGTGCCGTTTGATCAATTAACGACCGACCGAAAATGGCAGAAATCGCGTATGGAATATGAGACGGATGTGTATTTGCAAAGCTTTTATATGATAAAGGATTTAACCGATACATTCGGAGAAGGCATTATTTTAACCATTATTAACAAAACAGCCGAAACACAGGATTTTGAAAAAGGCTTTGAAGCGGCTACAAAAGAAAGCCTGAAACGCTTTGAACATGATTTCACAAAAGCATATGAAAAAAAGAAAACGGCATTGGAGAGACAGGTATCCAACGCCGTTTCTTAATCAATGCAGGTTTTGCTGCTGCTGTCCCGTTTGGCCTTTAGTCGGAGGCATCTGCGGCTGCCCCTGCGCCGGCGCAAAGGAATTCAGCATGGTCTGCATATCTTGTGCATTGAGCTGAGGAACCTGATAATAACCGTGTTTGTTTTGGTATAAGAAGATTTCATAAGCCATTTCAACGTATTGCTGAATTTGAGCGGAGAGCACTCTTCTTGTCACAGGATTGGTCATTTCAAGCGAGCTCATCGTCAAGAGAGAAGCTTGTGCTTTAATCAGGCCGAGCATATGGCCGCTTATCCCAAGATCTTTGACATCACTTAATGATTGATTCGGTTTTTTCGGCTGTGTCGGTTTTATACCGTACACGGCTTGGTTCTGTTCCTTCATCATATATGTTGAAGTTTCCTGAGAAGGCTTTTGACCGGTCTTAAAGCATTCTGCCGTCAGATTATAGAGTCCGAGAATGAATTGGTACTGGCGATCAAGGATATCGGCCAGCTGCTGATCCTGTATAAATTGTCTGAGCATCATAAATTGATCCAAAACGCCGACTGTTCCGGCCAGTACTTCATGCATATCGAAAAGCTCATGTCCTCCGTGATTCACTTGCGGTGAACCCGGCATCCCCTGATTTACTGGCGACTGCTGCTGCTGATTCTGCTGCTGTTCCACTGGTTGTATTCCTCCTTCATGTCAAATCAGATGTGAAGAAAGCCGATCCGTTATACATCAAGACCTAATTCGTTACATGGTGATTATTTACTATTTTGCGCCAGCGAAGACAATCTTTACAAAAAAGTGATGTGATTTTTAAGAAAATAAGCTAACGTATTTCTTAGAAGACAAGGGGGGAAATGTATGAAGAAAAAAAGGTGTATGCGTCAGTGGTTCTGTCTGCTGGCGGTTTGTTTTATGATTTTCAGCGTAAAAGATGCGGAAGCAGTCGGACAAGCCGGTCCTCTGAATGAATCTGGAACGGATAAGGCAGATAAAGAACAGCGGACAGAAGACCCCGGCCGTGTCCCGCTCAGAATCATCAGCATGAATGATCTGCACGGAAAAATTGATCAGCAATATGAGCTGGACCTTAACGGAGACGGTAAACCGGACGGCACCTTCGGCCGGATGGACTACGCTGCGGCGTATATTAAAAAGGCGAAAGCCGAGAAAGAAAACGCCCTCGTGGTGCATGCGGGCGATATGATCGGGGGCAGTTCCCCTGTGTCAGCCCTTTTTCAAGATGAACCGACAGTTGAACTGATGGAAGACATCGGTTTTGATGTCGGAACTGTCGGCAACCATGAATTCGATGAAGGAACAAATGAGCTGATGCGGATCATCAATGGAGGAGATCATCCGGACGGTAAGGGGACAAGCGGTTATGACGGCCAAAATTTCCCGCTCGTTTGCGCCAACTGTAAACTGAAATCAGGAGAGTCCTTTCTGCCGCCGTATGAAATCAAATACGTTTCCGGAATTCCGGTCGCTTTTATCGGGGTTGTAACAAGATCGGCAGCAGGCATGGTCATTCCGGACGGAATCAAAAATATCACGTTTACCGATGAGGTAAAGGCCGTAAATGAAGCCGCCGCCGACCTGAAGAAGAAAGGAATTAAAGCAATCGCAGTGCTTGCCCATATGTCTGCTGAACAAAATGGCACAGCGATCACGGGAGAATCCGCAAAGCTGGCCGACGGGACAGACTCGGAGATTGACGTGATTTTCGCCGCGCACAATCACAAAGTCGTAAACGGGGAAGTCAACGGGAAGCTGATCGTGCAGGCATTTGAATATGGAAAAGCAATCGGAATCGCCGATCTCGAACTTGATAAAAAGTCGAAGGATATCGTAAAAAAATCAGCGGAAATCCAATACATCGATCAAAGTAAAATTAAGCCTGACCCGGCAGCGGCAAGCATATTAAGCAAATATGAAGAGAAAGTGAAACCGATTGTCAGCGAAGTGGTCGGGGAAGCGGCCCATGAAATAACGGGCGGCTATTCAAATGACGGGGACACGGCACTCGGAAATCTGATTGCCGACGGTATGAAAGCGAAGATGAAATCCGATTTTGCGCTAATGAATGGCGGCGGCATCCGGGACGGCATAAAAAAAGGGCCGATCACATGGGGAGATCTTTATAATATACAGCCGTTCGGCAATGTACTGACGAAGCTTGAAATCAAAGGGAAAGATCTGCGAGACATCATCAATGCGCAAATTTCCCCGGCTTACGGCCCGGATTACAGCATCAGCGGATTTTCTTATACATGGAACCCGGAAACCGGAAAAGCGGTTGATATGAAAATGGCGGACGGGACAGACATACAGCCCGAAAAGGTATATACATTAACAGTCAATGATTTTATGGCAAACGCAGCCGGGGCAAAATACGGCCCAATCGGGAAACTTGGGAAACATCCGGTGACGGGGCCGGAGGATTTGGAAGCGACAGTAGACTATGTCAAAAGCTTTTCAGCTCCGATTACTTATCAAGCGGAGGGCCGCATCCGCACGGCATCAGGAACCGAATCACCTGATGACACCGGAAACCCGCCGGGGAGAGAGGAAACACCCGGAGGCAGCAAACCTGATAACGGAGAAAAACCCGATCCGGCGGAAAAACCAGCTAAAGAAGATAAACCTGCTGGGGCAGAACAGCCTGATCACACCAAAAAACCTGAACGTCCTGTCATAGAAGAAACAGCTTCAGACACCGTGCAACCAATTCCTGAAACCCACGCTGAGCCGGCTCCAAATCTGGAACAAAGCACAAAACAGACTGAAAGCGGCACACAAAAAGGCCGCCCATTGCCTGATACTTCAGCGGGCAGCCATCAGACGGCGCTGGCCGGCATGCTGATTACGGGCGCCGGCGTATTTTGGCTGTACAGAATGAAAAGGAGAACCCGCACACCATGAACAAGCTGAAACACATTCCGCTTCTTGTCATCATCATCGGTGTCATTATCACATGTTATGGAAGCTGGAAGATCGTCGATTCACATATGAAAACAAACCAATCGCTTGAGGAAGCAAAAAAAGCGGCTGAACCCGTTCTGGCAAAGAAAGAAACGAATAGAGCCGCTTTGGCGCAGCGCAAAAAAGAATTTCACCCCAAAACAGGTGAAGCAAGCGGTATTTTAGAAATCCCTAAAATCGACGCTGACCTCCCGATTGTGGAAGGGACTGACGCAGATGATTTAGCAAAAGGCGTTGGACATTACAAAGACAGCTATTATCCGGATGAACACGGCCAAATTGTATTATCCGGCCACAGGGACACGGTGTTCCGCCGGACCGGCGAACTGAAAAAAGGAGACAGACTGAACGTGATTCTGTCTTACGGCACGTTTTCTTATAAAATCAGGCATACAAAAATCGTCAGCCGGGATGATACGTCCGTCATCACCCTTCAGCACGAGCGGGAGGAACTGATCCTGACCACTTGCTACCCGTTTTCTTATATCGGAAATGCGCCGAAACGATACATTATATATGCCGACCCGGTTTAAGAGAAATACGTTTCGGCAAAGTGTGCCAGATCAGCCGGCATCGGCGCTTCGGCAACAATTTCTTCTCCGGAGATCGGATGGACGACACTGACCTTTTTTGCGTGAAGCGCCTGTCTGTGAAACAGCGCCCGGCTTCCGCCGTACAGCTCATCTCCCGCTAACGGATGGCCGATGCTTGCCATATGCACCCTGATTTGATGTGTTCTTCCGGTTTCCAATTCAAGCTCAACCAGTGAAAGCTGTGCGCCGGGATGATAGCCTTTCACTTTGTAATGGGTGACGGCGGCTTGTCCGCCGGGTGAGACGCGCCTTCTGACGGAATGTGACCTGTCACGGCCGATCGGAGAATCAACCGTGCCTTTTTTCGGCTTCACTTTCCCCTCCGCCGCGGCGATATAGGTGCGTTTTAATGTTTTGGTTTCGAGCTGACGGTCAAGGATTGCATGAGCCAGCCGATGTTTAGCGAAAACGACCGCACCTGACGTGTCCCGGTCAAGACGGTGAACGTGGCGCACTTTCGCCTGTTCGCCATTGATTTGAAAATGATAAGCGATCAGGTTGCTGAGGGTTCCGGTCTGACCCTCTTCATTCGGATGAGTCGGCATCCCCGCCGGCTTATTTGCAATCAGCATATGACTGTCCTCAAATAAAATTTCCGCTTCTCCATATTCCGGAACCACCGTAGAGTCCGTTTTTTCCTGAAGATCAATGAATAGGCGGTCTCCGGTTTTCAGTATGATGTTGTTTTTGGGAGATGTTCGATTTACTTGAATGCTTTCTTGGTTCATCCATTCAGTTATCACGGGTTTTGACGCCTGAAATTCTGATTTCAGGACAGAAAACAGCCATTGTCCGGCGTGTTTTTCCGTAATCAGAAGCTCCAGCCCGCGGTCATTTTGTTTCATATCATAAAGCTCCTTTTCAAGCGGAAAGCGGCTGTTTCAATAGGAAACACTTACCTTAGCTTTCGCGTTTTTTTCTATGCTATTCTTGATAAAGATTAAGGATATTCACATGGCAAGAAAGGTGATTGATGTGAGAATTGTGAACGCAGCGACTGACGGACAAGAAAGCGTAATACAAGAGCTTTCCTCTGAATTGTTCCAAAATGTCTTTCCTCTTTATTTCCCCGAACTGGAAATTCAGCGCTTTAAAAAAAGGGGCGTATTATCTTTACAAAACCAACTTTACCAAGGAACTTTAAAGGAAGCGTTTCAAATTATGGCTTGTCTGCAAACGGTACATAGCATGCTGTCAAAGCAGCACCGGGTATATGATGCGAAAGAACGGGCGCTGTTTAATAAAAATTGCGCTTTGCTGAATGATTGCGGGATGAATTTTCCGTTTACTTATGATGATTTTCAGACAGGGGCCGGATCAGAAGCCTGCGGTTACAGAAGGCTGATCTGACGGATGAAAAGAGCCTTTTTACAGGCTCTTTTTTTGCTTCTTTGACATGATACCACAATTTCTTTCCTCTAACTCCCTTTATAATGAGACAAACCCCCGAGCATAATAAATGTCGAAAGGGGTGCTTTACAATGAGTTCAATCAAACAATCAATGACTACCCACGTAGCTACCGTTTCTCCTAACCAAACGATTCAGGAAGCGGCTGCGCTGATGCATCAGCATAATGTCGGAGCGATTCCCGTCGTTGACGGAGGAGAGTTAAAAGGAATGCTGACAGACCGTGATATCGCATTGAGAACAACGGCTCAAGGCCGTGACGGCCAAACACCTGTTTCACACGTGATGTCTTCTAAAGTGGTATCCGGAAATCCGGAGATGAGTCTTGAAGAGGCGTCACAGCTGATGGCCCAACACCAAATCCGCCGCCTTCCCATTGTCGATCAAAATCATCTGGTCGGGATCGTTGCGCTTGGAGACTTAGCGGTCGATCAGCGTTCAAATGAGTCTGCGGGAGCAGCTCTTTCTAATATTTCCAGCCAAAACACACAGTAACGGATGAAGAGAGCTTGCACTGAATGCAGGCTCTTCTTTCCGTCCGAATGTTACTTTTTGAACGCGAAAGACATTCAAGGTATAGTGTATACATAAGTCAGTACGATTAGCTAAAGGAGCTGTAAACAGTGATAAAAGCATTAATCTTTGATTTTGACGGGTTAATTTTAGATACAGAAACCCACGAATATGAAGTGCTGCAGGAAATGTTTGAAGAACACGGATCGACATTGCCTTTATCCGTCTGGGGAAAGGTGATCGGAACGGCTGCGGGGTTTAAGCCGTTCGCCTATTTAGAGGAGCAGCTGGGAAGAAAGCTTGATCATGACGAACTGACGGCGATCAGGCGCGCGCGCTTCGAACAGCGGATGAAGACGGAAACGGCGCGTCCCGGGGTTGAGGCTTATTTAGCCGCGGCAAAAGAATTAGGATTGAAGGTGGGGCTCGCTTCAAGCTCAGATTTCAAATGGGTATCGGGCCATCTGAAGGAATTAGGTCTGTTTGATGAATTTGAAGTGATTCAGACCGCTGACGACGTAGAGGAAGTGAAACCGAATCCGGAGCTTTATCTGAAAGCGGCGGAACATTTAGGCGTTGAACCGTCTGAATGCCTTGCCTTTGAGGATTCCGTCAACGGCTCAATCGCCGCCAAACGCGCCGGCATGAAATGTGTCATCGTGCCGAATAAGGTAACGGGCGCTCTGTTGTTTGAAGAGTACGATCACAGACTGGAATCAATGGCGGAAATGGAACTTGAATTACTTTTACAGCGATTGAACAATCAAAACGAACCGGCAGGGGGAAACAGCATTGTCTGAGAAACTTGATCTGACCCGTTTTGAAAAGAAAATGGTCATACGGAATATGGAAGAAAAAGATATCAACAAAATTATTGAGCTGCAAAAAGATTGTTTCCCGGGGATGGAGCCTTGGGAGCCTGAGCATTTAATCAGCCACCTCGCGCATTTTCCGGAAGGTCAGTTTTGCGCGGAGTATGAAGGGGAAATTATCGGTTCATGCTCCAGCCTGATCATCAATTTCGATGAATATGATGACCGCCACACATGGCAGGACATTACAGACGATGGTTATATCACGAACCACAACCCGGACGGGCTGAACTTGTACGGGATTGAAGTGATGGTCCATCCGGCATACAGACGGATGAAGATCGGACATCGGCTGTATGAAGCGAGAAAAGATCTGGCGAGACGATTGAATCTGAAAAGCATCATTATCGGCGGACGGATTCCGAATTACCATAAGTATGCGGAAGAAATGACGGCGAGAGCCTATGTTGAACAGGTGACGCGCCATCAGATTTATGATCCGGTGCTTTCCTTCCAGCTGATGAACGGATTTACGCTTATGCGGATCAATCCGAATTATCTTCCGGATGACACCGCGTCCATTAAATATGCGACATTAATGGAATGGAACAATGTCGATTACCTGCCGCAGTCGAAGCGCTATTACAAATCGGCATTTCCGGTGCGCATTTGCGTCATTCAATATGAAATGAAAAAGATTTATTCCTTCGAGGAATTTGCCAATCAAGTTGAATATTATGTGGACGTGGCTTCCGATGCGCGATCTGATTTCGCGGTGTTCCCAGAGATTTTCACGACGCAGCTGATGTCTTTCCTTGAGGAGCGTTCTCCGAGTCTGGCTATTCAGAGGATTACCGAATATACCGAGGACTATATCAGCCTCTTTACAGACCTCGCGGTGAAATACAATGTCAACATTATCGGCGGTTCCCACTTTGTTGAAGAAGAGGGGAAAATTTATAACATCGCCTACTTATTCAGACGTGACGGCACGATTGAAAAACAATATAAGCTTCACATTACGCCGAATGAACGGAAATGGTGGGGCATCAGCGCCGGAGACAGGGTGCGCGTATTTGATACGGACTGCGGAAAGATCGCCATTCAGATCTGCTACGATATCGAGTTTCCGGAGCTTGCGAGAATTGCCGCGGATCAAGGGGCGAAAATTATCTTTACGCCGTTCTGTACTGAAGACCGCCAAGGCTACTTGCGCGTAAGGTACTGCTCTCAGGCGAGGGCGGTTGAAAATCAGATTTACACCGTCATCTCAGGCACGGTCGGAAACCTGCCGCAAACAGAAAATATGGATATTCAGTACGCGCAGTCAGCCATTTTTGCTCCGTCTGATTTTGAATTCGCCAGAGACGGAATCGTCGGTGAAACGAATCCGAATATCGAAATGGTCGTTATCGGGGACGTCGACCTTGAAATTTTAAGAAGGCAGCGTGAAAACGGAACCGTGCGCCAGCTGAAAGACCGGCGCAAAGACATTTACCGGATTACGCATCTTAAATAAAGAAAGCCCGCTCCGCTTAGGGGCGGGTTTTTTTATAAAAACACTTGCACCGTACCCCGTTTCGGGATATGCTCTTGTAGCCCTTTCGCTTTCTGGGAGAAAGCGTTTTTTATTTGCCGCCGCTTTGTTGACTCGCCCGCGCTGCGCCTTTATATTCTTATTAAGAGGAAAACTTCACCAAGAAAATCGGCGTCAGAAGCCGTGCAGCTTTCGATACAGTGCAATGATATTGAAAGGGAGATGAGCGGTGTGGAACATGTACAAAAAAATCAGTCACTCAAACAAAAGGATAAAGAGCTGATTTGGCACGCGATGAAAGGGGCGGAGCCGGATGACAGCATAATCGTCCAAAAAGGGGAAGGCGCCTGGGTTACGGATATTGACGGCAGGCGGTATTTGGACGGCATGTCAGGACTGTGGTGCGTCAATATCGGATACGGGAGAAAGGAACTTGCCGATGCGGCCTACAGCCAATTGAAAGAGCTTCCTTATTATCCGCTGACCCAAAGCCATAAACCCGCGATTGAACTTGCGGAAAAACTGAATGAATGGCTCGGCGGCGATTATGTAATCTTCTTTTCCAACAGCGGATCGGAAGCAAATGAAACCGCGTTCAAAATTGCCCGCCAATACCACATTGAAAACGGCGATCACAGCCGCTTCAAATTCATCTCCCGATACAGAGGCTATCACGGCAATACGATGGGGGCGCTCGTCGCTACCGGCCAGGCGCAGAGAAAATATAAATATGAGCCGCTCTCACAAGGATTTTTGCATGCAGCGCCGCCTGATCTCTATCGGAATCCCGCCGATGCTGACACTTTGGAAAGCGCACATGAAATCGACCGGATCATGACGTGGGAGTTAAGCGAAACGATTGCCGGTGTTATTATGGAACCGATTATTACAGGCGGTGGGATACTGATGCCTCCGGACGGGTATATGGCGAAGGTAGAGGAAATTTGCCGCCGCCACGGCGCGCTGCTGATCAGTGATGAAGTCATTTGCGGTTTCGGCCGCACGGGAGAGCCGTTCGGATTTCAGCATTACGGCGTCTCGCCGGACATCGTCACAATGGCAAAAGGCATCACGAGCGCTTACCTGCCGCTGTCGGCGACGGCAGTGAAACGGGAGATTTTTGAGAAATACTCGGGCGGTGAGCCGTACGGCCGCTTCCGGCACGTGAATACATTCGGAGGCAATCCGGCAGCCTGCGCTCTCGCTTTGAAAAACCTGCAATTGATGGAGGACGAAAATCTGATCGCCCGTTCCCGGGAGCTTGGGGAAAGGCTGCTCCGGGAGCTTCAGCCGCTCAGAGAACATCCCGCGGTCGGAGATATACGCGGAAAGGGCCTTCTCACAGGCATCGAGCTTGTAAAGGACAAAATCACCAGGGAACCCGCTGATGCCGCCGCTGTGCAGCACGTCATCACCTCGTGTAAGAAAAAAGGCCTGCTTGTCGGGAAAAATGGCGATACTGTTGCGGGATATAATAATGTCATTCAGCTGTCACCGCCTTTTTGCCTGACTGACGAAGAGCTTTCTTTCATCATTTCGACCGTCAAGGAAAGCGTGCTGAGCATTGATTTTTAATGTAAAGGAGTAAAACATGAGTTTTCACAACCAGCAGATTTTACCGGCTATCCGGAACATGAAGCAATTCGATGCATTTTTAGAAAGTCTGTTCTTATACGGCGTCATTTTAGATATTCACCTCGGTCAATTAAAAGGTGTCGTGAATGAAGCGAAAAAACACGGAAAACACCTGATGATTCACGTCGATTTAATTCACGGCATTAAACATGATGAATACGGTGCGGAGTTCATTTGTCAGGACATCCGGCCTGCCGGCATCATTTCAACGAGATCCGCGGTCATCGCCAAAGCGAAACAAAAGAAAATATATGCGATCCAGCGTCTGTTTCTCTTGGATACAAGCGCCGTGGAAAAGAGTATGGAATTCGTCGGTAAGCATAAGCCCGACTTTATCGAGGTTCTCCCGGGCATCGTTCCGACTTTAATCCGGGAAATTAAAGAGATGACGGGGATACCGATTTTTGCCGGCGGCTTTATCCGCACGGAGCAGGACGTTGAAAACGCCCTGCAGGCAGGGGCTACGGCCGTGACGACTTCAGACACCGATTTATGGGCTAAATATGAACATTCTATGACAAAAAAAGATTGACACCGCTTACACCCGTTGTTACAATAGACCTAGGTTAATACTATGTGATGGAGACCCGGAGACCCACAACAGCTCTTTACGAAAGGCAATAAAGCGTAAAGCGGTTTGTTGTGGGTTTTTTATTCTCTATAACTCTGTCAAACCTGCTATTTTGTCATTTAGGAGGAATGATGATGACAGCATTTTGGGGAGAAGTAATCGGTACAATGCTGCTTATTATTTTCGGCGGCGGCGTTTGTGCGGGAGTCAACTTAAAGAAATCGCTTTCATACCAATCCGGATGGATTGTTGTTGTATTTGGCTGGGGGCTGGGCGTAGCCATGGCGGCATATGCTGTCGGCGGCATCAGCGGCGCTCACTTGAATCCGGCTTTAACGATAGGCCTTGCGCTTGAAGGCAGTTTTCCTTGGAAAGACGTCCCTGTTTATATTGCGGGACAGATGATCGGAGCCATTATCGGTGCGGTTATTGTGTACCTTCATTATCTGCCCCATTGGAAGGCGACGGATGATCCGGCCGCTAAACTGGGCGTTTTCTCAACCGGACCGAGTATTCCTCATACATTTGGGAATATGATAAGTGAAGTCATTGGTACATTTGTGCTTGTGCTCGGCATTTTGGCAATCGGAGCGAATGAATTTACAAAAGGGCTGAACCCGCTGATTGTCGGATTTCTCATCGTTGCCATCGGAATTTCTCTTGGAGGAACGACCGGGTATGCGATCAACCCTGCGCGGGATTTGGGGCCTAGAATCGCGCACGCCTTTCTGCCGATTCCGAAAAAAGGGCCGTCAAATTGGAGATATGCCTGGATTCCCGTTCTCGGTCCGATCATGGGCGGTGCGTTCGGCGGCGTATTTTACAATGCCGCGTTTAAAGGGAATGTGACACCTAGCTTTTGGTTTGTAAGCGTTATAATGGTTATCGTGCTTTTCATACTCTATATTTACACCAAAAAATCTCAATCACAGAAAACATTATCAAATTCTAAATATATTTAAAAAGGAGAGCGGCATCATGGAGACCTATATTTTATCAATTGACCAAGGCACAACAAGCTCAAGAGCGATTCTTTTTAATAAAGAAGGAAAAATCGTGCATTCCGCTCAAAAGGAATTCACACAGCATTTCCCTCAGCCGGGCTGGGTGGAGCACAATGCGAACGAAATCTGGGGAACGGTGCTCGCTGTTATCGCGACTGTTATCTCCGAGTCCGGGATCAGCGCTGATCAAATTGCCGGAATCGGCATCACGAACCAAAGGGAAACGACGGTCGTATGGGATAAAGACACCGGAAAGCCGATATACAATGCGATTGTATGGCAGTCCAGACAAACATCCGGCATTTGCGAAGAGCTTCGTGAAAAAGGATACAGTGATACATTCAGACAAAAAACGGGGCTTCTGATCGACCCTTATTTCTCAGGAACAAAAGTCAAATGGATTCTTGACAATGTAGAAGGCGCCCGGGAAAAAGCGGAAAACGGAAATCTTCTGTTCGGAACGATTGATTCATGGCTCATCTGGAAAATGTCCGGAGGCGCGGCACACGTAACGGATTATTCCAATGCCTCAAGAACGCTGATGTTTAATATTCATGAATTAAAATGGGATGATGAACTGCTTGATATTTTAGGCGTGCCGAAATCCATGCTGCCTGAAGTGAAACCGTCTTCTCATGTATACGCGAAAACGGTTGATTATCATTTCTTCGGTAAAAATATTCCGATTGCGGGGGCGGCAGGAGATCAGCAGTCAGCGCTGTTCGGTCAGGCGTGCTTTGAAGAAGGCATGGGGAAAAACACATACGGCACAGGCTGCTTTATGCTCATGAATACCGGTGAAAAAGCCATTACTTCAGAGCACGGCCTGCTGACGACAATTGCCTGGGGATTAGACGGAAAAGTTGAGTATGCGCTGGAAGGAAGCATCTTTGTCGCTGGTTCTGCCATCCAATGGCTGAGAGACGGCATGCGGATGTTCCAGGATTCGAAAGAAAGCGAGACATACGCAGAGCGTGTGGATTCCACTGACGGTGTTTATGTCGTGCCTGCTTTTGTCGGATTAGGCACACCGTACTGGGATAGTGACGTGCGCGGCTCAGTCTTCGGCCTGACACGCGGAACGACGAAGGAGCATTTTATCCGTGCTACGATTGAATCGCTCGCATATCAGACGAAAGATGTTCTTGACGCCATGGAGGCTGATTCAGGCATCTCTTTGAAAACATTGCGTGTAGACGGCGGAGCGGTAAAAAATAATTTCCTTATGCAGTTCCAAAGCGACTTGCTTGATGTTCCGGTCGAACGTCCGCAAATTAATGAAACGACGGCGCTCGGTGCCGCATATTTAGCCGGAATTGCTGTCGGCTACTGGAAGGACAGCGCTGAAATCGCTGATCAATGGAATCTGGATAAGCAATTCAAACCGGATATGGAAGATGAAAAACGCGAAGAATTGTACAGTGGCTGGAAAAAAGCAGTAAATGCAGCTATGGCTTTTAAATAAGATAAAATTGTGGTATACTGAAAACAAGTTAATAGGAACGGTCCTGAGATGAGGAGAGACCACAGCACCAAAGTGATGACAGCGCTTTGGCTGTTGTGGTCTCTTTTTCTATACCGTGACAACAAGGAGGAAACGTAATGATGAATCACCAATTTTCAAGTTTGGAACGGGATCATATGCTGGAAGACATGACTAAAAAAACATACGATCTGTTTATTATAGGCGGAGGTATTACAGGTGCCGGTACGGCGCTTGACGCTGCTTCAAGAGGAATGAAAGTCGCTTTGAGCGAAATGCAGGATTTTGCGGCTGGCACATCAAGCCGATCTACAAAGCTTGTCCACGGCGGCTTGCGTTATCTGAAACAATTTGAAGTCAAAATGGTCGCTGAAGTCGGTAAGGAACGTGCCATTGTATATGAAAACGGCCCGCACGTGACGACGCCGGAATGGATGCTGCTTCCGTTCCATAAAGGAGGCACATTCGGTTCATTCTCTACTTCCATCGGTCTGCGTGTGTATGACTATTTAGCAGGGGTGAAAAAAGCAGAGCGCAGAAGCATGCTGTCTGCAAAAGAAACACTGCAGAAAGAGCCGCTTGTCAAAAAAGACGGCTTAAAAGGCGGAGGCTACTATGTAGAGTACCGGACGGACGATGCGAGACTGACGATTGAAGTCATGAAAGAAGCCGTTAAATTCGGTGCAGAGCCTGTCAACTATTCTAAAGTGAAAGAGTTGCTGTATGAAAAAGGAAAAGTTGTCGGCGTTTTAGTTGAAGATTTGCTGTCAGGCAAGGAATACAAAATTTATGCCAAAAAAATCGTCAATGCGACAGGTCCGTGGGTTGACCAGCTGAGAGAAAAAGACCACAGCAAAAACGGTAAGCATCTCCAGCATACAAAAGGGGTCCATCTTGTATTCGACCAATCCGTATTCCCGCTTAAGCAGGCAGTGTACTTTGACACGCCGGACGGCCGGATGGTGTTCGCCATTCCGCGTGAAGGAAAAACATATGTAGGTACGACAGATACGGTTTACAAACAAAAACTTGAGCATCCGCGCATGACTGTGCAGGATCGTGATTATGTCGTCAGCTCTATCAATTATATGTTCCCGGAACTGAATATTACGGCTGACGATATTGAATCAAGCTGGGCCGGCCTCAGACCGCTCATTCACGAAGAAGGAAAAGATCCGTCTGAGATCTCCCGTAAAGATGAAATCTGGACATCTCAATCCGGCCTGATTACAATCGCCGGAGGAAAACTGACGGGTTATAGAAAAATGGCTGAGCACATTGTCGATCTTGTCCGCGACCGTTTAAAAGAAGAAGGCGGCCAGGACTTCGGCGGCTGTAAAACGAAGACGATGCCGATTTCCGGAGGACATGTCGGCGGCTCTAAAAACTTCGAGTCATTTGTGGAAGCAAAGACAAAAGACGGCTTGAAAATCGGTTTATCACAGGAAACTGCTAAGCAGTTAGCCATCAGATACGGCTCTAACGTTGATAATGTCTTCAACCGCATTGAAGGTCTGAAAGACGAAGCGGCAAAACGCCAGATCCCGGTTCACATTTTGGCGGAAGCGGCTTACAGCATTGAAGAAGAGATGGCTGCGACACCTGCTGATTTCTTCGTCCGCAGAACGGGCAGACTGTTCTTCGACATCAAATGGGTGAAAACGTATAAAACGGCTGTGATTGATTACATGAGCGACCGATTCCAATGGGATGATGAAACGAAAGCGAAACACACCGAGTGGTTAAACACGCTGCTGCATGATGCGGTTGTTCCGCTCGAACAATAATAATCGGAGGGCTGTGCCGAAAAGGCATAAGCCCTTCTTTTTACATAAAGCGTTGAGTTAAGTTATCAAGTGACACGGACAGCCGCTTCATATTAAAATATGGTCATAAGCTGAAATTATAGGAGGACGAACATGAGTTGGAGTAAGAGTTACGAACGCTGGAATCAGGCCGAACATTTAGATTCAGAATTGAAAAAATTATTGGCGGCCGCAGAAGGAAACGAGCAGCTGCTGGAAGACTTTTTCTACAAAAATCTGGAGTTCGGAACAGGAGGCATGAGAGGAGAAATCGGACCGGGCACAAACAGAATGAACATTTACACGGTCCGCAAAGCATCCGCCGGACTCGCGGCGTATATCGCCAAACATGGCGAGGACGCGAAAAAAAGAGGCGTTGCGATCGCGTACGACTCCCGTCATAAATCCCCTGAGTTTGCGATGGAAGCTGCCAAAACCCTTGCTTCCCAAGGCATTCAAACATACGTATTTGATGAGCTCCGCCCGACGCCTGAGCTGTCTTTTGCGGTGAGAAAGCTGAACGCTTATGCGGGTATCGTCGTGACGGCCAGCCATAACCCGCCTGAATATAACGGATATAAAGTGTATGGCGATGACGGCGCACAGCTGCCGCCGAAAGAAGCGGACATCGTCATTGCTGAAGTGAATGCCATAGAAAATGAATTAACGATTCAAGTTGAAGATGAACAGGCGCTGAAGGAAAAAGGTTTAATTAAGATTATCGGTGAAGAAATTGATAAATCATATACTGAAAAACTGACTTCCATCTCCGTTCATCCTGAGCTTTCAGAAGAAGTGGACGTCAGCGTCGTGTTCACTCCGCTGCACGGCACGGCGAATAAACCGGTACGCCGGGGTCTTGAAGCACTCGGTTACAAAAACGTCACTGTCGTAAAGGAACAAGAGCTTCCGGACTCGGATTTTTCAACCGTCAAATCGCCAAACCCTGAAGAGCACGCGGCATTCGAATATGCCATTAAGCTCGGAGAAGAACAAAATGCCGATATTCTCGTTGCTACGGACCCGGATGCCGACCGTCTCGGCATTGCCGTGAAAAACAGTGAAGGCAAGTATACGGTGCTGACGGGGAACCAGACAGGGGCGCTTTTATTGCACTATCTGCTTTCCGAGAAGAAAAAACAAGGGTCCCTTCCGGAAAACGGCGTTGTCATGAAAACGATTGTCACAAGCGAATTGGGCCGCGCCGTCGCTTCATCGTTCGGATTAGATACGGTCGACACGTTAACAGGCTTCAAATTTATCGGTGAAAAGATCAAAGAATATGAAAAATCCGGCCAATACACATTCCAGTTCGGGTATGAAGAAAGCTACGGCTACTTAATCGGAGATTTCGCCCGTGACAAAGATGCAATCCAGGCTGCGCTGTTAGCCGTCGAAGTATGCGCTTTTTATAAAAAGCAGGGCATGTCGCTTTATGACGCGCTGCTCTCCATCTTTAAAGAATACGGATATTATCGTGAAGGCTTGAAGTCATTGACGTTAAAAGGAAAACAGGGAGCCGAACAGATTTCCGCTATCCTGACTTCATTCCGAAATGATCCGCCAAAGCAAATGGCCGGAAAACAAATTACGCAAGCTGAGGATTATTCAACAGGAAAACGGACTGTATTTGCCGGTCATCGGGAAGAGGATATTGATCTTCCGAAGTCAAACGTCCTGAAATATTTCCTTGAAGACGGCTCTTGGTTCTGCCTTCGTCCATCAGGAACGGAGCCGAAAGTGAAGTTCTATTTCGCAGTGAAAGGCACTTCTTTACAAGACAGCGAACAGCGTCTTGCAGCATTATCTGACGCCGTCATGAAAACGGTGGACAGCATAGTGGAAAAAACGAAATAAACTACAAACCGCCGGAAGCGACATCCGGCGGTTTTTTTACGCCTCATCCGAAAGTATGAGAAAAAATCATGCTGAAAACAAAGGAATATACAGATGAGAATTGATATAATATGGATAATTCTGATTGGCCGGAGTGAGGGAGTTTGACGAAAACGACGGTAGAAACGTTAAAAACATTAAAAGCGATTGCGGAAACCTTAAACCAAAGCCACGATATGAAAGGAGCGCTTGATAAAGTCCTGCGCGAACTGCTCAGTCTGACCGGGCTGCAGACAGGATGGATTTTTCTGATTGAGCCGGACGGATCCTATACGCTCGCCGCATCCGCTTATTTACCGCCGGCTCTCGGTCAGCGGGACAATGCATTAATGTGCAGCGGGGACTGCTATTGTCTGACCAAATTCAGCAACGGAGGATTGACCAAGGCTGTAAACATTATGAATTGTAAACGGATTGAATTTGCGGAACAGACGACGAACTGCCGCGACACGGAGGGCATTACCCATCATGCGACCGTTCCCCTTGAAGACGGCGGCCGGAAATTCGGTTTACTGAATGTCGCTGCAAGTGAAAAGACATTTTTCAATGAAGAAGAACTGCATCTTCTTGAAGCGGTTGCGTTTCAAATCGGAACGGCGATCCAGCGGATGAAACTGGCTGAATTTGAACAGCAGAACGCCCTGTTGATGGAACGAAGCAGACTCGCGCAAGAGCTGCATGATTCCGTCAATCAGATACTGTTTTCTGTCAGCTTAACGGCAAAAGCCGCTAAAAGCTTGACAGATGATGAACGGCTCCGGCAGATGATTACGTTCATCCAGGAGCTCTCTCAGGATGCGTTAACAGAAATGAGGGCGCTCATTTGGCAGCTGAGGCCGGAAAGCTTAACGAAAGGGCTGTATGCGTCGATCAAAAGCTATGCCGCTCTCATCGGTCTGGAAGCAGTCTGTGACATGGAAGACGAACTGGAGCTTACGGATGAACAGGAACACGCGCTATGGCGGATCGCCCAGGAAGCTTTGAATAACTGCAAAAAGCATGCGGGAACGGACCGGGTTATCATTTCCGCCGTTAAAAAGCCGGATTACGCCGAGCTTACCATTAGCGACCATGGAGCCGGCTTCAGCACTGATGCGCATGCGGGACTGCCGTCGCTCGGCATTGCCGGCATGAAAGCGCGCGCCGAAGCAATCGGAGCCCGTTTTACATTGCAATCTGAGCTTGGCGGCGGAACGATTGTCTCCGTTCGGCTTCCGTTTTTCGGGATAGGAGGGTCTGACTGATGAAAATTGTGATCGCTGATGATCATCACGTTGTCCGCAAAGGACTACGCTATTTCTTCGCCACTCAGGAGGATATTGAAGTTGTCGGTGAGGCGTCTACCGGTGCTGAAGCGCTTCAGCAAGCTGAAAAGACGGGGCCGGACATCATTTTAATGGACTTATCAATGCCTGATATGGATGGCATTGAAGCGGCAAACATTGCGGCTGAACGATTTCCTGACATCAGCATAGTCGTGTTGACGAGCTATTCTGACCGGGAGCATGTCATTCCCGCTCTAAAAGCCGGCGCCAAAGCGTATCAGCTGAAAGACGCCCAGCCCGATGACTTAGTGAAAACACTTCGTGAAGTATATTCCGGACGTTACCGGCTGTCGGCGGACATTGTGCCTCACGTGCTCAATCATATGGTTCAGGATGATCAGAATAAGGAAAAATATTATCAGCTGACCCCTCGTGAAAAAGATGTTCTTCAAGAAATAGCCAAAGGGAAAAGCAATAAGGAAATTGCCGCATCTCTGTTTATTTCTGAAAAAACAGTGAAGACCCATGTGTCCAACCTGCTGTCAAAGCTGAATCTTTCCGATCGGACGCAAGCGGCATTGTATGCCGTAAAATATAATGTTTCTGGAAAGGCGGTAAAATAAATGAGCATATTAGTGATCAGCGGCACCCCGAGAAAAAACGGGCGGACTAGAATTGCCGCTTCTTATATCAGAGACCGGTTTCATACCGATTTTATTGATTTGAGCGAAAGCGGACTGCCGCTATATAACGGTGAAGAAGAACAGAATGAATTGCCCTCAGTGCAAGAGCTGAGACGGCTTGTGAAAAAGTCGTCTGCCGTCGTCTTATTATCTCCCGAGTATCACAGCGGCATGAGCGGCGCGTTAAAAAACGCCATTGATTTTTTAAGCAGCGAACACTGTACCTATAAACCGGTGGCAATCATTGCCGCGGCGGGCGGAGGAAAAGGCGGCATGAACGCGCTGGCGAATATGCGGACAGTCATGCGGGGCGTCTATGCAAATGTTATCCCGAAACAGCTGATTTTAGATCCGATTCACATTGACATGGAGCGCCAGACCGTATCTGAGGATATGGCGGTCAGCCTGAAAGACATGATGGAAGAACTGAACATGTTTATAAACACAGGAAATCCCGGCGTTTAACGCCGGGATTGTTTTATGTCAGCATGGCTAATTGATCTTCATACGCGAGTTCTGCCGCATGATCAATATACCCGAGAAGGGAATACAGCTCTTTTTCAAGCACCGCATCATCATATTCGAAATGATACGCGTGCAGAAAGTGCTCAATACGCTTTGATAACAAATCATCTTTCGTACGCACCATCAAAATTAACAAATTGTCCCATTGGGATCGGTGTGTGTAATACAAGGCTTTATCATAATCGGCATGATCCATCTTACGCTTCTCCTTTCAATGAGAAGTTCTCCGTTAGTTTATGCCGCCGAAGCCTGAATGCAACGGGGGAAAAGTTGGTGGCCGTATAACTGCGGTATAGCAATATGAGGGAGACATAAAATAAAACCGCATATCCGCCCCTTTTTTGGACACGCTAAGATTGACTAAAAACGACTCAGGAGAACATAACAATGAAATCCCTTCCATTTGCGCTGGCCTTATTGTTTTGCGGCATTCTCATCGCCTCGATCGCTGAAAAAGGACATACAGAACACCTTGATCCATCAGTTGAAAAATGGGAGCAGCTCGCATGGAATCAGCTGGAACGTGAATACGAGGGAGCCGAGCTTACCGATTATTCATACATGGGCCGTACGAAAGTAAACCGGGAACAGACGAAAGACGTGTTTCGCGTTACGGTAAAAACAAAAAAAGATACGTTTTCATCCCGTGCTGAAGTGTATTTTCATCCCGTGACAAAACATGTGATCAGCATTAATATTTTCAGACTGTAAAAAAAAGCTGCACAGCCTGATGCGGCTATGCAGCTTGTCTGTATCAGAAGAAGCGTTTCGCTCCGAGGTAGCGCTGTTTCCAATAGGAATTGTTCATGCTGGAAATGACGACACCCGAATCGTTGGCATTAATAAACTGTCCGTTTCCGAGATAAATGCCGACGTGGGAAGGGCCGGCTTTATAAGTTGAGAAAAAGACAAAGTCACCGACCGCCGGCTGGCTTACTGATGTCATCGTATTCCAGTAGCCTGCGGCTGAAAGTCTGGATACGGAAGTGACCTTATTGAGAACGTAATAAATAAAGCCGCTGCAGTCAAAGCCTCTCGGCGTTGTCCCGCCCCATACATACGGTACGCCCAGTTGAGCTTTTGCGGCATCGATCATTACATTAATCTTCGCGCTTGTTGAACCTGTGCCGCCTGTTCCGCCGGACTGATTCGGTGTTGGGTTTGTCTGCTGTCCGGTAATCGTCAGCTTCTGTCCGATCTGAAGCACATCTGTTTTCAGATTGTTTTTCTCGCGGATCTGCTGGGCGGTTACATTGAATTTTTGGGCGATCACCCATAAAGAATCCCCGCTTTTCACGGTATATGTAGTGGTTTTCCCTGTATCTCCGGATTGGTTAGGAGTTGACGGAGACGAAGAACCGGAAGATGACGTTTTTGTCAGCTTAAGCACTTGTCCGACCCGCAGCATGTCTGACGTCAGTTTATTGATACTTCTGATTTGCTGAACCGTCATATTGTATGCGTTTGCGATTTTCCAGAGCGAATCGCCGCTTTTTACTGTGTAAGAGGACGTTTGCGTCTGGTTTTGATTTTGGTTTGAATTGTCCTTTGGCGGCGTACTTCCCGAAGAAGACGTTCCTTTTGTTTTCAAGACTTGGTTGACGTAGATCGTATCCGTTTTTAAGTTGTTTAAAACTTTGAGTTCCGCAATGGTCATATGGACGCTGTTTGCGATCTTCCATAGTGAATCGCCGAGTTTGACTTTATATGTCCCGGAAGATGATGACTGATTTTTGCTGCTGTTTGAGCTGCTGCCCGGCACGGTTTTTGTCTGGTCGGTGCTTGAGGAAACTTTCCCTGTCACTTGCAGCTTCTGTCCCGCGCGGATTAAGTCGCTTGTCAGACCGTTCAGTTTTTTCAGTTCCTGCACGGACATTTTAAAATCAGATGCGATCAGCCAGAGCGAGTCTCCGCTTTTAACCGTATACACACTTTTAGATGTGCCGCTGTTCTTTGAAGGTGACGATGAGCTTCCGGAATCTGATTTGCCGTTAGGGATGGTGAGCGTCTGCCCGATGGAAAGCACGCTGGATTTTAAATGATTCGCTGATGTAATGGCATCCACGCTTGTATTGTAGGTTTGGGCAAGCTTCCATAATGAATCTCCGCTTTTGACCTTAATCGTTTGTGCTTCTGCCGGTGTTACAGCTAATGCAGACCCGACAATCGCAGATGCAGTCAAACCGACCGCTAACTTTTTTTTCATAGTGAATCTCCCTTTTCCTGCGATGATTTTACTATCCCCATTCGTTGCAGCCGCAAGATGAGGATATCAGTAATGATAATCTTTATATCGGCACTTGTCTGCAATCATTTATCATATTAAGAGAATTAGTCCTTTTTTCTTATGCGGGCATAAAAAAAGAAGGAATGCGGACATTCCTTCAGCTTCTGAGCAGTCTCATAATCTCCTCTTTATTTTTGACCAGATCCCTCAACGTATATTTGTCTAAAACGGCCAGATAAGCTTGGAGAGCTTCATACAACAGGTTCTTTAAGTTGCAGGCGGGAGATATGATACAGAGATTTTTTTGGGAGTCAAAGCATTCTACGATGTTAAAGTCGTCTTCTGTATTTCGAACGACTTCACCAATGTTTATGTCTTCCGGTATCATTCCTAATCGGATACCGCCTCCACGGCCGCGGATCGTTTCTACATACCCGAGCTGGCCGAGACGGTAAATCACTTTCATAAGGTGGTTTTTAGAGATGGAATACGTGTCTGCGATTTCTTTTATGTTAGAAAGTTCTTCGGAAGGTCTGGAAGCCAAAAAAATCAAAACGCGTAAAGAATAATCAGTGTAATTCGTTAATTTCATAGAATGACCTCGAAAAAAGAGATTTTACTTCTGTTACATTTTATCATAAAGGAATTCAAAATGAAAAAAAAGGAATTTGCCCCTCAAACTCAAAAAACGTGCGCTCCTTCTGAGCACACGTTTTTTTTGAATTAAGACATCGGCGGCTTACGATCGTCAGAAGCCGATTGATGTTTTTCGATTTTGCGATCCAATTTCGCGAGATAACGGGAGGCAAACTCTTTTCCCCCAAGACCGAATGAAAGTCCGAAGGCAAGTGCAAAACCGCCCAGAATGAGAATAAACGCGGCATTTACGATCGTATCGGCGACGCCGAGCTGATCTAGCGCCATAAAGATTGAGAGAGTGATAATTGTATATTTCGCAAGCGGCGCCAGGAATCTGAATTCTTTTCCGCTCAGCATGCCGACAAGCAGTCTGCTGACGAGCTGTCCGGCCAAAAGCCCGATTCCGAGAATAAATACAGCGGCCAGAACATTAGGCAGGTAAGCGATAATGCCGGTCGCGATGACGACGAGAAATTCGAGATGAACAAGCTGCAGCGCCTCTGCCGTAAAGAGCAGGACGATGATGATCTGCGCAATCATGCCGACCGTCTGAGAAAGCGTAAGTTTCGGGCGCTCCGCCTGTTCAAAGCCCATTTTTCCAAGAAGTGAGTCGAAGCCGGCCCGGTGCAAGAGTCCTGTTACAATGCTGTTTACCCATTTTCCGATCCAGATGCCGGCGATGATCAGCACAATACCGATGATGATGTTAGGAAGCATTGTGAAGACCGTGTTCAGCATTGCGGACGCCGGTTCAGAAATGCCTGCTACATCAAGCCGATCCAGCGCAGAAATGACAACCGGAATGAAAATCAGCACGTAGACAATCGTTCCGATGATTGCCGACAGGCTTGTATCTTTCAGATAAATAGAAAGCCCCATACGTGCGGCAAGTCTTTCCGTGCCGATACTCGCCAGAAAGTTTGTGACAATATCACGGACGAGACGGGCAACAAGCCAGCCGATTAATACAATCAGCGCCGCGGCGAATAATTTTGGTATAAAGGACAAAACGCTTTGGATCATATTTGTAAACGGTTCTGATACTCCGCTGATCTGGAGAGCGGACAAAACGCCCGGCAGGAACAAGAGCAAGACGAAATAAAAAACGATTCGTGAAGCGGCCGTAACGGATCTGCTCATCTCCGCTTCTTCAGAAACCATGGTCCATTTTCTGAGCCAGCCGTGTTCAGCCAGTTTCATGCCCGCTTTTTTGACGAGATAGCTGAAAAGCGAAGCGGCCGCCCAGCCCAACAGCAGAATCAAACCGGCTTTTAAAACGCTCGGCACAGCCGCCGTTATCGCCGACAGCATGCTGACAAAAGGCGAAGCCACGGTTGTCAGATGCAGAATGTTAAAGAATAGAATAAAAACGATAATTAATGCGATAAAATAAATGATTTTACTGATGACTTTTTCCGAGGAATAGCGCGCCGGCTTTTTTTCGGCGAACAGTCTGTCGTCGATTTTTGTTTTTTGGAGGCCTTTGTATACGGCTTTTTCAATGATTTTCGCAATGCCCCAGCCGATAAGCAGGACGAGCAGTGCAATGATCAGATTCGGCAGTTTGCTGAGATACGTGGTAAGCATGTCTGCTGTGTTCAAGTAGAATCGCTCCTTTTTCTTTTTTTTAGGGTGTGGTGTGTGTTTTACCCACTTACATATAAAGCAAACGGGGCGGATGTGCCGAAAGTTTTCAGACGGAAACCCGTCTGTTATTTCATCTTTTGAGAGGAGGGGTCATACATTATAAATAAGTCCAAGTAGGGGGGATTCGGTTGAACGCGGAGGAGACAAAAGGTTTACAGCGGGCAATTGAGGAAATAACCGACATTGCGAAGGGATTCGGCCTTGATTTCTACCCGATGAGATACGAAATTTGCCCGGCTGAGATTATTTATACATTCGGGGCGTACGGCATGCCGACGAGATTCAGCCACTGGAGCTTCGGCAAACAATTCCACAAGATGAAACTCCATTATGATCTCGGTTTGAGCAAAATTTATGAACTTGTCATTAATTCCAACCCTTGCTACGCTTTTTTGCTGGACAGCAATTCGCTGATCCAAAATAAATTAATTGTCGCCCATGTTCTTGCGCATTGTGATTTTTTCAAAAATAACTGCCGCTTTCAAAATACGAACCGGGACATGGTTGAGAGCATGGCGGCTACAGCGGAGCGGATTAAGCATTACGAAAGAATTCACGGGATTAAAGAAGTGGAGTCCTTTTTAGATGCCATTCTGGCGATTCAGGAGCATATCGATCCGTCGCTCGTCAGGCCGAAGCTGCTGTGGAGCGTCGATGATGAGGAGGAGGACGAAGAGGAAACCGCGTCATCGCCGTACGATGATTTATGGGATATGGATAAGCCGAAGCAGATTAAAAAGAAAAAAAGGAAAAAACCGTTCCCGCCCCGGCCGGAAAAAGATATTCTGCTTTTTATCGAAGAGCATTCGCGGGAGCTTGAACCGTGGCAGCGTGATATTTTAACGATGATGAGAGAAGAAATGCTGTATTTCTGGCCGCAGCTGGAAACGAAAATCATGAACGAAGGCTGGGCATCCTATTGGCATCAGCGGATTATCCGAGAGCTTGACCTGACTTCGGATGAAGCGATCGAGTTTGCGAAGCTGAACGCAGGCGTCATTCAGCCGTCAAAAACGGGAATCAATCCGTATTATTTAGGGCTGAAAATTTTTGAAGACATCGAAGAGCGCTACGACAACCCGACAGAAGAAATGAAAAAAACAGGAGTAAAGCCCGGTTCCGGCAGGGAGAAAATGTTTGAGGTCAGGGAAATTGAATCGGATATTTCATTCATCCGCAATTATTTGACGAAAGATCTTGTGCTGCGCGAGGATTTGTATTTATTCCAAAAGCAGGGCAGAGACTATAAAGTGATCGACAAGGAATGGAAGGCTGTGCGCGACCAGCTCGTGAACATGCGGGTGAACGGGGGATTTCCTTATCTGACCGTCAATGACGGAGATTATTTGAAGAATAACGAGCTTTATATTAAACATTGGTATGAGGGAATTGAGCTTGATCTGAAATATTTGGAGAAAGTGCTGCCGTATCTGTACCAGCTGTGGGGCAGGAGCGTGCATATCGAATCAGTTCTCGAAGATAAAGAAGTGATGTTCTCGTATGACGGAAAAGGAGTGCATCGGAGATATCTCTAAAAAAGAAGAAGGGATGCGGGGAAACCCCGCATCCTTTTTTATTTGCCGCTTTTTAAGATGTGAAAGATCTTTTTGGCCTGATCCGTGTTGTTTAAAAGCCCCGCAAATGATTCTTTTCCTGGACCGTATGCGTAAACGGGAACTTCTTCGCCCGTATGATCGCCGGTTGTCCAGCCGCTGTTGGTTTTTGCATTAAAGAGCTTAATGATCGCTTTGTAGGCGCCCTTGTCAGCATCCTGCTTTGCAGCCGTTTCGATCTGTTTGATTTCATCTTTTGACCATTTCAGGTCGGTATAACGCGCAAGCACGGAAGATACGGATTTGCCAGCTTTGATTTGGTCAGCCATAAATGCCGGCGTTTTTTTCGCTGCAAGAACCGGTTCAACATGCCAGTTTTTATCGTTGTTCGCTCCGATTGTCAATCCGCCGGTCGTGTGATCAGCCGTAGCGATGACAAGCGTATGTTTGTCCTTTTTGGCAAATGCGATCGCTGCTTTATACGCTTTTTCAAAATCCTTCATTTCGCTCATTGCGCCGACTATATCGTTGTCATGTCCGGCCCAGTCAATTTGGCTGCCTTCGACCATTAAGAAAAACCCTTTTTTATTCGAGTTCAGTCTGTCGATTGCTGCCGTTGTCATGTCTTCTAATGAAGGGACGGCGTTTGAACGGTCGATCGCTTTGTCGAGTCCGCCATCGGCAAACAGGCCGAGAACCTTTTTATTGCGGTCCTTTTTAAGCTCCTGTTTTGATGTAACATAGCTGTATCCCGCTTTTTTGAAATCCTTCGTTATATTCCGGTCTTTACGGATAAAGTTTGATTTGCCGCCTCCGAGGAGCACATCCACTTTCTGTTGTCCGTTGATGCGGTCATCAAAGTAGCTGCTCGCGATTTCATCCATATTTTTTCTGGATTTGTTATGGGCTCCGAATGCCGCAGGGGTTGCGTGGGCAATCTCTGAAGTCGCGACAAGTCCAGTTGATTTGCCTCTTTGTTTCGCTTCTTCAAGGACGGATTTTACCCGCTTTCCTTTTTTATCGACCCCGATCGCCGCGTTATACGTTTTCACGCCGGTGGCCATTGCCGTGCCGGCCGCCGCGGAATCGGTGATATTGGAATCAGGATCGTCAGGATAAGTCATCATCATGCCGGTAAGATTGGGGTCAAATGCCGTCAGTTTCATGCCGTCAGAAGGCTTTCCTTTGTTAATGACCGAACGGTAGGCGTTCATGTATGGCGCGCCCATTCCGTCTCCGATCATGAAGATGACGTTTCTGATCTCGTTTTTCTCAGGCTGTTTTTTTGCCGCAGCCTGATCAGAGTGCTGAAGCCCCGCACCCGCAATCAGACCGGCTGTCAGCACGGATACGGCTGCCGCCGGCAGAAGTTTTGATCGAACCTGTTTAAATAAACTCATTCTCAAATCGTCCTCCTTTAATCGTGTCTGTACGTCTAATGGTAGGGGATGTTTGTAAAGAGCGCCTGTCCCTCCTGTAAATTTCAGGTGAAACATTGTTAGAAATGTAAATTCCGATGTAAGGTTATGTTTTCTGGAAAAGGTGAAAATCATTCACTTTTTCAAAAAAGACGAGGATTTTTTTGACAAGGGTCAATTTGGAAAATGAATTTCTTTGTTTTTCCAAAAAACGAGGATCACAGGAAAAAAACATGACAAAACGGCTCGTTTTTCGTCACGTTTGAAATCAAATTGAAATATTTAATACCCTTAAAAACTTTTTTCAAAAACGAATTAGTAAGAAATTTGTCACGGGAAGTCAAGTCTATTTCTAGTGGAAATTGAACCTTATAATAGAAAACAGATAAAAACTTTAAAAAAGAGACTTATAAAATAGATAGAATCATTCAGGGAGGAAAACATGAAAAAGCAACTTGTTACAGCAACAACGGCAGTGGTTTTAGGGACGACTTTGTTTGCGGGTGCGGCATCTGCGCAAACGATTAAGGTAAAAAAAGGCGATACATTATGGGGACTTTCAAATCAATACGGAACGTCAATTAATTCCATTAAATCTGAGAACAAATTAAAATCGGATATCATTTACATCGGACAGACGCTGTCAATCAACGGTAAATCATCTTCAGGTTCAAGCTCTGGCAGCAATTCATCATCGTCTACATATAAAGTCGTAAAGGGCGACAGCCTTTGGAAAATTGCGAATAAATATAAAATGTCTGTAAACCAATTGAAAAGTTTAAACGGTTTAAAAACAGACCTGATCCGCATCGGACAAGTTCTTAAAGTAAAAGGATCAACTTCCGGTTCAAACTCCGGAACGTCAACGGGATCTTCATCAAATCAGTCTTCATCTAACCATAACGCTGCACAGACGAGCCTGAATGTAAACAAGCTTGTTTCTGATGCGCAATCTTTAATCGGCACGCCGTATGTATGGGGCGGAACAACGACTTCCGGCTTTGACTGCAGCGGATTTATCTGGTACCTGCTGAACAAACAGACGAGTGTCGGAAGAACAAGCACTGCGGGATACTGGAGCTCAATGAAGAGCGTGTCCAGCCCGTCGAAAGGGGACTTCGTCTTCTTTACAACATATCAGGCCGGCCCTTCACACATGGGTGTGTACATCGGAAACAACAAGTTCATTCATGCCGGTTCTGACGGCGTCACAACCAGTGACCTGAATAACAGCTACTGGAAGCCTCGCTACCTGGGCGCGAAAAGATTCTAGCAGCCAGGGAAACCCGTTCATCAGAACGGGTTTTTTTATTTAGACGGGACAGAACTCTATTTGTTTCACTTAAAAATGAAAATGTGATAAAAAATCTAAAAAGGTTTGCTTTTTTTCATTTTCATGTAGTGCGATGGCGTACGCGCCTGCGCTCGGTATCTGGGCGAATTCGCATGGAATTTCAATCATGCTCCCTGCGGCGAGTTCGGCCTTTACAGCTGACAGCGGCAGAAATGAGACACCCAGCCCCTCTTTAATAAACCGTTTCGTAATATGCGTCTGTGTCACCTTCATCGTTCTGACGAAAGGGAATTGTATTCTGACCTGACGGAGCAAATCATCCCAATAGTCAGGATGGTTATGGGTCAGGAGCAGATATTGTCCGAACAGGTCTTTCACATCAGCCGCCTTCCCTGATCCTGATTTTCGGCCGGGGGGCGCGACGAGCACAACGGGGTCATTGTACAGGGGGCGGCAGGTGAGGGAAGATGATTGCACCTTTAAGCAGCTCAGCCCGATATCGGCTGAGCCGTTTCTGATTTGGGAGGCGATTTCTTCCGACTCGTAAATGGTGACCGTCATTTCAGTCTCTTTATTGTCCGCTGTGTAACGCTTCATGACAGACGGAAGAACGGTGTCGGCGATAAGAGGCGAAACAGCGAGCGTCAGCGTGTGGAAGTAGCCCTGGCGCACCCTGTGCAGCTCCGCCATACTGTTTTCATAATCCTCCAAAAGCCTCATGGCAAACGGCACGTATGCTTTTCCTTCTTCCGTTAATTGTATTTTTCTCCCGCTTCGCTGAAACAGCTTACAGCTGATTTCTTTCTCTAATAATTTTATGTGAACGGTGACGGTCGGCTGAGATAAAAAAAGCGTTTCCGCCGTTTTTCTGAAATTCTCATATTTTGCTGCGGTGACGAAGGTGTGAAGCCATTTAAAATCCATAGATGCACTCCTCTGATTAAAAGTTTTAATTAATTCCCTTAAAAATATTCATTATTTTTTAAATATTATATTTACTATAATAACAGAAAGAGGATAAGGGGGAATGAAATTGATTTATCGTGGATTGAAAGGAATTACTTGTGCAGAAACGGCTATCAGCCACATTGACGGAGAAAAGGGGCATTTAATATATCGCGGCTATGACGCAAAGGATATCGCGCTGCAATGCAGTTTTGAAGAAGCGGCGTATCTCATTTTAAACGGAACGCTTCCGGATGAGCGGCAATTGCTTGCGTTTCAGGATGAACTTGCAGCTGAGCGCGGGCTTCCGCAGCATCTCATCGGCTTATTGGAAACGCTTCCGGACGAGATGGACGACATGGCGGTGCTGAGAACGGCTATTTCAGGTTTGGGCACAGATTCATTTACATATCCGCCCCAGCCGGAAGAAGCGATTAAACTGATTGCCGTCACACCGACGATCATTGCGTACAGATATCGTCGGAAAAAAGGGCTGAAAGCATTGTCACCTGAAGCACGATACGGCCACGTGGAAAACTATTTGTACATGCTGACCGGGAGGCAGCCGTCCGCAGCTCAGAAGAAAGCGCTTGAGACGTATATGATTCTGGCGATGGAGCACGGGATGAATACATCGACTTTTTCAGCGAGGGTCACCGTTTCGACTGAATCTGATTTAGTGTCTGCCGTCACTTCCGCACTGGGTACGATGAAAGGGCCGCTGCACGGAGGCGCGCCTTCAGGTGTCACGAAAATGCTTGAAGACATCGGCGAAAAAGAAAACGCAGAAGCCTATTTGACACAGAAGCTTATGAGGGGAGAGCGCCTGATGGGCTTCGGCCACAGAGTGTACAAAACAAAAGACCCTCGGGCAGAAGCGCTGCGCATAAAGGCTGAAGAGGTAGCGGGAAATGATCCGTCGCTTGACTTGGCGCTTTATGTGGAGAAGGAAGCCATCCGCTTATTAGAGCAATATAAGCCGGGACGGAAGCTGTATACAAATGTGGAATTTTACGCAGCGGCTGTGATGCAGGCCATTGATGTCGATAATGAGTTGTTTACGCCGACTTTTTCAGCAAGCCGAATGACGGGCTGGTGCGCCCATGTACTTGAACAGTCCGCTGACAATATGATTTTCAGGCCGTCTGCGAAATACACCGGCACCTTACCTGAAACGGCTCAGCCGCTTTAAGCCTGGCATATTTGTCCGTTTAGCTCTCCGCACTGCGTGGTATCGTCTCAGTAATACCAATTGCAGGAGTGTGAGAATATGAATCCGATGGACAGACAAACGGAAGGACAAAAACCGCAGGTGCAAAACCGCCAGCCCGGCATTGAGTCGGAAATGGACCCGAAGCCCCTTCTGGAAGATCCGGATGTAAAAGGGTCGGACAGATTAAAAGGAAAAGTCGCCGTCATCACGGGCGGAGACAGCGGCATCGGCGCGGCGGCTGCGATCGCTTACGCGAAGGAGGGAGCGGATCTTGCCATCCTGTATCTTGACGAACATGCCGATGCCGAGAGAACGAAAAAGCGCGCGGAAGAATGCCAGGCCGAATGCCTGTTAATTCCGGGAGACGTCGGTGATGAAGCGCATTGTCAGAAGGCAGTCCGGCAAGTCTTAGATCACTACGGGAAAATTGATATTCTTGTTAATAATGCGGCTGAGCAGCATCCGCAAAACGGGATCCTTGATATTACGGCTGAACAGCTGGAGAAGACGTTCCGCACAAACATGTTTTCCATGTTTCATATGACAAAAGCTGTGCTGCCCTATCTGAAAAGAGGGAGCGCCATCATTAATACAACGTCTATTACCGCTTATCAGGGCGATACATCATTGATCGACTATTCGTGCACGAAAGGCGGCATCGTTTCCTTTACACGTTCGATGGCGATGTCATTGGCCGATCAGGGGATCAGGGTTAATGCAGTGGCGCCGGGCCCGATCTGGACCGCGCTGATTCCCGCGACATTTACTGAAGAAAAGGTAGAAAACCATGGACTGGACACCCCGATGGGACGGCCGGGGCAGCCGGCGGAACACGCCGGAGCTTACGTGCTTTTGGCTTCAGACGAATCTTCCTATATGACAGGTCAAACCATTCACGTAAATGGCGGCAGATTTATTTCCACATAATCCGTAAGCCTTATCCCGCACTGCTAAAAGGTGCGGGATTTTTATTTGAACATACATATCAATATAATGCGGCAGCTGTCAGTCAAATCGTGAACTCAAAGATTGTAATACGTGAGAACCCGCTGTATGAAGGGACGTTATGGGTTCCGTTTTGCTTTAAGAAATCATAAAAATAATATATAGAATTTTCAAAAAGTTATTTTCATTTTTATATGTTTCGTTATAATATGGTATAGGAGAAAGGAATGATGTGCTGAAATATTTCATGCGAAAAATAAGAATTTAGTCATTACAGCCATTGTTATCTGAATATTCTAACATAAGAGATTGATATACAAGGAGTGAAGCAGATGAAGGGGAGCATATTCAGAAAGAAAAGCATTCAGGAACTGCTTGCCGCAACGGGCGGCGAAAAGTCGCTGAAAAGGGAGTTAGGAGCCTTTGATCTGACCCTGCTGGGGATAGGGGCCATCATCGGAACGGGAATTTTTGTGTTAACCGGAACAGGCGCGGTCACGGCGGGACCGGGGCTGACCATTTCATTTGTTATAGCCGCTCTTGCGTGTTTATTCGCGGCTTTGTCATATGCTGAATTTGCTTCAAGCGTGCCGGTTTCAGGTTCCGTCTATACATTTACTTATGCGACATTGGGAGAACTTCTCGCTTTTATCATCGGATGGGATTTAATATTGGAATATATGCTCGCTGTCAGTGCGGTTTCGGTCGGCTGGTCCGGCTATTTTCAATCATTTTTGGCGGGCTTCGGCATTCATCTTCCCGCCGCATTAACGGCCGCGCCGGGATCAATTAAAGGCACGGTCACATTCTTTAATCTTCCCGCATTTGTTATTGTGCTTGCGATTACATTTATCCTCTACTTAGGCATTAAAGAATCAAAGCGGGTCAATAATATTATGGTAATTCTGAAAATTCTTGTTGTTTTATTGTTTATCGCCGTTGCGGCTGTATATGTCAAACCGCACAACTGGCAGCCGTTTATGCCGATGGGGTTCGGCGGTGTTTTCAGTGCCGCGGCGCTCGTTTTCTTCTCCTTTATCGGTTTTGACGCCGTCTCTTCCGCAGCTGAAGAAACGAAAAATCCGGCGAAGGATCTGCCTAAAGGAATTATTTTTTCATTAATCGTCTGCACCGTGCTGTATGTGACCGTATCGGCGATTATGACGGGCGTCGTACCGTTTGCCCGCTTTGAAGGCGTCGATCACCCGGTTTCTCTCGTCCTGCAGATGGCCGGGCAGAACTGGGTGGCGGGCATTATTGATATCGGCGCGGTGCTGGGAATGACAACGGTGATGCTCGTCATGCTGTACGGCCAGACGAGGGTGATGTTTGCGATGTCCCGTGACGGTTTAGTGCCGGGGGCGCTTTCGAAAGTCCATCCGAAGCATAAAACGCCGCACGTGGTCACATGGGTATTCGGTATTCTGTCGGCATTGCTCGGCTCGCTCGTCCCGCTTGATGAACTGGCGAAGCTGGTGAACATCGGCACGCTTGCCGCGTTTGTCCTGATTTCCGTGGCGGTTATCGTGCTGAGAAAGAAACAGCCCGATCTGCCGAGAGCGTTTAAATGCCCGGGAGTTCCCTTTATTCCGGCATTGTCCATTCTGTTCTGCGTGTTTTTAATAATTAACCTTGGCGCCGCCACCATACTTCGTTTCTTTATCTGGCTGATCATCGGTTTGGTGATTTATTTCTTATATTCGAGAAAGCATTCAAAATTAAACGGGGATTTGTAAGGAGCGGCATCAGCCGCTTCTTTTATTTTTCAGAAGAGTGAAACATATTGAAATGGGCTTAAGTTATCGCAGCGAATAAGGGATAATATAGGGCGGAAGGGAAGTGGAAAGTCGTGTCTGACCAAAAAAGGGTTCAATGGGCCTCAAAAATAGGATTTATTATGGCCGCTGCCGGTTCGGCGATCGGCCTGGGAGCCATTTGGAAGTTCCCTTACGTAGCGGGTACGAACGGAGGAGGCGCTTTTTTTCTTGTCTTCGTCCTCTTTACCGTACTTTTAGGCTATCCGCTTTTGCTCGGTGAATTTATTTTCGGAAGACGGGGCCAGACAAATGCGATTGATGCCTACAAACAAGCCGCGCCAAAGTCGGTATGGCACCTCACGGGTTATGTGGGTGTGGCGGCCTGTTTTTTAGTTTTGTCTTTTTACAGTGTTGTCGGCGGATGGATTTTGCTCTATGTGCTGAAAGCCGTTACCGGTTCTTTATCAGGACTCACTCAGGAGCAGTACGGTACGGTGTTCGGTACGGTCATTGAAAATCCGATCCAGACTCTCGCCGCGCAGCTGGTATTTATGATCATGACGGTTGCGGTCGTCGCAAAAGGCGTGCAGAAAGGGATTGAACGTGTCAGTGCGGTGCTGATGCCGATTTTATTCGTGCTGTTTCTGTTGCTTGTGCTGCGCTCTGTCACGCTTGATCATGCCGTTGAGGGGATTAAATTTTTACTGGTTCCGCATTTTGAAGATTTGACGCCGGAATCCATCCTCTATGCTTTGGGACAGGCGTTTTTTACATTAACGCTCGGCGTTTCGGTCATGGTGACGTACAGTTCGTATCTGCCGAAGACCCAAAACCTCCCGGGCTCGGCAGGTTCAATTGTTATCATGAATGTGCTCGTCACGCTGTTTGCGGGACTGGCCATTTTTCCGGCGGTTTTTTCGTTCGGATTTAAACCGGATGAAGGACCGACATTGCTGTTTACCGTGCTGCCGGCTGTTTTTGACCGGCTGCCGTTCGGCTCGCTGTTTTTTATCAGCTTTCTCGCAGTCTTTTTCTTTGCCGCGCTGACTTCGGCCTTTTCTATGGTGGAAATTATCGTGGCGACTGTGGGGAAAGGGGATGAAACGAAAAGAAAGAAGCTGTCCTGGACAAGCGGTCTGCTCATTTTCTTAGTCGGAATTCCGTCCTGTTTATCATACGGTGTTCTCAGTGATGTTCATTTGTTCGGAAAAACGTTTTTTGATCTTGCGGATTTCACCGTCAGCAATGTGCTGATTCCGCTCGGCGCCTTATTAATATCAATCTTTATTCCGCTGAAAATACCGAAGCAGGAGCTGTTTGCCGAGATGAAAAGCGGCTCCGCCATCGGCTACCGTTTCTTTCAGCTGTGGTATTTCCTTCTGAAATATCTTGTGCCGCTGGCTATCATTGTCGTATTGCTGCATTTAACCGGCGTTCTTTCATTTTAAAAAAACAGGCCCCGTAAAAGGGCCTGTTTTTATTTTATGCTTAAAAACCGAATTGCAGATTCGTATCAACCGCAACGATCGTATATACGCAGACAATGACGAACAGATTGAGTATGACACCGAGCAGTCCCGGTCCGGTCCGTCCTTTTTTAATAAACAGCTCAATGATGCCGAACGGCACGGCGGCCATCGCAAACGGCAGCATCTGATAAGAATAGAATGTCACATTGCTGATGATCGCCACATTCAAAAGCAGCAGCGACAAAATCGCGGTACCGACCGATATCCAGCCGAAAACATTATGCTCTTTAAAGATTCTTACCAATTCCATAATTCCACCTCACCGATGTTTGCTGCTTTGACTGTTTTGTTTTTCAGCAGACGTTCGATTTCTTTTGTCGGCCCCGTCACGACAGAGCCGTATACGTTCATTCCGTGATGTTCAACATAGTCGATTCTGCTGCTCAGTTTCATGTCTTTGCGTTTCGATATCACCTGCGCCCATTTTTTATGATGGGACATAAATTCAAGGGCGCTGATAAATTGTTCTCGGTCTGTCTGTCCCTGCGCTTCGAAAGAGGGAGCCAGCTTAGAATCTTTCCCGGGAAATCCTAACGGATCGGCATAAGGACTGTCTTTCAGGTTTTTCTCCGTTTCGATCGCGTTCCATAAAAACTTCACATCGTATTTTTTAAAAGTTGAATATACTTGAGAAGAAGGATAGGCCCGGTCATAAGAAAGATAGACCTCCGCCACGCTTCCTTCAGGCAATTTTTTTAATGTCTGTCCGGCTTTGTCAATCGTGCGTTCCTTTAAGCCGGAAGGATGGGCGAAATAATGCTTTGCCTGTGCCGCGTCTAGATCATAGTAGTTAACGGCAGGCGATTTGACTGTATCTAAAAACATTTCAATCCGTTCTCCGCCGACGGATTTCGTTTTTGTGCCAATCTGCTTTTGCAGCGGAAATTCCGTATTCATTCCAAACAGTTTCACCTGGCTTTTCAGTCCGGAGGTATCGACGAGGACGTTCGGCATTGTGGTCGCCACTGTCACGGCCGCGGTTTCCATTAATTGATTGCCTGTGCTTTCTTTTCCTCCCAAACCGTAATAGAGGTAGCTTCCCAAAGTACAAAGCGGCAAAATCATCAAAGTGGAAATGACGGCGAGAACTGAAATCCGCAAATACGATTTGCGTTTTCCGTATGATAAAATAGCCTTCTGTTTTTCCGGGCTGATGCCGACGTCCCATTCCCGGTCGTCCTGCATTTCACTTTCAATCAATTCCTGATAGACTTCCAGCTTTTCCAGCTCTTCTTCAAAGGCGGCCATTTCCCGGTCGCTCATTTCTCCATTTTTGTATTGGTAAAAACGCTTTTTAAATTCTTCATTCATCATTAACACCTCTATTATAAAGTGCTTTCAGCCGCTGTCTGGCACGAAATAAAACACTTTTAAAATTAGCCTCTGAAATATTCATAATATGGGATGCTTCTTTGTAATTCAGTTCTTTTAAATAATACAGTGTTAAGGCCTCCCGATAATTGTCGGGAAGTTCGGACATATACCCTGTCAGCACTTCCTTGATTTCAATCTGATGAGCCGGGCTTTGAACAGCCGTCTGAAAAAGGCTCCCAATTAAGTCATCGGAAATGGTCACTTCCTTTTTATGTTTTCTGACATAATCTATAAACGCATTTCTCGCCACTTGAAAAAGCCATGGCTTTACTTTGCTGTGGTCGTAGGAGTGAATGTGTATGTATGCCCTCATAAAGGTTTCCTGCAGCAAATCTTCAGCGAGATGCTTGTCTTTTGTCATGGAGAGCAGGAACCGGTAAACATCATTCATATACATTTGGTAAATTTCATCGATCGTCACTGCCTTTTCTCCCCTCTATGTTATACACGCATAAGAAAGGTTTAAAGTTGCACGTTCCATGCAAACGGCTTAAATTCATTTTCACCTAATCAAACACCATTTCTTTATAGTACCCAAAATCCGTCATAAAAGATAGGGATCGGCAAAGGAAAAATATAATTATTAGTACCAGGTAATAAAAAATATTGTTATAATAGAGGGAGAACACTTTTGATCATTACAACAAAGGAAGTGCGTTATGTATAAGTTTTGTGCAAATGCCATAAAAGCCATTCTTTCCCTGCGCGGGGGAGTGAAAGTGTACAACAAGGAGAATCTTCCGTCTGATAAAGGATTCGTTATTGCGTGCACGCATGCGGGCTGGGTGGACGTCCTCACGCTCGGTGTCGGAATATTGCCTCATCAGATTCATTATATGGCCAAAAAAGAACTGTTTCAGAAAAAGTGGATCGGGGGTTTTTTGAAGAAGATTCACGCATTCCCGGTTGATCGTGAAAATCCGGGTCCGAGCAGCATTAAAACGCCGATTAAGCTTCTGAAGGAAGGACAGATTGTCGGGATCTTTCCGAGCGGCACGAGAACATCAGAAGACGTCCCGCTGAAAAGAGGAGCCGTGACCATCGCCCAAATGGGGAAAGCGCCGCTCGTTCCGGCCGCATACAGAGGCCCGTCTTCGGGTAAAGAGCTGTTTAAAAAGGGAAAAATGCGGCTCATCATCGGCGAGCCGATTTTTTTGGAGGACTTTTCTGATTTTGCGCCGAAGGAGAGGCTTGCGGCCATGACAGAAGAGCTGAATGCCAGAATTAAAGAGCTTGAGAAAAAACTTGATCAAATGTAAACAAAAAAAGCTTGCCGTCTGTATCAGACGCGCAAGCTTTTTTATTATGCTTCTTTTTGTTCAGCGGTTTCCAGCAGTTCATCAAACGCCAGTTTTTTTACTTCGATATATGCGACGTGGTGGCCTTCAATTTCATTAATGATAAATTCGCAGCCTTCTTCGATAATCGAATCGTATTGTTCAACATCGTATTTCTGGGTAAGGAACCAGCCGCCGATGGTGTCGACCTCGTCATTTTCTAAATGGATGCCGAGCAACTCGTTCACTTGATCAATCAGAACCTTACCGTCCAGCATGTAATGGCCGTCGCCGAGTTTGCGGATTTCGTTGATTTCATCTATATCAAATTCATCGCGGATTTCCCCGACGATTTCTTCGATAATGTCTTCAACGGTGACAAGCCCCGCGGTTCCGCCGTATTCGTCCGACAGAATCGCCATATGAACCCGTTCCTTCTGCATTTTCACAAGCAGGTCGTGAATCGGTGCCGACTCAATCACATGGATGATCGGATTGACAAAATCGGTGATCGGCGAGTCGACTGATACTTCGCCGCTGATGCAGGCGGTCAGCACTTCTTTAATGTTAATGACGCCGATAATATTGTCTTTGTCACCCTCTTCGACAGGGTAGCGTGTATATTTTTCAATCTGAATGATCTCCATCATTTCAGAGATTTTGATATCATGCGGCAGACTGACGATTTCCGTACGCGGAATCATAATTTCTTTTGCGAGTCTGTCGTCAAATTCAAAGATTTTGTTCACATATTTAAATTCAGACTGGTTGATTTCACCGCTTTTATAGCTTTCCGATAAAATGATGCGCAGCTCTTCTTCCGAATGGGCAAGCTCATTTTCAGACACCGTCTCCAGACCGAACATCTTCGTTAAAAGACGGGCGGAGTTGTTCAGAAGCCATATAAACGGGAACATGATGCGGTAAAACCAAATGAGCGGCTTCGAAAACAGCATCGAAACGGCTTCCGCTTTTTGGATGGCGACTGTTTTCGGCGCTAATTCTCCGACGACCACGTGTAAAAACGTAATGATCGCGTAGGCGAGAATAAATGAAATAATGTGCGATAGTGAGCTTGGTACGTTTATTTTTGTGAAAAGCGGATGAAGCAAGCGTTCAATCGTTGATTCGCCTAAGACACCAAGACCAATGGAAGTCAATGTTATGCCGAGCTGGCACGCCGATAAATACTCATCTAAATGCGTGGTCACTTTTTTGACACCGATTGCGGCTTTATTTCCTTCTGCTATAAGCTGGTCAACCCGTGAGCCTCTGATTCTGATTATCGCAAACTCAGATGCTACGAAAAATGCCGTCAGCGCGATTAAAACCGCGACTAAAATCAAATTCACAATGTCCAATTAGAACCTTCACTCCTTTTGGGAAGATGAAGGTAACACCTCCTGTTAGTAAGATAATGGTTTAACTTAACAGCAGCATAAATGATTGAAGCACTGCAAGCTTTTCAGGAGCCAGCCTTTTTTTCAGCTGGGCGCGCTCCTCTGGTTCAAGCTTTTCAAACCGATGCAGGATCCCGGAGATGTTTTGATTCATATGATCAATTTCCGATGCCAGATTTCCAATATCGTCAGGCAAGGCTGAAGAGGGAAACTGGTTTTCCAGTCGGTCTTTTATATCAGACAGGGCCAATCGCTGCTTTTTACAAGCGACTATAAACTGTAATCGATTGAGTGCAAGTGTATCGTAGTAACGGTAGTTCGAGCAAGATCTGTCAGGCTTCAAAAGCCCGAGGTTTGTATAGTAATCCACCGTGCGTTTCGTTACACCGGCAAGCTCTGCTAATTCACTGATGCGATAAGTCTCAGCCCCATCTAAATCCCTCCCCAACCATCACGTTATAGTTATGAGAATAGTTTAATATATGAAGGGGAGTTTGCACAAGTTTATTGTTTTCCGTCTTTCCTCTGAAACGGGGGGCAGGCTTCCGGAAAAAGCGTTGACTGCGCCATGTAAATCTTTCATAATCATTGTAAATAGAAACGGAAGAAAAAGACAGAAGGGACAGATGACAGTGGCCGGTTTATCACGGGAAGTGACAGAAAATCTGGAGAAAGGCTCTTGGATACGAAAACTATTTGATGAAGGCGCGCGGCTGAAAAAAGAATTCGGCGCCGATAAGGTGTTTGACTTTTCAATAGGAAATCCGGTTGCGGAGCCGCCAGAAACATTTAAAAAGGCGCTTTGCGAAGCGGCTGAAACAGGTAGGCACGGATACATACAAAACCAGGGGCTTCCGGAGGCGAGAGAGAAGGTTGCAGGCTTTTTGTCAGAGCGGTTTCAGACCGAGATTTCTGCCAGGCATACAGTCATGACGGTCGGGGCAGGCGGAGGGCTGAATGTTGCGCTGAAGAGCATCCTGAACCCGGGGGAAGAAGTCATCCTTCTTTCACCTTATTTCGCGGAATATAAAGCGTATGTTGAAAATTACCGCGGCAGCCCCGTCATCTGCCCGCTGACTGACTCATTTGAGATTGATATTGAAGCGGTGAGAGAAGCGATCACTCCCCGTACGAAAGGACTGATCGTCAATACGCCGCATAACCCGACGGGGACTGTGCTGAACCAGAAAAATCTTAATGATTTGGGCGCCTTATTAAAAGAAGCCGAGGAGCGGAACGGGCAAAGCATCTTCATTTTGTTTGATGAACCGTACAGCCAGCTGATCTACGGAGAAGAACAGGCGAATCCGTTTCAGGCGTATCACCGCGTTATTTTAGTCAGTTCGTTCAGTAAAGATCTCGGCATTGCGGGGGAAAGGCTCGGGTATATCGCAACAGACGCCCAAATACCTGAGCGCGGCCTTCTGACGGATGCGCTCGTTTTCTGCAACCGGACGCTCGGCTTTGTGAATGCACCGGTCATGATGCAGCGCGCAATAGCGAAAATGGACGATCTTTCGATTGACGCCGAACCTTATCGAAAGCGGAGAGATCTTATGGTGGACATCCTCACAGAAGCCGGCTTTGAATTTGAAATGCCGAAAGGAGGCTTTTTCGTCTTTCCAAAATCACCGATTGAAGACGAGGTGGCTTTCTGCATGCATGCCGCACAGAAATATAAACTATTGATCGTACCCGGCAGCGGATTTGGAAAAAGCGGCTATTTCCGATTATCTTTCAGCGTGCCTTCAGAACAGATCAGACAGTCGCGGGACATTTTCAAAGCACTGTATCAAGATTTTTCTTCATAGCTTCCAATACATAAAGATGGGAGAACGGTCAAATGTCGAGGAGAAATGATGGCACGTCAGACATCAGCATTACAGGAATCGGGGTCTTAACCGCGGTCGGACAAGGCAAGGAGGCGTTTCTTGATGCGCTTATGGATGGGCGGCACGCCTTCGATGTGATGAAACGCCCCGGCCGGCAGAAAGGCAGTTCGTTTATCGGCGCGGAGCTTAGCGGATTAACGCCGCCTGATGCGCTGTCGAAGCGCTTGTACCGAAGGGCCGCATTATCAGGAAAGGCGGCGCTTATCGCTTTATATGAGGCATGGCATGACGCTCAATTAGACGGCGCTGATCACAGCCGCACCGGTCTGATCATCGGCGGTTCAAATACGACGCAGCGCGAACTGATGCAGGTCTTTGAGAAAAACGGTGAAATGCCGCAATTTGTGAATCCGACGTACGGGCTTTCTTTTATGGATAGTGATTTGTCGGGGCTTTGTACGGAGCAATTCGGGATAAAAGGGCCGGCCTTTACGGTCGGCGGCGCGTCGGCAAGCGGTCAGGCGGCGGTTATCCAGGCCGCTCAAGGAATCAATGGCGGCCTGTTTGACCGCTGTATCGTGATCGGGGCGCTGGCCGATCTGTCGTATATGGAGTGTCACGCTCTCCGCTCACTGGGAGCAATGGGCACCGATACATACGCTGAACGTCCTGAAGCCGCTTGCCGCCCGTTTGACCGGCATACGGACGGGTTTATATTCGGAGAAGCGTGCGGGGCGATCGTGCTGGAACGCGCTGAATCTGCCGAACAGAGGGGCGCGCGTTCATGGGCCGGCTTAAAGGGCTGGGGCATGGCTTCCGATGCGAACCGCAATCCGAATCCTTCAGCAGAGGGTGAAATGACGGTGATCCGCCAGGCACTGGAGCGGGCCGGTCTTTCAGCGAAAGAGATCGATTACATCAATCCGCACGGCACCGGTTCGCCGATCGGAGATAAGACTGAATGCCGGGCGCTTTCTGAAAGCGGTCTGTCGCACGCACGGATTAATGCGACAAAATCGATTACAGGTCACGGCCTGAGTGCGGCCGGAACGGTAGAAATCATTGCGGCGCTCCTGCAAATGCGGGAATCCAAGCTTCATCCGACCAGAAACTTAACGGAGCCGATCGACGGCGCATTCCAGTGGGTGACGGACGAACCGATCGCCCATACCGTACACCATGCGCTAAGCTTAAGCATGGGATTCGGAGGGATTAATACGGCGCTTTGTTTAGAAAATCATTTCCGAAGCAGATAACGGCAGTCTTCTTTTTTGAAGGCTGTTTTTTTATATGATAAAAAAATCTGAAAATGAAGAAAGAATTGAGTTGTGATACAATAAAATATACAAATTATAATCATGCTTTGACTTAGGAGGTGGCAGGATGGGGCCCTCTGCATAGTCAATCACCCATTTCGTTCCTCTCGCTTAAGAAAAAATGATGAAATCAGGAGGTGACGTCCTTATCCTTCAATCAGGGATAAGGTGAAATGGACGATATTGACAGTTTGATTTTAATCGGTGTGCTCATTGCGTTAACGGCGTTTTTCGTGGCGAGTGAATTTGCGATCGTCAGAGTGAGGAGATCCAGAATCGATCAGCTCATCCTAGAAGGGAACAGACGGGCAGTGCTTGCAAAGCGTATCATTACGGATCTTGATGAGTATTTATCCGCCTCGCAGCTCGGCATTACACTGACATCCATCGGGCTCGGGGTGCTGGGAGAGCCAGCATTTGAGCGGATGCTTCATCCTGTGTTTCGGGGTATGGGACTGCCGGATTCTGCTGAGCATGTGATTGCTTTTGCCGCGGCGTACGGGCTGATTACATTTTTACATGTCGTCGTCGGTGAGCTTGCGCCTAAAACGGTTGCCATTCAAAAAGCGGAAAAGCTGACGTTATGGATTGCAGGGCCGCTTCGGTTATTTTACGTGTTCATGTTCCCGTTTATTTGGGTGCTGAACGGCTCCGCGAGAATTTTGACCGGTTTGGCCGGATTAAAGCCGGTATCTGAGCATGAAGGCTCCCACTCTGAAGAAGAGCTGCGGATCCTGCTGTCAGAAAGTTTAAAAAACGGAGAAATCAATCCGTCTGAATATACATTTGTGAATAAAATTTTTGAGTTTGATAATCGGATCGCCAGGGAAATCATGATTCCGAGAAAAGAAATCGCCGCTGTTTCAACTGATATGTCAGTGCCGGAAATGCTTGATATGATGCTGAAAGATAAATATACGCGCTGGCCCGTAACGGACGGGGACAAAGACAGCGTTATCGGCATGATCAATACGAAGCATCTCTTTTCAGATCTGCTGTTTATGACAGAAGATGAAAAAGCGGAAGTATCCATCGCCTCTTACGTCCGTCCGGTCATTGAAGTCATCGAGACGATTCCGATACACGATCTTCTGATAAAAATGCAGAGAGAGCGTATTCATCTGGCGATATTATCTGATGAATACGGCGGAACGTCCGGTCTTGTGACGACCGAAGACATCCTTGAAGAAATCGTCGGCGATATCAGAGACGAATTTGATGAAGACGAACAGCCGCTGATTCAAAAGCTGTCCGAACGCCATTATGTGCTGGACGGAAAGGTTCGCATCGATCAGGTAAATCATCTGCTCGGCGCAGGGATTGAAGAGGAAGTCGACACGATCGGCGGGCTTGTGCTGAAGCGGAATATTGATATCTGTTCGGGTGAGTCGATACAGATCGGGGGATACACTGTCCTCGTATTAGAAATGGACGGCCGGTTTATTAAACGTCTTGAAGTAAAAGAAGAACAGGGCCGCGCTGGCGGTCAGGAAACAATAAACCGCCCCCTGCCCGTGCCTGAAGCGGTCATGCTTCATAACGCAACCTTGAGCGAAAAATAAGCTCAAGGTTTTTTTAAATGGATATGATAATGAGGCCGCACCAGAACGCCAAAAGGCTTCCGGCTGCTGAAACTGCGATATAGAGCAGGCTTTCCTTTATGCGATTGTTCATCATCAGCTGCACGGCTTCAATACTGAAGGTGGAAAAGGTCGTAAACGCACCGAAAAAACCTGTCGCGATGATGATACCGGCGGAAGGATTATCCAGACCCAGTCCGGTGAACATGCCGAGACCGAAAGAGCCGAGCAGGTTGACCGCAGCCATTCCAAGCGGAATCGGAAAACCTTTTGTCCTTTCTGAAATGGTTTGACCCAGCAGAAAACGCAATACCGCTCCGATTCCCGCTGCGATAAGCATCAAAACAATCGTCATGACGTTTCATGCCCCTTTCCCGCTGAACGGAGAGCAATCCGCCGTCCGCAGAAAATGCCGGCATACGCAAGGGCAAGGCCGGCGAATAATGTCGCGGCAGCATAACAAAAAGCAGCTGCGGGAGACGATTGCAGCAAAAAGACGGTTTCTTTTGCGAAGGTTGACATCGTCGTGAAACCTCCGCAAAAACCGGTTCCGAAAAAGGCGGTTAGAAGAGGGCGCTTTGCCCGAATGACAAAATAACCCGTGATAAGACCAAGTAAAAGGCTTCCCGCCGCGTTTTCGAGGAAAGTAGCCGCGGGGAAAGAACTGCTGTGAATGTGCGTGCTCAATTCAAAGCGGAGCAAAGCGCCAAGCGCCCCTCCGATAAAAATTGCGATGTATTGTTTCATATCAGCCATCCTTAGAAATAAAATCCGGAAAATCAGTTACAATGCCGTCAACTGCCATCATTTGCAGCTTTTCGGCCGTCTTTTTGTTTCTGACCGTCCATGCAAATACTTTCAGGCCGTGTCTGTGGGCGGTGGAAATCAAGAACCGATTCAGGCGGGTGTATTTAATATTGACATAATTTGCGGCTGATTTGTAGGCGGTCAGCTGGCTTTTGGAAAACATCCCAAAGCTGGGCCTGGCAATGATCGCAGTCGGAACGGACGGATACATGTCATGAAAGATCTGAATCGACTTGAGGCTGAAAGATTGAACGATATGATAAATGGAAAAGGAAAACTTGCTTAACAGCTGGCCGACTGCTTTTTCAAGACCGACTTGAGAAGCGTGCCCTTTTAGTTCAATTAAAAATCCGATTTTAGAATGATAGCGCTTCAAGACCTCTTCGAGCAGGGGAATCCGCTCTCCTTTAAACTCAGCTCCGTACCAGCTTCCGGCGTCCAAAGACTGCAGCTGCTTCAGCGTGTAATCTTTTACAAAACCGGAGCCGTCCGTTGTCCTGTCGACTCTGTCATCATGAATGACGACAATGTGTCCGTCTTTTGTGAGCTGGACGTCAAGCTCAATGAAATCAGCGTTCAATTCGGCCGCGATATCAAATGCCGCAAATGTATTTTCGGGCGCATTACCGGATGCGCCGCGATGGGCGATGGTATACAAGCTTGTCAGCTCCCCTCAAGGGCATTTCTGTTATTATATCAAATTCATATATGCACAGCGATTCAAACTGGTGAATGTGCGAAAGAGGATTTTTTTGGAATGAAGATAGTGCTTTTTTCGGTTTACAATCCGCAGTGGTGATTTATAATGGCAAAAAGGAGGCGAGATCATGGGAAAAGGGAGATTGAAAGTGGAAGAAAGAATTAAAGCCGAAACCGATGCTGAAATTCAAAAAGCGACTCTCCTGAAACAGACACAATCGAAGAAGAAATAGTGCCTGCCCCTGTTGTATCTGGCTGAAAGATGAACGAATTTTGTGAAAACCCCGGCTGTGTTCTGCTGCCGGGGTTTTTAGGCTGCCTGAAGACATTAAAAGAAGCTGATGTCCGAATGTTTTAGTATAATGGATTTTCGACAAGACAAAGGAGCATATGCCATGATGACACATTTTCAGAGCTTTTTTACTCTTGACCATATTTCACAGATCGGTATCAGCATTGGAATTTTAGCGGCTTTTCTCATTTTGAGAAAGCTGTTTGTCAAATACTTTTTTCAGCTTGTTTATAAATTGGCGAACAAACCGAAAACCGACATATTCAAACAGATTGCCATCGCGTTTGACAAGCCGGCCAGATGGTTTTTCGTGGCGCTGGGGCTGTTTTTGGCGATTGAGTATTCGCCGTTTTTAGACGGGCAGATGGATATTGTCAAAAAAATGTACCGCTCCCTGATCGTGGCGCTGATCGCCTGGGGGCTTTGCAATCTGACATCCGCGTCTTCCTTTTTATTTCATAAAGTCAATCAGCGCTTTGAGCTTGATATGGATGACATTTTGGCGCCGTTTTTATCCAAGGTGCTGCGCTTTGTCATTCTCGCGCTCAGCGTCAGTGTAATCGCGCAGGAATTTAATTATGATGTAAACGGGTTCGTGGCCGGACTCGGACTTGGCGGGCTGGCCTTCGCACTCGCGGCTAAAGATACGATCAGCAATTTTTTCGGCGGTATCATCATCATTACGGAGAAGCCGTTTACGATCGGCGACTGGGTCGAGACGTCGTCTGTGACGGGGGGCGTAGAAGATATTACATTCAGAAGCACAAGGTTCCGCACGGCGCAGGGGGCGCTTGTCACCGTGCCCAATTCAACGCTGTCCATGGAAGCCATCACAAACTGGACGAGAATGACGAAGCGCCAGGTTACGTTTTCCATTCGTGTCTCTTATGCGACGCCGATTGACCGTTTAGAGCGGTGCATCATCAGGCTCAGAGAAATGCTGCGTGAACATGAAGGCGTACATGATGATACGATTATGGTTCATTTTGACGTGTTTGCAGACAGCTATTACAATCTGTTTTTTAACTTCTACACAAAGACCATCGTCTGGGCGGAAAGTCTGGATGTGCGGCAGGATATCAACCGCCGGATTATTGATCTTTTTGCGGAGGAAGGCGTGGAATTCGCCTATCCGGGCCAAACGGTTTTTGTGAAACAGAAAAATCAGGATGAACCGGTTCAAGTCAATGGTCATTCCGGAGAAAAAGAACGGGCATAACAGGCGCCGTTCTTTTTTCATGATATGATAAAAAGAAAAAGGCGGTGGAAGAGTGGAAGCGGTTATGACATTGATCAATCAGGCTGAACGTATCATGGTGCTGACGGGAGCGGGCATGAGCACGGAATCCGGCATTCCTGATTTTCGTTCGGCGGGCGGTATATGGACCGAAGACACCTCCAGAATGGAAGCGATGAGCAGGGAATACTTTGAACGCCGTCCGCGCGACTTCTGGCCTAAATTCAAACAGCTGTTTCAGATGAAAATGAGCGGAAGTTATGAACCGAATGCCGGCCATAAGTATTTGGCGGATCTTGAAAAGCGGGGAAAACAGGTAGACATTTTCACGCAGAATATTGACGGGCTTCATAGAAAAGCGAGAAGCAGCAGTGTCTATGAGCTTCACGGTTCAATTCAGACCGCCGCATGCCCCCGCTGCGGAGCGCGCTACGGGCTTTCACATCTGCTGAAGGAAGAAGTGCCGGAATGTACGGCGGAGACCGGAGATCATGCGGTATGCGGCGCTGTATTAAAGACGGATGTCGTCCTGTTCGGCGATCTTGTTCAGCATTTTGAAACCCTTTATGAAAAGCTTGATAAAGCTGATCTTCTTCTTGTGATCGGCACTTCGCTTGAGGTGGCGCCGGCAAGGTTTGTCCCTGAGGATGTGAGCCGGATTCCCGGTTTGAAGCAGGTGATCATTAACCTTGAGCCGACATATTGCGACCATTTATTTGATCTTGTCATTCATGAGAAGATCGGTGAATTTGCAAAGCGGATCAGCGCCGCGACATAAAAAAAGCCGGATCATATACAGATCCGGCTTTTCTTATTCATGGACGGGAATCATTTGATCCGTCAGCACGTCAAATGAGTAGCCCTGAGCTTTCAGTTTTTGGATCAGGCTCGGCAAAGCATGCACCGTCGCAGGCAGATCGTGCATTAAAATGACATGCGGCCTGCTCGTATGAACACTTTCCAAATATGCGAGCTGATTCAGCACTTCCGGCACGTACCGGGCATTCTTGTACTTCCAGTCCTCGCTGTCTATCGTCCAGTCCCAGTACACGAAGCCGCCTTTTTCGAGATGCTTAATCTGGGTGTCTGTCAATGACGGTTTGCTGCCGTAAGGCGTACGGACAAGATCCGTTTTCACTCCGGTGATTGCCTGGAGCGTATCGCGTCCCTGCTGCATTTCTTTCAGCGGCGATGTCGGTGTTTGATAAAACAGATGATTATCGTGCGTCACGCCATGCAGGCCGAGCGCGATTCCTTCCCGGTTCGCTCTTTCCACGGAATGCTTATAGGCTTTCATCCGCGGTTCAAGCATAAAAAAAGTGGCTTTTGCGCCATTTGCCTTCAATACATTCAACAGCTGTTCAGTATATGGAGACGGCCCGTCGTCGAAGGTTAAATATACCGTTTTTTTCCCTGTGTCTTGCTCTTTCTGCAAATGTTTAAGTAAGACGTCGGGAGAATCATTTTTCAGCCGCAGGCTTTCTGTTTCGTCTCGAAGCTGTCCGTTTGCGGTCACGGTGACCTGCTTGTTTTTTGCGGCGGAAGCGGAATAACCCATTATGACGATTACCAGAAGCAGTCCGCACAAAACTGCTAAACTCGTAAGTTTAAAAGCCAATGAAAACAGAGAAGGGGAAGCACCTTCTTTTGTCTTGCGCATAACAATCTCTCCAGTAGCATAAATTTCTTCATAATGCTGGTAACAACGGAGGCTTGCAAAGTGCCATAAGTTAACAGCATATGTATGTCGAATCAAGTATACAGGAACAAAACTGGAAAAGACATAGAAAATATGTCGAATGATAAGATTTTAAGAAAAAAATAAACTCCGCTGCCGGCTTGCTTGTTCAATATGATAGAATAGTTGACAATAACAGCTGAGAATGCACATCACGGCAGATAACGATTAGGAGGGTTTACATGAAGGCATTAGTAAACGGCCAGTTGATTGATCGTGAGGAAGCGGCAGTTGATATTGAGGACCGCGGATATCAATTCGGTGACGGTGTGTATGAAGTCATCAGAGTGTATAACGGCGCCTTATTCGGACTGCGGGAGCATATCGTCCGTCTTTTCAGAAGCGCCGCAGAAATCGGTATCGCCCTTCCGTTCTCCGCAGAAGACATAGAATGGGATCTGCAAAAGCTCGTACAGGAAAACAAACTCATTGACGGCGGAGTTTATATTCAGACGACGAGAGGGAAGGCGCCGCGAAAGCACCAGTATGACAAGGGATTGGAGCCGCAGACGACGGCATACACCTTTTCAGTGAAAAAACCGGAAAATGAACAAAAAGCCGGAGCGCAGGCCATAACGGCGGAAGACAAACGCTGGCTGAGATGTGACATTAAGAGTCTGAATTTACTGTATAATGTGATGATCAAACAAAAAGCATATGAAGCAGGCGCATATGAAGCAGTGCTGATAAGAGACGGGGCGGTAACGGAAGGAACCTCATCCAATGTATACGCCGTCATTAACGGCACCGTTCGGACGCATCCTGCAAACGAGCTGATTTTAAACGGCATTACCAGAATAAAACTTTTAGAACTGATGAAAGAAAACGGGATTGAGGTGCGGGAGAAGCCCCTTACTGAAGACGAACTCAGAGGCGCGGATGAAATTTTTATCTCGTCAACGACGTCTGAACTAATCCCGATCGTAACCCTTGACGGAAAACCGGTCGGCAGCGGTGCGCCGGGTCCTGTAGCCAAAACGATACTGGAGGCATTTCAGTCGCGCATTCAGCAGGAGATCGGAGTTCAATCATAAGCGGAAAAAAGGCCGGAAACACATCCGGCCTTTTTGCTTCTGTCAGATAAAAAGAGATTCGATATGCTGAATGAGCACGCGGGAGATCTTCTCTTTTGAAAGACGATTCGGTTCAAGCATGGCATGCAGCGCCAATCCGTCTGCGATGGCATACAATTTCTCCGCTTCTATCTCTTTATCAAGATTTGGTTTCAGATGCTTATTTTCATCCAGCCAGTCAATCAGGCTCCGGATATATTCCAAGATCCCGTCGTGCTGGGGATGAAATTCTTCCCCCTTATGTCTGGCGTAAGCTGTGAAAGCGAACCATACCTCCATTTCAGCCATCGATTCTTCATCTGTCGGGATGATTTCAAGCATCAGACGCACCGCTTTTTCTTTCGGCGGCAGATCTGTCATGGCGACTTCGTTAATTCTGGCGGCAACTTTTTCTTTTACGAGTGTCATCGCGTACCCCAAAAGCTCGTCCTGGGTGGTGAAATAGTGCCTCAGCGCGCCTAAAGAAAGACCCGCTTCCCGGGCGATGTTTCTCACTGTCGCTCCTTCCATGCCCCGTTCCAGAATCGTCCGCCATGTGGCTTCGGCTATTTGTTTTCTTCTTTTTTCGTGGTCGATTATTTTAGGCATGGTTCCAGTGTAACAGGAAAAAAATTTTCTTGCAATTTTGTAATACGATTGTATTAAATAAAAAGAGGTGTTACAATGCTTTTTAGAAAACGATAAGGGGGAACCGGATTGAACGCAGTTGCTTGGTTGATTGTCATTTGTGAGGCTGCTTTTTGGGCGGCTGTCATCTGCGGATTGGCGGCGCGGTATTTATTCAGGCGGCAAAAGCTCGGAATGTTTTTTTTCGCTCTCATTCCTCTTTTGGATGCCGTATTGTTTCTTGCGGCTGCGGCTGATTTATACAGAGGGGCGACAGCGACTTTGGCGCATGCTTTGGCCGCCGTTTACATCGGAGTGTCTGTCGCCTTCGGAAAAAGCATGATTCAATGGGCGGATGAGCGTTTCCGTTATTATGTGGTAAAGGAAGGGGCAAAACCAGTTAAGCGGTACGGACTGGATTACGCCAAACATTATGCAAAAGGATGGGGGAGGCATGTATTAGCGTTTATCATCGGCGGCATTCTTTTGGCCGGAACGGTATTTCTCATTCACGACGCTTCCCGGACCGAAGCGCTCAGCGGCCTGTTAAAGGGCTGGTCCGTCGTATTGTGCATCGATTTTTTGATCATGGCGAGCTTTTTTGTAATGCCGAAAAAAAGAGGAAACAGCCGGGAGATGTAAATCGTCTTCATGCACGGACGAACACAGAAAAAAAGCAGCTTTTTATAAAGCTGCTGCACAGAAAGATCATTTTACGATAAGCACCGGAATATCGGATTTAGACGACAGCTTTTCACTGACGCTTCCGAATAAAAGTTTTTTCAGCCTGTTCCGGTCTCGGCTTCCGATGACGATCAAATCCGCCGATATGCGATCGGCATGCTCGATAATGGCGTCAGCGGGATCACCTTCTAAAATGTCGATATCTCCGTCAATCTCAGCGCCGTTCATCAGCATTCTCGCTTCGGCAATGATTTCTTCCGTGCGGTCTTCATAAATCATGGGATCAGGGGAGATTCTTTCCGCTTGGAGCGGATCAGGAACGCTTGCAATCCCGCCTCCGATATATGTCGCCCCGGCTCCCGGCCTCGGAGGATCAACAATCGTCTGGGTATCTTTTGCATTGTGGGAATGCACGACCGTTAAATCCGCGTGAAACGTTTTTGAAAGGTCTATGGCTTTTTGTAGCGCTTTCTTACTGTCATCACTTCCGTCAAAAGCTGCAATCAACCGGTCCGCATGAAACATCGGCCTCATCCTTTCAGTAAAAAAGGTTTGCAGAACAATACCCGTTTGGAAAAAAGCTAAAACCCGGATTGACAATAAAAGGATTTATTTATATGATGAAGGAAGAATATAGGAAAAAGGTGGTATGGATCATGTCAACATTACAGCGTGTCAACTCAGCTTCAGCTAAATACCGGCGTGACTGCCATACACCTTCCGTTTTCTGAACATTTGCTTAAAAACGGTGCAGTCGCGCATAAAAGGCGGGTCTGTACCTTATTTATCATAATAAGAGGCATGGAGCTGACGCTTCATGTCTTTTTTTATACAAAAAAATGAAGAAAGACAGGTGTGATGCATGTGGCGGTATTAGTGAAAAAAATGTACAACAATCCGGAAAAGCTTGAGGGAGGCTGACTAATGAAAGGGGATGACGGTATTTGTTTACTGTATTAAAAAAGCTGGCTTGGTTTTTTAAAGCCTATTGGCTGCGCTATACGACGGCGATTGTTCTGTTATTGATTGTGAATGTCATTGAAATGTTTCCGCCTAAACTTCTCGGTAACGCAATAGACGATATGAAGGCGGGTGTGTTTACGAAAAGCGGGATGCTGTTTTATATATGTGTTTTTCTCGCTTTAACGGCAGCCGTCTACTTGCTGTCTTATTTTTGGATGTATCAGCTTTTCGGCGGAGCGAATGTCATGGAGAAGATTCTCCGTTCAAAGCTGATGGGAAAACTTCTTCACATGTCACCGCCGTTTTTTGAGAAATACAGGACGGGCGATTTAATGGCGCGGGGGACAAATGATTTGCAGGCCGTCAGTATGACGACGGGCTTCGGGGTCTTAACGCTCGTTGATTCGACGATGTATATGCTGACGATATTTTTAACGATGGGGTTTGTCATCAGCTGGAAGCTGACATTCGCCGCGATTATCCCGCTGCCGATTATGGCGGCTGCGGTCAGTCTGTACGGAAAAAAGATTCATGAGCGGTTTACGGAAGCGCAGGATGCTTTCGGATCATTAAATGACAAGGTGCTGGAGTCGGTATCCGGCGTCCGGGTCATTCGGGCTTTCGTGCAGGAAAAAAATGATGTCAGCCGATTCGGAGATATGACGGCTGATGTATATGAGAAAAACATGAAGGTGGCGTTTATCGATTCTCTCTTTGAGCCGACTGTGAAACTTCTCGTCGGCCTCAGCTACCTCATCGGTCTCGGCTACGGCGCCTATCTCGTTTTTCAAAACCGGCTGACGCTGGGAGAGCTTGTATCGTTTAACGTGTATCTCGGAATGATGATCTGGCCGATGTTTGCGATCGGCGAATTAATCAATATCATGCAGCGCGGCAATGCCTCCTTGGATCGTGTCAATGAGACGCTTTCTTATGAGCCTGACGTGATCGGGCCCAAGCATCCCGCAGGTATCAAGGAGCCCGGGCGTCTCGTTTTTGAACAAGTGACCTTTACGTATCCGAGCGGAGCGGGACCGGCTCTTTCTGATGTCTCTTTTTCCGTAGAAAAAGGGCAGACGCTCGGCATTGTCGGGAAAACGGGAAGCGGAAAGACGACGATCATTAAGCAGCTTTTGCGTGAATATCCGCCCGGTGCGGGGGCGATCACGTTCACAGGCGTACCGATTCAGGAAATTCCGCTTGATCAGCTCCGCGGGTGGGTCGGCTATGTGCCGCAGGATCATATTTTATTTTCAAAGACGGTAAAGGAAAATCTGCTTTACGGACGGCAGGACGCAAGCGAAGAAGAAATCGGCAGCGCGCTGAAAGATGCGCATTTTGAAAACGATATCGGCATGCTTTCCGACGGGCTTGAGACGCTTGTCGGCGAGAAGGGCGTAGCGCTCTCAGGCGGACAAAAGCAGCGCATCTCAATTGCGAGAGCGCTTTTGACAGATCCCGACATCCTCATATTAGATGATTCGCTTTCCGCCGTTGACGCGAAAACGGAAGCGGCCATTATTGACAGCATCCGTAAAAAACGGCGGGATAAAACAACGATTATCACCACCCACCGGCTCTCGGCGGTTGAACACGCAGATCTCATTCTCGTCATGGACGAAAGTCGGGTGTCTGAAAGAGGCACACATCAGGAGCTATTGGCGCAGAACGGCTGGTATCGGGAACAATATGAGAGGCAGCAGCTGTCCTCTCTTGAAGAAGGGGGGACCAGCGCATGAAGACCGGAAGAAGATTATGGAATTACGCGCTTCAATATAAAAAACTGCTGATTTGGGCGGTCGTTCTGCTTATTATTGCGGTCGGCACTGAGCTGACCGGCCCGTTTATCGGAAAAAAAATGATTGACGATCATATTCTCGGCATTGAAAAAATATGGTATAAAGCCTCTGCGGACGATCCGGGCGCCGTCAGGTTCCGGGGGCATGATTATGTCAGGGAAGACCGGATCAAACCGGGGGCGGACAAAACCGGAGAGGTGCACATTTATCAAGTCGGTGCGGCCTACTATTTTGTTGACCGCCCCGTCAGTTTTGACGGAAACCGTTCGGTGTCTGACGGCCGGCTGACGATATCAAACGGTAAGGAAAGCAGGTCATATCCCGCCGTTACGTTATCCAAACAGGAAATTTTTCAATTTTACCGGCCGGAAATAAAAGGACTGCTGACTTTGACCGCCATATATGCGGGGCTGCTCATGTTTTCCGTGTGCTTTCATTACGGCCAGCATTACCTGCTGCAGATGGGAGCAAACCGGATCATACAGCGCATGAGGCAGGATGTATTTTCGCACATTCAGAAAATGCCGATCCGCTACTTTGATAATCTGCCCGCCGGAAAGGTCGTGGCCCGCATTACGAATGACACAGAAGCGGTCAGAGATTTATATGTAACGGTGCTGTCTACGTTTATCACAAGCGGCGTCTACATGCTCGGCATTTTTACGGCGCTGTTTATGCTTGATGTCAGGCTGGCCGCCGTTTGCCTTCTGATTATTCCGATCTTAATAATCTGGTCGGTTGTGTACCGTAAATACGCATCCGTCTTCAACCAAAAAATTCGTTCAATTAACAGTGACATCAATGCGAAAATGAACGAGTCCATTCAAGGTATGCCGATTATTCAGGCGTTCCGCCGTGAGAAGGAAACGATGAAGGAATTTGAAGAATTAAATGAAGCTCATTTCCGCTTCAAGAACAAAATGCTGTCCTTAAATTCCCTCATGTCCCACAGTCTTGTCAATGTTCTTCGCAATCTTGCGTTTGTCGGATTGATCTGGTATTTCGGAGGCGCTAGTCTGAGTGCGGCAGGATTTGTTTCGATCGGCGTGTTATATGCGTTTGTTGATTATTTAAACCGTTTGTTTCAGCCTGTTACAGGGATTGTCAACCAATTTTCGAAGCTTGAATTGGCTCGTGTTTCTGCGGGCAGGGTATTTGAACTTTTACAGGAAGAGGAAACGGAAGAAACAGGCGCTCCCGCACACAAAAAGGCGGAAGGGACTGTGGAATTCCGCGATGTTTCTTTTGGTTATCGAAAGGGAGAAGAGGTGCTGAAACATATCAGCTTTACAGCTGAAAAAGGTGAGACGGTCGCCCTCGTCGGCCATACGGGATCCGGCAAAAGCTCCATCCTTAATCTTCTGTTCCGTTTTTACGATGCCCAAAAAGGCGATATACTGCTGGACGGCAAAAGCATTTACGGCATGTCGAGACAGGAGCTGAGGTCGCATATGGGCATTGTGCTGCAAGACCCGTATCTTTTCTCGGGCACGATCGGCTCCAATGTCACCCTTGATGATCAGCGTATTTCTCCCGAGCAAGCTGAAGAAGCGCTTCGCCAAGTCGGCGCCGAAAGCCTTCTGCAATCCCTGCCGAAGGGCATCATGGAGCCCGTCACGGAAAAAGGCGGCACACTGTCCTCAGGGCAGCGTCAGCTGATTTCTTTTGCAAGGGCGCTCGCGTTCGATCCGGCCATTTTAATTTTGGATGAGGCGACGGCGCACATTGACACCGAAACAGAAGCAATCATTCAAAAAGCGCTGCAAGTGGTTCAAGAAGGGCGCACAACATTTATTATCGCCCATCGGCTTTCCACGATCAGACACGCAGACCAGATTCTCGTGCTGGAAAAGGGGCGCATCATTGAAAAGGGAAGCCATGACGAATTAATGGCGCAAAAGGGGCAGTACCATCAAATGTATGAATTACAGAAAGGAACGGCGCAGTCCGCGGTGTAACCGGAAAGGGTGAATCTAAAGATTCGCCCTTTTTTCATTAGTAAGCCAGTCCCACCCGTTTTCTGACAAACTGCGGATTCAACAGCTCACGGTACAGAAAATGCGCCGTGTCTCCGACGGTGATTCGCGAACCGCCTTCAGGCAGGATATCCTGTTCGAACCGGTAAACGCCGGAAGCATCTCCGTCAGGAAGGTAGGTGGGGCAGATGATCGTCCAGTCAACATCCTCTCCCAGAAGCATCTCGTATACGCGGGCGTGTTCCTTTGCGGCTCTTGCTGTTTTTCGTTTTGATTCCGGCGATTCAAAACGGTATTTGTCAGGCATGAGCCGTGATTGAAGGATACCCGTAGTGCCGATCGTAATCAGACGCTGAACATGATGCCGTTTCATGCTGTCTATTATATGGATCACAGCGGCTGAAAGGGTATCGCCGCCATCCGTGCCGAGACAGCTCACGACTGTATCCGCTTTGGAGATCAATCGGTCGACATCCTCCCGCCGTCTCGCATTCCCTGTTATGATATGTTTTTCAGGAATGGGAAGGGCTGTTTCAGCTGATCTGACAAGAGCGAATATGTCACTGTGTCCGTGTTTCTGCGCTTCTTTTATAAAAGCCTGTCCGACTCTTCCCGTTGCTCCGAGTAAAGCGATTTTCATGTAAAAAACCTCCTCGCCGCTCATTATATCATTCAAAGCAGCGGGGAAAAGAATACCTGTGAATAAAGGGGAAATGGTGGGCAACATATTCATTGACCAAAGAAACAGTTACGAACTGAAACAGCTCCCAATTGACTGAGGCAATGAATGACATGTTTTCCCTCCTTTTTTCCTAGGGTATGTGGAATAGGAAAAAAGGGTGACGGCATAAAAAGAAGACGCGGTATCCCGCGCCTTCTGCAAGCCATTTATTGAGTTATTGTATGCCTTGTCCGCCCATGTGCTGCTGCGCGAAAGATACTAAACGTTTAGTGATTTCTCCTCCGACAGAACCGTTTGCACGAGAAGTTGTTTCTCCGCCAAGGTTTACGCCGAACTCAGAAGCAATTTCGTATTTCATTTGGTCGATTGCTTGAGCAGCGCCAGGTACTAATAGTTGGTTTGAAGAGTTGTTGTTAGCCATTTGTATGATCTCCTTTATAAATTAGTATGGTTGGGTTTGCTGGAATTGCACCAGCTGATGGTTTCCGGAATGAAAACCATTGCCAGCTCGGCTTCACCCAATGCTGTTTGCCGCTTTGTACTACGTATTATGGTGAATCAAACGGCATCTCATTCGGAAAACGGTGTGGTAAATAGCGGAAGAAAAAGAAAAGCCCAGCCTTTGTCGGCTGAGCTTGAACTTTCAGTCATAGATGTGATAAAGCATTAATTCATGCAGCTCTTTTACAAGAGCCGGCTCTTCTTTCCCCGGATGTGTATGTCCCCATTCAATGTCTCCGGACTTATGGTAAATCCCTTCGTAATGAGTACCCTGCCAGTAAAACGAAATCCGCCATCCGGGCAGTTTCTCTTTTTTGAATAACGGTTTCCAGCTGAAGTGCGAAATCATGACGTTCACGCTCCTTATCGGGAAATGTTGATCCTGTTCATTGTAGCTTATAGTTCTGTGCCTGTCCCGGGTAAACGAAAAAAAGACGGCCTCACCGCCAAAGTTTTTCCGGGGCGGTAATGGACCGTTCTGATAAATATGACGCATATTCAAAATTTCTCCGTTTTGTCAGGTAATCGACAGATCGCAGCTTCGGATGAGAGAAAATGCTGCGTCCGGGGCGGGAATTGGCCTCGAACATCCAAACTTTCCCTGTGTCATCGACGCCGAGGTCAAAGCCGATTTCACCGATAAAACCTTCTATATGCTCATTTAACACACGGCTGACCGCCAAGGCGGCTTTCGAAAGCTTCCGGATCATGCCGACTCTCTCTTTCGGATCGCCGTATAATTCAGCTAACGTTCTGACTTCACCGCCGTTTGCCAGATGTGTCGTAATGCTGTTTTTACCGGAAATTTTTGCTGCGATGGCCGTCACTGTCCATTTTCCCTCGGCATTTTTATTCGTATGCACCCTGAAATCGACGGGACGCCCATCCAGACAGATCAGATCAATCCCTTGCTGAATTAAAAAAGCGGACGGGTCGTTGTTTTCTTCAAATGCTTTCATGAAGGATGCCGCGTCTGAATAGTTTGCCGTCAACACCGTTCTTTCCTCATTTGTGTGTTTGACAGAGAAGCCGGCATCTGTTTTTTCCAGCTTGTAAATTCCCGTTCCGAGAGCGCCGTCCGCAGGTTTGATATATACGGTGTTAAACGTGCCGCATAACGTCTCTATCGCTTCTGCATTCGGATGGAGGACCGATTTGGGCAGGAGCGAAGCGGTGAGGCTGTTCTTTTCCAGAAGCTTATGAATGTCCCATTTATTAAAGAATTGCGGATTAAACCAAGGAATCTGATAGTCATTCATCAGCCTTTGTTTTGTCTGCTGTAAAAGCGGAACTTCTTCCGTTTTTCGGCTCGGGAGCCTGTCATATACGACATTCGGAAGCGGGACGTGCGCCCGTTTCCAGCTGTTGTCCTTATAAATCAGCGCTTGGACGGTGCCCTCTTCCCAATTGATCTGATGAGCCCCGAAAACGAAACAATATCCGTTCGCCTGCTCATGCAGGGAGAGCAGCTTGGAAAAGAAGGATGTGCGGTCTCTTAACGGGCGCGACGTTGATGAGGTGAAACCGGCTGTGAAAACGCCGATCAGCGGTCCGATGTGCACCGTCTGGCCGTGAATGAGAAAATCAGCCCGGCTTTTATGCGGTATCATCAGCTCCTCAAACAAATCTTCAGAAAGGAGCGCGCTTTTTTCAAGTGATTGAGAAAAGGCCACACGGCATTTGACAACCTTGGTCCCGAAGGCAGCGGATAACATCCCTTCCCGTTTCATGGAAAAAGGGAGATACAGCGTGTTTTTGCTTTTTTTATCGATGCCGACAATCATCCCTTTATGATTCACGCGGAAGTGCTCCTTTCCTGCTTTCCTGTGCCTGAAGATCTCTGAAGCGTTTCAGCGGACTGGTATACAAATCCTCTTTCGACTCGGGAGCCACGCTTAAAATGGCGTTTCGTCCGGGCTTTGAATTGACATCCAAAAGCCAGATGCGCCCGTCTTTGGCATAACAAATATCGAGACCCAGCTCAAACAGCGGGCCGAACTGCTCATCAAGGAAATAAGGGACGGACTGGGTGATCGAAAAGACATCATCCAATAATACAGCCTGCTGCTTTTTCGGAATGTCTTCAAACCACGTGTCAAATTTAATCGGTTCGGATCTTCCCGGCAAATGAGATAAAAGACCGTTCTGATAACCCCTTCTGACCGCTTTTCCGACCGTTTCCCAAGCTCCTGACTCATTTTTGCGCATGAAAATGCGGATGTCGCACGGGTGCTGTTCTTTATCCTGAATATTTAAGTAGGCTTGAAGCAAATAGCGGTGCTGCAGCACTTTTTTGCACCACGACTTAAAAGATACGTGGTTTGAAAACGTTTTTGTTTGTTTATTTTTTCCGATATAGTAAGTGGCTGAAATTGATTTTTTGCCTGTTTTAAGGAGGATGATGCCTCTTCCTCCCGCGCCGAAAGCGGGCTTAAGTATACATGCTTTTTCCTTCGCTAAGTATGATTGCACCTCTTCATAGCGGCTGACTTCGGCCGTTTCAGGAATATAGGGACTGATCAGATGATGCTGCTGGAGCGCATTCGTGACCGTCCATTTATCAGGAAGCCCGCGGCCGATAAATTCCGTTTTCGGATATTTTTTCAGCCATTCGACGATCGGTTTGGCTTTTTGAGCCTCGGCGGATTTTCCGTAAAAACAGCGATCGTAAATATATTCAGGAATATCAATTTCTGTTTCGTTCCATTTTCCGCTTTTCGGATGATACACGAGCGCTTTCACTCGTAAAGAATCCGGAGAGATATCAAACGGTGTAAAGCGGGCAAAGCGCACATTATACTCTGGCGCCCTTTCAGCCAATTCACCGGCGAAGTCTTCTTCGTGCCGGCGGGATACGGACATAAAACCGAGTGTTGTCATGTTGTTACTCCCCCTTTATTCAAAAAGCCGCTGATGGAACGGCCCTTCCATCCAATAAACATGCCAAGCGCAGCATAAAAAGATGATCTACTGTAAAGAGTACGAAACAGCATCTTGCCTTATTCCTGACAAACAACAATTCAGGTTCTTCATTTGCCCGCATTCACGCCAGCCTCTATAATACGAATAGATATATCATCTAGAAAAAAAGAACATAAGATGGAGGCAGAAGAAAAGGAATGGGCATAGCAGGAACGTTTCTATTTATGATTGTGATCGGAGCCGCGATCGGCGCGGTGACGAATCATCTTGCCATTCAGATGTTATTTCGTCCGTACCGCCCGTATTACCTCTTCGGGAAACGGATTCCGTTTACTCCGGGTCTGATCCCGAAAAGACGGGACGAATTGGCAAAACAGATGGGGCTCATGGTGACGAACCACCTGTTAACTCCGGAAGGCATAAAAAAGCGGCTTTTGTCAGATACCGTTAAAAACCAGGCGCTTGGATTCGCCGAACAATTCACGCAAAAAATGGCCGCGTCCGAGATGACGGTGCAGGAAGCCTTGGCCGCTGCAGGCATCCGGAATCCGCAGGAAAAAACAGATGCATGGATTGACCGTTTTACAGATGAAAAGCTTTCGGAACTGTACGCGAAATATGAGCATCGCGCCATAAAAGACTGGCTCCCTGATGAGCTGCAGAAAAAGCTGGATGAAAAAGTCCCGCTGGCCGCTGATTATATCCTGAAGCGGAGCATTGACTATTTTGAAAGTGAAGAAGGAAAAGACAGACTCGGCAATATGATTGACGACTTTTTGAATGCCAGGGGGATGCTCGGCAGCATGGTGCAGATGTTCCTCGGCAATTCAAGTCTGGCGGAACGCGTGCTGCCTGAGCTGTTAAAGTTTTTGCGCAATGAGGAAACGAAAAAGCTTCTGGCTGATCTGCTTTCTCAAGAATGGGGCAAGCTCAAATCCTATACACTTTATGAGGCCGATGAAAAGTGGAATGCGAAAGATCTGCTGTTCAGCCTGAAAAAACGGGGTCTGGCCGCACTTCAAACCGCACCCTTTTTTGAAAGCCGGCTCGGTGAGATCATCTCCCGTTATGAAAGAGAGATTACGGGAACGTATGCGCCGAAGCTGCTTGATGCAGCGCTCGGCGGTATTGCCGCTCACTTGGAGGATGTGCTGAAACGCCTGCGGCTTGAGGAAGTGGTCAAAGAGCAGGTCGATCAGTTTCCGGTTGAACGGCTGGAGGAAATGGTGCTGTCGATTTCCAAGAGAGAATTTAAGATGATTACGTATTTAGGCGGTCTGCTCGGCGGAGTTATTGGAGCAATTCAGGCTTTGTTTGTCATTCTTTTCTAAGGGAAACACCCGCCGAGGATGAAAGTCGCTCCGCAGTCTGTTATAGTGGAGTGGTATGTCTGTAAGGAAGAAAGGAGCGGTTACTATGGCAGTTAATTTTTATGATGCGGCTTATGATCTTGAAAAAGCTTTGCGAAACAGTGATGAATACAGCCGTCTGAGAGGGCTTTATGATCAGGTAAACGCAGATGAATCCGCAAAACGCATGTTTGATAATTTCCGCAACGTACAGCTGCAGCTGCAGCAAAAACAGATGTCAGGTGAAGAAATCACTCAGGAAGAGGTAGAGCAGGCGCAAAAAACGGTTGCTCTCGTACAGCAGCATGATTTGATTTCTCAGCTGATGGAAGCGGAACAGCGCATTAGCATGCTGATCGGCGAGTTAAACAAAATTATCATGAAACCTCTTGAAGAGCTTTACGGAAACCCGCAATAAGCTCCAGACCCCTCCATCCCGGATATGGAGGGGTTTTTTTATTCAACTGAAAATCAAGGAATGCTGCTTGCTGAAGGCTTTGTGATGGCGGTTTCTGTTCCTTTTGAGCTTTATCGTACATTCAGCATAGATATTTCTTCTGGTTTTTTTAGTTAAAAAAACCCTTGTCTTTTGACAATAAAAGTGTGATAATAACCTTGAAAGCGCCTACACTTACAGGATGATCCAAGGATACGGTCGCCGATACTGCCTGATATGTTAAGGGGTAGCAACAGAGAGTAAGTGAAACGAGCGCATCAACGGTCAAATAAGGGGTTCCTGATAGATTTCTTAAATAGAAGTACACATTGGGGAGAAGGCAGCAAATCGATCGTATCCCAATAAAACGACAGTTCAAAGTCTGCTGACGGCAGGCTTTTTTGCTGCTCGGAAAAGGTTGTTCTAAACAAAGAGACAGGGTCATATCCTAATGACAAGTACAGTCATCAAGGAGGGGGACTTCTCTGTGTCAAAACAAATGCTGGCGTTAAATATAGACGGAGCGCTTCTTCGCTCCAACGGCAAACTGCATCAGACGACAAAGGATGCCATCGAATACGTCAAGAAAAAGGGAATTTACGTCACACTGGTCACAAACCGCCACTTTCGCTCCGCTCAAAAAGTAGCGAAAATATTAAAGCTGAATGCAAAATTGGTTACCCACAGCGGCGCCTACATTTCCGAAAAAATAGATGAGCCGTTTTTTGTAAAGAAAATATCAGAAGATCATACGTTTAATATTGTTCAGGTGCTTGAAAGCTATCAATGCAATATCCGGCTTCTTCACGAAAAATATTCGATCGGAAACAAGAAGAAAGTGAACTCCAATCTGGTTGGGAAAACGATCATTCATCCGTCTGACCCGATTTTTTACCCGGTGCAGTTTGTCGAATCATTAAGTGATCTGCTTCTTGATGAGCCGGTTTCGGCGCCCGTCATTGAGGTGCATGCTGAAAACGGATTGCAGGCTGACATAACGGATACGATAGGGAAAGCATTCCCGGCCGTGGACGTGATCCGCGTCAATGAGGAAAAACTGAACATCGTGCCTAAAGGGGTGTCAAAAGAAAGCGGACTTTCGATGGTCGCCGCTGAACTTGGGCTTTCAATGGAAGAGGTTGTCGCCATCGGCCATCAGGAAGATGATCTGCCAATGATTGAGCTGGCCGGCCTCGGTGTCGCGATGGGGAACTCCTCCAATGAATTAAAAAGAAAAGCGGACTGGGTGACAAGGTCAAATGATGAACAGGGAGTCGCCTATATGATTAAGGAATACTTCCGCATGCAGCACCGCAAAGGCTTTCTCGATAAGTTCCACATGAAACGGTCATAATGAAGAGCCGCAGACACGAAACGCCGTCTGCGGCTTTTTCGCGGATTGATTTTAGCCTGTTCTTTCTGTACACTAAAGAAAGTTTTGAATCTGAAAAATAAGGTGATCACATTGCAAATAAAAATAGACGGCATAACGGATGACAGGCTGCATCGTCCGCTGCAGAATATCGCGAATTTATTTTTTGAAGAGTGTGTTCTTGCGTACGGCGAAACGGAGGAACCTTCTGATCTCGTCATTTCACTTGCCATTTCTCAAGATGCAGACAGCGTGTCAGTATCGGGAGAAATCAAAGGAACCGGCGAAAAGGAGCATCACACGAAACCGCTTCTTGCCGGCTGGAGCGAAAAAGAAGTATTTAAACAGGTGAAAAATACGCTGTCGTACGTATACTTAAATCTTCTCCAATCACATACGGGCATGACACAAAAATGGGGAATCTTAACCGGCATCAGGCCTACTAAACTCCTTCATAAAAAGCTGCAAAGCGGCCTGACAAAAGAAGAAGCGCACGCCGATCTGAAAAAAGATTATCTGATACATGATGAAAAAATCAATCTGATGCAGGAGATTGTCGACCGCCAGCTCGCCGCGGTTCCCGATCTGTACCGGGTCAAAGATGAAGTCAGCATATATATCGGCATCCCGTTCTGCCCGACGAAATGCGCCTACTGCACGTTTCCGGCTTACGCCATCCAAGGACAGGCAGGCAGAGTCGGCTCCTTTTTATGGGGGCTTCACTATGAAATGCAGAAAATCGGAGAATGGCTGAAACAGCATGATATCAAAGTGACGACCATTTATTTCGGCGGCGGTACGCCGACAAGCATTACGGCTGAGGAAATGGACCTTTTATATGAAGAAATGGTCCGTTCTTTCCCGAATGTAGAGAATATCAGGGAGATTACCGTTGAAGCGGGACGACCCGACACGATTACGGAGGAAAAGCTTGCCGTTTTAAATAAGTATAAGATTGACAGAATCAGCATCAATCCGCAATCTTATGAAAACGAAACGCTTAAGGCCATCGGCAGACACCATACAGTTGAAGAAACCATCGAAAAATACCATCTTTCCCGCAAACACGGCATGAATAACATCAACATGGACTTGATTATCGGCCTGCCGGGAGAAGGGACGGCAGAGTTCAGGCACAGTCTTGATGAAACGGAAAAGCTGATGCCTGAATCTTTGACCGTTCATACGCTTTCTTTTAAACGGGCGTCAGAAATGACGAGAAACAAGCATAAGTATAAGGTTGCCGACAGGCAGGAAGTGTCCCGGATGATGGATGACGCCGTGCGCTGGACAAAAGAGCACGGCTATACGCCGTACTACTTGTACCGGCAGAAAAATATTCTCGGGAACCTTGAAAATGTCGGCTACTCCTTCCCGGGTCAGGAAAGCATCTACAACATTATGATTATGGAAGAGGTGCAGACGATTATCGGTATCGGCTGCGGCGCGGCAAGCAAATTCATTCATCCGGAAACCGGAAAAATCACGCACTTCGCCAATCCGAAAGACCCGAAATCATATAATGACCGATTCGAGCATTATACAGAAGAGAAAATAAAATACTTAGATGAGATGTTTGTCAAATCTGCATTATAATAAAAAAACGGCACGGAATCAGCGTGCCGTTTTTTTATGTTTATCCGTCAGTCAAAACGGGAAAAGACCATTCAGACTGCTATTTGCAAGAGGTGTACAATATGTATGATGTCATAGGAGCGGGAATCGGGCCGTTTAATTTAGGCCTTGCCGCATTGTTAGAGGATATACCCGAAACAAGCGCTCTTTTTTTCGATAAAAAGAAAGAATTTGCGTGGCATCCGGGCCTGTTAATTAAAGGAACGGATTTACAGGTGGCGTTTCTGGCGGATCTTGTCACGCTCGCTGATCCGAAAAGCCGCTACACGTTTTTAAATTTTCTCCATGAGCATGACCGGCTGTACCGGTTTTACACGTTTAATGAATTTGATATTCCAAGACGTGAGTTTAATGACTATTTAAGCTGGGCAGCTTCAGAAATCAAATCATGCCGTTTCGGCTCAGAGGTGATTGACGTGAAAAATGCCGGCGGGCATTATGACGTCAGCGTTAAGAACATCGAGGACGGCAGCATCAGTGTCTATCAAACGAAGCATTTCGTTATGGGAACGGGTTCTGAGCCGCTTATTCCCGCAGAGATTGATGACGAAGCGCGTCAGGACACGATGGTCAGCACGGAATATTTGTTTCGGAAAGATGAGCTCGCCGGCGCCGAATCAATCACAGTAGTCGGTTCCGGACAGAGCGCAGCGGAGATTTTTTCTGATTTATTGCAAGATGAACAATACCGCCGCTGCCGGCTGCAATGGGTGACACGTTCCGCCGGATTTCGAGAATTAGAAACCGCCAAGCTCGGGCAGGAAATGTTTACACCCGATTATGTGGAATATTTTAACCGCCTGCCTTTTCAAGAACGGCTGAACACACTGCCGGAGCTGGACGGACTGCGTCACGGCATTGATTCTGACACACTTGCCGCCATTTATGACGCCCTGTATCACAGGTCGATCAGCGGAGGTTCGCCTGATGTATATATTCAGCCGATGGCGGAGCTTGAAAAAATTGAAAAGCAAAACGGGCGCTGTGTACTGAGCTTTCATCAATGGCAGATGGATGAAAGCTTTACGGCCGATTCAGAAAAAGTAATTTTGGCGACCGGCTTTAAACCTCATATTCCGGAATGGTTTACGGCAATTTCTCCCGATATCGAATGGGAGGATGAGAAACGGTTTAAAGTGACGGCAGATTCCCGTCTTGTGTTTAAGGACGATAGGCGGCATCATTTTTTCACGTTAACGAATCTTGATCATGCCCACGGAACGGGCGCTACGAATTTGAAGCTGTCTGTTTACAGAAACCAAAAAATCATCAATACGATTCTGGGAAGAGAGCATTTCTCCATTAACAAAAAAACAGCTTTTCAGCAATTTCTTCCCGCGCGAAAAAACTGACCCCTTAGAAAGAGGTCAGTTTTTTTATGATTTCTGCAGCTTCTTTTCAGGCTTTTTCCATTTGAAAACACTGTTCAACAGGAGATATATCCGCTTCGATTCTTTCGTGAGCAAAGGGCCGAGAATGGCCAGTATCAACACATATAAGGCGGCGAACGGCTTGAGTGAGGCGGACAGGCCGCCGGCGATGCCGAGATTTGCAACGATAATGGAGAATTCGCCGCGGGAGACAATGGTCAGCCCGATGTTAGACGATGCTTTATGAGAAAGCCCCGCCCGGCGCCCGGCAATCATGCCGGCGATAAAGTTTCCGGCAATCGTCAGCAGAACGGCGCCGAGGGCAAGCCATACCGCATCTCCCAGTGAAAACGGGTCAATGCTCAGACCGAAACTGAAGAAAAACATGGCTCCGAAAAAGTCACGGAACGGCACGACAAGGTGTTCAATCCTGTCAGAATGGGCTGTCTCCGAAAACACGAGCCCGAGCAAGAGCGCGCCGATCGCTTCAGCGACATGAATTGTTTCGGAAAAGCCGGCGATGAAAAAGAGCGCGGCGAAAATGACAATGACAAATACCTCGTTTGAACGGATATCCAGCAGTTTGTTCAGAAGAGGCGGCAATTTTCTCGCGGCAATGAAAAACAGCAGCATGTATCCGAAAGCGATCACGATTGACAGCAGCGCGCCCCCGACAGACGTCGCGTCTCCAAGTACAAGTCCGGAAACGACGGATAAGTAAACCGCCAGAAAGATATCCTCAAACATAATGATGCCGAGAATCAGCTCCGTTTCCGGATTGGCCGTGCGTTTTAAGTCGACAAGCACCTTTGCGACAATGGCGCTTGATGATATCGTGATAACACCGGCCAATACAAGCACTTCCAAAAAGGAAAAGCCCGTGATAAAGCCGTATATCAGTCCTAAACTGAAATTAATCAGAATATAAATCGTTCCCCCGGCGGCGATGGAGCGACCGGATTTCACTAATTTTCCGACCGAGAATTCAAGTCCGAGGTAAAAGAGGAGGAACAGGACGCCCATCCGTCCAAAAAATTCAATAACTTCCCGGCTTTCGATAAACGTCAGGTCAATGATGCCCGCTTGGGGGGCGTGCGGCCCGACAAGCATCCCTAAAATGATCAGGAAGGGAATGATGGAAAATTTAATTTTATTGGCGATGACACTCGCAATGGCCACAAGAACTAGCGCCGTACCGACTTCAAATACGAGATGGTCCATAAACAGATCACACTCCGTCTCTGGTGAGGAAGTCTTGGATCAGTTTCTTCAGATGCTTTCTTTCGCCTGAGAGAACGAGTGTATCGTTTGCTTCAAGGAGCGAATCAGCGCCAGGGTTTAAAAACTTTTTCTGGTTATGCTTAATGATGGCGATCACCGTCACATCATAGTTCTGGCGCACATCCAGTTCGCCGAGCGTCCGCCCGGCCGCTTTTGCTCCTTTTTCAACTTTGAACCATTCGATGATCAGATCGCTGAACGCCATTTCAATTGATTCAAGCGCCTGCGGTTTGTACACCATCCCGCCGATAATCGCGGCAATCTGCCTTGCTTCTGCATCATCAAGTGAAATGCTTGCCAGAAGCTCATCGGGGTCTCGGTCATCAAATCTGTAAATTTCCCGCCTGCCGTCATCATGAATAATGATCGTCATTTTTTCATGGTTTCTCGTTTCGATTTCGAATTTTTTTCCGATGCCGGGCAGATCGTTTTCTTTAATATTCATAAAAAATCCCTCCGGAATATACTGTTTTTAAACCGTAAATACAGACTGGCATTGAGAGATTGTCTGATGCCGGAGGTAATTTGACTGGTATTGTATCGGAATGGCGCACGTCCTTTCCAGTGTGGAATCAATAAATTGATCAAGAGGTTTGACAGACAACAGGGTGACCATCCGGGATAATACGTCGTATCCTTTAGACAGGCCGTACGGAGCGGTTTTGGTATGAGCCGGCGTTTTTGCCGAGTCCGTCTCCTGCGGGTAAACCGAAATTTGAACGTGGCTGTCTGTTTCTGTCACCAATTGGGAAGGAAGGGCGACATCCGAAGGGGGAAACAGCACCATAAAAAAGCTCAGTAAAAAGCTGAGTATCACATATTTCATTATCGGCGTTCCCCCCTTTGTGTCTTGTGTGTCAATTTCACTATATAAAAATGTATTTTCAGTTTCAAATGATATGCATTTTTCGGTATCTGTTGACCTTGAAAAATAAAGGAGTTTCGCTTCGGCGGAAGGAATATATTATTTGAACAAAAAATGTAAGCGGATACAAGGGGGATGTAAACATGCAGTATATTCGATATGAAGAAAAGGGAAAGATCGCAGAGATAGTGTTGAACCGGCCTGACAGTTACAATGCGCTGAATGAACAAATGCTGCGGGAATTAGAGAATGCATGCGTCATGGCAGCTGACAGTGAGGCGCTTATCGTCCTTTTGAGGGGGGAAGGCAGGGGATTTTCCGCAGGCGGTGATATTCAGATGATGACGTCGGAACATGATTCAGGAGAATATGAACGGCTCATGAAAATGATCGAATCCATTACACTGACCCTCTATGATATGAAAAAAATTGTGATAGCCGCCATCCACGGGGCCGCGGCGGGGCTCGGGCTGAGTTTTGCGCTGTGCGCCGATGTGGTGCTCGCAGAAGAAAACGCCCGCCTCGCGATGAATTTCATCGGCATCGGGCTGGTTCCCGACGGAGGAGGCCATTACTTATTAATGAGACGCGTCGGTGAGATCGAAGCGAAAAAGCTGATTTGGAGTGGTGAAAAATTGCCGGCTGAAAAAGCGGTGCGGCTCAAGCTTGCCGACGGGCTGTTCAGCGGTGACCCTGCGGCGGGGGCAAAACCGTATATCGACCGATTGCTACATGCGCCGCTGTCAGCAATGATTGAAACGAAGGCTATCTATCAAAGCCTCCATATCAGCCGGTTAAAAGATGTTTTGTCTCTTGAACGAAAGGCCCAGGAAAATATGAGAAAAACGGATGATCATAAAGAGGGCATCCGCGCCTTTTTAGAAAAGCGGACGCCGCAGTTTAACCGGTAAAAAACAGAAGCCGGAAAGCTTCTGTTATCTGTGAAATAAAATCAGCTTTCCGGCTTCATTCACCAAGCGATGAGTATTGTTCTCAAGCTTTTTTTCTTTTAATAAAGCCTCTCCGGCGGCTTTCGCCTCCGCCTCATTTTCTGCTTCGATCCGTTCATTCAGCAGTGTTTCCCCCGATGCGTGGAATGCGGTCAATACAAATTGTCCCATAACGTCACCTCCTTTATAGAATGATATTCTGATAAAGAATTTAAAATCCTCCATTAATTTTTACCCATTATTAGTATATAATGGGTAGCGGAAGGAGTTGGATTCGTGCTTACAATTGAACACGTGACGAAAACATTCGGCAGCTTTACCGCTGTTGATAATTTGAACCTGCAAATACCTGAAAGGGAGATGTTCGGGCTGCTCGGCGCAAACGGCGCGGGAAAAACGACGACCTTTCGGATGATTTTGGGTCTTTTAAGCCTGACTGACGGAAATATCAGATGGAAAGGGCAGCCGGTCAATTATTCTATCAGCGAAAAAATCGGCTATCTCCCGGAAGAGCGGGGGCTGTACCCGAAAGTGAGAGTGAGTGACCAGCTTGTCTATCTTGCGAGATTAAAAGGAATGAGAAAAAAAGATGCGGAAAAAGAGCTCATCACATGGCTTGAGCGGTTCGGCATTACAGATTACAAGAATAAGAAAGTCGAAGAGCTGTCAAAAGGAAACCAGCAGAAAATCCAGTTCATTTCCGCTGTCCTGCATAAGCCTGAGCTGCTGATTCTCGATGAACCTTTCAGCGGCCTTGATCCGGTGAATGTCGAGCTGCTGAAAGAAGCCGTTATTTCTTTAAAAAACAGCGGCGTTTCCATCGTTTTTTCTAGCCACCGAATGGAGCATGTGGAAGAGCTTTGCGAGAATCTATGCATTCTCCAAAAGGGAAAACCTGTCGTTCAAGGCAATCTGAAAGACATTAAGCGGTCTTTCGGCAAAAAAAATATCACCGTTCATTCAGATGACGATCTCAGCTTTTTAAAAACGCATGAAGGTGTCGTGAAATGGAAGGAAACAAATGACGGGATCAGGCTGCAGGTCGCGAATGAACCGGTGTCTCAGGATATTTTTCAGGCGCTGCAAGGGAAAGGTTTTATACGGAAGTTTGAATTGGAAGAGCCGTCACTGCATGATATTTTTATAGAAAAGGTGGGGGCCGTTTATGAATAAATTTTGGATTATGCTGTTTCATACATATAAAAACAAAATTACGACAAAGTCATTCATTATTTCGACCGCCATTACCGTTTTATTAGTTTTAGCGGTGACCAACCTGCAATCGATCATTTCAGTGTTCCAATCGGATGACGGCAAGCAGCAAATCGCGGTGATTGATGAAACGGGCGGGCTGTACCCGGCATTTGCAAAACAGCTTAAAGCGGCGGATACAGACAATGATTTGCAGGCGATGCAGACGAAGGAGTCCGAAAAAGATGCCGTAAAGCGTGTCAAAGATGGTGAATGGGACGGGCTTTTTATCATCAGACAAGATCAAAAAGGAACGATAACAGGAGCCTACAAGGCGCTGACCATTTCTGATGAATCAGCGTATAAACTTCTCAAGCAGGCTTTAACACAGACAAAGACCGCTGTTGAAACCGCCAAGCTCGGCATTTCGGCAGAAAAAGTCAGCAGCCTCTACACTCCGCCTGAAGTCAGCAAAGACGCGCTGGAAAAAGGGGCGAAATCTGAGGAAGAGCTCGGTCAGGTGATGGGGCTTGTATACATCATGCTGTTTGTCATCTACTTTTCAGTCATCATGTACGCAAGCATGATTGCGATGGAAGTTGCGACGGAAAAATCGTCACGGGTCATGGAAATTTTAATTTCAAGCATGCCGCCGATTCAGCAGATGTTTGCCAAACTGTTCGGTATCGCGCTTGTCGGGATCACACAGTTTGCGGTGCTGCTTGCGGCGGGTTTTCTCTCACTGAAGCTGAACCCTCAAAATGATGAGTCGTCGCCGATCAGTGCATTTCTCAATTTTACGGATGTTCCCGTCTCGACGATTGTCTATGCCGTCATTTTCTATCTGCTCGGCTATTTTCTTTACGCGACGCTTGCCGCGTTTCTCGGCAGTGTTGTCAGCCGGATAGAGGATGTGCAGCAGACGATTCAGCCAATGGTTTTTTTAATCGTGGCAGGTTTTATGATCGCCATGTTCGGCCTCGGCAATCCTGATGCGGGCTTTATTACCGTTACATCTTACATTCCGTTTTTCACGCCGATGATTATGTTTTTACGCGTCGGGATGCTCGATATCCCGTTTTGGCAGGCGGCGGCCGGAATCGCCCTGACTCTGGTCACAATCGTGATCTTTGCAACGGTCGGCGCGAAAATTTACAAAGGCGGCGTTTTGATTTACGGAAACGCCGGCGGATTCAAAGCGATCAAACAAGCGCTGCGCATCTCCAAAAAATAAGTCCAAACAGCCCGAGACAGCCGGGCTGTTTTTTTATGATCCAGAACGTGCATTCGCATGAAAACGATGCTAAAATAAAGGGTAATTCAATCTACAGAAAGGGGAGGGCGAGATGGCTGATCTGACGTTTATTCATGCCGCTGACCTGCATCTGGACAGCCCGTTTTACGGCATTTCGCATCTGCCTGAACCGGTATATGCGCGTATTAAAGAAAGCACATTTCACAGCGTCCGCCGTCTTACGGACGGGGCGCTCGGGGAGCGGGTCGATTTCGTGCTGCTTTCGGGGGATCTGTTTGACGAAGCCAACAGAAGTTTAAAAGCCCAGCTGTTTTTGAGAAAACAGTTTACCAGATTGCAGGAAGCGGATATCCAAGTGTTCGTCATATTCGGCAACCATGATCATTTGGGCGGTGAGTGGACACCGATTGAATGGCCTGAAAATGTACATATATTCACCTCGGATACACCGGAGGAAAAATCTTTCTTTAAAAACGGAGAGCTTGCGGCAAGCATATACGGATGCAGCTATCAGGAAAGAAGCGTAACGGCCAATCAGGCCGCCCGGTACCGGAAAATGACCGGCGCGCCTTATCATATCGGCATGCTCCACGGCACGTTATCAGGAGCGGAAGGACATGATCCGTACTGCCCGTTTACGAAAGAAGACCTTGAAAAGAGCGGCATGGATTACTGGGCGCTCGGACACATTCATAAACGGCAGGTTCTTTCCGCTCAGCATCCCGCCGCCATTTACCCCGGAAATATTCAAGCCCGCCATCTAAAAGAAACCGGCCCTAAGGGATATTATCTCGTCCGGGCGGCAAACGGTGAGATGTCTTGGGAATTCAAAGAAGCGCACGATGTGTTATGGGAGGAAATTGACCTTGATATTTCCGGAGCTGAACATATGACCTCACTTATGAAAGCCGCCACGGATTCGTTCTCAGGCTTGCGTGCGGCGGGCCGCCCGGCATGTATCAGGCTGGTGCTCCGCGGTGCGGCGCCCCGCTTTTGGACGGAGGCGCCCGCAGGGATCGCAGAGGAGCTCCTTTCCGCTTTACAGGAGGAAGAGGCCGAAGAGGAATGTTTCGTCTGGCCGCTTGCGATTGAGGATCGGACGGATGAAACAGACACCGTCCCGCCCGATCCGTTTTTTAAAGGGCTGCTTCAGGACATAGAACAATGCGCGGACATGAGTGGTGGGTTTGAAGCGCTCGAGCGTCATCCCGTATATCGGCGGCAGATGACTTCATTTACAGATGCAGAGGTGCTGGACATTAAGCGGCAGGCCCAAGCCGTTTTAAAGCGACAGCTGAAGGAGCTTCAGCGATGAAAATAACGGCGCTCTATATTTACCAGTATGGAAAATTTTCCAATCGAAGCTTTCAGCTGTCGGATTCCCCCGTACAAGTCATCTACGGATTAAATGAAGCGGGCAAAACGACATTGATGTCCTTTATCAAAAGCGTCCTGTTCGGTTTTCCGAAATCAAAAAAATACGAACCGAAAACCGGCGGGGTTTACGGCGGCGTTGTGGAACTGAATCATGACGATTACGGTGCTGTCAAAATCGAACGGACAAAAGGGGCTGCCGAAAAAGTCAGAGTGTACACGGCTTCAGGCGAAATTAAGGACGGAAAATGGCTCAAACAGCTGCTTTCCGATACAGATCGTGCGCTGTACGAAGCGATCTATTCGTTTGATGTATTCGGACTGCAGGAGATTCAAGCCTTTAACCGAGACAAAATCGGGGAGTTTCTCCTGTTTTCCAGCTTATTCGGGTCTGAAGCGGCGGCGAAGCTTGACGGCAGACTGGCGAAAGAACTTGAAAGAATGTATAAGCCGAACGGGCGGAACCCCCGCTTAAATCAGGAATTGGATACATTAAAGCGGCTCAGCGCCAAGCTCAAACAGGCGGAAACTGCGGAAGCGGGCTATCACAGCCTCCTGGAAGAGAAAAAAAGCGCCGGCGGCCGTTTGCAGGATGCCAAAGCGCAATTGAAAGATATAACTGAAGAAATCAAAACAGTAAAAGCGGCGATAGAAGCAAAGCCGCTTGCGGACAAAAAAACAGCGCTGGAAAGCGAACTTTCTTCTTACCCGGAAGCAGCGGAGCAATTCCCGAAGGACGGAATGCATCAGCTGGAAAAATACGAATCGCATCTCCATCCGAAAGCGGCCCGGCTTGAGGGGCTTCGGGCAAAAGCGGCTGAAATCAAACGGCAGGCTGATCTGCTCTCTCCAAATGAGGACATGTTACAAAAAGAGCGGCAGCTGCAGGAGCTTTCCGGCGAGCAGCATATGTACGAATCACGCGGCGAACAGCTTGCCGCCATCCAATCACAGATCCGGCAGACATCAGCCCGTGTTTCTTCAGGATTACAGCAGCTCGGCAGACATGAGGAAGACGACATTCTTTCGCTGAACACCGATTATGAATATGAATGGCAGCTGCAAGAAGCCGTTCAGAGCGCCGGACAGGCCAGAGAAAGAAAAACACAGCTCGACTCTCTATTTGAACAAGCGCGGCTGGAGCTGGAAGACGCTGAACGAAAACATGCCGTGACGGCAGAAAACGTCTTGGAACCCGCTGTCAGAAAAGAAAAAGAAGCCGCCTTACAAGCATATAAACAAACGGCTGATACTGAAGGAAACGAATGGCAGGCTCATCTCCGGCAGCTGGAAAAACAGCGCGCCAAACAAAAAAAGCTCTTTCTCGGTACGGGCATTCTGTTCATTGCGATTTTCGTTATGTTAAAGGAATGGCTGCCCGCCGCCCTTTTTACCGGCGCTCTGATGCTGTACGTGCTGACTGGCATGCAAAAGGCGCTGCCGTCTGAAAGAAGCCGGCCCGGTCACAAAAAGCAGAAGCCCCTGATCTCAAAAGAAGAGGCTGATCTTCTGCAGGAAGAGCTATGGCGTGACGGCCAGCATCGGCAGCAGCTGATTGCGGATCAAGCGGTGCTTGAACAGAAAGAAGCGGCATATGAAAGAGTCATCCGCCAATATGAAGAATGGGAGGCCGAAATGGCGCCCTCTGAAAAAAAGACGGAACATTTTATGAAGGAACTGGGGTTTTCGGGCAGCCCGTCCCATCTCCTCGACGCATATCATGTGATGAAAGATGTCAAAAAAGAAATCCTTACCAAGCATGAGCTGACCATTGAAGCGGGGCGGCTGCAAAAACTGCAACGAGCATTTGAGGAACGGGTCAAAAAGCTGAGTCCTTCAGACGGCCGGGAGCTGTCCGTAAAAGAAAGGCTGCACTTTTTGCTGCAGCAGGCAGAACGGGCCCGTGAAGATGCAAAACGAAAACAGGCGCTCGAAACAGACCTGCTGCATACCCAAGAGCAAATCCGTGAATTAAACGAAGAAGTTCATTACTACGAACAGCAGGTCAAACAGCTTTTTACAGAGGCAGGGGCAAAAAACCGTGAACACTTTTGTGAACTTGGCAGGCTGAATGAAAGCCGCCGGGAAACAGAGAGGAAGCTGTGCGAAATCAAAACGCACTTATCCGGCAAGGGCGGCAAACAGCTGGAGCCGTACATGAGCCGCACAGTGCCCGAACTTGAACATACAGCCGTTCAGAAAGAACAAGAGAAAGAAACACTTGAGGAAAAAATCGCCCATCTCCGTGAGCAGATCGCTTTATTAACGGTGAAACAAGAACAGCTGGAGTCCTCGGGGCTGGTATCCGATTTAAAACAGCAGACAGAAATGCAGAAAGAACGCGTTAAAAAAACAGCTAAAGAGTGGGCCGCATTGCAGACGGTCAGACACATCATCAGAGAAAAAATGGAGCGGCATAAAAAAGTCACGCTTCCCCGTCTGTTGGAAACCGCAGGTGCATTGTACGGACCGCTTACGGACGGACGCTATCAGAAATTGTATTTCTCTGAAGCTGATGACTCCATTATGGTCATGCAGAAAGACGGCACGGTTTTTTCTGCAAGCGAGCTGTCACAGGCGGCATGCGAGCAGCTTTATGCGGCGATCCGTTTTGCCCTTGCATCAGAACGGGAATCTGCGGTATCACTTCCGTTTTTACTTGATGACAGTTTTGTTCATTTTGACAGGGAGCGGCTGCAGCGGCTGTTTGATGTGCTGAATCAGCTTTCAGAAGGCGGCCGTCAGATTCTTTATTTCACCTGCCATGAGCATGTCAGCCGGTCATTTCACAGCGGGCAAGTCATGCGGCTCCTGTCATAAAAGAGTTTATTTTCAAAAAAGAGGTATGTGCTATACTGGTATTATGTAAGATATGGAGGGAGCTTTTAATAGAATGGCAAAAGGTATTATGCTGCACGAGGTCGGCGAGCAGGTCGATCAATACTTTCTGATTAAATCTTCGACTAAAGGAATCGCTAGCAACGGAAAACCGTTTCTGACATTAATGCTGCAGGACCAATCCGGGGATATCGAAGCGAAGCTGTGGGATGCCAAGCCGACTGATGAAGTCACGTACGCGGCGCAGACGATCGTGAAGGTAATCGGAGATGTCCATCATTATCGCGGTCGAAACCAGCTTAAACTGAGAAATATCCGGCCGGCCGCCGAGAATGAAAATGTCAGCATTGATGATTTTCTGGAAACGGCGCCGATTCCAAAAGATGAAATGATGGAGACCGTCACGCAATATATTTTTGAAATGAAAAATCCAAACATCCAGCGGATCACAAGACATTTGATCAAAAAATATGCCGCTGATTTTATGGATTACCCGGCGGCGGCTAAAAACCACCATGAGTTCGTCTCAGGGCTCGCGTATCACGTCGTGTCCATGCTGAACTTGGCAAAAGCGATTGCCGATCTGTATCCGTCACTTGACCGGGATTTGCTGTATGCGGGAGTCATTTTGCATGATCTCGGCAAAGTAAAAGAGCTTTCAGGCCCTGTCTCCACGACGTACACCGTGGAAGGGAATCTGCTCGGACACATTTCAATCATGGTGACAGAGCTTTCAAAAGCAGCCGAAGAGCTTCAGATTGATGCTGAAGAAGTGCTGATTCTGAAGCATTTGATTTTAAGCCATCACGGAAAAGCGGAGTGGGGAAGCCCGAAACCGCCGATGGTGAAAGAAGCGGAAATTCTGCACTACATTGACAATCTGGATGCAAAAATGATCATGATGGACAGAGCACTGGAACGGGTGAAACCGGGCGAGTACACAGAGCGTGTATTTGCGCTTGAAAACCGCTCTTTCTACAAACCGACTTTCCATCAATAAGATAAAAAAGGCCGATCCTCTGCGATCGGTCTTTTTTACGTTCAGCTCTCATAACTTGTCTTTATCAAGCATAGCTTAGAATAAAGACTCTGGGTGAAAAAGGGAGGAAAACAACGTGCTATTTTTTCCTTGGTGGGTATACCTCTGCATTATCGGGATTATTTTCAGCGCTTATAAGCTTTTCACGACAGCTAAAGAAGAGGAAAAGCTTGACCAGTCGTTTATTGAAAAAGAAGGAAGAGTGTATATTGAACGGATGGAGCAGGAACGCGAGCGCCGTATGGCGGCGCCCGAAAATGAAAACGGGGATGCAGAAGAGAACTCCAATCATTCCATCGCATAAAAAAACTGTGCGGCTCGCCGAGAGCCCGCACAGTTTTTTTATTTAGATTCAGAAGATGTTGAAGCTGAAGTGTTAAACGTGTCTTTTAAGTCTTTGTCTTCAACTTTTACGTCAGCTTTCTTCATGACTTTTTGAATCGCTGCCTGTACAGCTGAGTTGTCGTTTAGCTTCTGTTTAAGAACTTCTTCTTTCAGTTCTTTTTTCATGTCATCATATTTGCCGCGTTCTTCCGTCTTTTTGATGATATGATAACCGAATTTTGTTTTGACCGGATCGCTGACTTGTCCGACTTTCAAGCCGAATGCAGCTTTGCTGAATGTCTCATCCATTGATTTTTTATCGAACCAGCCAAGGTCGCCGCCGTTGTCTTTTGAGCTGTCAGTTGAGTATTCTTTCGCAAGCGTTTCAAACTTCTCGCCTTTTTTCAGCTTTTTCTCCACTTCGTCAGCTGTCTTTTTATCAGCGACAAGGATGTGGCTCGCACGGATTTTACCTTTTAAGCCGTCGTAATATTCTTTCGTGTCGGAGTCAGTGACTTTGATGTTGTCTTTCGCCGCTTTTTGGGCAAGCAGTTCGTATTTCACCTGATCTTTCAGGTAATCTTCGCCGTACTGCTGTTTAAGGGCGCTGTACTGGTCGCCGAGCTGAGTTTTGTACTCTTTCAGCTTGTTATCAATTTCTTTATCCGATACTTTGTATTTTTTGGCTAATACTTTTTCTTGTACGAGCTGTGTCAGCACACTTGCGCCCGCGGTTTTTTTCATGTTCGTGTAGAGCTCGCCTTTTGTCACATTGCCGGCATCCGTCTTGGCAATCACGTCGTTGTCGCCGCTGCTGCATGCGCTGAGAGCGAGGACGCTCGTTGCCGTAATAGTTGCTATCGCGATTTTCTTCATTCCTTTAAACACTCCTAATCATCCAAATTAAATTGCATATGCGTATCATAACATATTGTGGCTTTCTGTAAAAAGATTTTAAATAAAGGGCATTCGTCTAGTCAAACTTTTTCCTGATACATACAAATATATTGATCATGAAAAGGAGGTAATGAACCATGGGCGGAGGATATTCAAACGGTTTTGCGCTGCTCGTAGTACTGTTCATTTTGCTTGTTATTGTAGGGGCAGCTTACATTTGCTAAGCGGACCGGATCGCTTTTTCTAAAGCGGTCCATTTTCTTACCCGAGCGCCTAATCGTTTCTGAAGTGAATTGCATATGATGTAATTGGAAAAATAAAACGTTTTGTAGGAGGTGCTTTTGGAGATGGGTGAAGTATTTGCAGGCGGTTTTGCATTGTTGGTTGTTCTGTTCATCTTATTGATCATCATCGGCGCTTCTTGGATTTACTAAGAAAAAAATATGGCTGTCCGCGTTAATCCGCCGGCAGCCATATTTTTTTGCCTGTTTACACAGTAAAGGAGATCTCGACGAACGAAGAGATCAGTAAAATTAAAATAGATACATTAATAAAACGGAATACCTTATCCTGCCGGTCTTCAGGAATCTCTCTGACAAGGCATAATGTATTTGTGAGCCTGTTTATGAAATAAAGAATAAACAGGGCAGCCACGATAAAATAGAATAAAATGATGGGAGATTCCCCCTCTCTCTGAACTGCTCCCATATTACATTACCAAATATTTATTGAAAAAGATAGAATGTAAGCTGAAAAATCAGCGGACATCAAGACTCCGGCACTTTTTTTACTAAAATATCAAAGCCGTCGGATTCCTGGTCAATCAGACATGATTTGGGCGCTTTGACCAGATGCAGCGCAAACAGAAGATCAGGCAGGCAATAACCCGCATGAATGCTCGAAATCATATAAAAGTAATGGGCGTGACTCGGAAATGCCAGCCCGGCATAAAATAATACCGGCGTAATGAATAAAAACGGGCTGATCGTTGAAATCAGCATTGTTGTTTTTGGTATGCCTTTCCATGTCGGCATCCGCAAAAAGTACATTTTCATTTCCTTTTTTCTTTTTTTACAGATCATCGGCAGGACATGTATGACTTTATGTACAAATAAAGTAACGACGAGCAGAACGCAAAAAGCAAATACATGCCCGTCACTTAAACTGATATTCGGACGCAGCAGCCCGAATGCCAAGAAGTTGCATATAAAAAACAGGATCATAAAACCTACAGCAGTCAATAATAAACGAACCGCACCATAATCTTTGATCAGATTAATGGTTTTCCAGCAATTCATCAGAGTCATCCTTCCGTACAAAGATGGAATACAATCTCAAAATAATTTACTCTCTTCAGGAGAAAAAATCAATCCTTTTTTAAAGAAAAAAATAAACCCGGAAAGGGAAGATCAGAAGAGAGCGGTGAAACATGGAAATGTACGGTTTAAGCTTTCTTCTCTATTCATTATCAGCTAAAATAAGATTAAAGATAGAAAGAAGTGAAACGGATGGATTCAATGGATCAGCGTATCGGGCGGTTAGAATATTACATACAATTGCTTGTGAAAACAGTGGATATGGATAAGTACCCTTTTTATGCGATGATGATCGAAAAAGGGCTGACCGAAGAGGAAGGTGAAGAGGTCGGGCGGATCTGCCGCGAATTGGAGGACGAGCTGGAGTCGCAAAAAGCGCAAGGCTTTGTGACGTTCGACAAACTCCTTGCGCTTTTTGCGGGACAGCTGAACGAAAAATTAGATGTTCATGAAACGATTTTTGCTTTGTATGAGCAGGGGCTTTATACAGCGCTGATGGAAGAATTTATTGAGATTATGAAGCACTTTGATTAACTGTTGATCGGTTCCAGTTCTTCAGCCGTTTCATGGACAGCCGATTCGCCCGTTTTTTTCTTCAGACTTCCGTCTTCACTTTCAAAATCATTGTTTATGTTTGTCAATGATTTCTCAAATATCTCCATAAAATCTTCGCCGTAAATGTGGCGGATGACACAGGTTAATTCTTCAATTTCCGGAAACTTCCCGAATAAATGGTAGAGCGGCTGTGAACCTTTAAACACCGCGTTTCTCGACGGGGCAAACTCCTCAAGAAGACTTTCGAATACATTTTCCCCTTCTTCTGTTAACTGAATGTACGTGTTCCGTTTGTCATTCAGCCGCTTGGAAAATTTCAGATATCCGCGTTCTTCAAGTTTTTTTGAAAAATTAAACGCAGTTGATACGTGCATAACGCCGAATTTGGCGATTTCTGAAATAGAAGCTCCTTTAAGCTGATAAGCAATCCATAATATATGATGCTCGTTAATATTAAGGTCGTACGGTTTCAGCCAATTCTGCCAATCTTTTTCGATAGATTTCCACAGCGCTTTGGACAGCTGAGCCATTTTTTGGGTATAGATTAAAGCTTCTTTTAGATCGTAAGGCGGTTCAACACGATTCAATACAGATCACCTGCTTCACCTTTTCTTTCCCTCTATTATGCCAATAAAATAAAGATTAATAAAGATGAAAATTTAAGAATTTTATAATAAATTCTTAATCCATTGCTGTGAAAGGTTTTAAACACGCAAAAAAAGTGCGGAACGCAATATGTCCGCACTTTTTTTGGTTGTATAGGATATTAGTTTTGTAAGGTTTTCTCCAGCTGTCTGATTTTCTCTTCAATATCAGCGATTTCCTTTTGGAGATCCTGCTGGTGCGGCTTGATTTCCTCCTGCCACCTTTTAATGCTGGTCTGAAGCTCTCCGCCTACGTCTTTAATGACTTCGGCGCTTTCTTTCGCTGTTTGGACAAGCTGGTCCTTAAGCGCCATTCCGTCTCTTTTTAACCGTCTGATTGTGTCCTCAATTGAATTGCAATTCGCTTTGATTTTGCCCCGCAGCTCTTTTCCGGATGAAGGAGCCGAAAGCAAAACCGCCGCGCCTCCGATCAATCCGCCTACGAAAAGGCCTTTTAAAAGGGAACGTCCGTCAGCCATTTGAAATCACCCCGTTTTTTTCTTGTCACTTTTATCATTTTTGTTCAGAAGAATAAACTTCTATACATAGCTTGCTTTATTTTAGCATATTTTTTAAGGGAAAAGGAGGGAGAAGGTTGTCTGTCTTCATGATTGTTTTATCTTGTATGGCTCTTGTCTTCGCGGCGGGCGCCGTTTACTACCTTAAACTGCTCGGTCAGGCCGCTTCTTATCCGCCGAAGCGGGTCGTCCGCCAAAAGGCCATTGTCTGCTCAGCAGGAACCGCCCTCGCATTGTTCCTTATCTTTTTCACAAAACTTCTCGTGTAAAACATGCTGTAACACATTAAAAAACCTCTTCCGGCCGGAAGAGGTTTCAGTATGCGGCTATTTCACCGTTTCAATCATATTGGACCGTCTTAAGATCGTCTGCACAATCGGATACATAATGACAATGGCGATCGCATTCAGCGCAGCCGCCGGAAGGACGACCGCGAGCACCAATGCGGTGAATCCGCCCGGCAGGCCGACAATCAGAAGGGCCAGCGCCAGAAAGATCACGCCGGAGATGAAGGTGCCGGCTATCGTAATGACGGCAGCCGCCGCTGTTTTCACGCTCTTTTTTATCAAAAGCGCCAGCGCCAGAAACAGAAACGCCGTTACCGGTTTTTCAATGATATTCGGAAGCTGTCCGCCCGGAAAAGATGTCGTGAGTGCGGAAATGATTCCCGTTACAATTCCGATCATCAGCACGTTCTGCACACGGGGAAATAACAGAATGCCCATAAACATCATCACAAGCATCATATCGGGTTTCATTCCGAATAATACCGGCGGCATAATGGAGTGAAGCACCGCTCCGATTGCCGCAAACAGGGCCATAATGACTAATTCTTTTGTTTTCATACTAAGCTCTCCTCTGCTAAGCTTTTTCGCCATCCAATAATATGCTCGTCATTTATTGCGATGGCCGGAAAAATTGATATGCAAACAGTATATCAAAGGAACCGTTATGTTAGAAGAAATTTATTCGTTTTCCTGCTGGAACTTTCTCATAAACTGAGCCAGTTTTTCACAATCAGCCAGGCTGACGGCGTTGTAAACAGACGCCCTGCAGCCTCCGACTGAGCGGTGGCCGCCGAGTCCGGTCATTTTAGCCGCTTTCGCTTCTTCAACGAATTTTTTCGTCAGACTGCTGTCGCGGAGAGTGAACGTGACATTCATGTGAGAACGGCTGTTTTTTTCGGCATGGCCCGCGTAAAATCCGCCGCTCGCATCGATTGTGCCGTACAGGACATCCGCCTTTTCCCGGTTGCGCCGTTCAGCCGCTTCGACACCGCCATTTTCAGCCAGCCATTCAAGGACGAGGCTCAGCATATAAATCGCAAATGTAGGCGGTGTATTATACAGTGAATCGGCTTTCGTGTGAGTGGAATATTTCAAAATTTTAGGAACGTTTGTATTTTCTTTTTCAAGCCAAGATTTTTTCATGATGACGACCGTAACGCCGGACGGCCCGAGGTTTTTCTGGGCTCCGCCGTAGATGACATCAAACGAGCTGACATCAATTTTTCTGCTGAGGATGTCGCTTGACATGTCGGCTACGAGCGGGATGGGTGAGTTCGGGAATTCTTTCCATTGCGTTCCGAAAATCGTGTTGTTGGACGTAATATGCAAGTAGGCGCCGTCTTTGATCCCTGAGAGGTCCGCTTCCGGTATATGGTTGTGGTTTGAATCTGCGCTTGTTGCCGTGACGGATGTGTTTCCGAACAGTTTCGCCTCAGCGAGGGCTTTTTCAGACCATGCGCCCGTCACGATGAAGTGCGCCGTCTTCTCCGGTGTTAAAAAGTTCATCGGAAGCATTGAGAATTGTAGGCTTGCTCCGCCTTGAAGAAATAAAATATCATAATCGTCGGGAATATCCATCAGTTCTTTCAGAAGGGTTTTGGCTTTTTGATGCACCGCATCATATTCCGTGCTCCGGTGGGACAGTTCCATGACGGACATGCCGGTGTTATTGAAGTCGACAAATTCTTTCTGTGCTTTTTGCAGCACATCCAGTGGAAGGGCTGCGGGTCCTGCATTGAAATTCGTTGTACGTTCCATGTTTACGATCTCTCCCTGTTTTCCGCTTTAGTGTAAGAAATAATACAATTATCCTATCACAATTTTTTGATTTTTTTGATATAAAAAAATATAATTTTATGTTTTATATATGTTCAGACGCAAAAAAACCTCATCCTTAAGATGAGGCAAGCCGTTTTCTGACGGTTGAAGCGATTTCCTGAAGATCGTCAGGCGTGTAGTCTTCGGCATGTGTCTTCCAGACCGCTCCGAAGCCGTCGCCTTTTCCGTAACGCGGAATGATGTGCATGTGAAAATGGAACACTGATTGGCCCGCTTTTTCACCGTTGTTATTGAGAATATTCAGCCCGATCGGCTCGAATTCATCCCGGATGGCGCGCGCGATTTTCGGCACCGCCTCAAAATATTCTTTAGAAAGCTCAGGCGTAAACTCGTACACGTTTTCAATATGTGTTTTCGGAATCACGAGCGTGTGGCCTTTTGTGACCTGGCTGATATCAAGAAACGCCACGACGTGTTCATTTTCGTATACTTTTGAAGACGGAATGTCACCGGCAATGATTTTGCAGAAAATACAATCGTCCGCTTTGTGCATAGATGGGTTTCCTCCCTGAAAAGAAATATATGTATATTCTCATCCTACCACAAAAACGGCCAAAACAAAAAACAGGATGAACGGCTGAGCGTTCATCCTGATGCAGAAGTACGAGCTTTATCACAGAAAATTTAATATGCCTTTTGTAAGCACCTCATTTGTTTTTAAAATGAAGACTTATGGGTCTGCTTAATCATTCCTGGGACAAACACCTCATTTGATTATTTCATCATGATTGAAGAACATCATCAAAGCAGTGTGTGAAGAAATTGTAAGCATAGGACATGTTGATTTTCATCCAACTGTTCAAAGACGTCTTTTATAAACACCTCATTTTCAGTTGATTAAAGCTGTTTCCTTCTACACGCATTATGATGTCCGAGATCACGATAACTATGCACGCTTTTCACGTGAGAAAAAAAGGGAATCGTTTCAAATCAGCCTTTATTTTTGGTACTATGAAGAAAAACGAATCAGAAGGGGAGAAATTATGTCTCTGCTATCGGTAAAAGACTTAACCGGCGGTTATACGAGAAACCCGGTTTTAAAAAATGTTTCATTCACCCTTGAGCCGAACCAAATCGTCGGGCTCATCGGATTAAACGGCGCGGGCAAAAGCACGACGATCCGGCATATTATCGGTTTAATGGACCCGCATAAAGGCTCAATCGAGCTGAACGGCAAGACGTTTTCGGAGGATAAGGAAAGCTACCGTTCGCAATTTACGTACATTCCCGAAACACCGGTGCTGTATGAAGAACTGACGCTCAAAGAGCATTTGGAGCTGACGGCCATGGCGTACGGCCTTTCCAAAGAAACGCTTGAAAAAAGGCTTCCTCCGCTTTTGAAGGAATTCAGAATGGAAAAAAGGCTGAAATGGTTTCCCGCTCACTTTTCCAAAGGGATGAAGCAGAAAGTCATGATCATGTGCGCATTTCTCGCAGAGCCTTCGCTTTATATCATTGACGAGCCGTTTCTCGGGCTTGACCCGCTTGCGATCAATGCTTTATTAGAGCGGATGGACGCCGCGAAAAAAGCCGGATCAACCGTCCTGATGTCAACGCATATACTGGCTACGGCAGAGCGCTACTGTGACGCTTTCATCATTTTACATAACGGCGAAGTGCGGGCAAGCGGCACACTGGAAGAACTGAGAGAGCAGTTCGGCATGAGAGACGCCGCTCTTGATGACTTGTATATTGAATTGACAAAGGAAGACGCCGGCCATGAATAATATGTCTAGTATTTGGCAGTCCCGGCTTGAGGAGCATATAAAGGAAACAAGAATGTATATGAAATATATGCTCAATGATCATCTCGTCATTGTGCTGATCTTTTTTATCGCCGGCGCGGCGAGCTGGTACAGCAAATGGGTCAAAGACATTCCCGATCATTTCCCGTCATTTTGGGTGATGGCGGTGCTCTTTTCATTTGTGCTGACGGGCTCATACGTCCGGACGCTGTTAAAGGAAGCGGATCTCGTGTTCCTGCTGCCGCTTGAACCGAAAATGGGGACATACTTTAAGCATTCATTCAAGTACAGCTATCTGTCACAGCTGTTTCCGCTTTTCGCTCTGTCGCTTGTGTGCATGCCTCTGTTTTTCGCTGTAAGCCCGGGAGCGTCACTTACGTCGTATGCCGCCGTTTTTATTCAGATGCTGGCGGTAAAAGCATGGAATCAGGCCATGGAGTGGCGGATGACATTTATGAATGACAGAAGCATGAAAATGACGGATGCGATCATACGCTTTATCTGTAATATGCTGCTTTTATACTTCATTTTGCAATCGTTTTATCTGTACGCTGCCGCCGTCTACATTGTGATGGCCGGTCTTTATGTGTATTTCACATCTGCCGCGAAACATAAATCGTTAAAATGGGAAGCTCATATTGAATATGAATTAAGAAGGAAGCAGCGGTTTTACAGAATCGCCAATCTGTTTACCGATGTGCCTCACCTGAAGAAACAGGCAAAACGCCGGGCGTATCTCGACTTCTTGCTCAGAATGATTCCGTTTGAACAGCGGAAAACGTTCTCATATATGTATGCGCGGGCCTTTCTTCGTTCAAATGATTATCTCGGCATTCAAGTCAGGCTCACGATTATTTTTATTCTGATAATTATGCTCGTTTCCGCCAATCCGTGGATAACGGCGGCGTTAACCGTATTTACCGTCTTTATTACGGGGATACAGCTTTTGCCGCTGTTCGGGCATTTTCATCATCTTTCTTTACAGGAGCTTTACCCGGTCAATCAGAAAGCGAAGCTGCAAAGTTTCTTTTCCCTGATGAAATCGGTGCTAACCGTGCAGGCATTGCTGTTCACGGCAGCGTCGGCCTATGCCGCGGGAGTCAGCGGGGCGCTTTATGCCGCTATCGCTTCAGCCGTTCTGATCTTTGTGATTATGCCTTCGTATATGGGAGGCAGATTGAAAAAATACGGCAAGCTGTAATCAATCGGGTTTTTGAAACCTATAGCGAAAGAAGGAGACGCAGATGACCGGCGATCAGCAGCTGATACATGAAGCCTTGCAATGGAAAGCGCGTTTTTTGCGTAAGGATTCGATGCTCGAACGTTTTTCTAAAGGAATGCAGGCGAAAATAAATGAGCGGATTCCCGAAAAAATTCATACCGTTATCACAGAAAGCATCAAAAAAATGACCGAAGCAACAATGGCGGGTTCAAATCTGGCAAAAAGCAATCGGGATACAAACGGTATGACCCTTTCAGAAAAAGATGCCCTGGCCAGACAAACCATCGCATCATACCAGAAGGTCGCGGCAGCCGAGGGTATCGGTACGGGGGCTGGCGGAATTTTTTTAGGAATGGCTGATTTTCCTTTGCTGTTGTCGATTAAAATGAAATGCCTGTTCGATCTTGCCTCCATTTACGGCTTTGATGTGAGTGATAGAGATGAACGATTGTTTTTGCTGTTTATTTTTCAGCTTGCTTTCTCAAGCGGTGAACGGCGGAAACACATATACTCGATTATTGAACATTGGGATTCAAAAAAGCATGATGTCGATTGGAGAGTTTTTCAGCAGGAATACCGCGATTATCTGGACGTGGTGAAATTGTTTCAGCTTTTGCCGGTCGTCGGAGCAGCCGTGGGCGGAGCGGCCAATTATAAACTGCTGTCACAGCTAGGCGAGACGGCAAGGCATGTTTTTCATTTAAGAATTACAGCAGCCGGTACGTAATGTACCGGCTGTTTTTTTATGCCTAGCGGCGGTAGCTCACCGCGGCGCCGATAAGCACCTTGGCGGCCGTCAGCATCGCTTTTTCATTAAAATCAAATTTCGGGTGATGATGAGGATAAATAGATTCCGCATTTTCTAAAGCGGCGCCCGTAAAGAAAAATGCGCCTTTCGTATGCTGCAGATAATATGAAAAGTCTTCTCCCGCCATCTGCGGCTCTCCTTCAACGACTTTTGTGACGCCGTCTGTTTCCGCTGCGGCAGCAGCCGCGTGCGCCGCTTCCTCAGGGTGATTCACGACAGCGGGGTAGCCGCGTTTGAAACGATATTCATAAGAAGCGGAGTGCATGGCGCAGATTCCTTTGACGACGGCTTCTATTTCTGCTTCGAGCAGGCTGCGCACCTCTTCGTCAAACGAGCGGACGGTGCCGGTTATGACTGCGTGATCCGCAATCGCATTAAACGGATTTTCAGCGACGAACGAGCCGGCTGAGATGACGGCCGGGTGCATGGGGTTTACCCGCCGGCTCACAATATGCTGAAGGGCGGTGACGATTTGTGAGCCGATTAAAACGGCGTCCTTCGTATCGTGAGGGATCGCGCCGTGACCGCCTTTTCCGATGACTTTAATCGTAAATCCGTCAGCGGCGGCCATCACTGCGCCCGGGCGGCATAAAACCGTTCCGACGGGTTCAGTCGCCCAAAGGTGCGTGCCGAAAATGGCGTCGACATGTTCGAGGCAGCCGTCTTCAATCATTGATTTTGCTCCGCCGGGAGATAATTCTTCGGCGTGCTGGTGGATCATCACAAATGACCCTTTCAGGTTTTCCCGGTTGCGGGAAAGCACTTTTCCGACCGCAAGCAGAGCTGCCGTATGGCCGTCGTGCCCGCAGGCGTGCATGACGCCGGGGATTTGTGAAGCATAGGGCGCATCTTTTTCATCCTGTATAGGCAAAGCGTCAAAATCAGCCCTGAGCGCGACAGCCGGTCCCGGTTCACTGCCTTCAATATAGGCTGTGACTCCGTTTCCTCCGACATTCGTCCGGATGGGAACGCCGAGTTTTTCATAAAACGATGCGATGAACGCCGGTGTTTTTTTCTCTTTAAAGGAAAGCTCGGGATTCATGTGAAGGTGACGCCTGATTTCAACCATTTCCTCATACAGGCCGTCAAGCTCGGCGTATAAGCTTTTTTGAAGTGCCGTTAATGTCAAAGCGATGCCCCCTCGTCTGCTTTTCCCATGATTGTATAGAAAATGTCAGAAGATTTCAATCTTTTTGCTAAGGGAGAATGATGATGGCGGCGATCGTTGTGACGACAAGTCCGGCCGCCACCGGAATAAAGTTTTTCCTGGCAAGCTCAAACGGATCAACTTTACAAATAGCCGCAGCGGGGATAAGCGCCCAAGGGACCAATGTTCCGCCCCCGACCCAGATCGCTGAAATCTGCCCCAGCGCCGTTAAAACGGCCGGGTCCGTATGAAGCGCGGCGGAAAATAGTTTTGCCATCGAGCCTGCAAGAGATATCCCGGAAAAGCCTGAACCGTCAAGCCCTGTAATCGCACCGACTGCGGTGAGGGCGATGCCGGCGAATTCCCCGGACATCGGAAAGGAATGGGACAGCGCCAGCCCGAGGTCATTGACGATCCCCGCAGATCCCTGCGGCAGAGGGGTGTTCAAAATACTTTTAAACCCCGCGTCACCGAGATAAAAGAAAGCCGCGATCGGAATGACGGGGCCGAATACTTTAAAGCCGAATTGAAAACCGCCGATAAAATACTCAGTGATCTTTTCTAAATGCCGCTGCTTATGAACAATGAAATGAATGATCAGGAGGATGCCGATCGCAGTCCCCCCGACGAGTGCCGTCGCGTCATTTCCTTGCAGGCGGTATACGAGCATGCAAATAATATCGGCAAGAAAAACAATCGGAATGAAAACCGCCAGGATGACCCTGAGTTTTTTCGGAAGATACATACTTGTGTCCAAAGAACCGGAGCTGTAAAAGGAGAGGGGGGCCTGCGTTTTTTTTCGTTCCCGCATGATGAGAAAAAAAGCGGTGACTGTCGTCGTTATCCCCATGATCAAAACGAGCGGAATACTCGCCTGCATGACATCGCCCACAGGAACTCCGGCGGCATCGGCTGTCAATTTCGGCGCCGCCTGAATGACGTAATCACCTGATAAAGCGAATCCATGGCCGAACAGGTTCATCGCCATTGCTGCGGCGATCGGAGAAAGACCCGCCCGGATCGCTGCGGGAAGCAGCACTGCGCCGATCAGCGCCACCCCTGGTGACGGCCAGAAAAAAAGAGAAATGGCAAACATCAGTCCGCCGATGACCCAATACGCGACAGCCGGCCCTTTCATCAGCTTCGCAAATGGAGAAATCATCGCTTCATTAATACCTGTTTTGGTCAAAATGCCGCTCATCGCCACGATAAAACAAATAATAAAAATCGTCGGCAGCAATTCCCCGGCGGCATACGTGAAGCTGTGAAACAGGCTGCTGACCGAAGCGGAGAATGAATGCGTCGTCCATAGCGCAATCACAAAAATACCGGCAAGTGAAATAAAGGTTGTATCTTTTCTGAGAAGCATAAAAACGATAATGGCTGCGATAAAAGCAACATAAAGCAGATGTATCGAGTAGACGCCGATCCCCAATTGAACCACTCCGTTTATAAATAGGATTGCTACAGGTTATTCATAGGCGGGCGGAAGGTGCAAAGAAGGAAGCTGAAAATCGGGACAAAAAAAAGCCGGAGAATCTCCGGCGGTTTTAGTCTATAGCGTAATAAGCGGTTACATAAGATGGACGGGAGAAAATGGACGTCGTATCAATGCCTGCTGATGTTCCGCGTTTTTTATGAGCTTCCTGATAAGAGTTTGACTGCTGCCAGTTCTGAAAGGCTTTTTCCTCTTCCCACAGGGTCAGGATGACATACGTATCGCCTTCGAGCGGCCTTAATACGCGGATGGCTTTAAAGCCGGGTTCATTTTCCACTTTGCCGGCTCGGTTTTTAAACCGATTTTCAAACAGCGGCCGGCCTTCCTGGGTAACTGCGATGTTGTTGAGGACGGCGTAGCCCGGATTTTTGATTTCCCCGACGCTGTCGATGCTTTCATATGAATGGGGCGCCTGGAAAACGGTTTCTCCATTTGTCTCATGGATTAAAATCGCATTTTCATCCCCTTGCATCAGCACCATATTCTCACCAGGGTGTTTCTTTGCAATCGTCTTTAAAAAATCGGCTGTCCCGTATGTAATATAAACCTTCATATCAGCCACCTCCTGCTTGCTAGTATATCAAAAGAGTGGTATAAGTTTCTATTGGCGACTCATTCTGACATAAATCGAAACAATATTTCCCATACTACAAGTTAAGAAAGGCGAGGTGACTTATGCTGAAAAAGAAAAAAAGATTCTTTATTCCGGCTGTAATTGCAGCGGCAACCGCTTTTCTCGCGTTAATCGGATACATTATCATTATATTTCTCGGCCATTATGTCATCGATGAAAAGAAGTTAATACTGCACGCATCTTCAAAAATCGTCGATCAAAACGGTGATGAAATCGCGAGCCTTTATACGGAAAACCGCGAACCGGTATCCATTCAGGAGGTTCCGGAAGATGTGAGAGATGCGTTTATCGCCGTTGAAGATAAACGGTTTTACGAACATCACGGCATTGATGTGAAGTCTGTCGGTCGGGCGGTGTTCCGGGATGTTTTAGCAGGCGGCAAGGTGGAGGGCGGAAGCACGATCACCCAGCAGCTGGCGAAAAACATTTTTCTGACTAATGATAAAACATTTTTGCGCAAGACAAAAGAAGTCATCATTGCCATCAATCTTGAGCGTGATTACAGCAAGGATAAGCTGCTTGAAATGTACCTGAACCAGCTCTATTTCGGCCATGGCGTTTACGGCATTCAAGCCGCGTCTCACTACTACTTTAATAAAGAAGTAAAAGATTTAACCGTTGCAGAAGGCGCCGTTCTGGCAGCCATACCGAAGGCGCCATCCCTTTATTCGCCGATTCAGCATCCCGGCAAAAATAAAGAACGGCGCGATACGATTCTTTCCATGATGAACGATCAAGGCTATATCAGCGCCAAAGAAGCCGTCAGAGCCCAGGGCAGGACATTGGGGCTTAATGTCAAGAAAACATCTGAAACGCCTTGGTTTGACAGTTATATCGATCTTGTCATCAAGGAGGCGGAATCCCGTTATTCGATGTCAGGAGAACAGCTTCTTCAAGGCGGCTATACGATCCGGACTTCGCTTGATTCCAAGCTGCAGAAAACGGCATACACACTAATGAGGGAAAACGGCTATTTTCCGGGGACGGATCAGGCGGCAGAGGGAAGCGCCGTCTTTATTGATAATAAAACCGGAGGCGTCCGCGCGGCGGTCGGCGGGCGCGACTACGTGACAAAAGGATACAACAGGGTAACTGCGCCGCGGCAGCCGGGCTCAACGTTTAAGCCGCTTGCCGTATACGGGCCCGCCATGCAGGAAGACAAGTTCAAACCGTATTCGCTTCTTCAAGACAAACTGCAGTCTTACGACGGGTATGAACCGAAAAATTATGGCGGGCAGTACAAGGGGCAAGTGACGATGCAGGACGCGATCACATACAGCATAAATGCGCCCGCTGTCTGGACATTGAAGCAGATCGGCGTGGATACGGGAAAATCGTATCTTGATAAAAACGGCATAAACATTTCTGACAACGGGCTCGCGATTGCGCTTGGCGGTCTGTCAGAAGGCGTCACCCCGCTTCAGCTTGCCGGAGCTTATCATACCTTTGCGGCGAACGGAATGTATACGAAGCCATTTTTTATTGAGAAAATCACGGACGAAGACGGAGAAACGATATCCGGGCCTAAAAACGGCAAAACGCGCGTCTTCAGCGGACAGACCGCATGGAATATGACGAGAATGCTTCAGCAGGTCGTAAAAGAAGGAACCGCTTCACAAGGAAGCTATCAAGGCGACATGGCGGGGAAAACCGGCACGACGTCATTTACCGGCGTCCCCGGTGCCACGAAGGACGCCTGGTTTGCGGGATACACTCCCGGACTGACGGGAGCCATTTGGATGGGCTATGACAAAACGGATAAAACCCATTACCTGAAAGGCGGAAGCCAGTACCCGGTCCGGCTCTTTAAAGATATCGTCACAAAAGCGGAAGAAAGCGGCAAAACATTCAAAAAGCCTGAAAATGTGAAAGAACTGGGCAGTCCGATTGAGCTTAAGGCGGTGAAGTCCCTGTCGGCCCGTTATACATTTAAGGCGATGGGATTGATTACGATTCAATTAAAATGGGATGCTCAAAAGGATGATCGGGTTGTTTACCGAATATATGAAAAGAAAGACGGAAAAGACAAGCTTCTGGATTCGGTGAAAGGAAAAGGCAGCTTTGACATTCCGTACGCCAATCTGTTCTCAGGGGCTTCATACAAGGTCGTTCCATATAATACACAGACGAATCAAGAAGGAGAGGGAACGGAATACGTTCAGCCGAAGCTTTTTTCTTCTTAAATAATGAATTCGGCGATTTTTTGAACATTAAGCCTCAATTCTATACCATTTTGAAAAAACAAGGTATAGTGTAATGGGCGAAGAACACGAACGTATGGTTGCAGGAGGAAAGGTGGAAATTCAGATGAGTAAACGAGAAGCGTTTAATGATACGTTTTTAAAAGCGGCACGGGGAGAAAAAGCGGGTCACGTCCCTGTCTGGTACATGAGACAGGCGGGGAGGTCGCAGCCGGAATACCGCAAGCTGAAGGAAAAGTACGGCCTGGTTGAAATTACGCATCAGCCCGAGCTGTGCGCGTATGTGACAAGACTCCCGGTCGAGCAGTACGGAGTGGACGCTGCCATTTTATATAAAGATATTATGACGCCGCTTCCTTATATCGGAGTGGATGTTGAAATTAAAAACGGAATCGGGCCGGTGATCGATCAGCCGGTGCGCTCTGCTGCGGATATTGACAAGCTCGGCGAACTGAATCCCGAACAGGATGTTCCTTACGTGCTGGAAACGATCCGATTACTCGTAAACGAACAGCTGAATGTCCCGCTCATCGGTTTTTCGGGAGCGCCTTTTACGCTGGCCAGTTATATGATTGAAGGCGGGCCTTCTAAAAATTACAACAAAACAAAAGCGTTTATGCACAGTATGCCGCAAGCGTGGCAGATGCTGATGGACAAGCTCGCGGACATGATTATCGTTTATGCGAAAGCGCAGATTAACGCCGGCGCGAAAGCCATTCAGATTTTTGATTCATGGGTCGGCGCGCTGAACCGCGAAGATTACCGGATGTATATCAAACCGGTGATGGACAGAATTTTCCGGGAGCTTTCAGCAGAACAAGTTCCGCTGATCATGTTCGGCGTAGGCGCAAGCCATCTGGCCGGAGATTGGCATGACCTTCCTCTTGACGTTGTCGGTCTTGATTGGAGACTCAGCATAGATGACGCCAGAAAACAAGGCATCACAAAAACGGTTCAGGGCAACCTTGATCCGTCGCTTCTTCTTGCGCCTTGGGAAGTCATCGAGGAAAAAGCGAAAGCGATACTTGATCAGGGCATGAAAACGGACCGGTTTATTTTCAATTTAGGACACGGCGTATTCCCTGATGTAAATCCGGATACGCTGAAAAAGCTGACGGCGTTTGTGCATGAATACTCCGCAGCCAAAAAAACGGAACGATCTTCCTGAGCAGATCGTTGGTTATAAGGAGATTTTCCTGTCAAAATCAAGATAGACAGACCATCAAAAGAGGTGTTTAACAAAATGAGCAGCAAAAAGAAAATGGGACTTCTTGTCATGGCTTACGGAACGCCTTACAAAGAAGAGGACATAGAGCGTTATTATACACATATCAGACGCGGAAGAAAGCCGGAGCCGCATATGCTTCAAGACTTAAAAGACAGATATGAGGCGATCGGAGGCATTTCGCCACTCGCAAAAATTACGCAGGAGCAGGCGGAGAAGCTCGGACAGCGTTTAAATGAAATTCAGGATGATGTAACATTCAAAGTGTACATCGGATTAAAACATATTGAACCGTTTATTGAAGATGCGGTGGCGGAGATGCATAAAGACGGCATTACAGAAGCTGTCAGCCTTGTGCTCGCCCCTCATTTTTCAACATTCAGCGTCAAGTCTTACAACAAACGCGCGAAAGAAGAAGCGGACAAGCTCGGCGGCTTGACCATCAAGTCGGTTGAGAGCTGGTATGATGAACCGAAATTCGTTGATTATTGGGTCACCCAAGTGAAGAAAACGTATGACTCCATGCCGAAAGAAGAACGGGATGATGCGATGCTGATCGTCTCAGCGCACAGCCTTCCTGAAAAAATTAAAGAATACGGCGATCCGTATCCTGACCAGCTGGAGGAATCCGCAAAACTGATAGCCGAAGGCGCCGGAATTACCGATTACGCAGTCGGCTGGCAGAGCGAAGGGAACACCCCTGATCCGTGGCTCGGGCCGGATGTGCAGGATCTCACGCGCGAGCTGTATCAAAAGCATCCTTATAAAGCATTTGTATATGTGCCCGCAGGCTTCGTTGCCGATCATTTAGAGGTGCTTTACGATAATGATTACGAATGCAAAGCTGTGACCGATGAAGTCGGCGCAAGCTACTATCGTCCGGCTATGCCGAACGCACAGCCTGAATTTATCGACGCGCTTGCAGCGGTCGTGCTGAAAGAGCTGGACAAGTAGAATTAAACGGTAAAGAAGGCGATAAAAATGAGTGGCGATAAAAAACATCTGGTCATCATCGGCGGCGGCATAACGGGATTAGCCGCCGCCTTCTACATGGAAAAAGAAATCAAGGAAAAACAGCTGCCGCTTGAGATTACTTTGATCGAAGCAGGCCCGCGAGCGGGCGGGAAAATTCAGACGGCCCATAAAGACGGCTACATCATCGAGCGGGGGCCGGATTCTTTTTTGGAAAGGAAAAAAAGCGCTCCGCAGCTCGTGAAGGATCTGGGGCTTGAGCATCTGCTCGTCAACAATGCGACCGGCCAGTCTTACGTGCTTGTCAACGAGACGCTTCATCCGATGCCGAAGGGCGCGGTGATGGGCATCCCGACAAAAATCGCTCCGTTCATCTCCACCGGCTTATTTTCTGTTCCCGGAAAAGCGCGGGCGGCGCTGGATTTTGTCCTGCCTGCGAGCAAACCGAAGGAAGATCAGTCTCTGGGTGAGTTTTTCCGCAGACGCGTCGGTGACGAAGTTGTTGAGAATTTAATAGAACCGCTGTTGTCTGGGATTTATGCCGGAGATATTGATAAGCTGAGCCTTATGTCCACGTTTCCGCAATTCTATCAGACTGAGCAAAAGCACAGAAGTCTGATTCTCGGCATGAAAAAATCGCGTCCGCAGCCTTCGGGACAGCAGCTGACGGCCAAAAAGCAGGGCCAGTTTTTAACACTGACGACAGGCCTTCAAACTTTGGTGGAGGAGCTGGAAAAGCAGCTTACACTGACAAAGGTGATGAAAGGCACGAAAGTTACCCATATCGGCCGCGAGGAGAAGGGATATTCCGTGACGCTTGATAACGGCAGTGTGCTGCATGCGGAAGGATGCATTGTGACAGCGCCGCATAAAGCCGCGGCGAAAATGCTTTCTGATTTGCCGGCGGTGTCATGTCTCAAAGACATGCATTCTACGTCCGTTGCCAACGTCGCCTTAGGTTTTCCGGAGGGAGCCGTCAAGATGGAGCATGAAGGTACGGGATTCGTTATCTCAAGAAACAGCGATTTCTCCATCACGGCCTGCACATGGACGAATAAAAAATGGCCGCACGCGGCGCCGGAGGGCAAAACGCTTCTCAGGGCGTACGTTGGAAAGGCCGGAGATGAATCCATCGTAGATCTTTCAGATAACGAGATCATTAAAATCGTAATGGAAGATTTGAAAAAAGTAATGAAAATCAATGGCGAACCGGAAATGACCTGTGTCACCCGCTGGAACGAAAGCATGCCGCAGTACCATGTCGGCCATAAAGAGCGCATCAAAGAGTTCAGAGATGAGCTGAAAGCTTCCTATCCGGGTGTATACGCGACGGGCGCATCTTTTGAAGGGGTGGGCATCCCCGACTGTATCGACCAGGGAAAAGCCGCAGTATATGATTCACTGGCTTATTTATTTGAAACGTACCAGCCTCCGTTATCTTAAAACGGGGGTTTTTTTTTGCATGTTCCCGTTCTGTAAAGGGAACACCATTATAGAGAAAAAACATTTGAATCTTCTTCGCGACTGTGATAAGTTATCTTATGTACAAAATGACTAAAACGTTCAAACGGTCAATTTAACGAGGTGGGAAACATGTCCGTCGATCGGAAAAAGCTCATTCTGGAAGCGGCAACGAAATCTTTTACGCAATTCGGCTACAAAGCAACGACAATGGATCTGGTGGCAAAGCTTGCAAACGTGGGGAAGGGAACCATCTACACGTTCTTCAAAAACAAAGAAGAGCTGTTTGATGATATTTTCACCACTATTTTAAGAGAAATGAAGGAACACGCTGACGAAGCGATGAAACCGGAGCTTTCATTTCATGAAAATGTCCATCGGGCGCTGGTCGCGATTTTGGAATTCAGAAAAACACACCAGCTGACTATTAAAATTTTTCAGGAGAACGCCGAGATTGGTACAATTGCCGTTCAGGATGTCATTGCGAAAATGGAGCGGGCCATTCTGTCATACATTAAAGAAAAGATAGAATGTGCCATTGAAAACGGGAGCATTAAACCGTGCGATCCGGAGCTCACCGCTTTTGTGATGCTCAAACTCTACATCGCGCTGATATTTGACTGGGAAAAAAACCATCCGCCTCTTGAAAAAGAGACGATCGCCGAATTGCTGGAAATCTATGTCGGTCAAGGATTATCTAAATAGATGATCCTTCACTTTTTAGGTGCCGTGACCGTTTTGTCAAATGAGTCAGTTTGCGGAAGGAGGCAACAGGGTTGAATACAATAAAAAGCCAGTGGAAAGACATTGTAACGAGCAAGAAACTGTTAATCCCCATCATTGCCATATTATTCGTTCCGCTGATCTACAGCGGAGTGTTTTTGAAGGCGTACTGGGATCCGTACGGCACGGTGGATCAGCTGCCGGTTGTCGTTGTCAACCAGGATAAAGGGGCAGACTACGAAGGGAAACATCTTCAGATCGGTGACGATCTTGTAAAAGAGTTAAAGAAAAATGATAATTTTGATTGGCATTTTTCAAGCGATCTTGATCAATCGCTAAAGGACTTATTAAATGCTAAATATTATTTATTGGTCGAGATTCCTGAAGATTTTTCTAAAAACGCCAGCACGGTAATGGATAAAAATCCGAAGAAGCTGGATCTGAAGTATCATACGAATGCCGGTTCCAACTATGTCGGCGCGACAATCGGTGAAAAGGCGATCGATAAATTGAAAGCCTCAGTGTCGAAAGAAGTGACGGAGCAATACGCAAAAGTCATTTTTGACAACTTTAAAGATATTGCCAAAGGACTCGGCAAAGCCAGCAGCGGCGCCAAGAAAATAGACGATGGCACAAAAAGCGCGAAAGACGGCAGCGCCAAGCTGAAGGAAAATTTAGCGAAACTCACTGAAAGCACCGCAACCATCAGCGATAAAACGCAGCAGCTTACAGACGGCGCAGCAAAAGTGACAAGCGGAATTCAAACGCTTGACAGCTCTATCGCAAAACTCCAGAGCGCAAGCGCCGAAATTCAAGACAAATCAGGACAGATTGCTTCAGGCGGAGGCCAAGTGGCCAGCGGGCTGAAAACGAGCCTTGACGGGCATAAGCAGCTCCAGCAAAAGCTTCCGGATTTAACGAATGGTTTAAGCGTGTTAAACAGCAAGGCGCAGGAAGTATCGCAAAAAGCGGCGGCATTTGAAGATGCCATCAATTCCGTCAACCTGTCAGATATAGAAAAAGCCGTTGGGCAGCTCGAACAGACTGAAAAGGAATTGCAGCAGTTTAAGAAGAAGCTTTCTGATCTGAAAAACAGCCTCGATGCCCGGGATAACGCGGTCAAAAAGGTGATTCAGGACAGTGATTTCTTAACGGATGAGCAAAAAGCAAAACTTGTTCAGCTTCTGAATGAGAAGCTTCCGAAAGCTGACCTTCCGGATTTAGACAATATCGTCAGCCAGCTTCCGTCCGGCGGAGATATTCAGCTTCCGGATATGTCAGTCATTAAAAGCGCGCTCCAAGATGTAAAAGCGAAGGCTGATCAGCTGAAAGCACTGCCTCAGTCCACTTCGAAACTGTATAACGGTGCAGCGGCGGTACAAGACGCGATTAACCAGCTGACAGCGGGAACTGATAAATTGTACAGCGGAGCACAGACAGTTTTTGAAAGCCAAAACAAACTGACGGCCGGTATCGGCGAATACAACAGCAAGTTCGGCCAGCTCAAATCAGGATCTGAAGCGCTAGTGTCAGGGAGCGGCCAAGTGTCAGGCGGCTTAACGAAGCTGCTGGATGCGCAAAACAAAATCCATGACGGCTCATCCAAAATTGAGCAGGGTCAAGCGTCTCTCGGCACCGGTTTAAGCAAGCTTTTAGACGGTACCGGACAATTGTCCAGCCAGCTGAAAGATGCGGCCGATCAAACCGGAGACATTAAGACAGATGACAAAACGTACAGCATGATCGCCGATCCGGTAAAAACGGACGATAACGCGATTCATTCCGTGCCTAACTACGGTACCGGACTGACGCCATATATTCTCTCTATGGGCTTATATGTCGGCGGATTGATGCTGACGGTCGTATTCCCTCTGAGTGAAGCTTCAGGGCGTCCGAGAAACGGTTTTGAATGGTTCCTCAGCAAATTCAGCGTCATTCTGCTTGTCGGACTGATTCAATCCGTTATTGTCGCAACGGTTCTGTTAAAAGGAATCGGGCTTGATGTGGAAAGCACTTGGAGATTCTATCTCTTTACGATGATTACCAGCATCGCGTTCTTGTCCATGATTCAATTATTGGCGACAACGATGGGAAATCCGGGACGCTTTATCGCTGTCATCATTCTGGTGCTCCAGCTCGGGGCAAGCGGAGGAACCTTCCCGCTCGAACTCCTGCCGGGATTCTATCAAGTGATTCACGGCGCACTGCCGATGACTTACAGCATCAACGGATTCCGTGCCGTCATTTCAAATGGCGATTACGGCTACATGTGGCAGCAGGCATCGGTTCTATTGGGCATCGCCGTTGTCATGATCACACTGACCATCGTGTACTTTACGGTAAAAAGCAAAAAAGAACACAAAGCGGAAGAAGAAATAACAGCATAAGAAATAGAGGCTCTGAGCAAATGCTCAGGGCCTCTTTTATTCAAAAGAGAAGATACAGAGGTTCAGGCTTCCGAAAGGGCTTTTTACGGTTAAACACGTTAAAGAGGAATGTCCCGAACAGATGAACCCCGTTACAGCGCCTGTCAGCATAGGAGCGGGCAGCATGACATTTACACGTAAACGATGCCCTGGTTTCACTTGCCGGACTTGCGGGTTTTTTATTGATCAATCTGAAAAAAGCATCATTCTCATTATAGAGAGTGATGCTTTTGTTTATTAAAATCCCCATCTTACCAACAGTCCGGTATACGTCAATCCGCCGCCGAACCCGAATAATACCAGGGTCTGGCCTTCCGACAGCTTTTTCGCTTTCACGGCTTCATCCAAAGCGAGAATAATAGAAACAGATGAGGTGTTGCCGTAATATTCAACACTTGTCAGTGTCCGTTCAGCCGGGAAGGGAAGTTTTTCACAGATTGATTCTATCATCCGCATGTTGGCGCTGTGAGGAACGAACCAATCCAGATCGTCTTTTGAAAAGCCGGCTTTTTCTAAAAGGACGTTGAATTCCTCTGGTACAGTTCTGACCGCCCATTTATATACTTCTCGGCCGTTTTGCACCATGTTTCCTCCGCCCTTAAGCGGCTGGCCGTTTAATTCAGCGCTCAGTCCCGTCCGATACAGCACGTCCGCGCCGCTTCCGACCGTTCCTTGCACGGCTGCCAAAAAGCCCGGAGCTGCTTCATCACGTTCCACCAATAGGGCGCCAGCAGCGTCTCCGAACAGGACACAGGTCGACCTGTCAGTATAATCCGTTACTTTTGATAATGTTTCACCGGCAATCACGATCACTTTTTGATGAGTTCCGGCGGTAATTAATGCGTCTGCGAGCTGAAGGCCGTAAGTGAGCCCGGCGCATGTGGCGTTTATATCAAGCGCCCCCGTGTGCGGCCAGCCGAAGTAAGCCTGCACGCGTGCCGCTGTGCTTGGAAACGCATAGTCCGCCGTCGTTGTAGCCACAAGGATCATATCGACATCATTAAGGGTTCCGCTGTATCGTTCTGCAAGGTTTTTCACCGCTTCAATACATAAATCCGATGTGAATTCATGTTCGCCGGCAATGCGTCTTTCCTTCATGCCGGTGCGCTGGACGATCCATTCATCAGATGTATCGACGATGCGCTCCAAATCCGCGTTTGTTAATCGGCGTGCCGGAGCATATGTACCGATTGCTGTAATTTTAGATTTTGACATTATGATTCACTCCTTTATAATCAGATTATAACACCAGATATTATTACTTGGTACTAATTTTAATAAAAAAACCCAAGCAGCATCCGCTGGTTGGGGAGCATGAGACATCTATTTGTGAAACGGGTTTGTGTGAAACATTACCAATGACGGCAGCAGTGACGGCAGTGATGGCGGCATGAATGATGATGCTTTCTTTCTTTTTTCTTTTTACAATGTTCCTCTTCTTTTTTACATGGTTCTTCTTCTTTTTTACAGCACCAGAAGGAGTCTTCATCAAACCAATCATCTTCAAACCAATCCTTAAACCAATCATTACGACACCTTTTCCGCTTGTGCGGTTTACGGCTGATCATACATTTCCCTCCTATTCCCATGCTCCCTTCATCTTATGAAAAAAGAGAAGGAAAAGATTGGACGGGTTGTGGATCAAAAGAGTATATTTTAAGAAGAATAAAATTGATAGGAGGAATGACCTGTGGAAAATATGAAACATACGATGGAACTGATTAAGAAACTGGTGTCGATTCCGAGTCCGACGGGCAATACATACGAGGTTATCGCATATACAGAAAGTCTTTTAAAAGACTGGGGCGTCTCATCTTACAGAAACCGCAAAGGCGGTCTTTTTGTCACAATTCCCGGCCGTGATGACAAGAAACACAGACTGCTGACGGCGCATGTCGATACGCTCGGCGCAATGGTAAAGGAAATAAAGGCGGACGGCAGGCTGAAGATCGACTTGATCGGGGGTTTTAGATACAACTCGATTGAAGGAGAATATTGCGAGATTCAAACTTCTTCCGGCAAAACCTATACAGGCACCATCTTAATGCATCAGACTTCAGTGCACGTCTACAAGGATGCCGGCAAGGCAGAGCGGAATCAGGAGAATATGGAAGTCCGTCTTGATGAGCATGTACGGACGAAAGAAGAGACGTCCGATCTCGGCATCAGAGTCGGCGATTTCATCTCATTTGACCCGCGCGTGCAGATCACGCCGAGCGGTTTTATTAAGTCCCGTCATCTTGATGACAAAGCGAGTGTGGCTCTGCTCCTGGATTTAATCCGCCGCATCACTGAAGAGAAGATCGACCTTCCATATACAACGCATTTTCTGATCTCTAATAATGAAGAAATCGGCTACGGCGGCAATTCCAACATTCCCCCTGAAACTGTCGAATACTTGGCTGTTGATATGGGAGCAATCGGCGACGGCCAGTCTACGGATGAATATACCGTCTCCATTTGCGTGAAGGATGCGAGCGGCCCGTACCATTATCAGCTCAGAAAACATCTGGCCGGGCTTGCGGAGCGCTATGGCATTGACTATCAGCTTGATATTTATCCGTATTACGGCTCTGACGCCTCAGCAGCCATCCGTTCGGGCCATGACATTGTCCACGGACTGATCGGCCCGGGAATTGACGCTTCACACGCCTTTGAACGCACGCACGAATTATCGCTTCTGAATACGGCGAAGCTTTTGCACCGGTATGTTCTGTCTCCGATGGCATAAAAAAACCTGCGCGGAATAATTTCCGTGCAGGTTTTTCGTTTAACCTGAAATGGTGGTGTTTTGTTCTGTTTTGGCGAGGCTCATGACCTTCGCGCCTTTAACGGGATCATACTGGCCTTCCCATTTTGACATTACAACGGATGCCAGCGCGTTTCCGGTCAGATTGACGACCGTACGGGCCATGTCCATAATCCGGTCAACACCGGCGATGAATGCAAGACCTTCTGCAGGAACGCCGATTGTGCCGAGTGTCGCAAGCAGGACGACGAAAGAAGTCCCGGGCACGGCAGCCATTCCTTTGGAAGTGACCATCAAGACGAGCACAAGGGTAAGCTGCTGCCAAATGGACAAGTCAATGTGGTATACCTGAGCGAGGAATAAAGCGGCGATAGATTGGTACAGCACAGAACCGTCTAAGTTAAAGGTATATCCGATCGGCACAACAAAGGAAACAATACCTTTCGGACAGCCGATTTTCTCCATTTTCTCCATAACGCGGGGAAGTACAGTTTCGGAGCTTGACGTACTGAACGCCAATAAAATTTCATCCTTCATATAGGCAAGGAATTTGAAAATGTTAACCCCAGCAAGCTTTCCGACGATTCCGAATACAACAATGAGAAAGAAAGCCAGAGCTACATATACTAAACCGACCAGTTTACCGAGTGAAAGCAGGGAACTGAGTCCAAATTTGGAAACGGTAACACCAATCAATGCAAAAACGCCAAACGGAGCAACTTTCATGACCAGGTTCACAACGTGGAACATTGCATTAGAAACACCTTCAAAGAAGGCCAGTACAGGCTTTCCTTTTTCTCCGATTGCCGAGATGCCGAGTGCAAAAAGCACGGTAAAGCAGATGATGGCAAGCAGATCTCCTTCAGCCAATGACTGGAAGAAGTTTGTCGGTACAATATGCAGGAATGTGTCCGCTACGGATTTACCGCTTTGTTCTTTTTCTGTTTCAACATATTGACTGATATCTGTTTTTTGAGCTTCATGTATATTAACGCCAGCCCCCGGTTGAAAAAGATTCGCCAGAGCGAGTCCGAGAATAATGGCAAAAGTAGTAATGATCTCAAAATACAAAATCGTTCTGAAGCCTAATTTTCCGACCTGTTTTCCGCTTCCCGCGCCGGCAACGCCGATGATTAAGCTGGAGACGACAATTGGAATCACTATCATTTTGATTAAGCGTAAAAACAAATCGCCAATAGGCTGTAAAAAAGTTGGAACAGCGGGATTGCCATACCAGATGACACCGACTACAACCCCTAGTATGAGTCCGACGAAAATTTGCGTCGCTAATCCAAAACGTAATTTTTTCATAGATTACCTCCCGAAGAAAAAAGTGCAATAAGTATCTAAAAAGATAGCTATTAGAACAAATTATAATAGAAAAGAAAACAATCCGTCTATAGAAAAATATAGATTGAAAATACTGAATTGTTCAAAACATACAGATTATTGCTAATAATGGTGAATAACGCCCTATTCAGAAAGTATGATACCGGCCGTAAAAAAAGGCGCCGCACATCTTCGAATGTGCAGCGCCCTTTTGTTACATATCCTTTATTTTCAAGCAATTGTCACAAACATTTCCATAGCATTCATGCTGTTCAGCTATTTCTTTGCCGCATTCCGCACACTTTTTACCGGGTAGATTTCTAAAAAATTCTGTTATTTTATCCAACATACCCATCCCTCTTTCATTGTTTTGTCTTTACATTGTATTATAACAGTTTGTGAAAATCAACGGCTGTTTTGACACAATGTTTAAAACATGCAATTTGTACGAAAAATAGGTATATTGAAGGAAAGAGTCTTTTTATCCTAAACATTCGGAGGACGATATGAAAGTTACAGTTATTGGATGCTGCGGCGGGTTTCCGGCCGCAAATGAAGCAACTTCAGGCTACCTGTTTCAGTCCGGCGGTTATTCTCTTCTGGTCGATTGCGGAAGCGCCGTATTATCAAAGCTGTTTGCCTATGTTCCGGCAGAAGAGCTTGATGCCGTCATTTTGTCTCATTATCATCATGATCACATCGCTGATATCGGGCCGCTTCAATTTGCCAAGCAGGTCGGCTCTTTTCTTGGAAAAGGAACGGATGCGCTGCCGATTTACGGGCATGATGCTGATATAGAACAGTTTGAGCGTCTTACATATAAAACGCATACAAAAGGAGTGGCTTATCAGCCGGACCGCCCGCTTTCTGCCGGGCCGTTCACCATTACCTTTCTGAAAACGGTGCATCCGGTCACTTGTTATGCGATGCGTATTACCGACGGTACAGCAACCGTTGTGTATACGGCTGATTCAAGCTATCAGGACGCGTTCATTCCGTTTGCGGAAAATGCCGATCTGCTGATTTGCGAGTGCAATTTTTACGCGCACCAAGACGGCGCGCCGGCAGGCCATATGAACAGCACGGAAGCCGGACGTATCGCGCGGGAGGCCGGAGCGGGAGAACTGATTCTCACGCATCTGCCGCATTTCGGCGAGCACCTAAAGCTGAAAGAAGAAGCGGAATCCGTATTCGGGGGAAAAGTGACGATCGCGGCTTCCGGATTGAAGTGGGAGAAATAAAGGAGGAGCACCATGTTATTTATTGACAACCAAAACATAACCGACCCGAGGATCAACCTCGCAATCGAAGAATATTGCGTGAAGCATCTCGACCCTGAACAGACATACCTGCTGTTTTATGTCAATCAGCCGTCGATTATCATCGGGAAGAATCAAAATACAATAGAAGAAATTAATACGAAATACGTAGAGGATAACGGAATCATCGTCGTCCGCAGACTGTCAGGAGGCGGCGCGGTTTATCACGATCTCGGGAATCTGAATTTCAGTTTTATCACAAAAGATGACGGAGACAGCTTTCACAATTTTAAAAAATTCACCGAACCCGTCATTCAGGCGCTGCGCCAGCTCGGGGTCGAAGCTGAATTAAGCGGCCGAAACGATATCGTCGCCGATGGCAGAAAAATTTCCGGCAACGCTCAATTTTCGACGAAAGGGCGTATTTTCAGCCACGGAACATTAATGCTGGATTCCGCCATTGACCATGTTGTATCAGCGCTGAAAGTGAAAAAAGACAAAATCGAATCAAAGGGCATTAAATCAATCAGAAGCCGTGTCGCCAACATCAGCGAGTTTCTTGATGACAAAATGACGGCTGATGAATTCAAAAAACACCTGCTTCACCATATTTTTAATACAAATGATCTTTCCGAAGTGCCGGAATATAAGCTGACCGATGAAGACTGGAAAGTGATCCGGAAGATTTCTGAAGAGCGCTATCAAAACTGGGACTGGAATTTCGGCAGGTCGCCGGCATTTAATCTTCAGCATTCCAAACGTTATCCGGTCGGGTCGATTGATCTGCGCCTTGAAGTGAAAAAAGGAATCATTCAAGACTGCAAAATTTTCGGGGACTTCTTCGGTGCGAAAGATGTAAGTGAAATCGAACAGGCGCTGACCGGAAAACAATATGACAGAACCGCTATCAGAGAGGCGCTGGCCGGGATTGATCTGAAACAGTATTTCGGCAAAATAGAGCTGGAAGATTTCCTCGAATTGATTTATTAGAACATTTGCCGATCGCATGATTTGAAAGGGCGGCCGCTCTTGTGAAATGATAGAACCATAATAAATAAGGAGGGATCATGATGAAAGTATTTCTCATCGGAGCGAACGGACAGATCGGACAGCGGCTGACCGGGCTGTTTCAAAAAGACGGTACGCATACCTTGCGGGCAATGGTCCGGAAAGAAGAGCAGAAAGAAGCGCTTCAAGCGGCGGGAACAGAAGCCGTTCTTGCCGATCTGGAAGGAAGTGCGGAAGACATCGCGAAAGCCGCCGAGGGCTGTGACGCGATTGTATTTACCGCCGGATCAGGAGGAAGCACCGGACACGATAAGACGCTTTTGATTGATCTTGACGGAGCGGCGAAAGCGGTAGAAGCTGCAAAGAAAGCCGGCATCAAGCGGTTTATTATGGTGAGCGCCCTTCAGGCTCATAACCGCGCCAATTGGAATGAAGCACTGAAGCCGTATTATGTTGCAAAGCATTATGCGGACAAAATTCTTGAAGCGAGCGGTTTGACGTATACGATTATCCGTCCCGGCGGGTTATTAAATGATCCGGGCACGGGCAATATTAAAGCCGCCGCTGATTTAGAAAGAGGGTCCATTTCAAGAGACGATGTCGCCAATACGGTTATCGCATCCCTTGATGAACCGAATACGTATGAAAAAGCGTTCGATCTGACGGCGGGCAGCACGCCGGTCAGAGAAGCGCTGAAACAATTATAATTTCCGGTTTTACGGCACTCGGGGCTTTTTGCCCTTGAGTGTTTTTCTATATTTTTCTATAATGAAAGTGAACATTTATTCCGGAGAAATGAATGACTATTCATTCATTACATTTTTAAAGGGGTGGGAAAATGAATCTGGTTTCCAAATTGGAAGAAACGGCATCGCAGAAACCGGAAAAACCAGCTTGTCTGTTTCAAGATCAGTACATGACGTATCAGGAGCTGGCAGGTAAAATCGAAGCATTTGCAAACGGATTGGAGGACAGGGGACTGAAAAAAGGGGATCATCTCGCGCTGCTTCTCGGAAATACGCCTGATTTTGTCATTGCGTTTTTCGGTGCGTTGAAAGCGGGAGTCGTCGTCATTCCTGTTAATCCGGCATACACACCTTCAGAAATCGCGTATATGCTGAAAAACGGCGATGTCAAAGCGATCGCCGGCATTGATCTTTTAATTCCCGTATTTGAAAGCCTGCACGGCTCGCTGCCGCTGCTGGAGCATATCATCATCAGTCAGACCGCAGAGAACGCTCCATCGACAGAAGACCCTCAATTGCGCTTAAAAATGACAACGTTTACAAAAATGCTCCGTCCGGCGGAGCGCAGCAGAACCTATCCGGTATTGTCCAAAGATGATACGGCCGTCATTTTATACACCTCAGGGACGACGGGAAAACCGAAAGGCGCCATGCTCACCCATCAGAATCTTTTTTCCAACGCAAATGATGTCGCCGGATACTTAGGAATGAATGAGAAAGATAAAATTGTGGCCGCACTGCCGATGTTTCACGTTTTTTGTTTAACCGTTTGTATGAATGCGCCTCTGATGAGCGGAGCGTGTGTATTAATTGAACCGCAGTTCAGCCCGGCATCTGTCTTTAAACTGATTAAACGCCGGCAGGCAACCATTTTTGCAGGCGTACCGACGATGTATAACTATCTGTATCAATATGAGCACGGCAAGGCGGAGGATTTTGCGTCCGTCAGACTGTGCATTTCAGGCGGCGCTTCCATGCCGGTCGCTCTGTTGCAGACATTTGAACAAACCTTTGACGTCACCATTCTGGAGGGGTACGGACTTTCTGAAGCGTCTCCGGTTACTTGTTTCAATCCGTTTGACCGGGGGAGAAAGCCCGGCTCGATCGGGACGAATATTTTGCATGTCGAAAATAAAGTCGTCGATACGCTCGGTCGCGAACTGCCTGACCATCAAGTGGGGGAATTGATCGTGAAAGGGCCGAATGTGATGAAGGGCTATTACAAGATGCCCGAGGAGACGGAGCACGCGCTGAAGGACGGCTGGCTGTACACGGGTGATTTGGCGAAACGCGATGAAGACGGTTATTTTTATATTGTCGACAGAAAAAAAGATATGATTCTTGTCGGCGGTTACAACGTCTATCCCCGCGAAGTAGAAGAAGTGCTCTACAGCCATGAGGGCATTAAAGAAGCCGTGGTCATCGGCGTTCCCGACGCCAAAACGGGTGAAGCGGTGCATGCTTATATTGTGCCTGCGGACGGTGAACTGACAGAACAGGCCGTTTTTGATTACTGTGAGCAGCATTTGGCAAAATATAAGCGTCCGGCGGAAGTGATTTTTCTTGATGAGATTCCGAAGAATGCGACCGGGAAGCTGCTGAGACGGGCGGTACGGGACATGCTTCCGAAATGACAGACGAAAAGCGAAGCCGGGGGCTTCGCTTTTACATGAACTGATCCGGTCAGCTCTGCGATTCTTCCTTAATGATGCTTTGCACAAGCTTCGTATCATGCCGGGTCAGTTTGTAATACGTGTTTTTATACTTGTACAACATATAATTGCCGCTTTCGAGCCACATGCTGAATGAATCAAAACGGTCTTCATGGTATTTGACCGTTCCGTCGTAATCAGGAGACACGCTTTTGGTCAGTTTGACTTGTTTTCCTTGATTCAAGATATCGAGCATATCTTTTACATTCTGCCTGTCTTTAATTTTAATTTCTTTTTTTCCGTGCTCAGACAGAATAATCAGATCTGCGTTGCTTGATGTAAATACATCGCCGGTCCGGCTGTATACATAGAAGAAAGCAATAACCAAAAGGGCGATAACTACGATAAACGCGATTATTTTTTTCATATTCATCACTCCGTCTTTTAGTCTTTCCCGCTTCCTGTTGTTCCATTCTTTTCTGTTGTGAAAAGATTAACATCTGTTTTGGAGGCTTGGTTCTATTTATTTGCATTTATGCTTACAATAGGAGTAAGTCATAAGGGTAAGGAGGGAGACTTCCATGCGCAAATGGATAGCGGCAGCGGGACTTGCCTATGTGCTGTACGGCCTTTTTTTCTATTGGTATTTCTTTATGACAGGAGACTCCGCCGTCCCGGAGGCCGTAAAGGGAACGAAAGCTGATCCGTCCTCGTTTATGGACCCGGGCCGCCTGGCAGCCGCTGAAAATTATTCAAATGTAAAGGATTTTTTATTTTTTATCGGGGCGCCGTTAGATTGGTTTTTATTTTTTCTGCTGCTGATTACGGGGCTTGCCAAAAAAATAAAGCAATGGCTGGAAGCAGCGGTGCGCTTTCGGGTGCTGCAAATCGTAAGCTTCGTATTTGTGATTTCACTCATCGTTACGGCGGCTTCGCTTCCGCTTGAGTGGATCGGATACCGGGTTTCGCTTGCGTATCATATTTCGACGCAGACAACAGCCAGCTGGATCAGAGATCATGTCATTGATTTCTGGATCAGTTTTCCGCTGTTCGCCGTGTGTGTGCTTGTGTTTTACTGGCTGATCACAAAGCATACAAAAAAATGGTGGTTTTACGCTTGGTGTCTTACGGTGCCGTTTACCCTGTTTTTGTTTTTCCTGCAGCCTGTCGTGATTGATCCTTTATACAATGATTTCTATCCGTTGAAAGACAAGGAGCTTGAAAGCAAAATTTTGTCGCTTGCCGACAAGGCCGATATTCCGGCTAGCCATGTTTATGAAGTAAATATGTCGGAGAAAACGAATGCGCTGAATGCGTATGTGACGGGCATCGGCTCGAATAAGCGCATCGTTTTGTGGGATACGACGCTTAACAAACTGAAGGATCAGGAAATTTTGTTCATTATGGGGCATGAGATGGGGCACTATGTCATGAAGCACGTGTACATCGGACTGGCCGGGTATCTGCTGCTGTCATTGGTTGGGTTCTATATCATTGACAAGCTTTACAGGCGGATGTCCAAATCCTTTGGCCGAATGCTTCATATAAAGGGGCCTGAAGATCTGGCCGCTCTCCCGCTGTTATTGCTGCTTATATCCGTGCTCAGTTTTGCTTCTGATCCGATTACGAATGCCGTCTCCCGGTATCAGGAAAACGCCGCCGACCGTTACGGCATTGAGCTGACCGGAAACCGGGAAGCGGCGATTGAGACGTTTCAGGACTTGGCCGTTACGGGACTGAGCCGGGTCAACCCGCCGTTTCTCGTTAAAATTTTCAGAGGGAGCCATCCGTCGATTATGGAGCGGATTGAACATGCGGAGGAAGAAAAATAATAAAAAACCGGCGGGGCCAAGGCCGGTTTTTTATGTTTTACTGAGCTGCCGCCTGTACGTTGATCAGCCCTTTTCCATAGTAGAAAGAATCACCAAGTTTTGTAGTGGTGTTTTCTAAACTGCTGCGGACTTGAGTGTTTGTCCAGTTCGGGTGCTTAGAAAGAATCAAAGCAGCCGCTCCGGCAACGTGCGGAGATGCCATTGACGTACCGTTGTACGCCCCGTATTTGTTTCCAGGAAGCGTGCTTTGGATAGATACGCCAGGTGCCATGACATCAAGCTCAGGTCCTACGCTTGAGAAAGATGCTCTTTGGTTGCTGCTGTCAACAGCGCCTACTGCAATGACAGAAGGGTATTTACCAGGGTAGCCCACTGTGCTTGAGCTGCCGGAAGTGCCTTCGTTACCGGCTGCCGCAACGACTACGACGCCGGATGCAACGGCTTTATCAACTGCCGCTTTTAAAGCAGCAGAACCAGAAGGTCCGCCGAGGCTCATGTTAATAACGTCCATATTGTTTGCGATCGCCCACTCGATTCCGTTAATGATCCAGCTGTATTGGCCGGAACCGTCAGCACCGAGAACTTTTACAGCGTAAAGTGATGCGCTTGGCGCAACGCCTAATACACCGATTGAGTTATTAAGAGCCGCAACTGTGCCGGCAACGTGAGTTCCGTGAGAGTTGTTGTCTTGGAAAGGATTTGTTTCAGAAGGAACCATGCTGGCTCCGCCTGCTACCTTTAAATCAGGATGAGAAGAATCGATACCGCTGTCGATAACCGCTACTTTAACATTTGATCCAGTGTAGCCTTGAGAGTGCAGAGCAGGGGCTTTAATTTGTGATACGCCGTAAGGCACGGACTGCGCGTACGCATGTGCTACGTGATCTTCTTCAACGTAAGCGACGCTCGGGTCTTTTTTCAATTCTTTTACAGCTTTTTCGTTTAATGTAGCTGAAGCTGCGTCTACATATTTGAATTGCTTTTGCACTTTCCCGCCTTTTTCAGAAATGACATCTTTCTTCTTAGCGGCGCTCATCGTGCTCATTGTCTGTTTAAACCCGACAATATATTTCTTTTCCCCGTTTGATTTCCCTGCCGCCTGGGCAGAGGATGTGCTGCCGAACGCCATCGTAAAGATTAACGCTAAAGCAAACAGCAAACTGATCCATACTTTTTTGCCTCTCACTCTTTATCCTCTCCTTTTTTTCATTTGCAGAATAACCAATAGACAGATTATTCTGTGTATTAATTGTATAGTATGGAATAATATTTTAGTAGACCCAATTTTTTTCAGATTGTTTTATTTCTATTTAGGTATATCATCTCTCTTTCGTTTCGTAGGAACTCGAAATATTTAAATTTTAATGGAAAAAACCGATGGATGGACATGAGTAAATGTACACAGGAGCAATCACTCGCTTGTTTCCTGGGTCGAACGGTTTGTTTCCATTTTTGGGGGTTGTTCCAAAAACAGGATAAATGTCATCTTTTGTTGAATACAGAAGACTGATGGAAACGTAAGCGAAATCAGTCTTTGGCTTTCTTGACCGAGAAAAGCTGTGAAACCATTTTATAAAAATAATGATAATGAATATCATTGATGTTGATATTGTCAATGATATAATTGCGGAAAAACGAAAGAGGGGGAACTGATGAAACCGATTTTCAGTATGCTGCTGATCTTATCCGTCCTCTTCATACCGGCATGTTCAGAACCGGAACATGAGACCGCCATCAGACATGATCTCGGGACCGCGCATGTGGCAGCGCACCCGCAGCGCGTCGCCGTATTGAATCCGGGCTTTATTGATACCCTCCATGATCTCGGCATAAAGCCGGCGGCTGCGGCCGATGACCCGTCAAAGTCTGTCGGCACCCGATCACATCCCGACCTGAAAAAGATCGCTTCTTTAAAACCCGATCTCATCATTGCAGATTCTAGCCTGCACAGAGGGATATACAATAAGCTGACGAAGATCGCTCCGACAATCGCTTTGAAAAATGAAGATGCGGATTATCAGGATGCGGTTGACGCTGCCTTGACCATTGAAAAAGCGGTCGGTAAAAAGGACATCATCGAGAAACAATTATCGGCTCAGGAAGAAAACCTGAATGAAATCAAAAGAAAGCTGGATGCAGAAGGCGGCTCGATTTTATTAATCGACGCTGCAAATGGCGGCATTTCCGTAAAGAATGATCAGTTTTTCACGTCCCGGCTTTTGGCGCTCACGGGGTTTACATATGCAATCCAGACAGCTTCCGGGAAGAAAAACGATCATATTAAAATGACGCCCGGGCAGCTTTTGCGTATCGATCCTGATTACATCGTGCTGTTGGGCGGAGAGAAAGAACTCGAAAAACATCTGCTCTGGAAACAGCTGACAGCCGTGAAAAATGGACGCGTCTACCGCGCGGACAGGGCGGTTTGGACGGAGCGGCGGAGTATTGACGGTGCGGACGCCATATTACATGATCTTCAGAAAAAAATGCTCGCCAAAAAGGCCCGACACTGAGTGCGGGCCTTTTTATTATGATTCCGAAAGGTGGCTGCTTACATTGTAATCTTTGACGCGCCACTTATTTTCAATCCGTTCGATATTGCTCAGGCATGCATTGACAAGCTTTGCATTTTGTATGTCGGTGTCACCGTCAGAAATGGCAGACAAGAGGGCGTGGATGGCTGCGCCGTGAGCGACGATCAGTACCTTTTGGTCAGGAAACCGTTCCTGAACTTTTACTAAACCGGCCAGCATTCTGTCTGTCAGTTCCTCTGCGGTCTCCATGTTCGGGTAGTTTTTATCCGGGTAGCACTCTGACCGTTCCGGTAAAGACATTCCTTCCGCATCACCGTAGTTCCGTTCTCTGAAATCTTCCATGACGACAACGGGAAGATTCAAAAATCCGTTAATAATGTCAGCTGTTTTTCTGGCCCGTTTCATCGGGCTTGAGACGATGACATCCCATTCGAAAACCTTTAAGTATTCTCCTGTTTCTTTCGCCTGACGCTCTCCCGTCGCATTTAACGGAATATCCGTTTTGCCTTGAAGCTTTTTTTGGGCGTTCCAATCAGTCTCTCCATGTCTTACTAAACAAACGGCAGTCATAATGTGTTCACTCCGATCATTTTTTATCAATATCATCTATTATACTGCCGTTACGTTAACACTTCAAAGAGAAGCGCCAGTCCGACTCCGCCCCCGCTGCCGATCGCTGCTGCTGCGTAGCGGGCATCCGGCCGTCTTTTTGCTTCATAAAAAAGCCGGGAGACAAGCGCCGCCCCGGAAGCCCCGTACGGATGCCCGACGGCTAGAGCGCCGCCCCGGACATTTATTTTAGAATATGGCACTTGAAGCTGTTGTGAAAAGACGCATATTTTGACGGCAAACGCCTCGTTGATTTCGTATATATCAATATCATCCGGTGACAGGTTCTGCTCCTTCAAAAGCTTTTTGACGGCATAAACCGGAGCTGCTGACGGATAATGCGGATGGACGCCGCTTACCGTGCTTCCGATAAAACGCAATTTCGGTTTTAAACCGAGGGACCGCGCTTTTTGTTCTTCCATTACACAAACCGCCGCCGCCCCGTCAGAAATGCCGCAGCTGTTGGCGGCGGTGACAGAGCCGCCGGACTGAAAGACGGGTTTGGCGCGGGCGATAAGAGGTTCCATGTTCCGCTTTTTCAGCATGTTTTCGTCAGCGGCGAATCCGTGACACGGGAGGATTTCCTGTCGGTACAGGCCGTCTTCGTGCGCTTTGAAGCTCCGTTCATAGCTGAGGAGGGCATATTCGTCCTGCATTTTTCTCGTGACTGCGTAAGCCTGTGCCGTATACTCGGCTGCTATGCCCATATCAGGATCGCCGATATGTTCAGGTGAAAAACGCGCGCGGGAAGAAAAAGGGGAGCGGCTGCTGCTCTCCGCTCCTCCCGCGATGTACGTGCTCCCCGCGCCGGCTTTTACAAAATGGCACGCGATTCTCATGGCGTCCAGCCCGGAACCGCACTGTCTGTCGATGGTCGTCCCAGGCACGCTCAAAGGAAGCCCGGCCGTCAAGGCTGATAGCCGGGCGAGGTTCCCGCCGCGGCCTGTCGCATTTCCGATCAGAACTTCATCAATGTCTTCTGCCATGTTCCGGCTCAAATAGCGGATCAGCGGAGCTGCTAAATTTTCAGGAAGACAATCTTTTAACAGGCCGTTTTCCCGGGCGAAAATCGTTCGTTTCGCATCCGTAATTACAGCTTCCATTCCATCATGTCCTTTGCCTGCTTTTGTATGGCGGCACGGGCGATCTTTCCGCCGGCTGTTTCCGGTATATCTGAAAACAGCCATTTTTTCGGGATTTTATATGCCGCCAGCTGTTGCGGCACCGTTTCTTCAGGTCCTTTACATTTGCATGCCCATCGATCACCGCAACGGCGATACTGCCCCAATAATCATCGGGAACCCCGGTTACGGCCGCTTTTCTGACACCCGGACAGCCGTTGAGCACACGTTCAATCTCTTCAGGGAACACATTCAGGCCGCCGGATACGATCATCCCGTTTTCACGGCCTTCGATATAAAGATAGCCTTCACTATCGACATACCCCATGTCATCAACCGTCATCCACCCGGAATCATCAGGCTTTGCGCCGTTGATATATCCGGAAAATTTCATCGGGCTGTTCACAAAAATCTTCCCCGTTTCGCCCGGCAGGCAGCGTTCTCCTCCTGGACGGCGGATTTCGATTTTAACATTATCAAACGGCCGGCCCGCCGCGTCAGGCTTTCTCACGCTGTCTTCAGGCGATAAGAATGCCACGAAACTCAGCTCGGACGTTCCGTAAAAATCGTATAATAGCAAATGAGGATAGCGATCTGACAGCGCTTGTTTAGACCAAGCGGGCCAGTCCGCGCCGGAAGAAATTACCTTGAGCGGTTTATCAGGAAACGCCTCGGCCGAGAGCAGGGCGTCCGTCATTGTCGGGACGGTATATAAAACATCAGCTTGTCTCAGCCAGTCTTTTATTCCGGCCGGATTGAATTTTCTTTGAAGGATGACGGTTCCCCCGATAAATAAAGTGCTGACGGCACCGTACAAAAAGTGTGATGAGCGCATCGTGCCCGGTACGAGCACTTTGTCTTTAGGGGAAATACCGAATTCGCGTTTCGTACAAGCAAAGCTCTCCAGCCACGAACGGTGGGAGCGGGTGAAGGCTTTCGGCTTTCCGGTCGATCCCGAGGTGAACCCGGTATAAAAGGGCAGGCCGGCGTTTTTTATAAATGCGCCTTCCGCTTTCTCCGCCTCGATTAAAGGTTTGCATTCATCCCACAGGATAACAGGCGTTTTGACGCCGTCCAGCCTGCCGCTCAGCCGGCGGTCAGCGATGACGACATCGGTGTTGCTGATGTGCAGCTGATCTGCGAATTCCGCCGCTGTCGAGCGGGGGTCTAACGGAATTGCCGTGCAGCCGGCATGCGCCGCGCCTGCGAATAGCTGTAAAAAAGGCATTCCGTTCGGCAGTAAAATCGCAATGTTTTCCGGCTTAACTGAAAGGCTGCCAAGCCAGTTTGCGGTCTGGTTTATAAGTCTATTCCAAGTTTGATAGGTTATCTGTTCTGTTTCTGTCTGAATTGCGATTTTGTCCGGCGTTTGTCCGGCTATATCTGAATATGTTGATGTAATCATGATGTCTCATCAGCTTCCTTTCGTAGGCAAAAGCCGGCTTGCTTGCAGTGTTTTTCTGATTCTTACGGCTGCGAATGAGGCTGCGGCCGCTTTAAGCAGATCTCCGGGCACATAGATGAGGCTGAGCTTTACGGCAGTCATGATGTCAATGTGCATCATAACAGCCTGAACGGGAATGCCGATAGCATACAACAGGAGCACGCCGAACAAAAACTGTCTGATAAACAAATGGGGGACGCTGGCTGAGCGAAGGCCCCGAATACTGAGGCTCAGCAGTAATGCCGCCAGCGGATATGCCACGAGATATCCGGCGCTCGGCCCGAAAAAAACCCCGAACCCGCCTCTTCCCCCTGAAAGGAGAGGCGCTCCGCATGCCACGATCAGCAAAAACAGCAATTGGCTTAAAAACGCCGCTTTCGGTTTTAATATGCTTCCTGATAAAAGCACACCGATCGTCTGGAGCGTAATCGGAACCGGCGTAAAGGATAAGAAAAGTGGCGGAAGCAGCCCCAAAAGTCCCATAATGGCAGCAAACACGGCAATATGCATCATTTCTATTAATTTCATTATGTATTCCTCCAGCTTATCAAAATATGTTTATACAATAAAGCGAGTCTTTATATATGTCAACTTTATTATATTTTAAGTTAACATAAAAAAGACCGGCCCTTTATGAAAAAGGCCGGTCGGTCTAACTTTATTCTTCTGTGAGGATAACAAGTGAATCAACGGATGATGCAACGTGGGAAACGGCGCGGCTGACTTCTTGCAGGCCGCCGAGAAAGGCTTGTAAATCAACGTCGATTTTACCTGTCTGGTCTTTGCTCGTTTTCATGCTTTGGACGATGTCATCAAACAGACGGTTGATCTGCGTCATTTTTTCTTTCGTTTCACCTACGAGTCCGTTTACATCTTTAATATGTTTAGAGACGATGTTGATTTGCGTATTGGTATTGTTCACAAGCTCTGATACGGTGGAAACGGTTTTTTTCGTATCCTCTGAAAGCTTTCTTACCTCTGTCGCGACAACGGCGAAGCCTTTGCCGTGCTCTCCGGCTCTCGCGGATTCTATTGAGGCGTTTAATGACAGGAGATTCGTTTGCTCGGCGATCCCCGTCACGATGCCGAAGATTTTTTCGATCTGCTGGGCAATGTCATTCAGCTTATCCATTTCTTCTTCAATCTGCAGAAGGCTGGCGTCGATTTTATTCATTTGCTTTTGCTGGCTTTCAAGCTCTTTTTTTCCGCCGATTGATTTTTCTTCCACATGGACGGAAGTGACGGTGCCGGCTTTTGACGCCTCGGAAATGTCCTCGGATTTATCGACGAGCTCCTGTACGGCTCTGCTCGTTTCTGAAAACAGATCAGCGAGCGATCCGGATGTTTCCTGAATTTTTTGATGAAGACGGGCTTTCTTTTCCTCTTGTTCGTCACGCTGGCAGTTATATTCGGTCTGGAACGCTTCAAGGACGAGCTGCTGTTCAAGATTCAGTATTTTCGTCGTGGCTTTGATCGCTTTTAACAGCTCATGCAAATCCGGGATTGATGCTTCATATATGTTCATCATCGACAGAAGCAGATCCTGAAACGCTCCCATATACCATTTCGGTTCAAGGCCGATCCGCAAGTGGATGGATGCGATGCTTTCTCAATGAATTCATCATCAATCGTACCGGCGAACATCTCGTGGATATGGCGCCGTAATGTTTTTTTCAAGCGCTCGACTGTGCTGTGGTCGTTAATAATCGTCATTAACGATTTTTCGTGATCCAGATTTCGGTAAAAGGAATCGACGATTGTGGAGATATGTTCTTTGATTAGAGGCTGCAGCTCTTCAAGCACATGAAGTTCTTCGTTTCCCAGCCTGACCATTTTCAGCTGCTTTTTGACATCTGCATATTGATTTGAAAGCTCGATGCGTTTTTTGCCATCGGCTTCTGAAAAATAAGCTGTTTCTTTTTTGCGGTCTTTTTTAAATAACAATATAAGTTCCCCCAGATATTCTCTTTTTCTTTTTATCGGTTTGGAAGGAACTTGAATGAAGGAATCTGATGAAAATATTTTAATGCGAAAAAAAATAAAACCATTCGTTCAGAATGGTTTCGTCAATCTTGGGTGATGCGTTTCAGCGGCTTGATGGCGGGGCCTTCGGCAACCTTGCCGTTAGGTGTGAACCGGGAACCGTGACAAGGGCAGTCCCACGTCCGTTCACCATCATTCCATTAAACCTCACAGCCTAAATGGGTGCATGTCGTATCAACAAGATGCAGACAGCCTTTTTCGTCTTTGTAGGCGCCGGCCCGTTTGCCGTTGACCGTTACGATTTTTCCTTCTCCGGGCTGAAGAGCCTCAGGTGAAGCGTCCGGCCTCTCAAGTTTGCCCGAGATAAGGTGTTTGGCTACGTCGGCATTATAGGAAATCAGCTTTTTCAGTCCGGGATCTGCGTGGAAGCGGGACGGAATAAACAGGCCGGAAAACGGGTTCTTTTTGTTTTGGATGTGATCAGCCAAAAGCTTCGCCGCGAGCGCTGAGCTTGTCATGCCCCATTTTTTAAAACCGGTCGCCGCCAAAATATGTTCTTCACCGCCTGAGATCGGGCCGATGAACGGAATTTTGTCAATGGTGACGAGGTCTTGTGCAGACCAATGATATGGGATGCTTTCGACTCCGATTGTATCTTCCGCAAATTGTTTCAGCGCTTCATAATGTTCAGACATTTCGTTTCCTTGGCCTGTTTTGTGGCTTTCGCCGCCGACGAGCACCAGTTCTTCACCGTTCAGCTCTGTATAGCGCAGTGATCTGGACGGCTCGTCTATGCTGAGAAACATACCGCCGGGATACGCTTGTTTCGGTTTTACCGCCAGGGCATAGGATCTGCTGGCATACATTCTCGTGGCATAAAGCCCGCCGCCGTCATAAAAAGGAAAGTGGGAGGAGCACACAATGTAGCTGCACTTGATGCCGTGTCTGTTTTTCGTGACCACTTCCGGCCGCGGTTCTTTTTTAATGTCAATTGCCGCCGTCTGTTCAAAAATCTGCGCCCCGTTTTTGACCATCTCTTTCACGAGCGCCGCGCCATATAAAAGCGGATGGAATTGCGCCTGATTCTTCATGGCGAGGCCGAGCCTGCAATCAACGGGGACGGGAAGTTCTTTTACAAGCTCGTGTTCAATGCCGAGCTTAGTGTAAGCTTCCTGCTCGCTGCGGATTTTTTTGACGCCTGATTCCGTATTGGTGTATATATAGGCGTCTTGTTCAGTCAGTCTGCATTCAATTGAAAGATCCTTGATGATCTGCTTCATATCTTCCATAGCGCGAAGATGGGCTTCGAAATACAGCCTTGCGCTGGTCAGTCCGATCTGCTGAATAAGATCGGCATAGATAAAATCATGCTGGGCAGTGATTTTAGCGGTCGTCCCTGCGGTCGTCCCGTTTAATATCCGGTCCGCTTCTATGACAGCGACACGGAACCCCCTTTTCGTCAGTTCGTATGCCGTTGTCAGGCCCGTAATTCCTCCGCCGATAACCGCAACGTCGCATTCCGTATCTTCAGTCAGGGCGGGAAAGGAAGGAATATCAGCTGTTGCTCTCCAATAGGAAGCAGGTTCCTCGTTTGAAAAAGAAGTCAATTCAGATTACCTCCTCTGTTGTATATTCTTAATTTTTCCAATAAGTCTATATTCATACATGAAACTCGTATAAGATGCTCAAATTACTCATAATATAGTAATTAATGTAAAGGAGTGATCAAATTGGCTAATCAGAAGAAGAAAACCTTGCCGCCGCAGCATCAAAACCGGCAGCCGGGCTTTGAATATGTGATGGACCCGCGCCCTGTGTTTGACAAACCGAAAGCGGCGAAAAAACTTGAAGGAAAAACTGCGATTATTACGGGCGGGGACAGCGGAATCGGACGCGCCGTATCCGTTTTGTTCGCGAAGGAAGGCGCAAATGTGGTCATCGTTTACTTTGATGAGCATCAGGATGCCGAAGAGACGAAGCAATATGTAGAAAAAGAGGGAGCAAAGTGTCTGCTGATCGCAGGTGATGTCGGCGACGAAGCCTTTTGCAACGATGTCATCCGCCAGGCGGGCCAAGCCTTTCCTTCCATTGACATCTTAGTCAACAATGCGGGTGAGCAGCACGTACAGCCGGGGATTGAGAAAATCACGAGCCACCAGCTCATCAGAACGTTTCAGACGAATATTTTTTCAATGTTTTACTTAACGAAAGCCGCGCTCCCCCATCTGAAAAAAGGAAGTTCAATCATCAATACGGCCTCCATTACCGCCTACAAGGGCCATAAAACATTGATTGACTACTCAGCGACAAAAGGGGCGATCGTCACGTTTACAAGGTCTCTTTCCCAATCTCTTGTCACTCAGGGCATCCGGGTAAACGCAGTGGCGCCGGGGCCGATATGGACGCCGCTGATTCCGGCGAGCTTCTCGGCAAAGGAAGTGGAAGTCTTTGGCTCAGACGTGCCGATGCAGCGCCCGGGCCAGCCTGTTGAAGTGGCACCGAGCTATTTATACTTAGCAAGCGATGATTCCTCATATGTCACGGGCCAGACGATACATGTGAACGGCGGCACCATCGTAAACGGATAATATAAAAAAGCCAATCCATATGGATTGGCTTATTCACTCTGTTTGAGTGCGGCATATTCTTTGGACAGCGTAAGGAACGCTTCTTTATTTTTATCATCAAGCGCTTTGTTAATCTGCTCTGTCAGCATGGCGATCCGGCGTTTATACAAGGATTCATCAAGCACCATTTGAATGTAAATATCGGCCATTGTCACATCGAATTCATTTGCTTTTTGCGTGTTGCGGGACTTCATGAGCTCAGTGTACGATTTTTTCTCTTTCATAAAGAATCCCCCCAATGCCTTTTTTATAGTATATGGATAACCGCCGGAAAAATCAATTAATTTTTATAATTTTTAGACAACTAATACTTGGAAATATATCGACATATCCTGCAAATTGACGAAAAAACGAAAAATAACCATGTATAAATGATGTGAAATGAAAGAGAAAAATAATATTTAAGTAGTAATTTAAGACTAATTTATAACTTTAAAAGGTGATTTTTAGCTATATTCAAAAAAAACCTGTCGTTTTCCAATGACAGATGATAGATTATTAGTATAAATTTTCAAGAAAAGGATTGGAGGCTGCACATTATGTGCCAGAAAACACACGCACCCTTAGAAAGCTACGAAGTAAATCGTTCAACCATCGCTGTTTTGCCTGAGGAAATAGACGGTAAAATGGGGTCGAAGGTCATTGAAAAAGACTGCATTCTGTATGTCAGCATGAAGCCGATTCACATCATTGACAGAAGCTGCCGCTACTTTGGCTCAAGCTATGCCGGGAGAAAAGCGGGAACGTATGAAGCGATTAAAATTTCTCACAAGCCGCCGATTATGGTGGACCCTTCAAATCACATCTTTTTATTCCCTACACTTTCTTCAGCACGGCCTCAATGCGGCTGGATATCTCACGTGCACGTTAAAGATTTTCAGCCGACCGCATTTGATGACACGGCGGTCACGTTCTCAAACGGCAAAACGATGGAGCTGGAAGTATCCTACCATTCTTTTGAAAACCAAGTCTACAGAACCGCCTATCTCAGAACCACTTTTCAGGACAGGATGGGCAGCCATATCCCGAAGCGGCAGGAATTCATGCTGTACCCGAAAGAAGAGCGGACGAAAATGATCTACGACTTTATTTTGCGGGAGCTGGGGGAGAGATATTAGAGAAAGCTGTGATGTGAAGGGACGGGCCCTTTCCTTTTTGGGAAGGGCTTTTTACGATTGACATGCCCGGGCAGAGTTGTATCGTGTCCGTCTGTTGGCTATGATGATGTAAAGAGTAATTGCATTTTATTTTAGGAGAGATTGCCATGGATGTGTTTGCAAAATATGTATCAGGAATCGACAACCCCGATCATCGCCTGCGAATGGAGGAAATCTTGTCGTGGACGGCTGGTCAATTTCCGATTTTAAAACCGCAGATCAAGTGGAATACGCCGATGTTTACTGATCATGGCACGTTTATTATCGGCTTTGCAGCAGCGAAGCATCATGTAAGTGTTTCCCCCGAAGAAGCGGGTATTGCGCATTTTGCCGACGACATCGCCCGTGCCGGCTACAGCGCCACTTCCCGTTTGTTCAGAATTCAATGGACTGATCCGGTGCAATATGATCTGCTTGAAAGCATGATTCAGTATAATATTAAGGAAAAGGCAGACTGTTCAGGGTTTTGGCGGAAATAAACAAAAAAACAACCCTGATCAGGGCTGTTTTTTTTATTAAAAGTAATCCGAGAAATAAGGGGTTTGCGTCTCCAGCAGATCCTCAATGAATTCCAATGTGTCCGGCGCGCATTCGATCCGGCCTGTGCGGTGAAGGTATTCCGGTTTCCGGTATGCGAATAATAATGCCGTCATCGTCTGAATATCCAGCTTTGCGGCATCCGCATCACCGCCCCGGCTTAAAACGGCTTTTCCTTCAGGCGAAATCTCCGCGGTAAAGACTCCCTGATTCCATTCAAGCAGCGGATCTTCCAGTGTAAAAGACCATGTCCGTTTCTCTTTTTGCGGTTTAAAGGGATACTGATTGATAAATTGTTCAATATCGACAATCCGGGCCATAAAATAAGGAGAAATCGTCTCCTTAATTTCGGCATCTTCTAACAGAAAGGCGATCGGCTCATTAGAATAATTGTCGCCGACGACTTTTGTCACCATGGAGAAATGCGCCGAGATAAAGTTCCACAGGCCTCTGCGCGCTTCTTCATTTACATATACCATTTCTTTAATATGAAAAACTTCATCTGCAATCCAGTAAAGAACATAACCGTTTGCCTGTCTGGATTGATCATAATACACGGCAGCCGTAAGATCTTCTAAATCCCAGCGCCAATATTCATCCCATGCTAGTTCATTTCTGATCATGGCCGCATGGCTTTTATGAGCGAATCGGCTGTATACTTCTTTAATGACCTCATGTTCCGGATCGACGCGTTCCACTTCGCCCAAAACGGTTCTCATTTTCGGGAGCTGAAAGTCTTTTACCTCAAACGTCATTTTGTCACTGATAATTTCCCAGCCTTTTCTTCTGTAGTAAGGGATAGAGTAGGGGAACAGATAGGATACGGACTGACCGCGCTCACGCATGTCAACTAATGCTTTGTATAACAGTTTCGCCATTAATCCCATATTGGCGTATTCGGGATATGTTCCGACCCCCGTCACGCCGCCCATTTCAAATGTTTTATTAAAAATCCGGACTTGGAAAGGGTAAACAGCTGCCTGTGAAACGAGTTTGTCATTGTCAAACCAGCCCAATACATGCGCTTGTTCCAATACGGGGAGTTTCGCGGAAGCGATTTCGGGTTCCTTCCATCCCACTTCATGCAGATTGCTGTTCGTTACTTGGAAAACATATCGGAGCAGCTGATTAAATTGCTGCAAATGTTTCGGTTCGACTTTCTTTAATTCAAGCCTTTTTTCTCTGTTCATAAATGTCACTCCTGTATGAATAATGACTGAACGTCAATCATTTTTATGGTTTACATAAAGTGTACATGAAAACCCGCCGTGTTTCCAATTTTTCACCCGCGGCAATATTGACATAACGAAACGCACGATGCAGGAATCGTGCGTTCGGGTTCTTTATTTGACGACAGACATGCTGACGCTGCTGCCTGACACCGTCAATTTGGCAAAATCCTGTGTATCAATCACAGGCGTGACTGCTTTATTGTCGATCGTGATGTTTGTAAAAGCTGTTGAGAAGTTTGATTTGATGTAAGGGCGCTGATCCTCTGATGTGACCGCGACAGTGGCGAGCGCTTTCCATTTTGTGATAGATCCTACATTTGTCTGGGCGAGTTCTGAAATGATGCGGCCGGTGTATCCGTCATTATTCGTGCCCCAATATGTGGCGCGGGTATTGCCGTTCATATTTTTGTAAATGGTCAGCTGTACGGTGCTGCCGGGACGGAAACCTTTCGTATAGGTGAATTGGCTTTCTCCTTCCAGATACCGGACCTGGCTTTGTCCCTTTGAACCGACTTTCATGATCGGTTTCCATACATGATAAGTTTCACTGTACTGAAGCCCGATATCGGCCTCTGTGCCTCCGGTGAATCCTGAGTAAATATAGGCTGTCCCGTTTGACACCTGAATCGAGCTTGGAAGCTGAATTTTCGTGACGAGCACAGAACCCGTACTGTTCAGGTAGGCTCTTCCGCCGATTCCTTTGCTGAGCTGGGACGCCGCTTCCGCCGTATTGGGGCTGATTACCCCGGGAATATCCGCCGCACAAGCCCCGAATAGAACGGCTGAGGTGAGGACACCCGCAAGAATCCCTTTTTTCATCATCATTTCTCCTCCTATCATCATAGTCAGATAGCGCTATCAATTCATATTATAAAAGGTTTTGGAATAAATTCCATAAAAGTAATGTGTCAGGGTGTAAATTAAAACTTTTTTCCTATTTATCTTGAAAATGGAGATTATTTGAACTATGATATGTTCAGCAATACCGCATGACTCAAGAGAGGGGATTGATAGAGAATGAAAAAGACGGCAGCTGTGCTTTTGTCTTTCGGTCTGGTATTCGGATGTTCATACGGAGCTGGGCAGACGGCAGAAGCGAAAACAAAGGTGAAAACCTATCAAAACTGCAAGGCGCTGAATAAGGTGTATAAGGGCGGCGTGGCCCGGTCGTCGAAAGTGAAAAACAAGGGCGGCAGAACGAAGTACAAGCCGTATGTATCAAAAGCGCTTTACGATGCAAATAAAAGACTCGACCGTGATAAAGACTATATTGCCTGTGAAAAATAAAAAAACAAGCCGCTTAAAAGGGCTTGTTTTTTTAAATGGATTCGGCGGTGACGGCGGTTCCGTATCCGATTAATTCGGATGTGTTCTGTCCGGCGGTCAGTTCGAACCGCAGGCCGACGATGGCGTTGGCTCCGAGCTGTTCCGCTTCTCTGATCAGCCGCTCTTTTACCGCTTTTTTGGAGTCTTCCAGCATCTCGGTATAGCTTTTCAATTCGCCGCCGACGACAGATTTTAAGCCTGCGAGCAAGTCTTTTCCGATGTGACGGGACTGGACGATGCTGCTTGTCACTAAGCCTTTTACCTCAGTAATCTGTTTTCCGGCGACGGTTTCAGTCGTTGTCATAATCATACGGCTTTCCCCTTTCATGTGTCTTACCGCTATCTTACCATTTAAGCCGCTTTTTCGGCTGCACTGATTTGTTTTTTTCTGACCGCGGCGCTGACTGCAAACATGACGGCAGTGTTTAAAACGAGCGCGATGATGCCTGTATTCATATCTTTAACGGTCTGCGGAAGAAACGGAAAGAGGGTTCCGATGGTTGAGTCAGTCAGCGTGATGAAGGCCACCGTTCCGACTCCCGCCGTTATGCCGGCAAAAGCGCCGTGGCTTGTGATAAACCGCCGCTTCGGCAGGCTGAATAAAAGCGCGGGGAAAAGCTGGGTGACAAGGCTGTAGCCCATTAAAAGCAGAGTGACGATGGTATTTCCGCCTTTCAGCGTAAAATATACGGAAATCAGAGCGATGACGGGTACGGCGTATTTTGCGAGCCGCGAGACTTTTTCGTCAGGCGTGCCCGGCAGAATGGCTTTGTACACATTTTTGGCGAACAGCGTGCTTGAGGCCATTAATATCATTGAGCCGGGTACGAGCGCCGTCAGAATGCCCGCCGATCCGATCAGTCCGACAAACCATGGATCAAAGGTTTTCACAGACAGCTTTAATAGGGCAAGATCCGTGTCTGCCCCTTTTAAACCGGGCACCTGCAGAATCGCCGCAAATCCGGTAAAGATGACAAACAGCAGGACGAGCTGATAAAGAGGCATGATGATCGCGTTTTTCCGAAACACCCGCGGATGCTCCGCCGAATAAGACGCGGCAAAGGTGTGGGGCCACATATAAAAGCCGAGGGCAGTCAGCAGGACGGTTGAGCTGAACCACGAAACGCTCTGCCCGGTATCAGAAAGCGTGAGGAATCCGGGTTTTGCGGCGTCGATTTGTTTGAACATCTCCGTAAACCCGCCGTAGTAATGAATGGGCAAATAAATGCCTAAATACAGGACGATGCCTAAAATCATAATATCTTTGACGACTGATATCCACGCTGAACCGTGAATGCCTGAAATCATTACATAAATCGTGATGGAGACAGCGCCGATCCAGACTGCGGCTGCTGACGGAATCTGTCCGTATGACGTTGCTGAAACAATTAAACCGAGCCCTTTCAGCTGAAGGACGAGATAGGGGATGAGAGACGCGATGCCGACGAGCGATACGAGAATGCCGAGGAGCGGGCTGTTGTATTTTGAAATAAAAAAATCAGATTGTGACATCAGTTTGTGTTTTTTTGCGTATGTCCATACGGCAGGCAGAAGCCAATATGACAAAATGTAGGCAAGGCAGCCGTAGGCGATAATGTAAAAGGCGGGTCCTCCTTTTCCGTAAGCCCATCCGCTTCCGCCGAGGAATGTGAAGGTCGTGTATATTTCTCCCGCCATTAATAAAAAGACAAACATCGTGCCGAAGCCGCGTCCGCCCACCGTCCATTGTTCTAGGTCCATCTTTTTTCCTTTTCGGGCGCGGATTCCGAGATATACACAAAACAGGAGCACGGCGGCCATTACGGGAAATGCTGCGTTCATTCCGTCTCACCCGCCTTGTTTTCTTTGTCCAATTTGTAAACCGCAGCCATCAGAACCGATGTCAGCACCGCCCAGATGACGACGTATGCAAGAATGAAAGGCATTCCGAAAACATAAGGCGTCACCCGGTTGGCAAATGGAATACCGGCGAGAATTCCGAAAAAGGGCAGGGCAGCGAGAACATGAATCAGTTTCATAACATTCCTCCTTTTCATTGAAAACAGCGTGTCCCGATTATAAAGAAAATAATGTCAAATGTATAGTGTGAATAGTCTGAATTTTACCGGTTGAAAAGGAAAAGCAGTCCCGGCTGCTTTTTTAAATGGTCGCGGCTGACAGGTAATATTCCAATAAAGCGGTTACCTGTTCCCGTATTCTCGGGTTGAAATAACGGTGTTTTTCTTCATAGCCGTCAATGGTGCATATATAAAGTGTAAATGCTTCATCTCTTTCCGCTTCGTAAATTTTGATTTTACGCTTTCTTAACTCTTTTCGAACATCACTCAAATCCTTTTGTGCTAATTTTAAAGAGCAGCTGATAAGCTGTTTATAGGGTTGTTTTAATTTGAACGGGCACGAATCAAGCGCTTCGAGGTCCCGGTTCAGGATGGCAGCCGTCATGGGCAGAAACAGGCCTTTTTCGATGAGATCGCGGGTGTTGTTCCGGATGTCAGGCATAAATACTCCTTCTTTCTTAGGTGCGAACGTTTGTTCTTATTTTATACTCGTTTACACGATATTTCAAGTCGGAAAATCTCGTAAACATTTTCGTTTTTTGGAGATAATGTGTAGAATAAGGATAGACAAACTCGTTAAGGAGTATAAACGTTGGAGGAATTTATATCATATTTGACTGAGGAGCGGCTGACGGAGTGGTTCCAAAGCTATAGAGCTTTCGGACCGGCGGCTGCGGTTTTACTGCCTTTTATTGAAGCGTTTCTTCCGTTTTTGCCGCTTGTTGTATTTGTGGTGGCGAATACGAATGCATTTGGGCTGTGGGAAGGCTTTTTCCTGTCGTGGCTCGGATCTGCGGCGGGATCAATGCTGATGTTTTACGCCGTCCGCCATTTCGGACAGAAAAGAGCTTTCGGTTTCATCCGCAGGCATCAAACCATAAGGCGGTTGATGCTCTGGGTTGAGCGGCACGGTTTCGGTCCGCTGTTTATTTTACTTTGCTTCCCCTTTACGCCGTCCGCTGCGGTTCATGTCGTTGCCGGCCTGTCACGGGTGGGGGCGCTGCAGTTTATATCAGCGGCCGCTATGGGGAAAATGGTCATGATCTTTATGATCAGCTTTATCGGGTATGATCTTCACGCACTCATTACACAGCCTTTCCGGATGGCGGGCGCCCTAACGGTGATCGCGGTGCTGTGGTATGCCGGAAAGCATATCGAACGGCGTTTACAGACGAGAATCAGTCAGCATGAGAAAGACGGAGGGGGACAGGAATCTTGAAAAAACGATTTTGGTTTATAGCCGGCGTGCTTATCGTTGTTTTGGCCATACAATTAAAAAATGCCATTTTTATTGATTATAAAGTCGAAGGAATCAGCATGAATCCGACCTTTAAACAAGGAAATGAGCTGATGGTCAACAAGTTTTCCCATCGTTACAAAACGATCCGCCGTTTCGATATTGTCCTGTTTAAAGGCCCGCACCACAAAGTGCTGATCAAACGTGTCATCGGGCTCCCGGGCGAGTCCATCACTTACAGGGAGGACCAGCTGTTTGTGAATGGAAAACGGGTGGCGGAACCGTTTTTAAAACCGTTAAAGTCATCATTGTCCGCCGGAAGCCATGTGACCGGTGATTATACGTTGAAGGAAACGACCGGTCGCAAGAGGATACCGAAGGGACAATATTTCGTGATTGGCGACAACCGCATATACAGCCTCGACAGCCGTCATTTCGGACCGATTAAGGATAAAGACATTGTCGGTGTTATCAGTGAATCAGACGCCAAGTGAACGGCGTCTTTTTTAGAAATGATTGTCAAAAAGCAAAGGAAAGATTATAATAGAATTGTTACGCGCGAAACAAAAATCACGCGTTTTATTTTTAGTTATTTTGTTACGTGTGCAACAAAAAATGCGAAAGAGGGCTGATAAGATGGAAACACAGGCTGCCATTATCGGGGGAGGTCCGGTCGGGCTCATGCTTGCATCAGAGCTTGCGCTTGCCGGAGTGAAAACGACTGTCATTGAACGATTGAAGAAGACGGTGCCATATTCTAAAGCGCTTATTATGCATCCGCGCACACTTGAACTTTTTGCAATGAGAGGCATCTTGGGACGCTTTTTGGATAAAGGAACGAAGGTGTCTTCCGGCCATTTTTCGATGCTGGATACACGGCTGGATTTTTCTCGGCTGGATTCTAAGCAGAATTATTCGTTAATGCTGCCTCAGGCAGAAACGGAGCGGCTTTTGGAGGAGTATGCATCAAGTTTAGGCGCAGATATCATCCGCGGGGCAGAAGCAGTGGCTCTTACCCAGACGGATGACGGGGTGGAGACGGTGTTCCGGGACGAAAGCGGTATCCGCACCCTGCGCAGCTTATATGCCGCGGGTACAGACGGAGCGGGGAGCCTTGTCCGGAAACAGGCGGGCATCGCTTTTTTGGGGACTGATGCCGACTTAATAGGAACCCTTTGTGATGCCGTTTTGAAAAATCCGCCTGAATCCGCCTTTTTTTCAGTGTGCCGTCTGCAGGGATCGGTTGTCATTGTCCCTCTTTCGAACGGACTTTTCCGTGTCCTTATCGTTTCTCCGCACGCTCCGCAAAAGCGGAAAGAAGAGCCGGTTACAGAAAATGAGCTGAAAGAAGATCTGCGGGAAATATGCGGCACTGATTTCGGATTGAGTGATCCGGTGTGGATGTCACGGTTCGGCAATGCCGAACGTCAGGCTGAACAGTACCGCTCCGGCCGGGTTTTTGTGGCCGGGGATGCGGCGCACATTCATTTTCCTGCCGGCGGCCAAGGGCTGAACACGGGGCTTCAGGATGCCTTCAATCTCGGGTGGAAGCTGGCGGCGCAAATAAAGGGAAAAGCGGCGCCTCATCTTCTGGACAGCTACCATCAGGAAAGGCACAGCACGGGAAAAGAAGTGTTGCACAATATAAAAACCCAGATAAAGCTCATGGATTTTACCGAGTCAGGGATGGCGTTAAGAGATACGATGACCGCTTTGCTGGATTTTCAGGAGTCGAACCGTTTATTGGCGGGAAAAGTATCCGCGCTTGATTTGCATTATGAACCGGACCCGGAGCTGCCCCCTCATAGGCTGAACGGAAAACGGCTGCCCGATATAGAGCTGACTCTTCATGACGGCCGGCCGGCCCGGCTGTATGATTTTCTTCACAAAGGAGCCTTTGTGCTGCTGTCATTAAGAGGAAGCATTCCCGCCGGCATTGGCACGGACAGCGTGGAGTTTGTCAGGGCGGAGCTTTCTGAAACACGTGCCGATTGGGATGACGTCCACTCCGTTTTGATTCGGCCGGACGGCCATGCGGCATGGGCAGCCGGCGGCTCAGGACGTGAAGCGGAAGAAACCGTTCTGGCCGGTATGGAGAGATGGGGATTCATCTGATACCCTTTTTTCGCTTGTATGATTGTTTCTTGCGTAACAAAACGTTATAGTAAAAGAAACAATCAATACGGAAGGGTGACCCGCAGTTGGACAGAAGACAGCCAGACCATGCAAAACACATGATTCTTGAAGGATTGACAGATATTTTCCACGAGCAGGAGAGGTGTCAGGAGGACATCAGGGCGTCGTTAGCAGGACGGATGGACGAACTCCGTGAAGAAAACGGGAAAAAACTTCAGCTGACCTTGACGGAAATTCACATTTTATCTTGTATCGGGGATCATGAACCGATCAATGTCACATCAATAGCGGAAAAAATGAAAACGACAAAACCGACCGTATCGAGAAGCTGCGCGAAGTTTTTGGAAGCCGGTTTCCTGCGCAGAACCCGGCTGAGCGACAATAAAAAAGAAGTCTACTTCCGGCTGACCCCTGCCGGGAAAGAGCTGCATTGCCTTCATCACAAATATCATGAGATGATAAAAAAGCGGCTCTTGGCGTTTTTGGATCGCTATACAGACGAAGAACTGTTATTTGCTGAACGGCTGTTCCGCGATCTTTCAGCAAACTGGCGGTCTGTAAATGGCGGCGGAGAGCAGCTGTTAAAATAAAAAAACACGCATATGGATGCGTGTTTTTTTATTCAGCTCAGGTTCCTCTTTCTGCCCGGGCTCTCTCGCCGTGTGCCCGTTTCAGCTGAGAAAGGTGATGCAGCAGGCGATAGAAAGGCGGGAGCATGGCGATCACGAGAACGATCCGGATGACCTGAACCGCAACGACAAAAGTCGAGTCCTCATGCAGAGTGATCGAAGTTGCCGCCATTTCGGCGATCCCGCCGGGAGAGAAGGCGAGAACCGATGTAATCATGGAGATGCCTGTTAATTTAGAAACGGCAACCGCGCTCAGGATCATTGCGGCGATTAACCCGACGGAAGAAATAAACCCGACGGTCAGCACTCTAGTAACACCGCTGAACATGCTTTTATACATTTTTGAACCGATTGTGGCGCCGAGAAAAATTTGTGACAGTTGGTTCGCTTGTGGCGGCCACCAAGCCAGCATGTCTTTCCCCGCCAAGGCGGATATGCCGATTTCCGCACAAGCAACGCCGATCATGCTGCCGAGCAGCCAAGGAGCGGGAAATTTCAGCCGTTTTGCGGCTTTACTTGCAAGCCAGGCAGCCAAAATAAATCCGGCCGTTAACAAGACGGGAATAAGGCCCGGATGTGAGGCTCCTGCTGAAACGGCTCCGGCTGATGTCTGAGCCGTACCGTTTTGTTTGGTAAATAAGAAAATGACGAGAAACGGTATCGTCATAACGACCAAAAGGACGCGCGTCAGCTGAATGAGACTTACAATCGCGGTATTGGCGCCGACTTCCTGGGCGATACCGGGCATGGCGGATAAACCGCCTGGCGCCGTGCCTACAAAGCTTGTCATCATGTCCGTCCGGCTGAACCGAAAGAGCACGTATCCGGAAACAAGCGCCATCACGATAGAGAAAATCAGCATAAAGCCTACCGGCAGCCAATGTTCCCGTAAAACTGAAAGCACGGACAGGTTCAGTTTCTGGCCGAGTTCGATGCCGAGGATCATTTGCCCAGCCGCAAGCCATCTGCGGTTAATGCCTCTTCTGTCAGCCGCCATGAACAGCCAGCGGGGCCGCGTCATGGAGAGGATGCAGCCGGCGGCAAGCGTTCCGAGCATCCAGGCGATCGACATCCCTGTAAGCGAAAGAAGAAACCCCCCTGCCGCACTGATAAGAATAAACCAGATATCCGTAAGGAGATGTTTGTCTTTCTTCAATGAAAACCCTTCTTCCTGAAACATTCATATTAAATTGTTAAGCTCGTTAACCTTACTATTACTATAGTATAGATTTTGAGATAAATAAATAATGATTTATTTCTCGTAATCCATTCATTTTTCTTATCATAAACAAAAAAAGCTCCGGAGAAGAGTGAGTACACTCTACTCCGAAACCTCACTAACCTTTCCTTTCCATACAAGGGTCAGCCCCAGTCCGAGAAATAAGACCACACCTGCGAACAGAAACGGGAAGTGAATATTCATATCAAATAAAATACCGCCCAGAGCCGGGCCGAAAATGGTGCCTAAACTCGTGTATGTTGAGTTCATTCCGGCAACAAATCCCTGCTGATTTCCTGCGATTTTGGATAGAAAAGTAGTCAGTGCGGGGCGCAGTAAATCAAACGCAAGGAATATGATGCAAGTGACAGCAAGCACGGGCAAAAATCCTGACATCACCGTAGATACGAAAGCCAGAACAGCGCCGACGATCAGACAAAGCTGGATGACTTTTTTCTCCCCGAGGGAGTTGACAAGCTTGCCGAATGCGAGCACTTGAATGATGACCGCAACAATGGAGCTGAACGTAATGATAATGGCAATATCTTTTGGCGTAAAGCCGAATTTATGGTTTGTAAATAAACTGAATACCGTTTCGTACGCCGACAGCCCGAATGCCAGCACAAAGACGATGATAAAGGCGATTAGATAGCTTGGATGAATCGACTTTTTCAAATCTTTTAAGAAGGTTGACTCTTTGACGCTTTCCATCTGCTGTGCGCGTTCTTCTTTTGTCAATGGCTCTTTCAGCATAAAGACTGAGGAAATCACTGCGATAAAAGCAATGCCTGCGGCAAAGAAAAACGGCATGCGAACGCCGTGATCGGCAATAAACCCTCCTATGCCGGGCCCGATGATAAACCCTGTGCTGATGGCCGCGGATACATAGCCCATCGCCTTCGATCTTTCCTGCACCGTCGTAATATCTGCGACATACGCTGTAACAGCGGGCATGATAAAAGCGGCGCTGATGCCGCCCAGCACCCTTGCGAAATACAAAATGGAGACATGGGTGCCCAATCCGAAGGTCAGCTCGGATAATGCGAACAGAAACAGCCCGGCGAGAATCATGATTTTTCTGCCGAAGCGGTCAACCCATCTCCCCGCAATGGGGGATGCAATTAATTGAGCGACGGCAAAGGCAGCGACAAGGTACCCCATTGTGCTGCCCGTCAAGTGCATCACGTTCATAAATAGCGGCATAACGGGAATGATCAATCCAATGCCTAAAAACACGATAAATATGTTGCTTAATAAGATGATGAGTACAGCTTTTTGTTCTCGAATCGGTTTTTGCATGTTGTTTCTCCTTTGTCAGCTGTCATTCTGTTTATCAGCGTTGATCGACCCGTGAATAAACACGGAGATGGCTTCCTTCTGCAATTCTTTTCTTTGCTGAATGGAATCGTTTTTATATAACACATCTAAACCGTAAAAGACGGATAGCAGGATTTTTACTTTTGATTCGACATGATGAATGGACCAGCTGCCGTCTTGATTTCCCTCTTCTAAGATCTCTCTCATCACATCGTCATATTCAATATCAATTTTATTGAGCCGCTTGACGACCTCCGCTGACGTGAACGCACTCGCATAAAACTCTTCACTTGCCCTCATCAGCGGATAATTGATGCTCATCCGGCTGAGGAGCTCTGCAAAGCCCGTCAGCTTTTCGGCAGCATCTTTCAGATCAGCTTCCATTTCCCTCCACGTCTCGATCATCACGCGATGATCCTCTTCCATGATATGAAGAAACAGAAACTCTTTTCCTTTAAAATGATGATAAAGGTTGCCTTTACTGATCTCGGCCGCCTCTAAAATGTCTCGAATCGTTGTTTCTGAATAACCTTTTTTTGCAAATAAGTCACGCGAAGCGGATACGAGCCTATTCTTTGTCTTTTCGCTCTTTCCGGCACCGCCTTTTGTATTTGTCACTTCACACAAATCCTTTCCGCCGTATTCATGTTATTGTCCCGGCAAGCAGGGCTCATTTTCTTAAAAACCGACCAGTTGGTTTATTTTATTATAAAGTGTTTTTGCTGATTATACAATGAAGAAGTTATCTGTTTTTAGAGCGGATGAGCATACAACATCAGCCCGAAAAGTAAACCCCATTCTCTCATGTTGAAAGAACGGGGTTTGTCTGCGGTCTGAAGACTTCCGGCGGGAGAGCGTTTATCTATCCGGACCATTATTTACTGTTTTTACCTCAGTATAGCCTTTGTTCGGTGCGTTTGATACCGTTCCCCCTGTGTGGTGGTGGGAAGGGGAATGGATCATATGGTATAAAAACCAGACGGCATGACGCTGCTCGTCAAATGCCGTGCGGGCAAATAATCGCTTCGCTTCCGGGTTTACCGCTCTGTCGGATGCATGCAAATAAAAATCATTCGTTTTCTGTTCATCAAGAAAGGCCGCATTCAGTCCTTCTCTGTATGTGTGCGGACAATGTTCCGTCTGTTTCGGAGTCAACTGTCGTCCGGTAATTGAAGTATACAGTGAAGAGAAAGCGTGCAGGTGGCGCACTTCTTCCTCTCTGATATGTTCGATCCGTCTTCTGATTTCTGCGGTCGGCGCTTTTTCGGCCAATATTGAGTAGCAGATCACGGCGCTGTATTCGCCGTTAATGGATTTTATCAGATCTTTTATAAGAACAGAGTCGTCGCCGCAGACCGCTGTATAATGAAAAAAATGCTCGTGCATTGGACTCACCCCCGGATGTTTATAGGGTATTATACGGCGGCAGCCCGTGACATGTGCGGATGTTATGTTTATTCTTTATCAAGCGGCGATGTAATATGGTCATCATATGTATCGACAAACAGCCGGCCGTTGCTTCCGCGCACCGCATATACGACGTCTTCCGTTTTGAGGTTTCTCCTGTCCAATTCTTTTCTCAGCCATTTTTCCGATACGTGGTTTTCTTCCAGGTTCTTCGCCACCAGCTGGCCGTCCATAATCAGCTCAACGGCGAAGTTCTTTTTATGCCCGGCAAAAATGCCGAGATCCTGTCTTGTAACGGGCGCAAATTCCGGCTTGACCTCCACTGACATGCTGCCGTTTGTTTCAATGATGGCGGTCTGAACCTGAGAAATGTCAAATACGTCATTAACACGCAGCTGCTGGTTCAAATAGTCAATGGTATAACGCATCGTTTTCATATTATGCTCAAGTATTTTGCCGTTTTGAATGATAATGGTCGGCTTGCCCGCAAAGAAACCCCTGGCGGACCTGTTTTTCATCGAAAGATATGCGACCAGGTAAATGATTGCCACGAAAATAATGTAGGCAATGACAGTATAATGAATCGGCAGCTTTGTATTAAACGACAGATTTGCCGTGATGGCGCCGAGCGAGCTGGCCGCAATGAAATCAAAAAGCGTCATCTGTGAAATGGTTTGTTTTCCGAGTATCCGGGCGCCGATAAACAGAATGCTGAACGACAGAATGGTTCGTACAATCACTTCGGGATATTCTGACATCATATTTAGTCCTTTTTTCTTTATTTTGGTCAGAAACGATACTTTTTAAAACAGTCATCCCGTTTTTACCAGCAGATGAGATTGGTCATTTTCGTCAACTTTCGATAAAATGTAGAAAGATAAAAAGAGAGGGGTCTTCTAATTTGGGTGTTGAGTTTTTAGTAGGCAGATCGGGGAGTGGGAAAACGAGGCTGATTATCGACAGCATTCAAGAAGAACTGCGCCGGGAGCCGTTCGGGAAACCGATCATTTTTCTAGTCCCGGATCAAATGACGTTTTTAATGGAATATGAGCTTGCTAAAACGCCGGATATCGGCGGCATGATACGCGCTCAAGTGTTCAGCTTTTCGCGTTTGGCGTGGCGCGTGCTTCAGCACACGGGGGGCATGAACCGTCCGTTTGTGACGACGACGGGTGTGCAGATGCTTTTAAGGAAACTGATTGAAGAACATAAGCACGATTTTAAAGTCTATCAAAAAGCGAGTGACAAAACCGGATTCACTGAGCAGGTGGAACGGATGCTGACAGAGTTTAAGCGGTACTGTATTGAACCTGAAGACGTCCGCCGCATGGCAGAAAGCGGAACGGCGTCAGAATACCGCGGAGAGCGGATGCTGTCTGAAAAACTTCATGACTTAGGCATTTTATATCAGCAGATGGAAAGAAGCCTCGCCGGCCACTATTTGCATTCAGAGGATTATTTGACGCTGCTCGCTCAGCAGATTCCTTTGGCGGATGTTATAAAAGGCGCCCGTGTTTATGTTGACGGCTTCTATCAATTTACGCCGCAGGAATTAAGGGTGCTGGAGCAGCTGATCATGCATGCTGAACATGTCACATTCTCTCTGACGGCGGACAGCCCTTCGGCGGAACAGGCTCCGGATGAGCTCGATCTGTTCAGAATGACCGGCAGCACATACTATAAGCTTTATCAGACGGCAAAGGAGTTGAATGCCGATATTTCCTGCAAGGAATTGCATGGAACGAAGCGGCATCAGCATGTGCCGGAGCTTGCCTGTATAGAATCGCAGTACGATGTGCGTCCCGCGGCTGTGTATACGGGCGGACAGGAAGCTTTTACCGTCATACAGGCACAGAACAGAAGAGCTGAACTCGAGGGTATTGCCCGGGAAATTCAATCACTTGTCCGGGACAGAGGATACCGGTACAGAGATATGGCGATTCTCATCCGTCAGCCGGAAGATTATAAAGACTTGCTGAAGGAAGTGTTTGCAGATTACGGGCTTCCTTATTTTATAGACGGAAAAGCTTCTATGCAGCATCACCCGCTTATTGAATTCATCCGCTCAAGCTTGGATGTCGTGAAGGGGAATTGGAGATATGAAGCGGTGTTCCGCTGTGCGAAAACTGAACTGTTATTCCCCCTTGATCAGCCGGAGCAGAAAATAAGAGAGCAGGTTGATCAGCTTGAAAACTACTGTATCGCCTACGGAATCAAAGGCGAGCGCTGGACGAACGGGGAGCGGTTTGTATACAGGCGGTTCGTATCGCTCGATGAGGATTTCGCGCAGACGGATCAGGAAATAGAGATGGAACACATGCTGAATGAGACGAGAGAGTGGATGGCCGAGCCGCTCATCCGGCTTCAAAACCGGCTGAAAAAAGCGAAAACGGTTCAAAGCATGGCGGAAGCTCTTTATCTCTTTTTGGAAGATACCGATGTTCCCCTGAAGCTGGACCGGAAAAGACAGCAGGCCGAAGAGGCCGGAAACATGGTTGAAGCGCAGCAGCACGGCCAGGCGTGGGATGCCGTTATCCAGCTTCTCGAAGAGTTTGCGGGCATGATGGGTGAAGATGAAATGTCTTTGGCGCTGTTCCAGCAAATGCTTGAAACGGGAACCGAATCGCTTCATTTTTCTTTAATTCCTCCTGCGCTTGATCAAGTATTTGTAGGGAATATGGATCTGTCCAGAATGTACGGCACATCCTGCACATTTGTCATCGGGGCCAATGACGGCGTTCTTCCGGCGCGCCCGGATGAAAACGGCGTGCTGTCTGATGATGACCGGGAGTGGCTGAAAGCGGTCGGAGTGGAGCTTTCTTCCGCGGGGCGTGAGCGGCTGCTTGATGAGCATTTTCTCATCTATATGGCGCTGTCAAGTCCGTCTGACCGTCTGTATGTGACATACCCGATTGCCGATGCGGAAGGAAAAACGCTCCTGCCGTCAATCGTTGTAAACAGGCTCGGCGAGCTGTTTCCCGATCACCAGGAAAAGCTGTCAGCGGCTGATCCCGAGCAGGTAAGCGAAGAAGAACAGCTTCAGTATCTCGTCAATAAACAGGTGGCACAGACGTATACGGCAAGCCAGCTCAGGCTGTGGACAAGAGAGTACGAGATCAGTGACGTGTGGTGGAGCGCATACAATGTGCTGATGAAAGAGCCTGATCACGAGCGTGCGAAAAAGCTGTTTTCAAGCCTGTTTTTCCGAAATGAGGCAAAGCGTCTTGACCGGCCTGTTTCGCGCCAGCTTTACGGCGAGCACATTAAAGGAAGCGTCTCTCGTATGGAGGCGTTTAATGCCTGCCAGTTTTCTCATTTTGCATCTCACGGGCTGCAATTAAAAGAGCGGCAGTTTTTCAAGCTGGAAGCGCCGGATATCGGACAGCTGTTTCACTCCAGCCTGAAGCTGATTTCAGACCGGCTTCGTGAGCAGAAGCTGGAATGGCGCGATCTGACGAAAGATCAGTGCCGGAATTTTTCCTATGATGCGGTGGAACGGCTTGCGCCAAGGCTGCAAAAAGAGATTCTGCTCAGCTCAAACAGGCACTTTTATGTGAAGGAAAAACTGCAGAAGATCGTCACGCGTGTCTCAGGCATATTAAGCGAGCATGCGAAGGCGAGCGGTTTTGTCCCGATCGGCCTTGAACTCGGTTTCGGCGGAAGCGGACCGCTGCCTCCGCTCACTTTCACGCTGAAAAACGGCTGTACGATGGAACTCGTCGGCCGGATCGACCGCGTGGATAAAGCGGAAAGCTCAAAAGGCCTGCTGCTGAGAATCGTTGATTATAAATCAAGCGACAAGGGGCTTGATCTCGCTGAGGTATATTACGGGCTCGCTCTGCAAATGCTCACATACCTTGACTTATCAATTACACACTCAGCGGATTGGCTCGGCATGAAAGCGACACCGGCAGGCGTTTTGTATTTCCATATTCATGATCCGATGATTCAGGCCAGTCTGCCGATGGAACTTGATGAAATCGAGCAGGAAATTTTTAAGAAATTTAAAATGAAAGGCCTTCTCCTCGGTGACCGGGAGGCGATCAGCCTGATGGACACGACTTTGGAGGAAGGGCGTTCAAATATTATCAATGCCGGTTTGAAAAAGGACGGATCTTTACGGTCCGATTCAGCGGCGGTCAGCGAACGGGATTTTCATCTGCTGACAGACCATGTGAGGCGGACATTTGAGCAGGCGGGCGAAGCGATAACGGACGGGCTTGTGTCCATTACCCCGTATAAGCTGAAAGATAAGACGCCTTGTACGTACTGTGCTTTTAAATCGGTGTGCCAGTTTGATGAGTCGCTTAAAGAAAATGAATACCGCAGCCTGAAAGCGGAAAAAGACGGCACTATACTGGATTGGCTGAAAAAGGAGGCGAATGATGATGCAAATTCCTAAACCGAAAGACAGCATATGGACGGATGACCAATGGAGCGCCATCGTTTCTTCCGGCCGCGATATTCTGGTCGCTGCCGCAGCCGGATCAGGTAAAACGGCCGTGCTTGTAGAGCGGATGATCAGAAAGATAACCGCGGAAGAAGAGCCGGTTGATGTTGACAGGCTCCTTGTGGTGACATTTACAAACGCCTCAGCAGCGGAAATGAAGCATCGGATCGCTGAAGCATTAGAAAAAGAACTCGCCAAAAATCCGGGGTCTTTGCATATCAGACGGCAGCTGTCTCTATTAAATCGGGCGAGCATTTCGACGCTGCACTCTTTCTGTCTGCAGGTGCTTAAAAAATATTATTATATGATTGATCTTGACCCGGGTTTTCGGATGGCTGACCAAACGGAAGGCGAATTGCTCGGAGACGAAGTGCTTGATGAGCTGTTTGAGGATGAATACGCAAAAGGGAATCAGGCGTTTTATGAGCTTGTGGACAGATATACGACGGACAGGCATGATCTGGATCTTCAAGACCTCGTCAAGCGGGTGTATGAGTATTCCCGGTCGCATCCTGACCCTGAAGCGTGGCTGAAAAGCTTTGTCCGCCTATATGATGTGACAGAAGAAAGCAAAATGGAAGAGCTGCCGTTTTACGAGTATGTGAGAGAAGATGCTGAAATGGCGCTCTTCGGGGCAAAACAAAAGCTAGAGAAGGCGCTTGAACTGACAAAAGCGCCCGGCGGGCCGGCGCCGCGTGCTGATAATATTTTGGATGACCTTCAGCAGATAGAAGAGCTGATCAGCTGCCGGCATGACTTTAAGGCGCTGTATGAACGGGTTCCTGCGGTCACATTTAAACGGGCCAAGGCGGTAAAGGGTGATGAATTTGACAAGGTGCTTTTGGACGAAGCGACTGATTTGCGAAACGGCGCGAAGAAACTGATCGAAAAGTTAAAAACCGATTACTTTACAAGAAGCCCGCAAGATCATTTAAAGAGTTTAAAAGACATGAAGCCTGTTATTGAAACCCTCGTTCAGCTCGTAATATCGTACGGAAAACGATTTGAAGCGGCGAAACAGGAAAAATCAATCATTGATTTCTCAGATTTGGAACATTACTGTCTGGCGATTTTAACTGCAAGGGATGAAGAAGGCCGGCGTGTGCCGAGTGAAGCGGCCGTTTATTATCAAGATCAGTTCCATGAAGTTCTGGTTGATGAATATCAAGATACCAATCTTGTGCAGGAATCCATTTTGCAGCTTGTTAAAAGCGGGAATGAAGAGTCGGGAAATCTGTTTATGGTGGGGGACGTCAAGCAATCAATCTACCGTTTCAGACTTGCCGAGCCGCTGCTTTTTCTCGGGAAATACAAAAGGTTTACGGAAGATGGGGAAGGCGCCGGGCAGAAAATCGACCTGAACCAAAACTTCCGAAGCCGCTCCGATATTTTGGACAGTACGAATTTCTTGTTTAAGCAGCTGATGGGCGGCAAAATCGGCGAAGTGGACTACGATGAACAGGCGGCATTAAAGCTTGGCGCATCGTATCCGCCAAATGACGCGGCGAAAACGGAACTGCTGCTGATTGACAGCGCTGATGACGCAGACAGCCCCGAGGATGCTGAAGACTTTGAAACCGTGCATTGGGAAGCGAAAGCGATAGCCGCGGAGATCCGGAAGCTTGTCTCATCTCCGTTTAAGGTATATGACGGCAAAACAAAAACACACCGGAATATCCAGTACCGGGATATCGTGATTTTGCTGCGTTCCATGCCATGGGCTCCGCAATTAATGGAAGAGCTGAAAAACCAGGGCATTCCGGTTTACGCCAATTTGACATCAGGTTACTTTGAAGCCGTTGAGGTGGCTGCGGCGCTTTCAGTCTTAAAGGTGATTGATAATCCGTATCAGGATATTCCGCTTGCTTCCGTGCTGCGCTCGCCTATCGTCGGTTGTGACGAAAATGAACTCGCCCTCATACGCCTTGAAAAGAAAAAAGCGCCGTTTTATGAAGCGCTGAAAGCGTATATAGCGAACGGGGACAGACATGACGACCTGTATCAAAAACTGAGAATATTTTATGACAGTCTGCAAAAGTGGCGGTCATTCTCGACGAATCATTCAGTGTCTGAGCTGATTTGGGAAGTATACCGCGACACCGGATATTTTGATTATGCAGGCGGCATGCCTGGCGGAAAGCAGCGTCAGGCCAATCTGCGCGTCTTGTATGACCGGGCGCGTTCGTATGAAGCGACGGCATTCCGCGGGTTATTCCGCTTTTTGCGGTTCATTGAACGGATGCAGGAGCGCGGCGATGATTTGGGGACGGCGCGGGCGCTCAGCGAGCAGGAGGATGTCGTTCGGCTGATGACGATCCACAGCAGCAAAGGACTTGAATTCCCCGTCGTTTTCACCGCCGGTCTCGGCAGAAGTTTTAATATGATGGATCTCAACAAACCATACCTGCTTGATAAAGAGCTCGGTTTCGGCACGAAGTATATTCATCCGGAACTTAGAATCAGCTATCCGACTCTGCCGCTTGTGGCAATGAAGAAAAAAATGCGCAGAGAGCTTTTATCAGAAGAATTGCGCGTATTGTATGTGGCGCTGACAAGGGCGAAGGAAAAGCTGTTTCTCGTCGGTTCCTGCAAAAACCGGGAAAAACAGCTGGCCAAATGGCAGGCGCAAGCAGACCGGGCTGATTGGCTCCTTTCTGAATTCGACCGCTATCAGGCGTCATCTTATTTGGACTTTATCGGTCCGGCGCTCATCCGTCACAGTGACATGGAGGCGCACAGGGCTCCGGGGCTTTTGGCGCCGGAGGATATCGCGCACGACCCGGCGCGTTTTCACATCCGGATGCTGCAGCAAAGTGAATTGCTGGAAGATAGCCCTGAGGAACGTGCTGAAGAAAAGAGCAAACGTTTAAAAGCGATACAGCATGGCGAGCCGATTCCTGATTCGTTTTCATTCGATGATCAGGCGCGCCGTCTTCTTGAATGGGAATATCCGTATCGGAAGCTGACCGCCATCAGAACGAAGCAGTCTGTTTCTGAGCTGAAGAGAAAGCAAGAATACGAGGATGAGTACAGCGGACGCTCTCTCATCAAACCGTCAGGGGACACTCTTTTATACAAGCGTCCCGGCTTTATGATGAAAAAAGGGCTGACAGCCGCCGAAAAAGGGACTGCGATGCATACGGTGATGCAGCACATACCGCTGACGCATGTTCCGACTGCCGAAGAAGCGGAGCGGACGGTCCGGATGCTTTACGAAAAAGAGCTGCTGACAGAAGAACAGCAGGACGCAATTGATATTGATGAAGTGATTCAGTTTTTCGGCACTGAAATCGGAAAAGACCTTGTTGGGGCCCTGCGGATTGATCGGGAGGTGCCGTTCAGTATGGCGCTTCCGGCCAGCGAGGTGTACAAGGATGCCGAAACGGCCGGTGAACCGCTGCTCGTCCAGGGAATTATTGACTGCCTCTATGAAACTGCGGACGGACTCTATTTGCTGGACTATAAAACGGATCGAATTGAGGGGAAATTCCGGAACGGATTTGAAGGCGCGGCTCCGATCCTGCAAAAAAGGTATGAAACACAAATCGAATTGTATACAAAAGCGGTTGAACAAATTACAAAAACGAATGTGAAAAGGCGTGCGCTCTATTTCTTCGATGGAGGTCACGTTCTTACACTGTAATAAGATCCGAAGCTCCTTTTTTGGAGCGGATCTTTTTTTCTATCAGAAAAGTGAGGTGAATGCGGTATGCGCATTTTACATACAGCTGACTGGCACCTCGGCAAAACGCTTGAAGGCAGAAGCCGGCTGAGTGAACAGGCCGAGGTATTGGAAGAGCTGAATACCATTGTCAAAGAAGAAAACATTGATGCGGTCATTATGGCAGGGGATGTATTTGATACGGTCAATCCGCCTGCGCTCGCTGAACAGCTGTATTACGAAAGTCTTTCCGCGCTTTCTGACGGCGGAAAACGCCCGGTTGTCGTCATTGCTGGGAACCATGACAATCCTGACAGGCTGGCGGCTGCTTCTCCGTTAACAAATGAGCGCGGCATTCATTTAATCGGCTATCCGCGGACAGAACCCGTCCATATTGAGGTGCCGTCGGCGGACGAGCTGTTAGCCGTTGCCGCGCTGGCCTATCCGTCAGAAGCGAGATTAAACGAGGTGCTGTCTGATACGTTTGAGGAAAAGCTTCTTCGCGATCATTACGATGTGAAAATCAGAGAGGCGTTTGCCCGCATGTGCGGTCTGTGCCGGGACGATGCCGTGAAAGTCGCGGCGAGCCACATTTATGTCGCGGGAGGAAATCAGACCGATTCAGAGCGTCCGATTGAAGTCGGGGGCGCTTACACGGTCGCCGCTGAAAGCCTGCCGGCTGATGCGGCTTACGTGGCCCTCGGCCATCTCCACCGTCCGCAAACGATCAAGCGTGCCAAAACGGCTGCCCGCTATTCCGGCTCTCCGCTGGCATACAGCTTTTCAGAAGCCGGTTATGCCAAATCGGTGACGGTGGTAGAAGCGAAGCCGGGCGGAGAAGCGAAGTGGGAAGAGATTTTCCTGTCTTCCGGAAAACCGCTTGTCAAATGGAAAGCGCAGGGGCTGAGCGAGGTTCACGGCTGGCTCGATGAAGGGCGTGACCGGAATGCCTGGATCGATCTTGATATCCATTTGACGGATCAGCTTTCTCTTGAAGAAATCCATCGGCTGAGAAAAGCGCATCCAGGCTTTATCCATATCAGGCCGGTTTTTGAAGAAAAAGAGACAGACATTGACCGGATTGAAGTGAAAAACACATCAATTGAGGACCGGTTTAAGAAATTTTATGAAAAACAAACGGGCGGCGGCGTGCCGGATGAGGAGATGGTCAAGCTGTTTTTAGAGCTTGCGTCAGCGGATGATGAGGAGGATGCGACATGAAGCCGATTCTGTTAACGATAAAAGGGCTCCACAGCTTCAGAGAGGAACAGACCATTGACTTTGACGGACTGTCCGGTGCCGGGGTGTTCGGAATTTTCGGCCCGACGGGAAGCGGAAAGTCGTCGATCCTTGATGCGATGACACTCGCTTTATACGGAAAAGTGGAGCGCGCCGCAAATAATACGCACGGCATTCTGAACCATGCCGAAGATCAGCTCGCCGTCTCTTTTACATTCGCGCTTCAATCCGGCCACAGGGTGTCCTACAAAGTAGAGCGCGTTTTTAAGAGAACGGATGAAACGAAAGTGAAAACCGCCCTTTGCCGCTTGATTGAAATCAAAGAGGAACAAACCGTGCTTGCCGATAAAGCGAATGAAGTGAACAAAAAGGTGGAAGAGCTTCTTGGTCTGACCATTGACGACTTTACAAGAGCCGTCGTGCTCCCGCAAGGAAAGTTTGCCGAGTTTCTGTCACTGAAAGGCGCGGAAAGAAGACATATGCTGCAGCGCCTTTTTAATCTGGAACAGTACGGTGACAGGCTTGTCAAAAAATTGCGGCGGCGGGCGCAGGAAGCGGCCGCGAAAAAAAATGAGATGCTGGCAGAACAATCCGGCCTCGGAGACGCGGGGGAAGACGCGCTGAAGCTGGCTGAACAGCAGTTTCATGAAGCGAATGAACGGCTTGAAGCGGCTGAGAAGAAACGGGTCCAAGCAAAAGAACGTTTTGAGAATCACCAGGAGATTTGGAACTTGCAGACAGAGAGAAACGAATACGAGGTGCGGCAGGAAAAGCTTGAGGAAAAACGCCCGTATATCACGGATTTGACTGACCGTCTTAAAGAAGCGGAAACTGCTCTCGCTCTTGAACCGTATGCAGATCGCTACACGGAAGCCGTCCGCCGGAAGGAGCGCGCCGAGAAGGAGCACGAACTGGCCAAACGGAAATTAGAGGCGGAAACCGCTTCATTTACCCGGCAAAATGAAGCCTATGAAGCGTGGCGGATTCATAAGGCTGAACAAGAGCCGAAGCTTGTCAAGGAAGAAGAGCTGTATCAAAGGCTGTCAGCCATTGAACAAAAGCTGCTTGAAGCAAAAAAAGAAGCGGAAAAAACAAAGGCGGAGCACGGCAAAAAAGAGGAAGAATACGAAGCCGCCTCGAAACAGCTGACCGCAGTGAAAGATCGCCTGACCCGCGGCCAAAACAGGCAGAATGAGCTGAAAGAAGAGCTGAAAGCAGTTCAAGTGACCGCTGATGAACGGAAAAAATGCCAGACCGCCGCACAGCTGGCAGCCGGCTTTCAGCAGACACAGGAACAAATCAAGAAAGAACGGGTCAATCTGACAGCCCAGTTGAAAAACATGGAGAAGCTGAACGGAGAAAGCGAGGCGCTCAGCGCAAAGGCGAAATCGGAAGAAGAGGACATTACGCGCGCTTATCAAACACTTCAAACCGTTTACCATATGGTCTGTGAAACGGAACGTTCACTGAAAGCCGCAGCCGAACGGGCGGACAAAACGCAAACCGACCTGCGCAGGCGCTCAGAGGAAGCGAGAACGGCTGCATTAACAAAAGAATTATCGGAAAAACTAATCGAAGGAAAGCCTTGTCCTGTATGCGGCTCAACGCAGCATGACCGTTCGCGCTCCGCTCATGAAACATATTCGCCCGATACGGCTGTACAGGAACGTTTGCAGCAGGTTGAAGCGCTGCTTTCTGAGGCGGCGGCTCTTTCTCAGGAAGTGCTGACGGCCAAGGTTGCATTAGAAGAGCAGTCGGGGCGTTTTACCGAAGAATGTCCGTTTCTGCAAAACGCCCGGGTCCCGGAGCTGGAAGCCGCTTCTTCTATCAGCGGCCGTCCGCTTGATGAAGCGTTCAGCGCCGTCCGCCTGGAGTGGAAACAAATGAAACAGGATATGCTGTCGGTAAAAGAGAAGGTCACGAGACTGATCAGTACCTATCAAAAGACGGTGAAACAAGCTGAACAGCTGGGCGAACGAATCCGCTATGAGGAAAAAGAAGCAGAGCGCCTCAAACATTCATTAGAAGAGCTCGAATCGCTGTCAGAAAGCCGCTTGAATCAGTACAATGAAGCCTGCGGGGATATTCCGTTAAACCGGATTGACGCCTGGCAGGCTTCGATAGACGAAAAGGACAGGCAGGCAGAGGAATTCGAGAAGCGCATTGAAACAAGCATCGCCTTCCTAAAGGAACATGAAGATGAGAAAGAACGGCTGCAGGAGAAGAAGCATCAGCTTGAACGGGAACGGCTCGAGCTTCACTATGCGTCAGAGCGCCTGCAGCAGGTCATTGACGGATATGAACAAGAGCTCGGAACAGCAGCTGAAGAAACATCCATTTCTGCAAAGCTTGACGCAGTGCGGCAGGAATTACAGCTCTTAAAATCGAAAGAACAGTCGTTATTCGATGCGCTGCAGCAGGCTCAGCAATCACTGAATGACGCAAAAGGCCGGGAATCCGGGAGCCTCATGTCACTGCGGGACGCTGAGTCCGCCCTTGAGAAAGCGCAAAATGACTGGTACGGGAAATCAAAAGACACCGGGTTTGCCGAGCCGGATCAAGTCAAAAAAAGCCTGCTTCCGAAAGAGCGGGCCGAGGAAATGAAAAGAGAAATTGATGAATTTCTGGACAGCTCAAAGCAGCTTTCGGCAAATATCCGCCGTGTCACTGATAAATTAGCCGGCCGCCGGGTAACGGAAGAAGAATGGACAGCATCGGTTTCTCTGCTGGAGCAGGCAGAGGCTGAGTCAGGCGCCGCCAAGGAGGAAAAAGGAGCTCAGGCAAAAGCCTTTGCGGTGATGCAGAAACAGCATAAGCGCTTTAAAGAGATTGAAGCCGAACTGAAAAGCTGGCAGACACAGATTGACAGGCTTGATAAGCTCCAGTCTGTATGTAAAGGCAATACATTCGTCGAATTTTTAGCGGAGGAACAGCTGGAAAGCGTGGCCCGAGACGCCTCTGCACGGCTTGGAGCGCTGACAAGACAGCGGTATGCCATATTAGTCGATTCAGAAGGCGGCTTCGTCATGCGCGATGACGCGAACGGCGGCGTCAAACGCCCCGTATCAAGCCTTTCCGGCGGTGAGACGTTTCTGACATCGCTGTCGCTTGCGCTTGCCTTGTCTGCCCAGATTCAGCTGCGGGGGCAATATCCGCTGCAATTCTTTTTCTTAGATGAAGGATTCGGGACGCTTGACCAAGGGCTTTTAGACACCGTTGTCACAGCGCTGGAAAAGCTGCAATCGGATAATTTGTCCGTCGGGGTGATCAGCCATGTGCAGGAGCTCAGAGCGCGGCTGCCGAAAAAATTAATCGTTCATCCGTCCGAACCGGGCGGAAAAGGCACCCGGGTCACAATGGAGATCATGTAGAAAGGAGAAGGAGCTATGGCCGATTCTGCCGAGGGCACATGTGAATTATGCGGCCGCCATCATGTGCGGCTGACGGAACACCACCTGACGCCTAAGGAAGAAGGCGGGACATTCCTTCCGACCGCAATGCTCTGCATTCCCTGCCATAAACAGGTACACGCGCTTTATACGAATCAGGAGCTTGCGGCAAGGCTCGCGGGAATAGAAGAGCTGCGGCGTGATCCGAAACTTGCGCGGTTTGTGAAATGGATCAGAAAACAGCCGCCGGAAAAGCTTGTGAAAACAAAAAAATCAAACGAACGAAAAAAACACTGAACACAAAAAAGCAGCCCCCTCCTTAAAGAGCGGCTGCTTTTTATGCGTTTCCGGCCACATTCTGATCGCTGACATCGGGGTCTATATAGTTTGTCGCATTGACAACGTTGTTTAATAAAAGGAAATCTCCGGTATTGCCTGCTCCCGAACCGAGCGCAGATTTAGAAGAGCTTTTTGGAGAAAGGTAAAAGGAATCACCAAAGTTTACGACTCCGCCCGATATGGAATTGATAGCTATAGGTCCGGTAATTGCTGGCATAAACGACACCCTTTATAGAAGTCTCACCGTCATTATATGTCAGGTCTGCGGTGATTGTGAGCTCGGTGAGGCGATCTGCCTAATATGTTTCAGCCGTGAATCGCCCAATACGACCGATGACGATCCGATTTGAAGCACGGACGCTGACGATACCCCTTGGACTTTCACATTCCTTACCCGAATCGAAGGATTTTCATGGCAGAATGCACTTTGGACTCCCGTTTCCGGTAACGGCATGACGGCGGGCTGCCGGAAGATCTGGTATTCTTTTCTGTTAAACAAGCCTTCATCGTCTCTGTATACGGCAAGAGTACGCTGATCGGCCAAAACTTTGACCTTCATATTGATTTCATTCGTATCGCCTGCTTGAAAAACACTCCCAATCCCGACTGAATTGACTTTGGCGCTCCTGAGGCGTGAAATCCGCTTTAACATTATTCCGGCGCCAGCGGCACAAGAGGCCCGATAATGAGAGATTCCGGAGGTGTATCAAAGATGGAAGACAGGTAGACGGATTCGGTGTCGCCGATTAATAATAAGGAAGAACTGGAGACACCGGTCGACCGGATATCGCCGACTTCAATGTTCCGGTTAATCACTGTAAAAATCATGACGGATCATCACCTTTCATTTCACCAGGTATGTGTTTAATAAAATGCTCGACGGCCCTGACAATATCACGCTTCACGTGTTCGGCAATCTCCTCGGCGTATTGCGCGGGCGCCGTGTTTTCTTCTTTCGGGACATGGGACATATAATACTTAATCCGGCTGTCCATCTGCTTTCTGATATCTTCAATAATATGATATTTGTTCGTTTCGTCCAGCCTGCTCTCATACTGGGTTTCGAGCTGTTCTAACAGCACGGGGATTTCTTCATTCAGGTACATATCGACGTTTTGACGGATTTGCTGCATTTGCTGGCCCGCCTGTTCCTGCTGCATCATTCCGACCTGCGGAGATGTCTGGCCGACTTCAAAGTTTTGAACGGCATTCGGATCAGTCGGGTTCAATCCGATATTTAACGTTCCTTCCAGCCGTTCAATTTTCAGCTGATCAAATTTATACTCGAGCCGATCGATTCTTGTGGATGGCGGCTGCTGTTTCAGCGTTGAAATTTCGTTCTGAAACTCTTTCAGCTGCCGTTCGAGCTCCTGAATCTGAAGCGCCTGCTGCTGGACGAAGGAATTTAAATTCTGCAGGTAGGATGAAACCGATTGATCATACATGACATTCACCTCGCGTCTCGTTTCCTTCATTGAACTACCGGCTTGGCGGCTGGAGCGGTACAAATGATGAGGTGCCGGGACCTCCCCCTGTTGTTGCAGTCTGCCCCGCGGTGACAGGCGGCGCCGGCTCTACATAACTCCCTGTGTCATACAGGTTGGAAAGAGCTTTAATTGAACCGGCGCTCCCGATTTGCAGTATGGAGGAATTGCTGACAGATTCTACACGCATGTAATTGATATGGATCGACTGATTGACGTAAAAATTCATACGGCGCCTCCTTTATGCGTTACCTGCCATCGGCTGATCGATTACATCATTATCGTACACATTCGTTGAATTCCTGTAATTCGTCAGTGTGAGATTGTCTCCGGTATTGAAGCTGCCCGCTCCGGCAAATGTCTTAACCTCTGCTTTTGGAGAAATGGTGATGCAGTCGCCTATATGAACGACTCCGCTCGTACCGACGGCATTAATTTTAAACGCTCCGACAATTGCGGGCATACGAGCACATCCTTTTCGTAAAGATTTTCATGGAATACACTCCAGGAGCTTATTTGGGCTGCCTGCCTAAAATAGCTTATGACAAACGCACATTTTTGTGAGCGGAAAAATCTCAGACATAAAAAAACACCGGCGCTTTACGCGTGCCGGGTCTTAAAAGCAAATGGTTCAAATCTATATTCATATCGTGTTTATGAGAAAGCCTCTTTTTTCCCTACAGTGTAATCCGGCTGAAGCTGTGCGGCCGGGTTCAGCCCGCTGTCTTTCGTTTGTTGGATGAGCCCGCCCCGGCACCCGTTTAAGAGGCTGTCCAGCTCTTGGCTGCACCTGATGGTCTCCCTCGCATTGATTCCGAATTTTTGCGCTGTCTCGAATAAAGTCAATCTTTTTTCTTCAATTTTACTGTTCATCGTGTGGTCTCCAATTCTCGATTATTTTGGAAAACATAGGATGGTAATAGTATAACCCATTTTGGCTGAGAAGGTTTTATTTCGTCAATATGACTGAAAAAGTGACAATTTTTGATACTCTTTTACGAATATTTTCAGCCTGTTCAAAAGAGGATTTTCCGCCCGGAGAAAGAATACATAAAGGAATGCCAGATTTAAAAATGATGGGGGATTAACATGAAATTTGCGACAGGGGAACTGAACAGCCGGAAATTTGTCGGCCTGATCATGGATGATGACAAAATCTTAGATCTGCAAAAGGCTGAAAAAAAATTGTTTGAACTTGAGACGATTCCGGGTTCGCTGATAGAGTGTATTCAAAAGGGAGAAAAGTTCGTCGCGCATGCCGGACAGCTTGCGGAATGGGCCAAAAAACCGAATGATGAGTCCGGTTCATTTATGTATGCACTGTCTGACGTGAAGCTCTGTGCGCCTATTCCGAGACCTTCAAAGAACGTGATCTGCATCGGGAAAAATTACCGTGATCATGCCGTTGAAATGGGAAGTGAGGCGGATATTCCGGAGCATCCCATGGTTTTTACGAAAGCCCCGACTTCCGTTACAGGCCACGGAGAAACAGTGAAAAGCCACTTGGATGCAACGGAGCAGCTTGATTATGAAGGGGAGCTGGCGGTTATTATATCAAAAAGCGGATCGCACATCTCCAAAGAAAATGCGCTTGACCATATTTTCGGCTATACCATTGTAAATGATATAACGGCGCGCGATCTGCAGAAAAAGCATAAACAGTTTTTTATCGGCAAAAGCCTTGATACGACATGCCCGATGGGCCCGGTCATTGTACATAAGTCGGCCGTCAGTGATCCGCAAAGCCTGAAAGTTGAAACGCGGGTGAACGGGGAACTGCGCCAATCAGGATCAACGGGTGACATGATTTTTCCGATTGCTGAACTGATCGAGACGCTGTCAAAAGGAATGACGCTTGAAGCCGGCGACATAATAGCGACGGGGACGCCGGCCGGTGTCGGAAAAGGGTTTCAGCCGCCGAAATTTTTAAAGCCGGGAGACCGCGTTGACATTACAATTGAACCGATCGGCACGCTGTCGAACCAAATCGGATAATTGTGTGTCTTTATCGCGATTGATAATGCTCACAGCGGCTTGTTGTGGTACCATAAGTGAGGCAGATTGATCTGATAGGGGGGAATTGAACATAATGACACATTGGCATATTACTTCATGGGTCGTTGCGCTTATACTGGTGTTTGTCAGCTACGGGCTGTACGGCTCAGGGAAAGCGAAAGGCGCAAAAATTACGCATATGATTCTGCGCTTATTCTACATTATTATTATTTTGACCGGCGCTGAACTGTTTGTCCGTTTTGCGAATTGGAACGGAGAGTACGCCGGAAAAATGCTGCTCGGCATCATTACCATCGGCCTGATGGAAATGCTCGTCATCCGCAAGAAAAAAGGCAAATCAACCGGAGGACTGTGGATCGGTTTTATTATCGTGCTCGTCCTGACGGTGCTTCTCGGCCTTCACTTGCCGATCGGCTTTCACATATTTTAATCAATCGCTTGAAAACCCGGATACGATCCGGGTTTTTTTATTTGGACATAAATCTTTATATTCGGCGCCTATTTCCATGTATTTTAATTTCAGCTTAAATATTCCTTTTTTAGGTATCTGTTTCTCTTTCAGTATGCTACTCTTCAAGAGAATCAAAAGATAGGGGGATTTGAGATGAGACGAAGGAGATTTGCATCTTTTTGGGCAGCCGTTTTGTCAGCGGTTCTAGTGCTGAGCCTCGCCGCTCCGTTTTCTGAAGTGTCAGCGGAGGAACAAATCGGCCAGACGAAAGCCTTGGCAAAGGGGAAAGAACAGTCCGGCACCATTGATAAGCCGGAACAATCAGTCTGGTATACAATCACGCCCGGAAAAGATGAAGTGAAACAAGATTCGCACATGGCATTAACTGTAAGAAGTCAATCTTTCTTAAATGTATCCGTTTACCCCAGCAAAGAGAAAGCCCTCAGTGATGACACCTTTGATATGTACCGCTCTTACACGGACCAAGGAAAAATTGAAATCAATATTCCGCATGCCTGGGAAGGCCCCTACTATATAAAAGTAGAGTATCTGGGTGAAGAGCCCGAAGATGAAGGCGCTCAGAATGAAAATGCGGAAAAAGCGCAATACACCATCGGCTATGAAGGAACGTCGCTTGGGCCGGCAGATTTGGAAGAAGAGGAGTCCTGCCCTGTTGAAATGAGTGTCAGCCAGAAAAAAGAGGGAGCCGGTATTTTAAAAGATTTGCGGACGATCCGTGATCAAGAGCTCAATCAAACCCCGACTGGCAAAGAGTTGTCAAAATTATATTACAAAACCGCTCCGTTTATGGCGGCAAAGCTCGTATTCAGTAAAAAAGCAAGAGATGAAATGTATCAGGATCTTAAAACACTGAAGCCGATGTTCAGCGATACGGCTGAAAACGGCGCGGATTCCGCATACACGGTGACCGCGCAAGACCAAAAGGCGATTGAACGGTTATACGCCGCCGTACTTCAGTCAGTACCGTCATATATAAAAAAAGAGCTGGAGCAAAAGGCGGATAAACTCGGCATTCACAGCCTGAAAGGCAAAACAGCCGGAGCGTTTTTAACAGAAAACCATCTTGCTGCAAAAAGCAAGCTTCAGACCGGGAAAGTCATTTTTAAATTGAAAAATAACAAAAGCCTTGCCGCGGTCACAAAAGAAGCGGCAGGTCTTAAAGCAAGCGCGCAATCTAAAAAAGACATGTCCCGCATCAAGCAGGCAGAAAAACTGTTTGACAGTATTTATTCCCTAGACATGCCGAAAGACCAGAACGGCGCTTACACGATGAGTGCCAAGCGGGTAAAAGAAACGGCATCGTCACTGTCCAAACTGCCGGCTGTAGAATTTGCAGAACCGGTGCGTGAATACAAAAGCCTCTCGGCCGACATCCAGTATCCTTATCAATGGTCGCTGAAAAACAGCGGAGCGGACGGCGGCGTCAAGGGAGCCGATGTGAAATTTGATCAGGCGTCTGCTCTGCTGTCGAAGCGAAAGCTTACTGACACGCTCATTGCCGTCGTTGATACAGGCGTAGACAGCACGCTTGCCGATTTGAAAGGAAAGGTAAGGACTGATCTCGGCCGCAATTTTGTAGACAGATCAAACAGCGCCTTGGATGATCAAGGGCACGGAACCCATGTTGCCGGAATTATCGCCGCCAAACGAGATAACGGCTATTCAATGGCGGGTTTAAACAGCAATGCGGGCATTATTCCCGTGAAAGTGCTTGATTCAACAGGTTCGGGAGATACAGAGCAAATCGCCCTCGGCATCAAATATGCAGCCGACAAAGGCGCAAAAGTCATTAACCTGAGCCTTGGGGGAGCATACAGCCGAGTGCTTGAATACGCTCTGAAATACGCGGCGTCCAAAAATGTTGTCATCGCCGCGGCCAGCGGAAATGAAGCTCAGAACGAACTTTCCTACCCGGCATCATCAAAGTATGTCATCTCAGTCGGTGCAAGCAACCGGATGGATATGACCTCTGACTTCTCAAACTATGGAAAAGGGCTTGACTTGACGGCGCCCGGCTCTGATATCCCGAGTCTTGTCCCGAACGGAAACGTCACATATATGAGCGGCACGTCAATGGCTGCCCCGCATGTTGCGGCTGCCGCGGGTTTAGTGCTCTCTCAAAATCCGAAGCTTAAACCGAATGAAGTCGAAGCGAAATTAAAGCAGACCGCAGACGATATCTCGTTTAAAAGCGAGGACGGCAAGGAAGAAGAGCTGTATGATGACAATGGCGACCCGATCCCGATTCCCGTCATTCCGGGAGTTGACTGGCATTCCGGCCACGGCCGCCTGAATATTATGAAGGCTGTCAGCGCAGTTGATTTAGGGCTGGAGATCAACAAGCTTGAAAGCACACAGACGGCTGTCAGAGGAAAAGCGAAAGAGGGCACGGTCCTTGAAGTGATGAACGGCAAGAAAAAGATCGGAAGCGCCAAAGCAGGTAAAGACGGCAAGTTTAAAGTAAATATCCCGATGCAGAAAAAAGACACCGTTTTACACGTGAAAGCTTCTAAAGATGACGCAAAAACATCTGTCACGCTTGTCGTAGCCAAAGGGACCCCGTCCGGCACGCCGAAGGTCAGTAAAGTGACAGCAAAAGATACGGCGGTTAAAGGAAAAGCGAACAGCCAAGCAAAAATCACCGTCAAAGATAAAGCGAAAAAAGTGATCGCGACGCAGAAAGCGGATCAAAAAGGCGCGTTCTCCGTCAAAATCAAAAAGCAAAAAGCAGGCACCGTGCTTTATGTGACGGCTGCCGACACGGATAAACAAGAAAGCAAAGCGGTTAAAGTAACGGTTGTAAAATAAAAAACAGGCGGTGCCTTTTAAAGGGCGCCGCCTGTTTTTTACGCTGTTCCGCCGTGCTTTGCCGCTGAATACATAATTGAGCGCCGCCCGTCAGATGCCGTCCATTCAAATCTGTCATGTTTACCCGAGCCGCCGCGGTGATGCTGCAGGGCGCATTGGGCATCATCCGCCGAGAAATGATAAAACGAGACGCCTTCACCGGAAAACAGCGACTGATTGTAGGAAAATACGCAATCATATACAGACAGGCCGAACCCGTGCAGATGGCTGAGAAACAGCAGAAACGTTTCATCGTCCAGCGAATCCAGCAGGGCTAAAAGCGGCCGTTTTACCGCCTTTTCATAACGGATCTCTTCTCCGCCGAAGAGAGCGATGGTGTCTGCGCCGATTTCGGCCGTACCGCCGTGAATCCGGGCCGGCTGCCATCTGCCGTCACGTTTCATCAATACGGCGGCGTTTCCGAGACTGTCTGCAAGCAGGATATCGCCCTCATCGTTTTCGACGAGGCAGATGCCGTCCTCTATCATCAGAGTGCCGCGCCCCCATTTGTTTTTTTCTGAGAAAAGCTGTTTTCGTTTCATAACCACGAGGCTCCTTTGTTTGATCTTCTCTTCCGTTCTTTCCAAATCAGGCTTGTCTCATACAACTCTTAGTGGGACAAATCAACTATCTGCGTTTCTTTGCATAAACTGGGTAAAGTGCTGATAGAAACGAATTTGATACCGACAGAAACGGGATTGGAGCTGATATCACATGTGTGGAATTGCGGGTTGGGTCGATTTTCAAAAGCAGCTCGTCCAAGAGAAACATATTATGAACAATATGATAGACACTCTTTCAAAACGAGGGCCTGATGATTCAAACGTCTGGGGAGAGCCCCATGTTTTATTCGGACATAAAAGACTTTCGGTCGTTGATATTGAAGGCGGCCGCCAGCCGATGGCCTGCACGCATCAAGAGGAAACGTACACCATCATTTATAATGGCGAGCTGTATAACACGGAAGAATTGCGGAAAGAGCTGCAGGCGAGAGGCCACCGTTTTGAACGGACCTCTGACACAGAAGTGCTGCTGCACAGCTATATTGAGTGGCGGGAGGAGTGCGTTCACCGCTTGAACGGTATTTTCGCTTTTGCCATCTGGGATGAAAAGCGGGAGCGCCTGTTTGGGGCGCGAGACCGGCTCGGCGTCAAACCGTTTTTTTATAAAGAACACGGTTCTTCCTTTCTGTTTGGATCAGAATTGAAAGCCATCCTTGCTCATCCTGATGTGAAAGCCCGCACAGACAGCAGCGGACTTTCGGAAGTTTTCGGACTCGGGCCGTCCAGAACACCGGGCTGCGGGGTTTTTAAAGGAATTCACGAAGTGCGTCCCGCTCATGCGTTTACTTTTTCTAAGGACGGTTTGTCCATCTGGCGTTATTGGAATGTAAAGAGCGAAAAGCATACAGACAGCTTCGATGAAACCGCCGCTCATATTCGGTACTTATTTCAGGATGCGGTGACGCGCCAGCTCGTATCTGACGTGCCGGTCTGCACATTTTTGTCAGGGGGGCTTGATTCGAGCGCGATTACCGCGATAGCCGCCGCTCATTTTGAGAAAGAAGGCAGAGATCCCCTCCATACTTATTCAATTGATTATGAGGAGAACAGCAAATTTTTTAAAGCGAGCGCCTTTCAGCCGAATGATGACGGCCCGTGGATCGATAAAATGACAAATGCATTCGGCACACAGCACCATCAGTGCGTAATTACACAGGATCAGCTGGTTGAACATCTGGAGGAATCCGTTCTCGTCAGAGATCTGCCGGGCATGGCTGATGTTGATTCCTCGCTGTTGTGGTTCTGCCGTGAGATAAAAAAAGATTTTGTCGTGAGTCTTTCCGGAGAATGCGCGGACGAAATTTTCGGGGGATATCCGTGGTTTCATACCGCGGCGGAAGAAGACGGATTTCCTTGGATGAGATCCACTGAGGAGAGAATCACCCTCTTGGACGAAAAATGGCAAAAACGCCTGAACTTAAGAGAATACGTGAATGCGAGATATGAAGAAACCATTGCGGAAACACCGCTGTTAGACGGTGAGACGGGAACAGACAAAGCGAGACGGCAGCTGTTCTACTTAAATATGCTTTGGTTTATGACAAATCTGCTGGACCGCAAAGACCGCATGAGTATGGGTGCAAGTCTTGAAGTGCGGGTGCCGTTCGCCGACCACAGACTCGTGGAATACGTTTGGAATATCCCTTGGGAAATGAAAATGCATGGCAGCCGGGAAAAAGGCATTTTGCGGAAGGCGCTTGAAGGATTGCTTCCGGAAGACATTTTGTACCGCAAAAAAAGTCCTTATCCGAAAACGCATCACCCGAAATACACGCAAGGAGTTACAGAGTGGCTGAAAACGATTTTACAACAAAAAGATTCCGTGCTTCACACCCTGCTCGACAGAAAAAAACTGGAGATGCTGCTGGAAACAGAGGGTTCATCTTTTCAGGTTCCATGGTTCGGCCAGCTGATGAAAGGCCCGCAGCTGATCGCCCATCTTGCCCAAATCCATACATGGTTTGAGGCGTACCGCATTGATATAGAAGAATAACAGTGCCGCGACCGGTTTCCGCTGAGGATATCGGTCTTTTTATTGTGAAACATATGGTACACTAAAAAACAGAGGAGTGATACCATGACCGAATACGAAACATGCGCGCAGCTTGCCGAGGCGCATTTTCCTTTATATAAACAAACTTTTTCATCCCTGCCGCCAAAAAACAGGCAGGCCGCATGGGCTGTGCTTGCTTTGTTTCATGAAGCTGAGAAGCTTGCGGATGTTCAGGAATTTGAGGGATTTGAACAGGCGGCACAAGACGTTTTGAACGGGACAAGCCCCGAAGGCTTTTTGTGGGAGGCGCTCGCCGACGTGCGGCAGCAATTTGGGCTGGAAGAAGAGCCGTTCTGTGAGTTTATCGCCGGCCAAAGGTCTGACAGAGAAAAAGAGACCTATCAAGAGTTTGATGACCTGCTGATGTACGCGGGCCAAACAGGCGGAGCGCTCGGTCTGCTTCTGCTGCCGGTTTGCGCGCGCCGAAATCAAGAGAAGCTCCGCCATGCTGCTGTTTCATTAGGAGCCGCCGTTCAGCTGACCCGGGTTCTCACTGGGATTCATACGGATGAGCGGATGAAAAAGCGTCTTCCGCGTCAGGTGATGGAACAATTCGGCTATACGGAAGAAGAGCTGGAGAGACATACCATCAACAAAGCTTTTATGAATGTATGGGAGTATATCACTTTCGAAGCCGAGGCGTATTTCGAAGAGGCGTCTGAAGAGCTGGAGCTGTTTCCGTTATACTCAAGGCCGGCCGTTACCGGTTTGCTGGCACATTACCGGTCAGAGCTCGATGACATGAGAAAGCGGCTTACACAGGCATAAAAAAACGCCCGGCTTCACAACGAAGCTTCGGGCGTTTATGCAATCCCTTTTTGAATCCAAATCCGCGACTTCCATCTTCTGTACATGAGAATGCCTCTGACCCATTCATCCGCGATAAATGAAATCCAGATGCCCATAAGCCCCAATCCGAAATGGATGCCGAACAGATAAGCGAGAGGCAGACCGATGCCCCACATGGAGATCATCGCCATATAGACGGGGAATTTTGCATCTCCGGCGGCCCGGAGCGAGTTGATGATAATGACATTAAATGAACGGCCGGGCTCAAGAATGATCGTCATGGCAATCAGCATGCTCGCCGTCGTAATAATGTCAGGGCTGCTTGTGAAAATTCCGATCAGCTGCTTTGAAAACAAGGTCATGATAACGGATGTCAAAGCGGCAATGCCAAGCGCCCAGTACAGACTTTTCATGCAGCGGTCATAAGCGTCGTCAAACTGTTTGGCGCCGATATATCTGCCGATCAAAATCTGTGTGCCCTGGCTGATCGCCGTTCCGAACAGCAGGATAAACATCGTGATGTTTTGTGTATAAACCTTTGTTGTGAGCGCCTGGGCGCCCATGATGGCGATAAAATAAGTGACAACCATTTGTGAAATGTTATAAGACAGCTGTTCGCCGGCAGACGGAATCCCGATTTTCAATAGTTTCCGCAAGTGCTCTTTATGAACGTGAAAGATCTTTTTCCATGTCAGACCGAGTCCGATGCGTTTTTTGACGATTACAATCATAGCAACTAACCCGATGATCCGCGCGATGGACGTTGACATCGCAACCCCGGCGACGCCTAACACCGGCAGGCCGAGCGGTCCGAAGATGACAAGAAAGTTTCCGGCGATATTTAAAATATTCATCCCGATCGTAACGAACATCGTATCCTTCGTATGACCGTAGCTTTTTAAAATGGCGCTGAACGTCATAATCAGGGCCTGAATGAATGACAGCCCGCCGACCACCTGTAAAAAGACTTTGGCATCGGGCATCAATTCATTGGAAAGACCCATAACATGAAGCATCGGAACGGCCGCGAAAAACACGGCGGCGCTGATGGCGAGACTGATGACAAAGTTCGCTCCTATCGAAACATAAGCCACTTCCTGCGCCTCTTTTTTCTGCTTAGAACCTAAAAACTGCGAAATCACAATTGTCGTGCCCGTTGCGATAAAGCTGAACATCACGATAATTAAATTTAAAATCTGATTGCTGACACCCACGGCCGCCACACTGTTGTCAGAGTATTGGCTAAGCATAAGAGTGTCGGCGTTTCCCATAAACATATATAATGAAACCTCAATAAATATCGGCCAAGTCAGCGCGTATAATGAGAGTTTGTGATCAGAGGATTGTTTGAATGCAGTCCGTTTTAAAATCGCTTGTTTCATTTCTTTTAACCCCTTTCCTGACAAAATCAACGTTTAAAAGTGTACCTCCATTTTCTTATAATAAAAAGGGAGAGAAACGAAACTTCTTGCAAAAATCCGACTTAAAAAGGAGGGCCGAAAATATGTCCTTTCTCGAGTTCACAGTCCCTCCGTTCCCGGTCTTTATCGCTGCGGGAGAAGGGACGTTCAAAAAAGGCGAAACCCATGTGAGACGGGTCTTCCCGGTGTTTGATCTGCTGTATGTGAAAAAAGGCGTCCTCTACATTACAGAAGACGAAAACGCCTTTTCCGTAGAAGCCGGAGAATATATTCTGCTTTCTCCTGGCCTTGAACATTACGGGACAAAAGGAAGTGAAGAAACGACATCCTATTCGTGGCTTCATTTTGAGGGAACGGCATATGAGGTGACGGAAACAACCGGGAATAACTGGGCGGAGCTGAGGCGGAAAAAAGGCAGCTTTGAAGAGCCGGCCCGCTACCGCCTGTCCCTGCCGCAAAAAGGTAAGGTGAGGCGCCCGCAGTTTATGGCCGGGCAATTCAGCGTCCTGACTGATGACAGCGCAGAGAACTCCGATCTGCCGCTCAGAAAGCAGATTCTGTTTGAAGAGCTGCTGCTTCATCTTCAAAAGGAAGCGTTCCAAATACCGTCCGCAAAGGAAAGAGTCGCATGGGAGGCCGCCCGGTATCTGCAGGAGCACTATCAGGAGAAAACCACCATCAAAGCGCTCTCTTCGGCTCTTCATTACAACCAAGACTACGTGACCCGCTGTATGCAGCAGGTGCTCGGCGTTACGCCCGGCCAGTATACGAACAAAGTCAGAATGACGGAGGCGAAGCGTCTTTTGTCCGCCACAAATGACAAAATGGGGGCAATCGCAGACGCCATCGGCATGGAGGACCCGACCTATTTTTCTAAACTGTTCAAACAGATTGAAGGCATTACGCCGCTTGAATACCGCAAATTCGTAAGCAGGAAAACGGACTGACCTAAAACCAGAGAACAGAAGAGGGATTAGTAAGCATGAAAATGACAATTTACGATGTGGCCGAAAAGGCGGGCGTCTCCATTTCGACCGTCTCGCGGGTCATCAACAACACGGGGAGGATCAGTGACAAAACACGGCGGATGGTGCTCCGTGTCATGGAGGAGATGGACTATCATCCGAATGTTCACGCATCCGCTTTGACGGGCAAAAAGACGAATATGATCGGCCTGATCACCCCGGATATTTCAAATCCGTTTTTCGGGGAACTGGCGAAAAGCATTGAAGACAGTGCCGGTGTCCTTGGGTTTCATATCATTATCTGCAGCACGGATTACCAGCCTGAAAAAGAAACGAAGTATTTCTCCATGCTGCGGCAGAAGCAGGCGGACGGCATTATTTTCGCGACGGGGCTTGATCATGATGACAGCGTCACGGCGCTTGATGATATTGTGAAATCAGGCACCCCGCTTGCGATGATCACTCAGGATAAACCGCTCGCGCCGATGGACGTCGTCATTATCGATGATTTTCTCGGCGGCTATACGGCGGCTCAACACCTTATATCTTTAGGCCATAAAAAGATCGCCTGTATCGTCGGCAACGGCTCGACCACGGGTGAAAGAGACAGAATCAAAGGTTTTCAAAAAGCGATGCGTCAAGCGGGGATGACACTCGATGAATCGCTCATCATTCCGACGGAATATTCGCTGGAAAGCGGAAAACAGGCAGCGGCCGAGCTGTTTGACAGAGACCTTCCGACCGCCGTTTTCGCTTTTAATGATGTGTTATCGTGCGCGGCAATACAGGCTGCGCGCTCCCGGGGCATTCGGGTGCCGGAAGACTTGTCCGTCATCGGCTTTGACAATACCATTCTCGCTGAGATGACGGCTCCTCCGCTCACGACGATTTCCCAGCCTATCCGCGAAATGGGGAGGCGCGTCGTTGAACTTCTCATTGATGAGATTCAAGGGAAGAAAAAAGCAAAAAGTAAAATTGTTTTATCTCCGGAACTTGTCATCAGGCAGTCTACGGCACCGGCAAAAACGCGCCCGCAGCAATGAGGCGCGTTTTTTTCTGTGAAAAACATTGTCAAACGAGTGAAAAGCATTGTAAAATAAAATCAGCTTTTGGGAAAGCGCTTGCGCAAAACAAAATAAGCAATCAGCTTACATTATAAATAAAGCGCTTTTTCAATGATGATTATGAAAGAATGATAGATGAAAAAAAGCAAGTTTAATAAGAGAAACCGCTTGCTTTAACGCGGCATGCGGCCTCAAGGTAAAAGGAGCGGAGATATATGACAGATCAAATCAGATGTGCGGTGCTGGGATTAGGGCGATTAGGATTTTTTCATGCAAAGCATTTAGTCAGCGAAGTTCGGGGAGCCGAGCTTGCGGCCGTCTGTGACCCAATGAAGGGGAAGGCGGAAGCGTGTGCGAAAGAATTAGGAATCGCCAAATGGACGGAAAATCCGAATGATCTGCTGGAAGATGAGGCGATTGACGCCGTCATCATTGTCACCCCGACAAGCACACATGCGGAAATGATTACCAAGGCCGCTGAAAACGGAAAGCACATCTTTGTTGAAAAGCCGCTGACCCTTAGTCTTGAGGAATCTAAAGAAGTCATGAAAAAAATCGAAGAAACGGGCGTCATCTGCCAGGTCGGGTTTATGAGGCGGTTTGACCCGGCTTACGCCGACGCGAAAAGAAGAATTGACGCCGGAGAAATCGGCAACCCCATTTATTATAAAGGGTTTACGAGAGATCAAGGCGCACCGCCCGCTGAATTTATCAAACATAGCGGAGGGCTTTTCATTGACTGTTCCATTCATGATTACGACATCGCGAGATATCTCATGAATGCCGAGGTTACGTCCGTCAGCGGGCACGGGAGAATTTTAAAGCACCCGTTCATGGAGGAATGCGGCGATGTTGATCAGGCGTTAACGTATCTTGAGTTTGACTCAGGCGCGGCCGGCGATGTGGAGGCAAGCCGAAATTCTCCGTACGGCCATGACATCCGCGCCGAAATTATCGGCACGACGGGAAGCATTTTAGTCGGTACGCTGCGGAAAAGCCATGTTACCGTTTTAACGCAGTCTGGCAGCAGCTACGAAATTATCCCGGATTTTCAAGCCCGCTTTAAAGACGCATATCGTCTGGAGCTTGAGCACTTTGCCGAATGTGTGAAAAAAGGGGAAACTCCGATTGTGACAGACGTTGATGCAGCGATTAACTTAGAAATCGGGATCGCCGCGACGGAATCTTTTAAAACCGGAAGGGCTGTAAAGCTTACCCCGGGCGCTTCCAGCTATGCCGGGTTGTGATAGATTCGAAGAGAAAAAGCAAAGGCTCAGCATGCCTTTGCTTTTTTATGATTCGTCTGAAAAAAAATGTAGTCAGTCGGCACGCCTTTATATCCCATTTGATGAAGCATCGCGCTTATGTTGCCGCGATGGTATGTGCCGTGATTCACAACATGCCGGATCACATCTGCATATGTCGTCTTCAGCGTTCCCAGGCGCGGGTGAGAAATAGAGATCGGACCTTCTGGATTCTCCAGTACTTTTAAAAATCGGCTGTAATCTTCGTACTGCTCTGTCATTCTATGTTCAATCGCCCCCAAATCTCCGCCAAGCTTTTCAAATTGATCAAATCGCGAGACGATTTGTTCGTAAGTTTCTCCGTAAAGCACGTGAAGCCAGATGTAATCGGCCCGGCATATATGCACAAGCACGGCGTTCACGGTCGGGAAAACACTTTTCAGTTCCTGCTGTAAGCTTGCCGCGGGCATGGTCTTCAGGTGCTGAATGACTTGCTCATTCGCCCACCTGTGGTAGTGATGCAGCTTTAGAATCTCTGACATTCCAATTCCCCCTTTTCCCTTCGGTACATTCAACATGACTTGCCGGAACTCCTTTTTATCGGAGCAAAAGCGCCGCAAAATAAACAGCCGCCCCCCACATCACCAATGCCGAGCATTTATTCAGGATGCCGAGCAGCCGGCCGCCCGAATCCGCCGTTTGGACGAGCCGTCCCGCAAATGCCAGTCCGGCGAACCAAACCCAGGAAACCGCAATACAAGCACCGGCAAACAGCCATTTATCAATTCCCGGGTAGGCGGCGGAGCTCGTGCCGATGACACTGACGGTATCCAAGATCGCATGGGGGTTCAAAAGGGACACCACGGCTGCCATGGCTGCCTGTTTTTTTGCCGTGAAAACCGTTTTTTTCGCCTGTTCGGCCTGCGGCTTGCTTCGCCAAGTCTGCCAGCCTAAAAAACTGAGAAACAAAAAGCCGCAAATAAGCATGACAGTCCGGAAGACAGGAATCTCCGCAATAATCACTGACACGCCTGCGACGGCGGCGGTGATGAGAATCGTATCGCATACCGCGGCGGCTATCACTGCGGGGAACGCCTGCCACACATGTTTCTGCCAGGCTCCCTGCTGAAAAATAAATACGTTTTGCGCGCCTAATGGCAAGATAAGGCCGAAAGCGAGCATCACTCCGTGAAAAATGGCATTCATATCATAAATTCCTCCAATCATCAGCTGAATCTCATTGTAGACGGATCGTGTGCTGATGTCTCCGGCCATTTGGTTGGTATCTGAACCAGCCAAATGTATAATAAGTAAAAAAGGAGGGGTGCCGTATGAAGAGCTGGCGTCCGGATCGGGAGTCATACATACCGCTTTATCTCCAGATCGAACAGCATATGAAAGAAAAAATACTTCACGGGGAATGGACGATCGGTACGAAAATCCCCTCACAAAGAAAGCTGGCTGAGGAGCTTCAAGTCAATCGAAGCACAGTGACGGCAGCAATTGATGAGTTGATCGCACAAGGTCTTCTGGAAGGAAAAAGCGGGGGAGGCACAAAAGTCGTCAACAATACGTGGAGCGTCATGGCAGCGGCTAAGCCCCTTGATTGGAGCACATACGTTACATCGGGAAGTCATCAGCCGAATTCAGCCTTGATTCAGGCCATTAATCAAAACGAGCCGCGTCCGGATCTGATTCGGCTGGGAACGGGTGAGCTGAGTTCGGAGCTGCTTCCTGAGCAAGAGATGGCCGAACTGTTCCGTGAAGCGGGGACTGAAATCTTTGCGCTCGGCTATGAGGAACCGAAGGGCAGCTTGAAGCTTCGGCAATGCGTCTCGGAACATTTAAAAACAAAGGGCATTTACGCGTCTCCGGCATCCATCTTAATCGTCTCAGGGGCGCTGCAGGCGCTTCAGCTCATTTCAATCGGGCTGTTAAAACCAAACTCCGTCATGCTGACTGAAAATCCGTCGTATCTTCATTCCCTGCGTGTGTTTCAATCAGCCGGCATCAGGCTTAAGGGGGTGCCGATGGATGAGAACGGAATCAAAACGGATCACCTTCCCGCTTACGGATGGCAATACGAAGCAGGGCTGCTGTACACCATTCCGTCATTTCAAAATCCGACGGGAACGGTGATGTCATATAAGCGGCGGAAAGATCTTATCGCGCTCGCAAGAAATCAACGCCTGCCTGTCATTGAAGATGACGCGTACGGTGATTTATGGATCGATAAAGAACCGCCGCCTCCGTTGAAATCTATGGACGGTGAGGGAAACGTGCTGTATATCGGCACGCTGTCAAAAACCGTAAGCCCGGGTCTGCGCATCGGATGGGCCGTCGCCCCTGAGCCGGTTGCAGACAGGCTTGCCGATATTAAAATGCAGACGGATTACGGCTCCAGCGCGTTATCTCAATGGGCGGCATGCCAATGGCTGTCAAACGGCCGCTATGAAACGCGTCTCTTGCGTCTCAGAAAGGAACTCAAAATCAGGAGAGATGCGGCATTGCATTTTCTTGAGAAATACGCGGGAGATATTGCGGAGTGGCATGTACCGGAGGGAGGCTTTTATATTTGGGTCACCTTTCATAAAGCGTTCGCCGTTCAAACGTTTTTCACCCGTGCACTGGAGGCCGGCGTGCTGATCAATCCGGGAGCTCTTTACCTTCCCGAAGCCCGGCAAAGTCTGCGTCTTTCCTATTCGTACGCATCCTTGCCGGACTTGGAAAAAGGCATTCAAACGATAGCGGACATCGCCCGCCGTTTCGTTTTGTAGTTCAGGGGATTACGTCACGATGGCTCCGAGCGCTTCTGCGAATGTAACGGCCTGCGCCGGAGAGATGCGGCATCCTTTCAGCTTATCAAGTGAGACGTGCAGGTGATCAAATGTGCACGTACTGATATCCATGTTAAAAAGGGACGTGCCGATGAAGTTTGCGCCGTTCAGATCACATGCGTTAAGTTCTGTGTGTTCAAGGGCGGCATCATTCCACTCGCTTTCTAAAAGAGCGCACGTGTCAAACCGGACATGCTTCATATTGGAATAGCTGAACGAGCTGTAATTTGCGAGGCAGTCTTCAAACCGCACATTGCGCATAGCGGAATCCGCCAAGTTCAGGCCGAGAAGTTTTGAATGCTGAAAGACCGTTCTATGGATGATGCTTCCGCTGAAATCAGCGTTTGAGAGATCACATTTTTCAAACAGAACATCCGTACATTCCATATGTCTGAAAGAGACATCTGTAAAAACCATGTTTCTGAATATGACTTTTTCAGCGCGCAGGCTGTGCAGTTTTCCGCTTATGATTTCGTTTTCAATTATGACATCTTTGATCTGTTCGTCCTGAAGCGCTTTGGTGAAAGAAAGCACCGGCAATTCTTTCGGGATTTTCGGTTTTTGGATCGTATTCATCTTTTACTCCCTTTTCTTAAAAAATAGCTGAAATCAGCAATTGACAGATATCGTTTCACACCTGCCGTCCTTGCCGAATTGCTTGTTGCTTAATGAACAAAGGGTAATAAAAAAGCGGGAGAGCGTCAATAGCGGCGCTTAAAAAAGCATGGGGAGTGGGACGTGATGTACGGATTCGCTTAACGCTAAAAATAACAAAACAAAGCCCTTATAAGAGACGCCAAGGGCTTTTGTCTGTTTCAAGCGAGTTCTTTATACATGATCACATGCGGGCCGATGCCGGGTATGTCAAAGGGGCTGCCGATGCTTGTCCAGCCGAGCTTTTCGTAATATCCTTTCACGTGATATCTGGCGTTGCACCAGACAAGCGCCGCCCCCATATCGGCCAGTTTCCGTTCTGCATAGGCGATTAATGTGCTTCCCGCTTTTTGTGTCCGGTATTCCTCAAGCGTCGCCATGCCGCGCAGCTGGTAGGCGGGCTCAGCTTTTAATGCCTGCTGAGACTGCGGATAGAAAGAAGCGATGCTGATCAATTGTCCGTCGTAAAAACCTCCGAGATGAAAAGCTCCTTTTACGCTGTCCTGATCATATTTACAATCCTCTATCGTCTGATGGGGGCGCAGCACGCTGTGTCTGATCGCGTACGTGTCTTCTGCGGTGATGGGTTTTACTTCAACCATAAAAAAAATCCTCCTTTGCTTGATTCTTTTTCTGTATCGTACCATGAAAAAGCCGCCTGTCATATCAGGCGGCTTGTTTTCACATCAATGCAAATATACATCAGCCCGTTTTTCATCCTTTTGCTTAATATAAGCTGCGAGTTCTGACGTCAAATCAGAACGGAGAAACGGGGTGATTAAATAGATTCCGTTAAACAGTTCGCACGCCGTGTCAAGAAGCGACTTGGCGATGGCAAGGCCCTCGGCTTTCTGCTTCCGCTTATCTTCACCGCCCTGCGCCATTTTTTCCCGGATGCTGTCTGACAGCTTAATGCCCGGTATTTCATGATGAATGAACTCTGCGTTGCGGCTGCTCGTTAACGGCATAATGCCGATATACACCGGCGTTTTGAGATGCTTCGTTTCATGATGAATGTCAATGAGCTGCTGCTCTGAGTAAACAGGCTGAGACACGAAGTAGTCGGCTCCGCACTCGATTTTTTTCTCCAGCCGTTTTACCGCCTTATCAAGATGGCGGACATTCGGATTGAATGCCCCGGCTACGGAAAAGTTCGTTTTCTTGCCGAGCGGTTTCCCTGATAAAGAAATGCCCTCGTTGAATTGCTTAATCAGCCTGATCAAGTCAAAGGACGTCAAATCATAGACGGAGGTAGCTCCCGGAAAGTCGCCGATTTTTGAAGGATCGCCCGTGATGGCTAAAATGTCGGTGAGCCCGAGCGTATCCAGCCCCATTAAATGTGACTGAAGGCCGATGATATTGCGGTCTCTGCATGTAATGTGGACGAGAGAACGGATATCAAGGCGCTCTTTCAGTAATGAACCGCAGGCTGCATTGCTGATCCTCGGTGTCGCCAATGAATTGTCGGCGAGCGTCAGCGCTTCTATGCCGGTTTCCTTTAATTCAGCCGCCGCTTGCAGAAATTTGCCAAAATTCAATTTTTTCGGCGGATCAAGCTCTACGATGATTGACCGTTTTTGCGCGGCGATTTCGTCTAAACCCGGATCGGTCCGTTCATCCCGGACTGAGATGACTTCTTCTTCCCGTCTGATTTTCACTTCTTTATCAGTAACGGGTGAAAGTCCGTGGACCGCATCAGCCATGGCTCTGATGTGGTTGGGCGTTGTGCCGCAGCAGCCTCCGATAATGCGCGCGCCCTGAGTGCGGAATTGTATGGCGCTCTCCCGGAAATAGGCATCGTCCGTATCATAAACAAGCCGGCCTCCTTCTAAAGACGGAAGGCTGCTGTTCGGATAGACCGATAAATAAGCGTCACGGAAAATAGGCACTTCGGTAAGGGCTTCAATCATGTGGTACGGGCCGAGCCGGCAATTGATTCCCGTTATATCAGCGCCGAGGCCGGCAATTGATCTGAGCGCTTCCCGAAGCGGTGTTCCGTCCTGCAGCACGCCCTGTTCGTGCATGGAAACGTTCAGCATGATCGGGAGTTCCGTTTCTTTTCTGGCGATCTTCAGCACTTCGCGCGCTTCTTCTAAATCATAGTATGTTTCCAAGAGCAGGCCGTCCGGCTCCTCGTGAAGCAGTAAATAAAGCTGCTCCCGAAAGCTGCGTTTAATCTCCTCAAGGCTGTAGGCGTTTTTGTTGAAGGTGCGGATGCCGCCCATCGTTCCCAAAACATAAGCGCCGTCTGAGGAAGCGCGCGCGATTCTGACCGCCTCCTGATTGATTCTTTTCGTGTCATCTTCAAGTCCGTATCTTGAGAGCTTAATAAAATTCGCGCCGTACGTGTTTGTTTGAACGATGTCTGCCCCGGCTTCCACGTAAGCCTTATGTATCCGCTTGATTTCCTCGGGCTTTGAGACGTTCAGTTCCTCAAAACATCTGTCAATGCCGTAGGAATAAAGGAGAGTGCCCATCGCGCCGTCCCCGATTAATATCCGTTCTTCCAAGTCTTGTAATAGTCCCATTGTTTGCCTCCTTCATCACATTCAGCAAGGAAAAAAGAGAAATAAAAAAAGTCTTCTTAAGAAGAAGACTTTGTGATCATTTGTCTCTCTTCTTATCTTCCAAGCTGTTTATTAGCTTGCTGGATTTAGCACCTTGGTCATGGTTTGGGTAAACCATTACACCGGTTGCTGAAGCGTCGTCGGGCCAGTCCCTCGGCTTCTCTTGATAAGAACGTTCATTTAATTGTCATGGGTTTCCAAAACTTAACTGTGAAAATCCCTTTCTCCAAATTTACCGAAAATAGAGACAATAATCAATAGGAATCACATAATTTATCTAAAATTAATAAATTGAACATCAATCGGCAGGTCTGCACCGCGGACGGCTGCAATAATCTGCTGCAGATCATCTTTATTTTTTCCGGTGACGCGCACTTGGTCGTCCTGAATCTGCGACTTTACTTTCAAGCCGGAGTTTTTAATCACTGCATTGATTTTTTTTGCGTTGTCTTTATCAATGCCCTGTACAAGCTTCGCGCGCTGGCGCACTGTGCCTCCCGAGGCATTTTCAATTTTGCCGTATTCAATGTTTTTCGTCGGCACATCCCGTTTGATCAGCTTGCCGCTCAGCACATCTTTGAGCTGATTCAATTTAAACTCGTCATCTGAAATCAGGACAAGTTCTTCCTTTTCTAAACTCACATCGCTTTTAGATCCTTTAAAGTCATAGCGCGTGCCGATTTCTTTCAGCGTCATCTGAATCGCATTCTGAACTTCGGGAAATTCAACTTTTGATACGATATCAAAAGAACTTTCTTTTGCCATGAGAAAACCTCCTATAACATTTCACTTATGAGTTGATTATAGTAGAATAAAGAGAAATGTCCAACAGCATAAAGCATGAATTTGTGTGAATTGGAAAAAATGAGAAAAACATCAGCCTCATACGGGCGAAGCAGGAAGGACGATAACATGAGACCAGGGCAGCAGCTCACGCTTAGTATAGATCACCAAACCGATTTCGGTTATTTTTTAACTGACGGCGAGGATACGGTTCTTTTACATAACAGTGAAATCACAGAGGATATCGAAGACAGAGATGAAGTGGACGTATTTATTTACGTCGACCATCAGGAAAGGCTCGCGGCGACGATGAAAAAGCCGCTCATCAGCTTTTATGATTACGGATGGGTGGAAGTGACGGATCAAGTGGAGGATATGGGCGTATTCGTCGACGTCGGTCTGTCAAAAGACGCGCTCGTCGCAACGGAGCATCTGCCCCCGTATAAATCCGTCTGGCCGCAAAAAGGCGACAGACTGTATTGCATGCTTAAGGTGACAAACCGCGGGCGCATGTTTGCCAAGCCGGCGCCGGAGGACATCATCAGCGAATTATTTACAGATGCAGGCGAAGAGATGATGAATAAAGAACTGACGGGAACGGTGTACAGGCTGATTGCATCAGGCTCTTTCATTATTACAGATGAAGGCATCCGCGGGTTTATTCACTCTTCGGAAAGAAAAGAAGAGCCGAGACTCGGCAGCCGTGTGACAGGGCGTGTCATCGAGGTGAAGGAAGACGGCTCTGTCAACATGTCGCTGCTGCCGAGAAAGCAGGACGCGCTTTCTGTTGACGCTGAAGAGATTTTGACCTATCTGAGATCAAGAAACGGCGCGATGCCATACGGAGACAAAAGCCATCCTGACGATATTCGCGAACGGTTCAATTTAAGCAAAGCCGCCTTTAAGCGGGCGCTCGGCCACCTGATGAAAAACGGCAAGGTATATCAGGAAGACGGCTGGACATACGAAAAACAATAAATTTTCTGCAAAAACATCGGTGAACAAAACCGATGTTTTTTATTTCCTTCAAAACCACAATATTCCTGATTTTCTTTGTTTTCATGTTTGTTTTCAAAAAAATAAATATTTTATTGAAATAAAATATTCTGACACGCAGACCGATATATAGAAAAAACCGCAAAGGAGAGTTTCAATGAAAAAAATGGTGATATTTGCGGCTGTTCTGCTGATCGCACTCGGTGCGGCCGGATGTGCAAACAGCCAATCAGACGAAACGGCCGGCCGTGAGGCGAAAAAAATCGGGATGATGCTGACGGACAACGGACTTGGCGACCAGTCCTTTAATGATTCTGGTTTTCAAGGCTTAATGAAAGCAAGAGACGAGCTCGGCATCACATTTGACTACAGAGAAATAAAGGATACCGGTACATATGAAAAAGGACTGACTCAACTTGTAAAAGAAGGAAATGATCTTGTTGTGGCACTCGGCTACAGCATGCAGCCGGATTTAGAAAAGGTCGCTAAAAAATATCCGAACCAGCAGTTTGTGCTGATTGATTCAGTGTCAGAACTGAAAAACGTCACCTCCGTTACCTTTAAAGAAGATGAGGGAAGCTATTTAGCAGGAGCACTGGCGGCCCTGACAACAAAAACTGGCACGATCGGATTTATCGGCGGCTCAGATGCCGACGTCATTAAACGGTTTAAAAAAGGCTATGTGGAAGGGGCGAAATCAATCAAACCAAATATTCGTGTACTGTCTGAAATCAGCGGATCGTTTGATAATGACAAGCTTGGGCAGCAGATCGCCAAACGAATGATTCATCAGAAAGCCGATGTCCTGTTTACGGCGGCCGGTTTTACGGGTGTCGGCGCGCTGAAGGAAGCGGAGGCCGAAAAGATATACGCGATCGGTGTGGACAGCGACCAATATTACACTGCCGAACACGCCGTTATCTCCTCTTTAGTGAAAAACGTTGACCATGTGATTTACGAGCTGGCCAAAGATTTAAAAAACGGAAAGCAAATCAAAAACGGCCAAATCGTTTATGGATTAAAGGAAAATGGCATGGACTTAGCCCAGATCAGAATCGTGAAGAATTCAGATGAGCTGACAAAAAAAATCGCTGATATGAAAAGCAAGCTGATCGAAAAGGGAGGGGAATGAGCGTGACATTACGGACCAGACTTCTCGTTAACGCGGCCGTGACGATGATATGCTTTGCCGCTGTCATCGGTTTTACGATCGTAAACATGATGAAGATTCAAGCCTCAAATGAAGATGAGGTCGAAGCGCTGTTAAGCGTTCAGGCGGCGAAAGCTGAACTCAATACATTGAAAGAAAGCATCACAAGCTATTCCTACACACTCGCCGATGCCCAGAAAGAGAGCGTTCGCACCTATATGAAAAACAGCTCCGACCGGCTGAACGCGCTACAAAAAACAATGACTGACCCGGCGGGAAAAGCCGCCTATGAAAAGCTCGCCAAAAAATATGAAACATGGCAGACGGAGGCTGCTGCGGCCCTGAATACAAAGAGTCCGGCCGAAGCGACAAGGACGGCGGCCCGCATCAACGGTCTGCTGAATGACATTTACATGCTCAATCTTGAAAGCCGCAGCCGTTATGAACAGATGCAGAAACAAACGGCCGATCAAATTCAATTTATTGTTTACAGCGCAGCGGTGTTAACAATCGTGCTCCTTGCCGTTACCGTGCTCTCATCCGTCAGGCTGACAAAGAAAATTGCCGGGCCGATCCGCCTGATGGCCGAAAACGCGCGGCAGATCGCCGGCGGAAACCTGGCTGTTGAAAAACTCGACTACAAAGGAAAAGACGAGCTGAAAGAGCTGAATGATTCATTCGGAATCATGACAGAACAGCTCCGCACCTTAATCAAGGCGATCGGAGAGGTCGGCCGCGAAGTGGAAACATTTGCAGAAGGCCTGACGAAAGAAAACCAGACACTCACGGAAATGACCGAGCAGGTGTCCGTATCAACGGAAGAAATGGCAAAGGGCTCACAAACCATTTCAGAAGACTTGCAGCATGCGGTGTTATTTATTGAAAAAATGGATGAGCACGCAAAAGCGAATGCCGAGCGCTCAAAACAGACCACTGCAAGCAGCGAGGACACCATTTCAGCGGTGGCTGCAGGCCGAAGTGCTTTGGCAGAAACAAAACAAGCGATTGACAAAAGCAATGAAACGTCAAAAGAAATCTCAAAAGCCGCTGATCTGTTCATAAAACACGCGGCAGGCATCAGTATGATGGCCCAGACCGTTTCTGACATTGCGGGTCAGACCAATCTGCTGTCATTAAATGCGGCGATCGAAGCGGCCAGAGCAGGAGAGGCCGGGAAAGGATTTGCCGTCGTTGCCGAGGAAATACGGAAGCTGGCAGACGGATCAGCCAAAGCAACCGCGCAGATTTTCGATATGGTAAAGCAAATTGAAGGCGGCATCACATCTATTACCGGCGCTGTTACGACCGGCGTCGCTTTAGGGGACAGACAGCAGGAGCTAATGGAGAAAACGTCAGAATCATTCGCCCATATCGAACAGAAAGCCGCGCACATTAAGGCGGAGCTTTCTCACTTAGACGGGCAGATCCGCGAATCGAAACAGCTTGGTGAGCAAGTGCTGCAGCATGCCGAAAGCATCAGCGCCGTCGTTCAGGAAACTGCCGCCGGAAGCGAAGAAATTTCAGCCTCAGCCTTGGAGCAGCTGTCATCCTTTAAAAACATGACACAAAGTGTCAATGCCTTGCGCAGTCTGACAGAACGGTTAAATGATCAGGTCCGCCGTTTTACATTGTAATAGGCTTTTGCCCCGCCCCTGATTTTTGCAGCCTGACATGAGTAACTTCTGAATGAAACACAAATACTGAATATACAAGTTTTTACATTTATTCTTTTTCGTGAAAGGTGAAAAAAGAAGGGAGGAATCGGGATGACTGAACAAATTCCGCATGAAAAGGGTCTTGATAATAGTCTGGCTTTATTACGCGATGGATATGTATTTGTGAAAAACAGAGCGGAGAATTATCGCTCAGATGTGTTTCGCGCCCGATTATTAGGGAAGACATTCATTTGTATGAGCGGAGCGGAAGCCGCAAAGCTTTTTTATGACACAGAACGATTTCAGCGCCAGCAAGCCCTCCCCAAACGGGTGCAGAAAACGTTATTCGGAACAGGGGCAATCCAGTCAATGGACGGTGAACGGCATAAGCACAGGAAGCTCCTATTTATGTCGCTGATGACACCTCCCCGGCAAAAACGGCTTGCGGAAGCGGTGGCAAAACAGTGGAAAGCATCTGCGGAAAAGTGGGAGGGTGCAGACCGAATTGTCCTTTTTGATGAAGCGAAAAAAGTGCTGTGCCGGGCTGCCTGTGAGTGGGCCGGCGTTCCGCTGAAAGACTCGGAAGTGAAAGAGCGGGCGGAGGATTTCACCGATATGGTAGACGCATTCGGCGCTGTCGGACCGCGTCATTGGAAAGGCAGAAGGGCGAGGCCGAAAACGGAGAAATGGGTAGAGGAGGTCATTGAGGATGTGCGGTCCGGCAAGCTGCAAACGCCGGAGGGCTCAGCCTTGTATGAAATGGCTGTTCATACAGAACTTGACGGGAGCAGGCTCGATTCTCACATGGCTGCTGTTGAGCTTATTAATGTTCTGCGCCCGATTGCCGCCATTTCTTACTTCATTGCGTTTTCAGCTCTGGCATTGCATGACCACCCTGAGTATCGGGACAAGCTGAGGTCGGGAGATGATCAGGAGGCCGAAAGATTTGTACATGAAGTTCGGCGGTATTACCCGTTCGCCCCGTTTTTAGGAGCCGTTGTGAAAAAAGATTTCGTATGGAAGAACTGTGAGTTTAAAAAGGGTGCATCCGTCATGCTTGACCTATATGGAACAAACCATGATTCCCGGCTTTGGGAGAATCCGAATGAATTCCGCCCGGAACGTTTTCAGGGACGGGAGGAAAATAAATTTGATTTCATTCCCCAGGGCGGAGGTGATCCGGCTGACGGCCACCGCTGTCCGGGTGAAGGAATGACCGTGGAAGTCATGAAAGCTTCCCTAGCGTTTCTTACTAATGAAATAGAATACGATGTTCCGCCCCAAGATTTGAGCTTCAGCCTGTCCAGAATGCCGGCATTGCCTGAAAGCGGATTTGTGATTATAGGTGATCGGGTTTTTTCGATTCCTGTTTCTTGCCTGCCTGGCGGTTTTTTTCGGCAAGCCGGTTCTTTTTCTGATTAAGGGCGTTATTATCAAGCGGTTTTTTGTCATCGTCTTTCATGCGGAAAGCCTCCCTTCTTTTCGTTAGGATGCCCGCCGGCATTGGAAATTATGGCTTCAGGAAAAAAATCGCAAGCGTCCCCGGTCCGGAATGAGCGCCGATGGCTGATCCGATTGAATGAAGAATGACCTCTTTCGGATGGAACGCTTCTTCGATCTGCTGTTTCATGCTGAGAGCGGTATCTTCGTTATCGGCATAGCTGATTCCGACAGTTTGATCCGCCCAATCGCCGCTTTCTTCCTTCATCATTTCTAGAATCCGTTTAAACAGTTTCTTCTGTCCGCGCAATTTTTCGAGCGGCACGAGTCTGCCGTCATCCACATGCAGAATCGGTTTGATGTTCAAAAGCCCGCCGACAAAAGCGGACGTTTTAGAAATCCTGCCGCCCCGCGCAAGATAAGCGACATCATCGACCGTAAATATATGTTTCATCCGGGCGCAAAAGCTCTTTACAGATGTTTCGATTTCTTGTATTGTATTTCCGTTAACACAGAGTGTCTGCGCGTACATCACGGCGAGACCGCAGCCTAAAGAAGCGCATTTGGAATCAACAATCCGTAAATCAAAATCGGGAAATTCCTCTTTGATTTCATTGGCGACCATTACGGCCGTCTGATAGGTGCCGGAAAGACCTGATGAAAAGGCGATGTAAATCGCCGGTTCTCCCAGTTCCGCGTAATGTAAAAATACTTTTTTTATCGTGTCCGGCGATGCCTGGGATGTTTTCGGAACTTTCCCATCCCGCATCGCTTGAAATATATGATCCGCCTGAATGGTGACCGTGTCCTCATATTCGTTTCCGTCAAGTGTTACGTGCAGCGGAATGAACCCGATCCGATTTTCTTCAATGAAAGATTTCGGCAGGTCAGAGGCGCTGTCAGCAATAAGGTGAACTGTCATCATAATTCCCTTCTTTCCAATTGGTGAGAGTGATGCCAACTATATCATATAAATTTGGCAAATTAGTGTTCAAAACTTTGTTTTAAGGGAAAAGCTAATAATGAAAATGAGCGGAGGAGCAAGCCATGGTACTTGAACAAGCAAAAAAATTAACAATTGTCGTCATCGGCGCGTTTCTGTATGCGGCGGGACTGAATTTATTCCTGATACCGGCGAATGTATATGCCAGCGGTTTTACCGGTGTCGCCCAGCTGCTGTCAAGCGTCGTTGATCAATACGCCCCTTTTTATATTTCGACAGGAGTTCTCATGTTCCTCTTAAACATTCCCATCGGTGTGTTAGGGTGGCTGAAAGTCGGCAGATCATTCACCGTATACAGCATATTAAGCGTAGCGCTGACGTCCGTCTTTATGGGAATTCTCCCGGAAATGAGACTGTCGCACGATATTCTCCTGAATACCGTATTCGGAGGAGTCATCTCAGCTGTCGGCATCGGTTTAACGCTGAAATTCGGCGCTTCCACAGGCGGCCTTGATATCGTGTCGATGGTGCTGGCCAAATGGAAGGATAAACCGGTCGGTACGTATTTCTTCATTTTGAACGGGATTATCATTTTGACGGCAGGATTATTGCAAGGATGGGAGAAAGCATTATATACCCTTGTCGCTCTGTATGTCACAACAAGGGTGATTGACGCCATTCACACCCGCCACATGAAACTGACCGCCATGATCGTTACGAAAAAAGCCGATGAAATCAAAGAAGCGATTTACGGAAAAATGGTTCGCGGCATTACGACGGTGCCGGCAAAGGGCGCTTACACGAACGAACAGAAAGAAATGATGATCATCGTCATCACGCGGTACGAATTGTATGATCTTGAGAAAATCGTGAAAGAGGTCGACCCGAAAGCCTTCACAAACATCGTGCAAACGACGGGGATCTTTGGTTTCTTCAGAAAAGACTGATAGGAGCGGATAGAATGAAATGGCTGTTTGGCCTGTTATTACCGGTCGTTTTACTGATCGGATGCAGCAGTCAATCCGGGCAGAAGGAGCCCGCTGAGGAGGTATCCGGAGAGATGAATGAACAGCAAGTTGAATTAGCCGTAAATCCTGTGCAGACGGATCAGCAGATCGAATTTCAAATGTCTTTAAAAAACAAAAGCGGCAGCCCGATCGATTTCACATTCAGCTCAGGGCAGAAATTCGAATTGACCGTACATGATCAACATAACAAAGAACTGTACCGCTATTCAAAAGACAGAATGTTTACTCAGGCGTTTCAGACCGTGACATTAATGCCGAATGAAACATATGACTTTTCAGATGTGTGGAAAAACGTGCCCGGCCCGGGAACATATACGGTCACGGTGACGTTTTTAGGAAAGTCCGATCAGATCGGAAAAAGGCTGAAAACGGTAAAAACATTTGAAGTGAAGTAAAAAAAAGGGCGCCCCCGTCTAAACGGGGCGCCGTTTTTTATTGCAATTTCTCCAGCTGATCCTGAAATTGGTGCAGCTGCTGACGTTCTGCATCTGTCGAATTGGCGTACGCGGAAGACACGGCATTTTTGGCGCGTGAGACAGCTTTTTCCCGGTCGCCGTCCTCGAAACCGTTAGCAATCATGACAGCCTGCTGGACGAATGACTTGGCTTGAGAAAACAGTTCGTTTCTCATTAATAAAAAACCTGTCTTTCAGCTTCGTCTTTTGCTGCCTCATGCTGTGCTTCCTCTAATGTAGACCGATATGGAAATCTTGCGTCATGAAGACTGACAGAGTCCTTGCCTTGCTGAATAAACCGTTTTGATTTGTTTCGTTTACCCATTGCAATGTCCCCCTTCCATATTTAGACGAGATGAGTCGTCTGTTTTAGTATGGGCGGAAGGCTTCTGGTTATGAGCGGGAAAACCTCATAGGGAGAAATAGGATGTTAAAAATGCGGCGATACCGTCCGCTTCATTTGAACCCGTGACACGGTCAGCCGCCTGTTTGACTTCATCCGTGCCGTTTTCCATCGCTACGCCGCAGCCGGCGAACCGGAGCATTTCAAGATCGTTGTCTTCATCGCCGAACGCTATGATCCGTTCTCTCGGCACTTGGTAATAGTCGCTGATTTTCTTCAGGCCGACCGCTTTATTCATCCCGTGTTTAATAATTTCAATCACATGCCATGGAGCTGCCCATCTTCTGTGGTCAATGACCTCGGCATGCACCTCGGATAAATGCGCGCGGATGTCCGCGACGTCCTCTTCCTTCGCGTGAATCAATACGGACGTCACATCTTCTTTGACTGTTTCGCGCAGATCGCCGAACGTGACATTCGCCATATTCATATGAAACGCCTCGATTAAATGCTCATCATGATAATGGAAGTACACATCATCGATAACTTCAGCGAGCACATTATGTATTTGATAGGTCTCTGTAAGCTCGGCCAGCTGTCTGACCACATCGACTGATAAAGACGTATGATAGCGTCCCCATGATTCGTCTTTCGGATGGTGGACAAACGCTCCGTTAAAATTAACAATCGGCGTTGTCAGCCCCAGCTCGTCATAATACATCGAACTGGAACGGAAAGGGCGCCCGGTTGAGATACAGATATGATGTCCCGCTTCTGTCAGCAATTGAATCGTCCGTGCCGTTTCGGGGGAAATGGTTTTATCATCTTTTAATAAAGTTCCATCCAGATCTAAGGCGATGAGATAAGGTTTTGTCTCCATAAATAACTCCTTTATGATTTGCTGTTTTTCTCTTATGTACAGTGTAGCTTTTTACCATCTTTATTGTCTACATGTTACACTTATGATTATGGTTATCCTAAGGAGGGAGTCAACGTGATTCTTATTGATCATCAAACCGTATCAGGCATTCCGTTTTTACATATTGTAAAAGAAGAAAATCGGGACCGTCCCGCTCCCCTTGTTTTCTTTATTCACGGTTTTACAAGCGCGAAGGAGCATAATCTTCATTTTGCTTACCTGCTTGCTGAAAAGGGCTTCAGAGCCGTGCTGCCGGAAGCTCTTTACCACGGTGAACGCGCTGAACAGCTGGCAGCGGAAGAGCTCGCCGTCCATTTTTGGGACATTGTATTAAATGAAATCACGGAGCTTGACGTGCTGAAAAAGGATTTTGAAGCGCGCGGTCTGATTGAAGACGGGCGGATCGGCCTCGCCGGCACGTCAATGGGCGGAATTACGACTTTCGGCGCGATGGCTGCGTATGATTGGGTCAAAGCCGGCGTCAGTCTGATGGGAAGCCCGAACTATACGGCGTTTTTTCAGCAGCAGATTGACCACATCCAGAAGCAGGACATCGAAATTGACGTCACAAAAGAACAGGTCGATGAACTGTTTGCGCGGCTCAAACCGTTCGATCTCAGTCTGCACCCGGAAAAACTGCGCAGCCGCCCGCTGTTGTTCTGGCACGGTGTCCAAGACAAAGTTGTTCCGTATGCACCGACCCGCGGTTTTTATGAAACGATTAAACCGCTTTACAGCAGCCGGCCTGAGCATCTTCAGTTTCTGAAAGACGAACGGGCGGATCATAAAGTCCCGCGATACGCCGTTTTAGAAACAGTCGCCTGGTTCGATAAGCATTTATAAAGCACAAAGGTGTTAACAAAAGCCGCATATACGTTATACTGAGGAAAAAGGAGTGATGGAACGTGGAAGAAGCATTAAAAGAAAACATCATGGGCGCCTTGGAGCAGGTCGTTGACCCTGAGCTCGGCGTCGATATCGTCAATCTCGGCCTCGTATACGACGTTGATATGGATGACGACGGCCTGACGCACGTCACGATGACACTGACATCAATGGGGTGCCCGCTCGCTCCGATCATCGTCGACGAGGTGAAAAAAGCGCTCGCCGACATTCCGGACGTAAAAGAGACTGAGGTTCACATTGTCTGGAACCCGCCGTGGACAAGAGACAAAATGTCACGCTACGCGAAAATCGCATTAGGGATTCAGTAATAAGAAAGACAGCTTTTTGAGTGCACCCCGGAATTTAGGATCACCCTAAAATCCGGAGGTGCTTTTCTTTTGGCTGCGGGGGTTGCTTAGGATCGCAAAACGTGTTGGAGTGCACAAAAGTTTACATAAACCATCATATATAAAATTTCATATGGGGTTTATCTTTTTTGTAATAGGCTAGTCTGTCTTGCAGAGTACCTGTGTGGAATTCAAATTTATGTCCATCAGGATCAGTAAAATAAATTGATTTTTGATCTTGCTTATCTCTGGCACGTCCATTTAATATATTTACATTTAGACTTTTTAATTTTTGATGTATTGCATCAAAATCTTTCGCCTCAATTGTAAAAGCCATATGGGTGTAGGATTTATGTATTTCATTTCTTGGAATATCCACCTCTAAGTTAAGCGCAAGCCAAAGCCCATTCAGATCAAGATATGCTGTTTTTTGTCCTTTAACCAGGAGTTGTGCATGAAATACGTTCTCATAAAATTCTATAGATTTTTCCAAATGTGAAACAGAAAAAAGAAGATGATTGATTCCTTTTATGTTCATTTTCCCACCTCATTTAAAATGGTTGTTATTCCTTATATATAACGATTATATACCGACTAAAAAACTTTTTAAGGGTTTCTGTGATTTTTATGATCACCGTTTACCGCGCTGTTTTCCGGCTGGCCTTTAAGCTGTATTAAACCTGATTCGTACTGCCTTCTTTTCGCTGCCGGGATTGTCGTTGCAGACCGGCGTGCGAAAAAAAGACAAGGAGCTAAAAAGCCCCGAATGTTCCATCATTCGGTGTTTTGCGGTTTAAGGATAAAAAGGAAAAAAGAGGGCTTGAGTCATGATATAATAGACCGGCTGCATGCGAGGGAGGAACCTATGAAGAAAAAAATACTTTTCATTATCCTTAGCATCCTTGTTTATACGGGGCTGTTCGCTGTTTCTGCCTTCCACAAAGAACGGGAGCAGAAGACGGGAACAATGACGGATGTCAGCCGTCTCATGCCCGTGAAAATTAAGCAGACGGTCAAAGGAAAAGAGAAAGAAACATTGGTCGAAACGATTAAGGAAGCAAAGAGAAAGCATCTGAACATCTCAATCGCAGGCGCCCAGCACTCAATGGGCGGCCAGACGTATTATGAAGACGGTATCGTTCTCGACATGACGGGCTACAACAAAATACTCGGTCTCGACCGGAAGAAAAAAATCATCAGAGTGCAGGCCGGAGCGACGTGGAATGATATTCAGCGCTATGTCAATCCGTACGGGCTCGCGGTAAAGGTCATGCAGTCACAAAACATTTTCACGATCGGCGGCTCACTGAGTGCCAATGCCCACGGACGGGATATCCGGTACGGTTCGCTGATAGATACGGTCAAATCATTTCATCTTTTAAAAGCGGACGGCAAAATCATCACCGTCACCCCGAAAGATGACCTGTTTTCAGCCGTCATCGGCGGATACGGCCTGTTCGGCGTCATCCTTGACGCGGATATCGAGCTGACGGATGATGAGCTGTATGAAATGAAAACGAAGCGCATGAACGCTGATACATACAGTCAATATTTCACTCAGCATGTCCGGCGCAACCCTGCAGTGCGCATGCATCTCGCACGGATTGCAACCGGAGATAAAGGCTTTTTGCACGATATGTATGTGACTGATTACACGCTTTCAGACAATCAGAAAGAATTAAAGCAGCACAATGAGCTGAAAGAAGATGAGCATCCTGCGCTGACAAAATTCGCGCTCGGCCTCTCCCGCCGGTATGACTGGGGAAGAAATTGGCTCTGGTCGGCACAGCAGTCTTATTTTCTCAGCCAAAACGGCGTGAAAATCTCAAGGAACAATGTCATGAGGTCAGAATCGAAATTTTTGGAATATGAAAACACGGACAACACCGATGTGCTTCAAGAGTACTTTGTACCCGTCGGCGAATTTGCGCCGTACATTCATGATTTACGCGCGGCGCTGTCACATGAAGACCTCAACCTTGTAAATATTACGATCCGCTACGTGCAAAAAAATGAAAAAGCCGATCTGTCATACGCAAAGGATGACATGTTTTCGCTCGTTCTTTTAATCAATGAAGGGTTTTCAAAAGACAGTCAGGCGGATACGGCCCGCATCGTCAGAAAAATGACGGATACGGCATTGCGCCATCACGGCAGCTATTATCTGCCGTATATGCTGTACCAAACGAAGGAGCAGATGCGCGAGGCATATCCGAAAAGCGATATATTCTTTCAGAAAAAACACAAGTATGATCCGGATGACTTATTTATGAATTATTTTTATCAGAGGTACAAATCATGAAACAAAATCATTTAAAATGGCTGATCCTGTCTCAAAGCAGTGTCTTTTTTGCCGGCAGCCTGATCTTTCCGTTTTATATTTTATTTATTAAAAACATCGGCTCCAGCTACACGCAATTCGGTCTGTCATACGGCTTGTTCGGCCTGAGCGGTGCTTTGATCCATCCGCTGCTCGGCAGGCTGTCGGCAAGACTGGATCCCCGCTGGTTCCTTATGGCGAATTCATGGGGCATGGCGCTGCTTCTTCTGACGCTCCCGCATATTACCGGCGTACAACAGGTTTATGTTGTGCAAGTGCTTTTGGGCCTGTTCGGGGCCATGCAAAAACACGGCGAAAAAATCTTGATCGCCGATTATACCGACGGCGGGGAACGTGGGAAAAAAGTCGGCAGCTACCACTTCTGGACGGCTGTATTTTCAGCCGCCGCCATTATTATCGGCGGCTTTCTTGCTGATTTCTTTACGGTATATATTATTTTTTACGCCAGCTCTGTGCTGTTTTTTATAAGCGGGCTGATGATGCTGAAGAAAACAGGCTGATCCGATCAGCCTGTTTTTTTGTCTCTGAAAACAGATGGAAAAACGGGTGAAAAAATATTAAATATACAATTGAATTAATTTTTATTCATGTTATAATGTTAAATAATTTCACAAAAACCAAGAAGGTGAACCCGTTGAAAATAGGTATTATAGGCGCAACTGGTTATGGAGGCGCTGAGCTTGTCAGGGTTCTTAACCATCACCCTTATGCAGATAATTGTATATTATATTCATCGAGTGACGAAGGAAAGGCATATAATGCTTCATATCCGCATCTGAGGAATATAGCGTCCCAATCACTCCAGCCGCTTCATATAGAAACCATCCGAAACGAAATTGATGTCATGTTCATAGCCGCGCCGCCCGGCGTTTCCGGAGAGTGGTCACCTAAGCTGGCGGAAGCGGGCATCCCGGTCATTGACCTTTCCGGCGATCTGCGGATTCATAACCCGGCCGTGTATGAAAAGTGGTATAAGCGGAAGGCTGCCCCTGAAGGAACGATTCAAAACGCGGTTTACGGTTTAGCGGAACTGCAAAAAGAAGAGATTCAGACTGCAAAGCTGATTGCTAATCCGGGCTGTTTTCCGACGGCTGTACTGCTCGGTCTCGCCCCGCTGGCAAAAAATAAGCTTTTACAAGATTCATTTCTGATTGTTGATGCGAAGACCGGCGTATCTGGCGCGGGCCGAAAAGCATCCATGGGCACTCATTATTCTGAGCTGAATGATAATTTCAAAATTTATAAGGTCAATGAGCATCAGCATACCCCCGAAATTGAACAGCAATTGGCGGCATGGCAGCCGGGCACAGGTCCGATTACGTTTTCCGCTCATTTGGCGCCGATGACAAGGGGGATTATGGCGACGATGTATACTGACGCCCCTCCGGGAATGTCTTCTGCACAGATAAGAGAAATGTATTGCGAATTTTACAAAGATTCATATTTTGTCAGAATCAGGCCGGAGGGTGAATACCCGGCGACAAAAGAAGTATACGGCAGCAATTTTTGCGATATCAGTGTCACTGTGGACGAAAGAACAAACCGCGCGACCATCGTTTCTGTCATAGATAATCTGATGAAAGGCGCCGCCGGGCAGGCGGTGCAAAATTTAAATATCATGAATGGCTGGCAGGAAGAAACGGGACTCACGATGACGCCAGTCTATCCATAGAACGAAAGAGGGATTCAGAATATGATTCAGCTGAGTGAGGAAATCACGAAAATAAAAGGCGGCGTATCCTCGCCGAAAGGGTTTGAGGCAAAGGGTGTCCACTGCGGGCTGCGCTATTCAAAAAAAGATCTCGGAGCGATTATCAGCGAGGCGCCGGCAGTCAGTGCAGCGGTATATACGCAGAGCCATTTTCAGGCAGCGCCGCTGAAAGTGACGCAAGACAGCTTGAAAAAAGAAGCTGTGCTTCAGGCGGTAATTGTCAACAGCGCGATTGCCAACGCCTGTACGGGAGACCAAGGCTTAAAGGACGCCTATCAAATGCGGGACAGCTTCGCAAGCCAGCTCGGTATTGAACCAGAGCTTGTGGCGGTTTCGTCAACCGGGGTGATTGGTGAGCTTTTAGACATGAAAAAAATTCAAGCGGGTATTGAACAGCTCGGTCAAGCGCCGTCATTGTCCGGAGCATTTGAAGAAGCCATTTTGACGACGGATACGGTGACGAAACAGACGTGTTATGAACTGGTGATCGGCGGAGACATCATCACGATCGGCGGAGCGGCGAAAGGCTCAGGCATGATCCACCCCAACATGGCGACAATGCTCGGCTTTGTCACAACGGACGCGGCCGTGGAAGAACAGTCGCTCAAAAACGCGCTCAGGGAGATCACGGATGTTTCATTTAATCAAATCACCGTTGACGGAGAAACATCGACGAATGATATGGTGCTCGTAATGGCGAACGGCTGCGCGGGGAATGATCGTCTGACGGAGCAGCATCCCGACTGGCCGGCTTTTAAAAAGGGGTTAAAGCTTGTGTGCGAAGACCTTGCCAAAGAAATTGCCAGAGACGGTGAAGGAGCGACGAAATTAATTGAAGCCAAAGTCGAAGGTGCGAAAAATAATCTTGAAGCGAATATTATCGCCAAAAAAATCGTCGGCTCAAGCCTTGTGAAAACCGCCGTTTACGGCACGGACGCCAATTGGGGGCGCATCATCGGCGCAATCGGGCACAGTGCGGCAAGCGTAACGGCCGAACAAGTGGAAGTTTTCCTCGGCGGACAGTGTCTGTTTAAAAACAACGAACCTCAGCCGTTTTCAGAAACCGATGCCAAGGAGTACTTATCATGTGATGAAATTACGATCGCAGTCCGCCTGAACGAAGGCTCCGGCAGCGGCCGGGCATGGGGCTGTGACTTAACCTATGATTATATCAAAATCAATGCGAGCTATCGCACATAACAAAGGAGAGCGGCATGAGGAAAACCATTGTTTTTAAGTGCGGCGGCAGCGTGATCCGCGAGTTATCCGCCGCTTTTTTTCAAAATGTAAAAGAGCTTATGCAATCGGGCTGGAACATTGCCGTCGTGCATGGGGGCGGCCCGGAAATTTCACAAATGCTGAAAACATTGCAGATAGAAACGGAATTTGTCGATGGGCAGCGGAAAACGACCAAACCGGTGCTTGAGACAGCGGAAATGGTTTTGTCAGGGTCGGTCAATAAATTTTTCGTGGCCGAACTGGCGAAAAACGGGCTGAAAGCAGCGGGAATCTCAGGAAAGGACGGCGGACTCCTTCAAGCATCCTATCTTGATCAAGATAAATACGGAGAAGTGGGCGAAATCAAAAAAACCGATCCGGCCATTATTAAAGCATTAATGAAAGAAGGCATCATTCCCGTTATCGCTCCGCTTTCCATGACAAGTGATTTCAAAACGCTGAACGTAAATGCAGACGCCGCGGCTTCGGCCGTCGCTTCCGCCTTACACGCCGATAAACTTTTATTTGTCACGGATGTCGAAGGAATTATGGACGGAGAGAACCGGCTGGATACTCTGACGCCGCAAGAGATTCAAGCCCTCATCGATGACGGCGTCATTGCGGGAGGGATGATTCCGAAGGTGAAGTCGGCATTATCGGCACTGAGTGAAGATGTGGCGGAAGTGATGATTGTGAACGGAAAAGGAGCGTTTTTCACTGATCAAGCCTTTCAAGGAACAAAAATCGTCAAGGAAAAGGAGAGCGTGTCATGAGCAGCTTATTTCAAACCTACAGCCGCTGGCCTATCGATATCAAAAAAGCGAAAGGGACAATCGCAGAGGATGAAAACGGAAAAACGTATCTGGATTTTATTCAGGGTATCGCCGTTTCCAATCTCGGCCATTGCCATGACGCGGTGACAGAAGCGGTCAAACAACAGCTTGACAGCGTATGGCACGTTTCCAATCTGTTTGAAAATGACCTTCAGGAAAAAGCCGCGGCAAAGCTTGCTGAACATAGCGCGGGGGATCTTGTTTTCTTCTGCAACAGCGGAGCCGAAGCGAATGAAGGCGCCATTAAGCTTGCCCGTAAAGCAACGGGAAAAACAAAAATCGTGACATTCCATCAATCTTTTCACGGACGGACATATGCGGGAATGGCCGCCACCGGACAAGACAAAATCAAAACCGGTTTCGGACCGATGCTTCAAGGTTTTCACTATCTGCCGTTTAATGATCCGTCGGCATTCAGCACGCTTTCAAACGAGGATGACATCGCCGCCGTCATGTTTGAGACGGTGCAGGGTGAAGGGGGAGTTCATCCCGCCGATCCGGAATTCATCAAAGCATTACAGACATTTTGCCAAGACAGAAAGGCGCTGCTTATCGCAGATGAGATTCAAACCGGAATCGGCCGGACGGGCAAGGCATTCGGCTATGAGCATTTCGGCATCTCTCCGGACATTATCACTGTTGCGAAAGGGCTTGGAAACGGTTTTCCCGTCGGAGCCGTGATCGGCAAAAAGAAGCTTGGCGAAGCCTTCACACCGGGTACGCACGGCACGACTTTCGGCGGCAATAAGCTTGCCATGGCAGCTGTGAATGCGACCTTGGACATTGTGTTTCAGCCGGACTTTCTCCAGGCTGCGGCGGACAAAGGTGCTTTTTTAAAAGCGCAGCTGAAACGTGAGCTGACCGTGCCTTTTGTAAAAAACATCCGCGGAAAAGGGTTATTAATCGGCATTGAATGCGCAGGCCCCGTTTCCGGCATCATCGGAGATCTGCAGGAACGCGGACTTCTCGTGCTTCCGGCCGGACCGAATGTCATCAGGCTGCTTCCGCCGCTTACGGTTTCTGAAGAAGAAATACTGTCGGCCGTCAGCATGCTGAAAGCAGCGATCGAAGCGAATTCCGCAGTGAAACGATAATTTTTTTGTTATCAAGGTATAAAAATTCATATTTTTAATTAATTATTCATCAAGAGGTGGGCTTTAGATGAAAGGCTATTTAGTATTGGAAGACGGAACATCATTCGGCGGTGAACTTGAAAAAGAGGCATGCTGCGTTGGCGAAGCGGTTTTTTTCACCGGAATGACGGGCTACCAGGAAGTGCTTACAGACCCGTCATATAAGGGCCAGATCATCGTTTTTACGTATCCGCTGATCGGAAACTACGGAATTAATGAAAAAGATCTTGAAAGTAAGATCCCTCAAGTCAAGGCTGTTGTCGTGTATGAAGCGTGTGAACATTTTTCTCACCATGAAGCAGTCTCAAGCCTGAGAGAGTATTTAAATAAATGGAACATCCCGCTCTTAACCGAAGTGGACACACGGGCCGTCGTCAAAACCATCCGCTCCGGCGGCACGATGAACGCTGCCGTATCAACAACAGGAGAGGTTCCGGCGGCATGCGGAACAGAAAACCCGGCTGAGCTGGCGCAGGCCGAAGAGATCACCTCAATGGGGGACGGAGAACGGCATATTGCGCTGATTGATTTCGGTTTTAAAAAATCAATCGCTTCGTCGCTTGTCAAGCGCGGCTGTAAAGTAACGGTCATTCCGTATCACCAGATGAACGCCGTTTATGACATTCAGCCTGACGGAATCGTGCTTTCAAACGGGCCTGGGGACCCGAAAGCGATTGCTCCGTACATGACCCGGATTAAGGCTTTACTGAATGCTTTCCCCGCACTCGGCATTTGTCTCGGACATCAGCTGATTGCTCTCGCTTTCGGAGGGAATACGTATAAGCTGCCGTTCGGTCACAGGGGTGCCAACCATCCCGTCATTGACCGGAAAACGAAACGGGTGTTTATGACAAGCCAGAACCACAGCTATGTCGTCGATGAATCATCAATTGACGAAAATGAGCTGTCGATCAGGTTCCATCATGTCAATGACACATCAGTGGAAGGGCTCATTCACAAACGCCTTCCCGTATTAAGCGTTCAGTTCCACCCTGAAGCTCATCCCGGACCGGCTGAGAGCGAGTGGATATTTGATGAATTTCTAGAGAAAGTGATACCAGCAAGGAGAGAAATCGCTCATGCCTAAAGATACAACCATTTCCAGCATATTGGTCATCGGCTCCGGCCCGATCATCATCGGCCAGGCGGCTGAATTCGATTATTCAGGAACACAGGGCTGCATGGCTCTGAAAGAAGAAGGATACCGTGTTATTCTCGTCAACAACAACCCGGCAACGATTATGACGGATGAGGCGTTTGCTGATGAAATTTATTTTGAACCGCTTACACCCGAAAGCATCGAGGCCATTATTGAAAAAGAAAAACCGGACGGTCTGCTTGCCAATTTAGGAGGTCAGACCGCGCTGAATTTAGCCGTTAAGCTTGAAGAAGCAGGCGTGCTGAAGAAGCATCACGTCAAGCTTTTAGGAACATCGGTGGAAACCATTCAAAAAGGCGAAGACCGGGAGCAGTTCCGCGCCCTGATGAAAGAGCTTGACCAGCCCGTTCCGGAAAGCGAAATCGTCGACAACGAAGAAGACGCCCTCCGCTTCGCTGAGTCTATCGGGTTTCCGGTCATTCTAAGACCGGCGTATACGTTAGGCGGAAAGGGAGGCGGAATCGCGAAAACGAAAGAAGCGTTTCAGACGCTGATTAAACAGGCGCTGTTAGCAAGCCCGATCAGCCAATGCCTCGTCGAAAAAAGCATCGCCGGTTTTAAAGAAATCGAATACGAGGTCATGCGCGACAAAAATCATACATGCATTACCGTCTGCAACATGGAAAACATCGATCCCGTCGGCGTGCATACAGGAGACTCTATCGTCGTTGCACCGTCCCAGACGTTAACCGATGAGGAATATCAGATGCTTCGTTCGGCAAGCCTGGCGATTATTTCGGCGCTGGATGTGGTCGGCGGCTGCAACATTCAATTTGCGCTGGATCCGTTCAGCAAACAGTACTATGTCATTGAAGTGAACCCGCGTGTCAGCCGCTCATCAGCCCTCGCGTCAAAAGCGACCGGCTATCCGATTGCCAAAATGGCGGCGAAACTTGCCGTCGGCTATACGCTTGATGAACTGAAAAATCCGCTGACAGGCTCTACCTATGCAAGCTTTGAACCGGCGCTTGATTATGTCATCGTCAAATTCCCGCGCTGGCCGTTTGATAAATTTAAATATGCCGACCGCACGCTCGGAACGAAGATGAAAGCCACGGGAGAGGTCATGGCGATCGAAAGAAATATGGAAGCGGCCATTCAAAAAGCGGCGGCCTCCCTTGAGCTGAAAACGATCGGCACCCGCCTGCCTGAACTCGGCGGCTGTACGCTCAATCAGCTGCGGGAATTAGCGGTAACGCCGGATGACCGGAGATTCTTCGTCGTCATGGAACTGTTAAGCCGCGGTGTAACAATAGAAGACATTCATGCCGAAACGAAAATTGACCCGTTTTTTCTCCATGTGTTCCGGAATATCATCACATTGGAAAACAAGCTGATGGAAGAAGGAGATAACCTGTCTGTCCCGCTTTTAAAACAGGCGAAGGTAAAGGGCTTCACGGACGTCATGATCGCATCTCTTACGGGAAAAACGGAAGAAGACATCCGCGCTCTCAGAAAGAAATCGGGCATCGTCCCGTCGTTTAAAATCGTAGATACATGCGCCGCTGAATTTGATGCCAAGACGAATTATTTCTACTCCACCTATCTCGGGGAAAGCGACGGAGATATCAGCCGAAAAGAGAAAAAACGCGCGCTTATCATCGGCTCAGGCCCGATCCGCATCGGGCAGGGAGTGGAATTTGATTACAGTGCCGTTCACGGCGTCCTGACCCTGCAAAAGCTCGGATATGAAACGATTATGATCAATAACAATCCGGAAACAGTAAGCACGGATTACGAAATTGCCGACCGGCTCTATTTTGAACCGCTGACGACAGAGCATATTTTAAACGTGGCGGAACATGAAAACATTGATTTTGCCATCGTCCAGTTTGGGGGACAGACCGCTATCAATGCTGCTGAACCGCTGGAAAAAGCGGGCATTCCGCTGCTCGGAACATCCTTTGAAACCCTTGATGCGCTGGAGGATCGGGATCTGTTTTATAAACTGCTTGATGATCTGGATCTGAAACATGCCAAAGGGGAAACAGCTTATACGAAAGAAGAAGCCGCGGAAAAAGCAAGCCGTATCGGCTATCCCGTGCTGATCCGTCCGTCTTATGTCATCGGAGGGATGGGCATGATAATCGTTGAGTCAGAAGCGCAAATTTCAGAACTGCTTGAAAACGAAGCGGGCATGCCGTACCCGATTTTGATCGACCAGTACATTACAGGAAAAGAAGTGGAGATCGATCTGATTTCTGACGGACATGAAGTATTTGTGCCGACCTGCACAGAGCATATCGAACGGGCAGGCGTCCATTCAGGCGACAGTTTTGCGATTCTTCCGGGGCCTTCTGTCACCCCTGAAATGCAGCGGGAGTTAAAAGAGGCTGCCGAAAAAATTGCGGTGAAACTGGCATTCAAAGGCATCATGAACATCCAGTTTGTAATTGATGAAAAGGGAGATATTCTCGTTCTTGAAGTGAATCCGCGGGCAAGCCGAACGGTTCCTGTAGTGTCTAAGGTTATGGGAGTCCCGATGATTCCGCTTGCCGCCAGACTGCTGGCCGGAGCTTCCCTTAAAGAAATCAAGCCCGTGATACAAAATCAGCACGGAACGGCAGTGAAATTCCCGGTATTTTCTTCTCACGCCATTCAGGACGTGGACGTAAAGCCCGGCCCGGAAATGAAGTCGACCGGAGAAGGCATGTGTGTCGCGTTTGACGCAGAAAGCGCCCTGAAAAAAATCTATGCGCACGTCTGGGAGAAAAAAGGCAGCGTCTATCTGGAAGGCGGAGATGAAAAACTGGCACAGCAGACCCAAGAAGCGGGATTCACCGTATGCCAAGACTCTTTTCAGGCTTGGGCAGACCGAAGGGATAAAGCGGTTCATATCAATTTCAATCACTCAGAAGAAGCGCGCAAACAGCGGATAGAAGCCATGACGCACGGTGTGACGGTCTTTACTGAACTGGAAACCGTCAAAGCATTTTTGGCAAGCGGCTCCGGCACACCTCAGCCTGTATCGCTCAAAGATCTTTATCAAAAGGAAGTGGAATCATGCACACAGTAAAAGCGGAACACACATTAACCCATTTGTACGGCAAAGATTTTCTTTCCTTAAAAGATGTCAGCCCGTCAGACATCAACGCGCTTCTTACAGAAGCTTCATTGTTAAAACAACATCCGATACAGCCGATTTTCCAAGGGAAAACATTGGCGATGATTTTTGAAAAATCTTCGACCCGCACGCGTGTGTCATTTGAAGCGGGAATGGCCCAGCTCGGCGGAACCGGACTTTTTCTTTCAAGCAGTGACCTGCAGCTTGGCCGGGGAGAGACGGTCGCAGATACGGCGAAGGTGCTGTCCGGATTCGTTGATGCCATTATGATCCGCACCTTCGCGCATGAAAAAGTCGAAGAGCTTGCCGAGCATGCAGACATTCCCGTCATAAACGGGCTGACCGACCGGTACCATCCGTGTCAGGCTCTCGCGGATCTGTTGACGATACAAGAAATAAAAGGAAAGCTGAAAGGAGTAAAAGTCGCCTATATCGGTGACGGAAATAATGTGGCGCATTCACTCATGATCGGCTGCGCAAAAATGGGCTGTGACGTTGCGGTTGCTTCGCCGAAAGGCTATGAAGTTGAGGAAGAGGCGGTAAATGCCGCGAAAGAAGCCGCGGCTGTTTCCGGAACGAAGATCACCCTGACCGATAATCCGCAGGAAGCGGTGCGGGATGCCGACGTGATTTACTCCGACGTCTTCACGAGCATGGGGCAGGAGGAAGAGACGCAGCAGCGGCTGAGCGTGTTTGCCCCTTATCAAGTCAACGCCTCACTCGTCAGTCTCGCCAAACCTGACTATACATTTTTGCATTGCCTGCCCGCGCATCGGGAGGAAGAGGTCACGTCCGACATTATCGACGGTCCGAATTCGGCGGTATTCCAGCAGGCGGAAAACCGGCTTCACGCGCAAAAAGCGCTCCTGAAAGCTCTTCTTTACAAACAGGATTAACAAAAAAGCCGCTGAACCTCATTCAGCGGCTTTTTAATATTTTCCTCCATACAAGCGCATACTACATGAAAAAGAAAAAGGAGGAAATGACATGGGACAGCAGCATCAATTCCGCCCGGGACAAAAAGCGCCGAATAACGGTGTGTACGTTGAAATCGGCGAAACGGGAAGCATGGTCAAAAATCCGCAAAAAATCAAGCTCACAACGGGAGAAATGTTTCCCGAGACTTCAAATCACAACAGACTGTGGACGTATCAGCGAAAACCGTGAATACAAAAAAACCTGCTGAAAAGCAGGTTTTTTAGTTCTTTTATGAATGCTGGCTTGCATCCTGTTTGACAGGCATGATCTCCGCAAGAACAAAGACAAGCACCGCAATAACCACTGCAATAACGGATGATTGCTTGAAATTGTATGCCGCGCTGTTCATGGAGGCGATCAAATAACAGGCCATATGTGATAAAAGGAACGTCCAAATAAAACTGATAATAAACCGCACGTTTCCACCTCGTCCTTCATTTTATTCTACGTTGTATCATACCATACATAAAGCGCGGGCGGAAGGTCATTTTCGCATCAAAAAGCGCGCCCGGAGCTGACTTTCTCCCGCAAGTTCGGCTGTCTGATGGAAAATACGGTCCCCGCACTTGGTATAATAGCCAAAACATAGAAGCAAATAGGGGTTTAACTGATCCGTTTTCATTCGTCTTACATATGATAGTCAATAGAGAGACTAGGAGTAAAAGGAGGCGGAAAGGCATGGGGATAACGGAAAGATTTTTCCAACTCGGATCTGAGCTGAACGTCATCCATCTGCCGTATCGGCCGAACGGCTTCTGTATCTTTATTCTTGGAGACAGAACTCACTTTGTCAGCGGGGATTCAAGCTTTTGGCTCGAACATGAAGGGAGAAACCAGCTGTTAAATACGCTGCGTGACAGAGGTTATACGATCTTCAACAGCAATTTATACGGAAGGCACTGGGGATCGGAAAAAGCCGCCGCTTACGCCAGGCAGCTGATTCATTATGTGCTGAAACAAGAAACCCTCAATCCGAAGATACACTTGCTCGCAGAAGGCATGGGCGCCCTCATCGCCGATCAATTGCTGCGATCTTCGCCCGAGCATATCCGTTCAGCCGCAATGTTAGATCCTTGTCTTGATCTTCAAGCCCATTTCGAATCAGAGAAAGAAAATAAGTTTTTTTATAAACAGTTTCTGAGAGAAACGGCTCAAAGCTTCGGTGTTTCTGAAAAAGAGGCAAGCTCACTGAACTATCAGACCATCACCGGATGCAGCACCTGCGCGCCGGTACATATATGGCAAAGAACGACCGGAGCGCCGTACCCGTATACCCTGCATGCGAACGTATATAAAGAAGCCCGGGAAAAGACCGGAAGTAAGACCGCTATCACGTATCACCTGCTTGAGAATCCAGCGCGGATGTACAGAGCCATCTGCCGGTTTTTCCGCAGTCATGAAAAAGACCTGTAATGAATAGAATACAAAAGCCATCTCTTTTCAGAGGGCTGTTTTGCTTGTTTGAATGAAAAACCGGAAAGGCGGCAGATGTGATGAAGACAGCGCTGATCATTGGAGCAGATGAATTTCTAGGCCTTTCATTATGCGAACGGATGATGGATGAGGGTGTGCATGTTGATGTCATTTTGGATGAACCGGAGGACAAAACGAGGCAGCTGTATTTAGAAGAACGTTTAATGTGGCTCGGGAGAAACGGGCTTTTTCAAATAATAGATGAAATCGGCGAAAAGGAATACGATCGAATCTGTGTTCAATATGGGAGCGGGTGTCTGCCTGAAGACAGGAAGGAGCCTTTATATTGGATTGTTTACAGTGAGGATCACGAAGACTGGGAAAAAAACGGTCAGCGGGACACGGCTAAAGCGATTATCCTTCCGCCTCTTTACGGCCCGTGGACGGAAGCGAAAGAAAACGGCGAAAACAGGGTCTTTTTAGAAGACGCGGTCTGCGGTCTGATGAATAAGCTTGAAACTGACGGCACAGAGGATGAAAATCAGATTATTACCCTGGAAATAAAAGAAAAAACGCAAAAAACGGAAGCGGAAAAGAAAATTCAAGAGTGGAAAAGACAATTTTCATCAATATTCGACAATTTTTAAGAAATACCTTCCATGTTATGTGCATTACCGCTACAATAAACGTATGTCAATTAATTATACATGTTATGAGTTTGAAAAGGGGTTGAACACGGCTTGATCACCAGGCTTGTCATGATCTTTTCTGTCCTCCTTTTATTGAGCGGGTGCGCACAAACTCCGTTTAAAGGAAAAATTGAGAAGGTCGGAATGCTTTTTCCCGATACCATCAGTGACCTGGTATGGGGCACAAAAGGTTACAAAGGTTTATTAGCGATACAATCTGAATTTAACGTTGACGTTTATTATAAAGAAAATATCAGATCTGATGAAGATATTTTAAAAGCGATAGATGATTTGCATAAAAAAGGAGTCAATCTTTTATACGGGCACGGAAATGAATACGAGGAAATCTTCAATATGATCAGCAAGGATTATCCCGATATGGAGTTCGTCGTCGCAAACGGAACGGCGAAAAACGATAATGTCACAAGCGTTCATCTCATGGGAGAAGCGATGGGCTTTTTCGGGGGAATGACGGCTGCCCATATGTCAAAAACCAATGAGGTCGGCGTCATCGCCTCGTTCTTATGGCAGCCTGAAGTAGACGGCTTTATCAAAGGGGCGAAATACGAAAATCCCGATATCACCGTCAATACTGAATTTACGGACCACTGGGATAACGGCAATGAAGCGCTGCATCTTTACGAGAAGTTAAAAGCGGAAGGCACGGATGTTGTGTATCCGGCCGGAGACGGGTATAATGTTCCTGTCATTCAGCAAATCAAAAAAGACGGGCTTTACGCCATCGGCTATGTCGCCGAGCAATCGTATCTCGGCAAAAACACGGTGCTGACAAGCACCGTGCAAAATGTAGACAAAGCTTATACATTAATCGCCGAGCAATATAATAAAGGTACGCTCAAGAGCGGAGATCACAACTTCGATTTCAGGGAAGGAGTCGTTGAAATGGGGACGTTCAGCCCTTTGGTGGACAAAGCCTTTCAAGACAAAATCTCAGACCTTGTAAAAACGTATAACCAAACAAATGAACTGCCGTCAAATGAATAGAGGTGGATACACATGCAGCATGAAAAGTCTCTTGAATTTATGCAGATCGCGATGAAATACCTGCCGGAAGCAAAGGCGGAGCTTGAGAAATCAGGCATTGATCTGTCTATGGAAATGATTCAGCCGTTCATGAACCTGTTTACATCGGTCATGGCGGAAGCGTATGAGCTTGGCAGATCTGATGCCGGGGAGCTGAATAAATAAAGAGAGCCACTTTTTCATGAAGTGGCTTTTCACATGATTTTTTTCTTTATGGCGGACACCATCGGCCCGAGGTCTTTAAATACAGGCTTTAATTGATCCAGGGAGTTCATGATGGAGCCCAGCTGATTCATCACGTGGTTGTAATCGATCTGCTCTTCGTTTTCAGCCTGAGGCTGCTCCGGATTTTCTTCCGGTTCTTTATCCCGCTCCTCGGAGTTGCCGAACATCATCTTAGAGAAAATATCCATAGTAAAGCCTCCTTTCGTCTTCCGTTTATTCTATGAGGATCAAGAGCCGATAGTTTAGACGAATATATTGCCAACAGAAAAAAAATAGGGTAGAATTAGTACCTGATACTAATAATTGATCATAACTAATTAGTTATAAATTCATTATAAAAAGGAGTCTTTCCTATGAAAGCTGGAATTCTTGGTGTCGGCCGTTACATTCCGGAAAAAGTGCTGACAAATCATGATCTTGAACAAATGGTAGATACATCGGACGAGTGGATTCGTACGAGAACAGGTATAGAAGAAAGAAGAATCGCCGCTGAAGATATGTACTCATCCGGCATGGCTGCCGAGGCTGCGCAAAAAGCGCTTGATCAGGCGGGCATTTCCGCTGAGGATCTTGATATGATCCTCGTGGCCACGGTCACTCCCGATCAGTCTTTCCCTACCGTTTCCTGTATGATACAAGAAAAGCTCGGGGCTAAAAAAGCGTGCGCGATGGATATCAGCGCCGCATGTGCGGGATTTATGTACGGTATCGTAACCGCCAAACAATTCATTGAATCACAAACATACAAACATGTCCTCGTCGTCGGCGTTGAAAAGCTTTCAAGCATTACAGACTGGGAAGACCGCAATACGGCTGTTCTGTTCGGAGACGGAGCCGGAGCGGCGGTCATCGGACCGGTCAGCGACGACAGAGGCATACTGTCATTTGAGCTCGGAGCAGACGGTACAGGCGGTCAGCACTTGTACTTAGATGAAAAAGGGCATACAATCATGCATGGAAGAGAAGTATTCAAATTCGCCGTCCGGCAAATGGGTGAATCGAGTGTAAATGTAATTGAAAAAGCCGGCCTCTCCAAAGAGGATGTAGACTTTTTGATTCCCCATCAGGCAAACATCCGCATCATGGAAGCGGCACGGGAGCGTTTGGAGCTTCCGGTTGAAAAGATGTCTAAAACAGTTCATAAATATGGAAACACATCCGCAGCATCCATTCCGATTTCATTAGTAGAGGAACTGGAAGCAGGTAAAATTAAAGACGGCGATGTCATCGTCATGGTCGGTTTCGGCGGAGGATTGACATGGGGCGCCATAGCAATGCGCTGGGGACGATAGAAAAAAGGTGAGGTGCACACAAGATGAGTAAAAAAAGAGTAGTCGTTACAGGGCTTGGAGCCCTGTCTCCGCTTGGCAATGATGCCGAAACAAGCTGGAAAAATGCAATCAGCGGCGTATCCGGAATCGGACCGATCACACGTGTGGAATCGGACGAGTATCCGGCGAAAGTAGCTGCTGAGCTGAAAGATTTCAATGTTGAAAACTACATGGATAAAAAAGAAGCGAGAAAAATGGACCGCTTCACTCAATATGCTGTCGTAGCCGCGAAAATGGCCGTTGAAGATGCCGGTCTGAACATTACAGAAGAGATCGCGCCGAGAGTCGGCGTTTGGGTCGGGTCCGGAATCGGCGGCCTTGAAACGCTTGAATCCCAATTCGAAATCTTCCTGACAAAAGGTCCGAGAAGGGTCAGCCCGTTCTTTGTGCCGATGATGATTCCGGATATGGCGACAGGCCAAATCTCAATCGCTCTCGGAGCAAAAGGAGTCAACTCCTGCACGGTGACGGCATGCGCGACGGGAACGAACTCTATCGGTGACGCGTTTAAAGTCATTCAGCGCGGCGATGCCGATGCGATGATTTCGGGCGGAACGGAAGCGCCGCTGACAAGAATGTCATTTGCGGGCTTCAGCGCAAACAAAGCCCTTTCTACAAATCCTGATCCGAAAACGGCAAGCCGCCCGTTTGATAAAAACCGTGACGGCTTTGTCATGGGAGAAGGCGCGGGGATCGTCGTGCTTGAAGAGCTTGAGCATGCGCTTGCCCGCGGTGCGAAAATCTACGGAGAAATTGTCGGCTACGGTTCAACCGGTGATGCTTACCACATTACCGCGCCTGCCCAAGACGGGGAAGGCGGTGCGAGAGCGATGCAGGAAGCAATCAAAGACGCGGGCATCAAGCCTGAAGAAATTGATTACATCAACGCTCACGGCACAAGCACGTACTACAATGACAAATACGAGACAAAAGCCATTAAGACGGTTTTCGGTGATCATGCGTACAAGCTTGCCGTCAGTTCGACAAAATCAATGACGGGTCATTTGTTAGGCGCTGCCGGAGGAATTGAAGCAATCTTCTCCGTCATGGCGATTAAAGACGGGATCATCCCGCCGACAATTAACATCGAAACACCTGATGAAGAGTGTGATTTAGATTATGTACCGGACAAAGCGCGCGAGCAGGATGTAAACATCGTACTCAGCAACTCGCTTGGATTCGGCGGACATAATGCCACTTTGATCTTTAAAAAATATCAATAATACAGTTTTTGACCGGCTGCCTGAAAAAGGTGGCCGGTTTTTTTGTGCGTGCATATGATAACAACAAGAGGAGGCGAACCGGTATGAGCGTCAAGCTGACATATCAATGGATGGAAAAGGCGGCATCCATCAATGATTTGGCCCCGCACCTTTTGCCGCTTTTTTCAGGGGCCGAAAAGAAAGAATGGAAATCGATACTTGCGATGCTTCAAAACCACGGCATGTTCCGCCATCTGAAGGACGGTGTCGTGACCAGTAAACGGCTGAAAGAAAGGGGATGCTACAGCCATATCCAAAAGGAGGAAGCTTATTTAAAGGAGAAGTGGAGCGGGCCGGACGTGCCGATCGTTGTTTTGCCCGTCGATGAACGGAACCGGAAAGTACGTATGGAATTCGGGTCAAAATCCGGTCTAGCCTTCCGGGACAAAATGTTTCTCTTTTTATCGTCGGATATCTCCAATTCCGCTGTATCCGCCCTTATGACGCATGAATATAATCACGTCTGCCGGTTAGAGCATGTGACAATGGACGAAAAAGATGAGACATTACTTGATACAATCATGATGGAGGGGCTGGCAGAATATGCTGTATATGAGCGCTTCGGCTCAAGTCTTACGGCGGAATGGACGTCCTACTATACGCCTGAGCAGCTTGATTTTCTGTTTGAAAAAAGAGTCAAGCCGAACCTCAGATTAACGAGAGACAACAGGATGTTTTCCCAGCTGTTATACGGAAAAGGATACTTCCCCTCAATGCTTGGGTATGCCGTCGGATTCAATATAGTAAAAAAATATTTAACCGACCATCAAAAAACAGTAAAAGAAGCATTGGCCACACCTTCAAAAACCTTTCTGGAAGCAACGCTTTAAAAGATTAAAAGAATGGAAATTATTTAAGGATATTACATTTATCAAAAAAATTCTTGCTTTTGTAATAATGATGTAATAATATACAACTATAAAATTTTTCGACTATTCTATATTTTGTGATAGCGAAACGTATGTTTCCCTCTGCTGCAGCGGAATGAGAAAGGGGCGTATCATGAGCACACTATTAGAAGTGAATAATTTAAAGACCTATTTTTTCAGAAAGAAACAGCCGATTCTCGCAGTCGACGGGGTTGATTTTCACATTAACAAAGGCGAAACCGTCGCACTTGTAGGAGAATCCGGCTCGGGCAAAAGCATCACCTCGCTTTCTATTATGGGACTTGTCCAAGGATCGGGCGGAAAAATTATGGACGGCTCGATTAAGCTTGAAGGCAGGGACCTGGCCTCCTTCACCGAAAACGAATATTGCAAAATCCGCGGAAATGACGTCTCTATGATCTTTCAGGAACCCATGACTTCCCTGAACCCGGTGCTGACCATCGGGGAACAAATTACCGAAGTGCTTGAATACCATAAAAAAATGAGTAAAAAAGAAGCGGCCAAAAAGGCCGTTGAGCTTCTTGAGCTCGTCGGATTCTCCAGAGCGGAACAAGTGATGAAAGAATATCCGCACCGTCTGTCCGGAGGGATGAGACAGAGGGTGATGATCGCCATTGCGCTCAGCTGCAATCCGAAACTTTTGATCGCCGATGAACCGACGACGGCGCTTGATGTGACGATACAAGCCCAAGTATTGGAGCTGATGAAAGACCTCTGCAATAAATTCGATACTTCCATTCTGCTTATCACTCACGATTTAGGCGTCGTTTCAGAAGCCGCAGACAGGGTGATTGTAATGTACTGCGGACAAGTCGTAGAGAGCGCGAGTGTGGAAGACTTATTTTTAAACCCTCTCCATCCGTACACGGAAGGGCTGTTAAACTCCATACCGGTGATAGACGGAGAGATTGATACATTAAAAGCGATCAAAGGCAGTGTCCCGACACCGGATAATCTTCCGGTAGGCTGCCGATTCGCCCCGAGGTGTTCAAAAGCGATGGACAAATGCAAAACGGGGCAGCCGGAGCTGGTGACACATGAAAGCGGCCGTTCTGTAAGATGTTTTCTATATGAGGAAGAGGGTGCCCAATCAAAATGACAGCTGTGAGCCAAGAAACGATTTTAGAGCTGAAAGATGTAAAAAAATATTTCCCGATCCGCTCCGGTTTTTTTCAAAGAAAAGTCGGAGACATAAAGGCTGTTGACGGCGTTTCATTTTCACTGAAGCGAGGGGAGACGCTCGGCATCGTCGGTGAATCAGGATGCGGCAAATCAACGGCGGGAAGAACGATGATCCGTCTATACAAGCCGACAGACGGCCGGATTCTTTTTAAAGGTCAGGATATCTCCGGCTTATCTGAAGAAAAGCTGAGAAAAAGCGTCCGGAAAAACATCCAGATGGTCTTCCAAGATCCCTTTGCATCGCTTAATCCGAGAAAAACGCTCCGCTCCATTATTAAAGAACCGTTACAGACTCACCATATGTACAGCATGCGCGAGCGGAACGAGAAAGTGGAGGAGCTGCTGGCGAAAGTCGGTCTTCATCCGAGCTTTGCAAACCGCTATCCGCACGAATTTTCCGGAGGGCAGCGTCAGCGGATCGGGATCGCGCGGGCTTTGACATTGAATCCCGAGCTGATTATCGCGGATGAACCCGTTTCCGCGCTCGATGTCTCCATTCAGGCCCAAGTCATCAATCTGATGGAGGAGCTGCAGGAAGAATTCAATCTGACCTATTTGTTTATTTCTCATGATTTGAGTGTTGTCCGCCATATCAGTGACAAAGTCGGCGTCATGTATCTGGGGAAAATGATGGAGCTGACCGATAAACACGAGCTGTACGACAATCCGCTTCATCCTTATACGCAAGCGCTTTTGTCTTCAGTGCCTGTGACGAGAAAAAAAGACGCCGTCAAGCGGGAACGAATTATCCTGAAAGGAGAACTGCCGAGCCCGGCAAACCCGCCGAAAGGATGCGTGTTCCACACGCGATGCCCGATGGCCAAACCGATCTGCAAGGAACAAGTCCCGGCATTTGAGGAAGCCGCTCCCGGCCATTACGTTTCCTGCCATTTATACGCCTGAAAAGGCAAGCATCGAGAGGGGGTATGCCGGATTACATAACCTGTTTGCCGCATATATATCACAAAGGGGGAATTGATATGAAATTACGTAAAACCGCACTGATGATGCTTAGTGTTTTTATGACGCTCGCCATCTTCCTGTCAGCATGCTCCGGTTCAAAATCCACAAGCACCGAATCCAAACCGGCAGGAAAGCCGCAAAAAGGCGGAGATTTGGTTGTCGGGTCAACTGGGGAACCAACACTTTTTAATCCTCTTTACTCCACTGATGTTGCAAGTTCCGATATTGAAGGAATGATTTACAGCACATTATTAGAAACCGATGAAAAATTGAACGTCAAGCCGTCGCTGGCTGAAAAAGTAACAGAAGCTGACGGGGGATTAACGTATAACGTAAAACTTAAAAAAGGCGTTAAATTCCATGATGGAAAAGAGCTCACAGCCGATGATGTAGTTTTCACCTACAGTATTCCTCTTAACAAAGATTACAACGGTGAGCGGGGCTCAGGTTTTGAGTCACTTAAATCCGTAACGAAAAAAGGAAAATATGAAATTCAATTTAAAATGAAGAAAAAAGATGCCTATTTCTATAATGTCGTTCTCGACAGTTACGGCATTTTACCTAAACATATTTTGGGTAAGGTTCCGGTTGCCGACCTGGGAGAGAATGAATTTAACCGTAAAAATCCAATCGGCTCCGGTCCGTTTAAGTTTGCTGAGTGGAAAAAGGGCGAGTATGTCAAACTGAAAGCAAACGATGATTACTTTGGAGGCAGACCTTATCTCGATACAGTGACAGTGAAAACAATTCCTGATTCTAACGCTGCCGTGGCCCAGTTAAAAGCGGGAGATATTGATTTCTTCGTTGTGCCTGGCACTGATTTTGATTCGGTTAAAACGTTTGGAAATGTGAAGGTCAAATCTGACCTTGGTTTAAACTACAGCTATATCGGCTGGAATGAGAAAAAAGAGCTCTTTAAGGATAAAAAAGTGCGCCAGGCATTGACTTACGCTCTTGACAGGCAGGCAATGGTGGATCAAGTGCTGAATGGAGACGGCAAGGTAGCGAATGTTCCTGAGAGTCCGCTGTCATGGAATTATCCGAAGTCTAAAGTGCCGACATTTGATTATAATCCGAAAAAAGCAAAACAGCTGTTAAAAGAAGCCGGATGGGAAGATCATGACGGTGACGGCTACCTTGACAAAGATGGGAAAAAATTCTCTTTTGAAATTAAAACGAATCAAGGCAATAAAATTCGCGAAGATTTAGCAGTTGTCGTTCAGCAGCAATTAAAAGAAGTGGGAATTGAGGCTAAGCCGCGGATTGTTGAATTCAGTGCGTTAATTGAACAGACCAGTGCCCCTAATTGGGATTATGACGCACTTCTTCTCGGATGGAGTCTTGCAACGTTCCCGGATCAGTTCTCCATCTTCCATTCAAGCCAATCTAAAAACGGGCTGAATAATATCTGGTATAAAAATCCGAAAGTCGATAAGCTTCTTGAAGAGGCGAAGTCAATTACCGACAGAAAAGAATACCAAAAGAAATATGAAGAGATTTACAAATTGATTGCGGAAGATCAGCCGTACAGCTTCTTATTCTATTACAATTATCACAGAGCGATGCCGAATAATTTACAAGGCTATGTATTCCACCCTAAAAATGACTTGTACAATATTGAAAAATGGTGGCTGGACCAAAAATAGCAGAAGCCCTTGAGAGGGAAGGAAGTTCCTTTCCTCTCTTATCCTATTTAAAAAGGGGACAAGAACATGGTTACATATATTTTACGGCGAACATTAATGTCCTTGCCGATTCTCTTAGGCATTACGATTTTATCATTTGCCATCATGAAAGCAGCGCCCGGAGATCCGATGTCACTTATGATGGACCCTACAATCAGTCAAGCGGACAGGGCGAAATTCATTGAAAAATACGGGTTGAACGATCCGGAACCCGTTCAATATGTGAAATGGCTGGGGAATATGCTCCAAGGGGATTTCGGGACTTCTATCGTAAAGAAAGGCACTCCTGTTTCTGAACTTATCTTATCCCGCTTACCGAATACGATTGTGCTTATGCTTTTTTCAACCCTTGTCGCTCTTCTTATCTCTATTCCATTTGGTGTTCTGTCGGCGAAACGGCCTTATTCAAAATTGGATTATGGGATAACTGTTACTTCATTTTTAGGGCTTGCCATTCCGAATTTTTGGTTCGGTTTGATTTTAATCATGGTCTTATCTGTAAATCTGGGATGGTTTCCCACTGGCGGAGTAGGCACTTTAAATGCTGACTTCAACATATTTGACCGTTTGCATCACTTAATTCTGCCTGCTTTTGTGCTCGCCACGGCAGACATGGCTGGAATAACGAGATATACAAGATCCAGTATGCTTGATGTGTTAAAGCAGGATTATATACGTACGGCGCGTGCGAAAGGATTTCGGGATAATAAAGTGATTTTTAAACACGGTTTGAGAAACGGACTTCTTCCGGTTATCACTATTTTTGGTCTGATGATACCGTCATTTATCGGGGGAGCGGTAGTGGTAGAACAGATTTTTACTTGGCCGGGTCTCGGCAAATTGTTTATTGATTCAGCCTTTTCACGAGATTATCCGGTTATCATGGCCATGACGGTCATTTCAGCTGTTTTGGTTGTGGTGGGGAATTTAATTGCAGACATCTTATATGCGTTGGTTGATCCCCGCATTGAATATTAACAAAGAGAGGTGAGAGATCAAATGTTACAGCCAAATACCGGCACACCCCCCAGTGAAATAAAATTAAAGGAAAATATTCAATCCAAACCGGAAACAATGACTAAGATTTTTTTCGAAAAGTTCTTTCAAAATAAACTTGCTGTCATCGGAGCCGTTATATTAACCATCATCATCTTGTCTGCCTTATTCGCTTCGGTAATCGCTCCTTACTCTCCAGAGAGTCAATCTCTTATCAACCGTTTGAAACCGCCGAGTTTAAAACATCTAATGGGAACTGATAAATTCGGAAGAGATATCTTTACGAGGGTTCTGTACGGGGCGCGGGTTTCCTTGCTTGTCGGATTCGCTTCTGTGATCGGTGCGATTACTATCGGGACAGTTGTCGGAGCTGTTGCCGGATATTTTAAGGGGATTGTCGATGCCATTCTCATGAGAACTGTTGATATCGTACTATCTATACCTGATATATTTTTGCTTATTACACTTGTTACGATTTTTCAGCCCGGAATGGATAAATTAATTTTAATTTTCTCCCTTACAGGCTGGACAACAACAGCGCGCCTTGTCCGGGGGGAGTTTTTATCGCTTCGTTCCAGAGAGTTTGTACTGGCTGCAAAGACGATCGGTACAAAAAATCATCATATCATTTTTTCTCATATATTGCCGAATGCGCTGGGACCGATAATTGTCTCAGCCACATTAAAAGTGGGAACGGTTATTTTGGCAGAGTCTACATTAAGTTACCTCGGTTTCGGGATACAGCCTCCGATCGCAAGCTGGGGCAATATGCTTCAGGATGCGCAAAACTTTACGCTTATGATTCAAGCTTGGTGGTACCCGTTATTCCCGGGATTGCTGATCCTTCTTACCGTATTGTGCTTCAACTTTGTCGGAGACGGGCTGCGTGATGCGCTTGATCCGAAAAATGTGAAATGATCTCCCGGACGAAACGGGAGATTTTTTTGTTGCGTTACAGGCAGAAATCCAGTCCTGTATTGCGGAAATCTCATATCGAAATGGAATAATTTATCTTTCCCTTGCCTATACTGTGGACAACAGTTTTTATAAAGTGAGGGGTCGAATATGTTATTTCTTCATGATGTGTGGGTCAATTGGTTTGAAGGGGAAGAGAATGGCTACAATGTCTGCCATTTTCACGAATGGCGGAAGGAAGACACGGTTGAGCTTTTGGATCAGACGCCGCTGCTCAGAGTGCCGTCAGTATTATTTCATTACATAGAAAACGACTTATCAGAGCTTCCGAAAGAGCTGCTTGATCAAGTGCATCAAAAGTCATACGTGCGAAAAAATCATGAGCGGACGAAGCTTGAGTACTGTTTTGTCGTGACAGACGGGATCGGCATCATTGCCGTGGATACGATCGGATATACCATCCCGGTCAGAAAGAGCCGCCTGATTCCGAGACAGGAGCAGCTTGTTTATGAAATGGTCAAGGATGTAGAGCCGGAATCGTTTCAATTTGAGCCGGCGCAATTGGAGTCTTCAAAGGAATATCACATTTTATCACTGGCGCCGGAGCATGTCAGAGGCCTGACGAGAAAAGAACGGCAGATCAAGCAGCTGATGTTTATGGCGCTTGATCAGCTGAAAGGGCTGAAAAACCGCGCGGAGATTGTGTATTGGTATACGGAATGGAATCCGCATATGTACGAGCAGATCAAACGGATGAGCTTTGAGGAGATTTGGGACATGCTTTACAATGAAACAATTGAAGGCTGGTCAGACAAGCATCTCGCGTTCTGTGAGAATTTGATTAAAGGACAGCCGTTTTTCGAAAAGCTTTGGGAAATGGAACAGGAATCAAAAGTGAACTAAAAAAAAGAGGCGGGGGTTATCCCGCCTCTTTTCTTTATCTTCTTTTCCGCCCGAGACCCATGGCGTTTTCCATTTTTTTCACCATTTTGCCGGCCGTTTTGTTAGCGCGCGCCGCTCCTTCGTCGAGAATGCGGTCAAGCTCGTCGCTCTCAATTAATTCACGATAGCGCTCTTGGATCGGTGTCAGTGCGCCGATAACGACTTCGGCTAAATCGCTTTTGAATTCACCGTACCCTTTTCCTTCATATTTGGCCTCTAATTCTTCAATTGATGTGTTTCCTAAAATAGAATAGATCGTCAAAAGATTAGAGACGCCCGGTTTGTTTTCTTTATCATACTTTACAATGCCTTCGGAATCAGTGACAGCGCTCTTGATTTTCTTTTCGAGCTGCTTTGGCTCATCAAGCAGCGTGATGTATGCTTTCTGGTTCGGATCTGATTTGCTCATTTTTTTGAGCGGATCAGCCAGTGACATGATGCGCGCGCCTGATTCAGGGATTTTCACCTCAGGAATCGTGAAGATGTCATTGTATTTTTTATTGAAGCGTTCCGCCAGGTTGCGGGTCAGTTCAAGATGCTGTTTTTGGTCTTCTCCGACGGGAACAAGATCCGTTCCGTACAGTAAAATATCACCGGCCATCAGCGGCGGGTATGTTAGCAGTCCTGATACGACGGCTTCTTTGCCCTTTGACTTATCTTTAAATTGCGTCATCCGCTCAAGCTCGCCGATATATGCGACGCATTGGAGCATCCACCCCGCTTGGGCATGAGCGGGAACCTCTGACTGGATAAAGAGGGTCGCTTTCTCGGGATCAAGCCCGACGGCCACGTATAGAGCCGCGAGATTGCGGATGTTCTTCCGCAGCTCAAGCCGATCCTGCGGAACCGTGATCGCATGCTGATCGACGATACAGAAGTATCCGTTGTAGTCATGCTGCAAATCGACAAATTGCTTCATCGCGCCGATGTAGTTGCCGAGGGTAACGGAACCGCTCGGCTGAATGCCTGAAAAAATCGTTTTCTTCATAGAACTTACCTCATTTCTTAAAACATAATAAAAAAAGCCCATTCTTCCCGTAGAAAAAAGGGACGAATGAACCGTGGTGCCACCCTGATTATTCCATTAAAATGGAATCGCTCGAGACGTTGGTAACGGAGGCTGCTCCGGCTGGGCCTACTTATGTTCGGTCAGCTGCTCAGAAGTCCATTCCGCATGGTCCGTTACCTGCTCCCAGCACCGCAGGCTCTCTTCAAACGGGTTAACATGTGTACTACTCTTCATCATAGCAATCACAATAAAATGTATTTGATTGATCTATTATAAATCAATTATAGCCAAATGTCATCAGGAGAATACAAGCGTATTTCCAATTTGCTTACGGCCTGGAAATACCCGAAAAGAACTGAAAATGCCTAAATGATAACGCATATCAACATTTCGTATAACGAATATTATATGTAAAAAGCAATATGAACTGGAAATTACAATGAAAAAATTTAGTTAGGTTACGCTTTAAACAATAGAAGTGTATCACCTTATTGACAGAAAAACTGACCAAATTTAAATATTTTAAATTGAGAAAATAGTATTGCAATAAATTATTCATTTCATTATAATGAACTTGTTCACTCTATTGTTACAGCTTCTTTACATAAAATAATCAGAAAAGACGGAACACAATTAAAGTTTAGAAAAATATTAAGTTATTTTGTCTGATATTTCTGAGTATTTAGTAGTAAAGGCTGAAAAATTTGATTAGGGGGTTAGTGCATGAAAAAGCGTTGGTCTATTGTAGGTTTGATGCTTATCTTCTCGCTTGTGTTAAGTGCGTGCGGCGGATTCAGCGGCGGATCAGGCGATGGTAAAAAAGACACCAAAGGACAGACTTCACTTAATATCAATATTAAAACCGAGCCGTTCTCACTGCATCCGGGTTTAGCGAATGATTCTGTTTCGGGAGGCGTAATCCGCCAGACCTTTGAAGGGTTGACACGCGTAAACTCCAAAGGTGAGCCTGAAGAAGGAACTGCATCTAAAATTGAAACAAGCAAAGACGGAAAGACCTATACATTTACGATTCGTGACGGTGCGAAATGGTCTAACGGCGATCCCGTGACTGCGCAGGATTTTGAATATGCATGGAAATGGGCGCTTGACCCGAACAACGAATCACAATACGCTTATCAGCTCTACTACATCAAAGGCGCTGAAGCTGCCAATACAGGTAAAGGAAAGCTTGATGACGTAGGCGTAAAAGCCGTAAACGACAAAACATTAAAAGTTGAACTGAATAACCCGACACCTTACTTCCTGCAATTAACTTCATTCTATACGTATATGCCGATCAACAAGAAAATTGCGGAAAAACATAAAAACTGGAACACAAACGCGGGCGACAATTATGTGTCAAACGGGCCGTTCAAAATGACAGCTTGGAAACACAGCGGTTCCATCACGCTCGAAAAGAACGATCAATATTGGGATAAAGATTCTGTGAAATTGAAGAAAATCAACATGGTGATGATTAACAATAACAACACCGAACTGAAAAAATTCCAGGCGGGCGAACTTAACTGGGCAGGAATGCCGCTCGGTCAGCTTCCGACTGAATCTCTGCCGACATTGAAAAAAGACGGATCTCTTCACGTTGAACCGATCGCAGGCGTGTATTGGTACAAATTCAACACAGAAGCGAAGCCGCTTAACAATGTGAACATCCGTAAAGCCCTTGCTTATGCAATCGACCGCTCGTCAATCGTGAAAAATGTGACGCAGGGCGAACAAATCCCGGCCATGGCTGCAGTACCGCCGTCAATGAAGGGATTCAAGGATAACACAAAAGGTTATTTCAAAGACAATGACGTCAAAACAGCAAAAGAATTCTTAAATAAAGGACTGAAGGAATTAGGCGTCAAGAGTGCCTCTGACCTTCCGGCAATCAAACTTTCCTTCAATACGGACGATGCGCATGCGAAAATCGCGCAGGCCGTACAGGAAATGTGGAAAAAGAACTTGGGTGTCAAAGTGGAGCTTGATAACTCAGAATGGAATGTGTACATCGACAAGCTGCACAGCCAGGATTACCAAATCGGACGTATGGGCTGGCTCGGCGATTTCAATGACGCGATCAACTTCCTTGAATTGTTCCGCGATAAAGAAGGCGGAAACAATGATACCGGATGGGAAGACCCTGAGTTTAAAAAGCTGCTGAATCAGTCTCAGCTTGAAACGGATCCGGATAAACGTATCGCAGAGCTGAAAAAAGCAGAAAAAATCTTTATTGACGCAATGCCGGTCGCGCCAGTTTATTTCTATACAGATACTTGGGTGCAGGATAAAAACCTCAAAAATGTGATCATAACCGGAACAGGTGAAGTTTACTTCAGAAACGCTTCTTTTGAATAAAAGGCAGTTCTGAAAACAAAAGACCCAAGGTATATGGGGAGGATGTCCCCATATACCTTTCTTACTGATAAAGTATAAAATTGTAAAAAACATGGAGGTGTTCACCTTGCTGAAATATATCGGTAAACGATTCATTTACATGATCATCACGCTGTTTGTGATTGTGACCGCCACTTTCTTCTTAATGCAGGCAGCGCCGGGCGGACCATTTTCCGGCGAAAGAAAGCTGCCGCCTGAAATTGAGGCAAACTTAAACGAACACTATGGTCTGGACAAGCCTCTTTTCGTTCAATATGTCAGCTACTTAAAATCTGTGGCGCTGTGGGACTTCGGACCTTCTTTTAAATATAAAGGCCAAAGTGTTAATGATTTAATCAACTCAGGCTTCCCCGTCTCATTCACTCTCGGTGCAGAAGCTATTCTCCTCGCTTTAGCGTTTGGTGTGCTTTTCGGGGTGCTGGCTGCCCTGTACCATAATAAATGGCAGGATTATACCATTGCGATCTTAACGATCTTTGGGATCTCAGTTCCGAGCTTTATATTGGCGACGATTTTGCAATATATTTTCTCAATTAAATTAGAACTGTTCCCGGTCGCGGGGTGGGAATCCTGGGCATACACCTTTCTGCCCTCCATTGCGCTCGCTTCCATGCCGATGGCGTTCATTGCCAGACTCTCCCGTTCAAGCATGATTGAAGTGTTAAACAGCGATTACATACGGACTGCAAAAGCAAAAGGACTTTCCCGTCCGTCAGTCACCGTGCGCCATGCGCTTCGAAACGCGCTTTTGCCCGTCGTGACATATATGGGGCCGATGGCGGCATCCATTTTAACTGGAAGTTTCATCATTGAATCTATTTTCGGAATTCCCGGTTTAGGGGCGCATTTTGTAAACAGTATTACAAACCGTGATTATACCGTCATTATGGGAGTTACCGTGTTCTTCAGCGTAATCCTTCTTTTTTGCGTGTTAATTGTAGACGTGCTGTACGGATTAATCGATCCGAGAATCAAGCTTTCTAAAGCAAAGAAAGGAGCCTAGACCATGCAGAACATTCCTAAAAATATGTTTGAACCAGCTTCAGCTAATGCCGGCGATGCCGAAAAAATAAGTAAAAAAAGCCTTTCCCTCTGGAAAGACGCCATGCTCCGCTTCCGCAGCAATAAGCTTGCGATGGTCGGGTTTATACTGATCGTTCTTATTATTCTTATGGCGATTTTTGCACCTGTCTTTTCAAGATATGATTATGCGACTACCAATCTATTAAATGCCGATAAAGCACCGTCGAAAGATCATTGGTTCGGCACAGATGACCTTGGAAGGGACATATTCGTCCGGACATGGGTAGGCGCGCGGATTTCCATCTTTATCGGTGTAGCCGCTGCCGTGCTTGATTTATTAATCGGCGTAATCTGGGGCAGCATTTCCGGATTCCGCGGCGGACGCACAGATGAAGTGATGATGCGCATCGCTGACATTCTGTGGGCTGTTCCTTCATTATTAATGGTTATTTTGCTTATGGTCGTCCTGCCGAAAGGATTGCTGACCATTATCGTCGCGATGACGATCACGGGCTGGATCAACATGGCGAGAATCGTCCGCGGACAGGTGCTGCAATTAAAGAATCAGGAGTATGTGCTTGCTTCACAGACACTCGGCGCTAAAACCGGCCGGCTTTTGTTTAAGCATATCGTCCCGAACGCGATGGGATCTATCCTCGTAACGATGACACTGACGGTTCCGACGGCGATTTTTACAGAAGCGTTTTTAAGTTATTTGGGGCTCGGCGTACCTGCGCCGCTTGCGAGCTGGGGAACGATGGCCTCAGACGGATTGCCTGCATTAACCTATTACCCTTGGCGTCTGTTCTTCCCTGCCGGTTTTATCTGCCTGGCGATGTTCGGCTTTAACGTTGTCGGCGACGGGTTAAGAGACGCGCTGGATCCTAAGTTACGCAAATAAGGAGTGATATGAGTGACACGCTTGCTAGAAGTAAAAGACTTAGCCATTTCATTTAAAACATACGGCGGAGAGGTACAGGCAATCCGCGGCGTGAATTTCCATTTGAATAAAGGAGAGACGCTGGCGATCGTAGGAGAGTCAGGTTCCGGAAAAAGTGTGACCTCCCAAGCAATTATGAAGCTGATCCCGATGCCGCCGGGCTATTTTAAAAGAGGACAGATTCTTTTTGACGGGCGCGATATCGTACCGATGTCCGAAAAAGAAATGCAGGCCATCAGAGGAAAGGAAATCGGAATGATTTTCCAAGACCCGATGACCTCTCTGAACCCGACAATGAAAGTCGGCAAACAAATTACGGAAGTGCTTTTCAAACATGAAAAAATCTCAAAAGAAGCGGCTAAAAAACGCGCCGTAGAACTGCTTGATCTCGTCGGAATTCCGATGCCTGAAAAACGGATCGGCCAATTCCCGCACGAATTTTCAGGCGGTATGAGACAGCGTGTCGTCATCGCGATGGCGCTCGCGGCAAATCCGAAACTGTTAATTGCCGATGAACCGACAACAGCTCTTGATGTGACGATTCAGGCTCAGATCCTTGAGCTGATGAAAGATCTCCAAAAGAAAATTGATACATCCATCATTTTTATTACGCACGATCTCGGCGTTGTCGCCAATGTCGCTGACCGGGTCGCCGTCATGTATGCGGGTCAGGTGGTCGAATCGGGCACGGTGGATGAAATCTTTTATGATCCGCGCCATCCGTATACATGGGGGCTGCTCGCCTCAATGCCGAGCCTGGACAGCACCGACCAGGAAAAACTGACGGCCATTCCAGGTACGCCGCCTGATCTGACGAATCCTCCGAAAGGGGACGCATTTGCGCTTCGCAGTTCATATGCGATGAAGATTGATTTTGAACAGGAACCGCCGATGTATAAAGTGTCTGATACGCATTTTGTGAAATCATGGCTTCTGCATCCTGATGCGCCTAAGGTCGAGCCGCCTGAAGCGGTGAAGGCTAAAATCCGTCAGCTGCCGAATACGTATCAGCAGCCTGTTTTAATGAAGGAAGGTGAAAAAAATGACTGAGAAACTGCTCGAAATCAAACATTTAAAACAGCATTTTTTTACGCCGAAAGGAACAGTAAAAGCCGTAGATGATTTGTCATTTGATATTTATAAAGGTGAAACGCTCGGCCTTGTCGGGGAATCTGACTGCGGTAAATCAACGACGGGCCGCAGTATTATCCGGCTGTATGAGGCAACCGGCGGTGAAGTTCTCTTTAACGGAGAAAATGTCCACGGAAAAAAATCCCGCAAGAAACTGCTGGAGTTTAACCGGAAAATGCAGATGATTTTCCAGGACCCGTACGCTTCTTTAAATCCGAGAATGACAGTCGCCGACATTATTGCCGAGGGGATAGATATTCACCGTCTGGCAAAAACGAAAAAAGAGCGGATGCAGCGGGTTCACGAACTGCTGGAAACGGTCGGTTTAAATAAAGAACACGCCAACCGCTATCCGCATGAATTTTCGGGCGGACAGCGCCAGCGTATCGGAATCGCCAGAGCTTTGGCGGTTGATCCGGAGTTTATCATTGCGGACGAACCGATTTCGGCGCTTGACGTTTCCATTCAGGCACAGGTCGTCAATTTAATGAAAGAATTGCAGAAAGAAAAAGGACTCACTTACCTGTTTATCGCCCATGATCTATCAATGGTCAAATACATCAGCGACCGCATCGGCGTTATGTATTTCGGGAAACTGGTGGAGCTTGCGCCGGCGGATGAGCTTTACGAAAACCCGCTTCACCCTTACACGAAATCATTGCTGTCCGCCATCCCGCTCCCTGATCCGGACTATGAAAGAAATCGCACGCGAAAGAAGTACGACCCGTCAATCCATCAGCTCCAAAACGGAGAAAAGATGGAATTTCGTGAAGTCAAACCGGGACACTTTGTCATGTGCACTGAAGCTGAATTTAAAACCTATCAATAAAAGTATCATCCTTCAAGACTTAGTCTTGGAGGATTTTTTTTGCGCACATCCAAGTTTATTAAGGCTGCTCCCGTTTTCCTATAATGGAAAAAAAGGGGGAGATCAGTATGAGAACTATTTTATGCGCCATTGCGGCGGGACTGTTTTTCAGTGCAGGCGCTTATCCTGCACAAGCCGCTGTGAAAGAGGAACAGCCGCTTGTGAAAGTGGCGCTGACTGAAAAAGAACTGCCAAAAGCAAATGACAGGTTCGCTTATCCGTCAGGTCTGCATTTTACACATCCTGATAAGGTTCGGGGCATTTACGTTACAGGGCATTCAGCGGGAGGCAGCAAATTTCAGGAGCTGACAGACTTTGTGGACAAAACGGAGCTCAATTCAATGGTGATCGATGTGAAGGATGACCACGGAAATCTTACCTTTAAGCCGGACGGTCATTCTGAGTATGCCAAAATCGCCAAGCCGTACATCAAAGACCCAAAAAAGATGATGAAAAAACTGGAGGAAAAAAAGATCTACCCGATTGCGCGTATTGTCGTATTTAAAGACAGCGAACTCGCGAACGAAAAGCCGGAATGGTCCTTTAAAGAAAAAAACGGAAGTGTCTGGAAAAACGGCCGCGGAGAATCGTTCGTCAATCCGTTTATGAAAGAAGTATGGGATTACAATGTAAAGATTGCAAAACAAGCCGCGAAGATGGGGTTTCAAGAAATTCAGTTTGACTATGTCCGTTTTCCTGAAGGCTTTGAAAAACGTGATGACGAACTGACATACGGACACGGCGATTACGGAAAAACAGCGGACAGCAATGTGCAGAAACGCGTGCACGCCGTCACTGATTTTGTCGGTTATGCGAAAAGAAAACTCAAACCGTACGGTGCGGATGTGTCGGCTGATATTTTCGGTTATTCTGCGACGCTGCCGGAAGCACCGGGGATCGGCCAGAATTTCAGCAAGATTTCAGTACGGGTCGATGTCATCTCATCCATGATTTACCCGAGCCATTGGACAAGCTATTTCGGAATTGATAAACCGGACCTTGAGCCTTACAAAGTCGTCAAAGAATACGCGAAGGTGGAAAATAAAAAACTGTCCAAACTGAAACATCCGCCGGTGTCACGTCCGTGGCTTCAGGACTTCACGGCTTCTTATCTCGGCAGCGGAAATTACCAAGAATACGGGAAAAGCCAGGTGGAAGACCAGATAAAAGCGCTGCATGATGAAGGGATTGACGAATTTTTATTGTGGGACGCGGCAAACCGTTATACAAAAAATGTGGATTACACACCATTTTAAAAAAATTGAAACCATGTCAAAGGATCACACGTCTTAATAGATGTAAGATTGTTTAAACAATCGGAAATGGGGTATATCTAAAAGTGTGAAGACAACGAACCCATAAGGAGCAAATGAATGAACTGGTACGAGAAGCTGAGTGAATATTTTCCGATTGAAGAAATGAAATCAAAAGCGCATATGGAAGCTCTGTTGAAGGAGCAAAGCGATGTTTATCATAAAGAAGAGGGCCAGTACCACGTGCTGATGTATGCGGAATTTGACTCTTTTATCTTTATTGATTACCTGTTTGTGTCAAAGAAATCCAGAGGTCAAGGTCTCGGAAGCAAGCTGATCGGCAGGCTGAAAAAGAAAAACAAGCCGATTCTTCTTGAGGTGGAGCCTGTTGACGAGGATGACACGGATACACAGAAGCGTTTGCGTTTTTATCAAAGAGAGCATTTCAAGCACGCGCAGTCAATCGGGTATCGGCGCCGGTCATTGGCTACGAATGAAGTGAACAAAATGGAGATTCTGTACTGGTCACCTAAGACAGAGTCAGAAGAAGAAATGTTTGAAGCGATGAAACAGACATATGAAACCATTCACACTTATAAAGATGAAAAATGGTACGGAGAATCATACGAAAAAACGGATGAAGTTCTCAAAGTCATTGATGAGAACAAACGAAAAAACATTTTCGATCAGCTGAGCTAATTGAGAATGAAAAAATTCCGCAAAACGTAAATTTGCCGGATTGACACATTTTTTTCTCAGGAGACTGTTCACACTTACTTTTTTATAGTATAATACCTATAAAGATTCCTTTTTTAAAGTCATTTCAATTTGAGAATACAAACATGTTCATCCTACTAATTAGAGGAGTGAAGATTAATGGTTACATTATACACATCACCTAGCTGTACGTCATGCAGAAAAGCAAGAGCTTGGCTTGAAGAGCACGAGATTCCGTTTGAAGAAAGAAACATCTTCTCCGAGCCGTTATCAATTGATGAGATCAAGCAGATTCTGCGTATGACTGAAGACGGTACGGATGAAATTATCTCTACCCGTTCTAAAGTATTCCAGAAACTAAACGTAAACGTTGAATCAATGCCTCTTCAAGACTTGTACACTTTGATCAATGAGCATCCGGGACTGCTCCGCCGTCCGATCATCATTGATGAAAAACGTCTGCAAGTCGGCTATAACGAAGACGAAATCAGACGATTCCTGCCAAGAAAAGTGCGTTCTTTCCAATTAAGAGAAGCACAGCGTCTTGCCAACTGATATAAGCTTACGATAAGCATGGAAAAAGCCCAAAACCATCGCGTTTTGGGCTTTTTGTTATTTTTCAGTCTGTTGATAAATCATACTGGCGAGTATGACAAAAACGACGGTCAAAATCGGCAGCATCATCTGTATTGCGCTGTGTTCTGCCATGAAAAATGACAGTTTGCTGTCTCCGGCAATCATTTCACCGCCGGTAAACGCGAGAAGGCCGCTCCCGGCATACATCAATAAAGGCATTTTGTCCATAGCGGCATGAACGAGCTTGCTGCCCCAGATGATGATCGGCACCGAGATGAAGAGCCCGATCACAACAAGTGTAAGCTCACCGTGAGAAGCGCCGGCTACAGCAATGACATTGTCAAGCGACATAAAGATATCAGCCAGAACGATTGTGCGGATGGCTTTCCAAAGGGAAGAACTGCTTTTCACATGCTGCGCATCTTTCTTCTCGATCAGAAGCTGATAGCCGAGATACAATAAAAACACTCCGCCTGCGCATTGTAAAAAAGGAACATTCAATAAATAGACCGCGGCGCTCGTCAGAACGATTCTTAAGACGACTGCGATAAACGTTCCGAAGATGATCGCTTGCTGTCTTTGCTTATGCGCCAGATTCCGGCTGGCCATCGCGATGACGACGGCATTGTCACCGCCGAGAATGAGGTCAATTCCGATAATGAGCAGAAGGGACAGCAGGTAATCGTGCGGCATAATAACACCTCGCTTATAGATCGGTTGCTTGTACAGCTAATATATGAGGCGGTGCGCTATTTATGATGAGAACCGGGAGAAAGCCTGTTTTTCGGTGTGAAAATGCTTTTTTATTTCTTTTATAACTGTTTTATCATAAAATAGAAATATAAAGAATTTGCGCTGTCTTCTATAAGGTTAAGATGTGGACGGAATGGGTAAAGTGTAGTAAAGTACTATTCATCGGGAGCTTAGATGTCCCTTCAACATCTTATAAAGAAGGGAAGGTTGGCAAAATGGAAATAGAAAGAATTAATGAGCATACAGTAAAATTTTATATGTCTTATGGTGATATTGAAGATCGCGGTTTTGACAGAGAAGAAATCTGGTACAATCGCGAGCGCAGTGAAGAACTGTTCTGGGAAGTCATGGATGAAGTGCATGATGAAGAGGAATTCGCTGTCGAGGGTCCTCTTTGGATTCAGGTTCAGGCATTGGACAAAGGACTGGAAATAATCGTAACAAAAGCCCAGCTTTCCAAGGACGGACAAAAACTCGAACTGCCGATCCCGGAAGATAAAAAACAAGAGCCGGCAGATGAAAATCTCGATGCTCTACTTGATGATTTCCAGAAAGAAGAGCAGGCCGAGAATCGGGAGGATAAGGAGCAAAAGCTTCAGTTCACTTTGCGGTTCGACGATTTTGAGGATCTCATCTCGCTATCAAAATTGAATCTTAACGGAATTAAAACGACCCTGTATTCGTTTGAAGACCGATATTATTTATATGCAGATTTTTATGAGCAAACTGATGAAGAGGTTGAAAATCAGCTAAGCATCCTGTTGGAGTACGCGCAAGAATCATCAGTCAGCATTCACCGTCTTGAAGAATACGGAAAATTGGTGATCGCTGATCATGCGTTATATACGATAAAAAAACACTTTGCATCATAACAAACCGATTTCTCTCAGCAGAAATCGGTTTTTTTTTGTTCTGAATGACTTTATGAACGGCTGAAAATTGCATAACGGCTCTCATCCGCAAAAAGGAGTATGCCTTCTTTCTGCTGAATACATCAAGATTCAGGAAAGGAGAAGATGCAGCATGTTCAGTGCTTTGACTGCCGAGGGACAGCTCATTCAGCTGGCCGGAAGCTATTCAAAAGAAAAAGCGGCGGAGCTGAGAAAGAAACGCTGGTTCTGCCCCGTTTGTGAAAGTGAGCTTGATATTAAATTGGGACGGGAAAAACTGCCGCACTTCGCTCATAAAAAAAGCAGGCTGTGCCCGGGAGAATCCGAACCCGAAAGCGAATATCATCTGGAAGGAAAAAGACAGCTTTTTCTCTGGCTTAAGACACAAGGTTGCGCCGTCAGCCTAGAGCCGTATCTGCCTTCCGCCCGACAGCGGCCTGATCTGACGGCGGAAAGCGGCACAGAGCGGCTGGCTTTTGAATTTCAATGTGCAAACCTTTCGGCAGATTCTTTAAAGAGCCGGACGGCCGGCTTGAAAAACGCCGGGTATCGGCCTGTCTGGATCATCGGAGCAAAACGCTTAAAACGGCTGGCTGCGCATTTTTTCCGGCTTTCTGCTTATCACTGGCAATTATTTGAAGTTAACTCATTTTCCTCCTTGATGTTTTACTGCCCCGATGTCCGCTCCTTTTATAAGCTTCATTCCATCACCCCGTTTTACACCGGCTATTCTTATGCCGGCTTAACCATGATCCCTCTTCATAAAGCAAACCTGAAAGACATTTCTCTCCCGGAGGGCCGGCACAGCGTCAACCTTTCCTCTTGGGGACGCGCCGTAGCAGGCTTCCGCAAAAAAAGCGGCCGGTTTTTATCTGAAGATGCAGGTCTTATCCGGCAACTTTTTTACGAACGGCATCAGATTGCCTTTCCTTTTCTGCCTTCTGAAGTGTTTATCCCCGTTTCAGCGGGCTTTGTGTTTGCAAGTCCCGTTTTTGTGTGGCAGGGCCATTTATACTTGCGGCTTGCGGAGCTTTGTGAAAAAGGCGCACCGATCCGGTTATCCGGCATGGTTCATTATTTGCGGCAAAAAATCCGGCGGCAGGAGATCAGGATGCGGTATGATTCACATGAAGATCTCATCAGAATGGCGATAAAACAATATGCTGATTTCTTATGTTTGCAGGATTTTTTAAGGGAAACTGAGAATGAAGTATATATGCCTTCAACCCAACACAAGCGCCCTCAAACGGCCGAAGAGCTGCACCGCCGGGACCTGCTCTTTTTTAGGGAATGAGAATGCTCCGTTTCGTTCACCCTAACGTCAAGGTGGTGGCTGAATGTGAAGGGCGTACAAGCATTTTGTTTTCGGTTTTTCATTGTATTATTGGTATGCTCGGTCTTATACGCCGCATATGATTTGACAAAAGGCAGTGAAAAGCCGGAAGATAATCACAACACAAGCTTTTGGAGAAACAATCATTTTTTCAATTGGCTTGAAATAAAGAAAACGAGGGGGATCACCATGACTGAGGAAAATAAAGCAGCACAGCTGCCTGACAGAAGTGAAGTAAAGGCAGAGCATACATGGAGACTAGAGGATATTTTTCCTAGTGATGAGGCCTGGAATAAAGAATTTCAAGCAGTTAAAGAATTAATTCCGAATTTATCTTCCTTTAAAGGCACGCTTGCTCATTCAGCCGATAATTTATACGCGGCGCTTACCGCACAGGATGAAGTGACGAGCCGTCTGGGAAAACTTTATGCATACGCGCATATGCGCTCAGATCAGGATACGGGAAATTCTTTCTACCAAGGACTGAACGACAAAGCCGCAAGTCTGTATTCTCAGGCCGCCAGTGCGACTGCTTACATTGAACCGGAAATTCTGGCGATTCAGGAGGACAAGCTGCATCAGTTTATTCTGGAAAAAGAAGAGCTTAAGGTTTACTCCCATGCCATTGAAGAAATTACAAAACAGCGTCCGCACGTGCTGAGCGAAAAAGAAGAGGCCCTGCTTGCGGAAGCGTCAGAAGCGCTGTCTTCGCCTTCCAATACATTCAGTGTTTTAAACAACGCCGATATTACGTTTCCGTCGATAAAAGATGAAAACGGCAAGGAAACTCAAATCACACACGGCAACTTTATTAATTTTCTGGAAAGCAGCGATCGGGAAGTCCGTAAAAACGCCTTTAAAGCCGTATATAAAACATACGGACAGTATAAAAACACGATGGCGACTACACTCAGTGGCACTGTGAAAAAAGATAATTTCTACGCCCGGGTGAAAAAATACAAATCAGCACGGGAAGCGGCTTTATCCAATAACAACATCCCTGAAGAAGTTTATGATAACCTTATCAAAACGATCAATAAACATCTTCCGTTATTACACCGTTACATTGATCTGCGGAAAAAGGTGCTCGGCCTTGATGAAGTCCACAATTATGACCTGTACACACCGCTTGTAAAAGATTCGGGAATGAAGGTCACATATGAGGAAGCAAAAGATTATATGCTCAAAGGGCTTGCTCCGTTAGGCGATGAATACGCGTCTATTTTAAAAGAAGGACTTGAAAACCGCTGGGTCGATGTATACGAAAACAAAGGAAAACGCAGCGGTGCTTATTCGTCCGGTACATACGGCACGAATCCGTACATCTTAATGAACTGGCACGACACTGTCAATAATCTGTTTACGCTCGTTCACGAGTTCGGCCATTCCGTGCACAGCTACTATACGAGAAAATATCAGCCGTATCCGTACGGAAACTACAGCATTTTTGTCGCTGAAGTCGCTTCTACGACCAATGAAGCGCTGCTCGGTGAATATATGCTGAACAGCTTAAAAGATGAAAAACAGCGTCTGTATCTTCTCAACCACATGCTTGAAGGTTTCAGAGGCACAGTCTTCAGACAGACGATGTTCGCTGAATTTGAGCATCTGATTCATACGAAAGCGCAAGAAGGCGAGCCGTTAACGCCTGAACTGCTGAACAAGCTTTATTATGATCTGAATAAAAAGTATTTCGGAGACAACATGGTAATTGATGAAGAAATCAGCCTGGAATGGTCAAGAATTCCGCATTTCTATTACAATTATTATGTGTATCAATATGCGACAGGCTACAGTGCGGCTCAAGCGCTGAGCAGCCAGATCTTAAAAGAAGGCAAGCCTGCGGTTGAGCGTTATACCAACTTCTTAAAAGCCGGAAGCTCAGAATATCCGATCGACATCCTGAAAAAAGCGGGAGTCGATATGACTTCGCCTGAACCGATCGAAGCTGCCTGCAAAATGTTTGAAGAGAAACTGAATGAAATGGAAGAACTCCTTTCGAAAGTGAATCCTTCCTAATACAAAAAAGCCTGTGCATTAGATGCGCAGGCTTTTTAAAATCCTTTAAACGTTTTTCGGTGATTCAGCCGGTACAGGGCAAACAATATGGATAGAAACAGCAGGGGAGATGTAATGTAAATCGGCAGCATATGCATCATAGCCAGCAGATTTAAAAAGAAGAAAAACACAATCATTCCGATGATCAATACGGTGCGGAGCATTTATGTCCCTCCTTGTTTTCATTGATATATTCTATGAAAACAAGCAGTCAGTTATGTTTTGTGACAAAAATATGAACATTAAGCTTATGGCTTGTCAAAACTCGACAAGATTTGATATGATAAGGATGTGAAATTGATCACAAACAAACATTACCCCTTTGTTTGACCGTGAAAAATTTCTCCCATCCCCTTTGTTGTCGTTAAGACATATGAAACCGCGCTTATCCCGGCGCGGTTTCTTTATTTGCACAAAAAAAGCCGGCTCCGTAAGGAATCAGCTTTTTTTAATGATCATAGCAGGTGACATCTTCCTTGGTGCCGGCCAGGGATTTCCAAAACAGACCGTGCTTTGCTTCCACTCTGGCGACCTTTTTGGCGAATGCCAGTTTTTTCATTTCTTTTTCAACTTCTTCAAGACTTAAATCATAAACAAGTGCAATTTCTTTCGATGCGACAAACCGGAAATATTCAATGAAACATTCCAAAGGCGGCGTTTCAGAAGGCTTCGGTTCATCGCCGAGCATTTCGAATAAGATTTCTTCGTATACGTCATAAGAATAGTTGCCTGGCACCTTCAGCCCTTCATCATCATGCAGGCTGTTAAAGAACGTCAATGTCGGATTGACGGTGACGTCCATTTCCGCCGCGATTTTCATATCGCACTGAAGCGCTTTGACTGCGCTTTGTGAATGGAGGTCGCGTTTGAATTCTTCGACATCCAATTTCGTCTTTTTGGCAATCTCTAAAAGAACGTCTTCATCCGTAATATTCTGCTTTGAGACAAACAGGCTTTCCTGCATGTTGCGAAGAAACACGATGCCGGCCTTTCTTCCTTGCAGTTCGGCCGCTTTTAACGCGAGTGCGGCAAGGTAAGGCGATGACAAAGGCTGTTCCTGCTCAAGCCAAAGGCTTCCGTCACAAGGCATCCCGGAACGGTTCGAAATTTTTTCCCAAGCTTCGGCAAGAAGGTGTTTTTTCCGTTTTTGCTTATTCAGCGACGTGATACTCGCGGAGACAATGATCCGCAGCGTAAAAAAACGTCCGTATCTGATTTTTAGTTTTTTTATGGCGGGTTCCAGCGACCAGCATTCAGGACATAAAGGGTCAACAAACATGTAAATTTCCAGCGGTTTTTTTGGATGTCCGTGGCAATGGGCGAAGTATTGCTCATGCTGATAATTCGTCAATATGATCGATCCTCCGCTTCCGACTGGTTTACCATATGTCTGGCCGTTAATTCCAGACGCCCGTACAGAAATTCACGAATATCGCCCTCTAGCCCGACATGATCCATCGCACTGCTCATACAGCTTAACCACGCATCAGCCCTCTCGGCCGTAATCGGAAAGGGAAGATGCCTTGCCCTGAGCATGGGATGTCCGTGCTCTTCTGTGTAAAGGGGAGGCCCGCCTAAATACTGGGTTAAAAATTGCTTTTGTTTTCTGGCCGTTTCAGTCAAATCACTTGGGAATATTGGTTTCAGCAAGGGATGAGACGAGACACGCTCATAAAAAGTATCAACAAGTTGCGATAGAAGTTCCTCTCCAATCGCTTCATATGGTGCGTTAAACGATTGTCCCATGTTGACTACTCCTTTATATGGCTAATAGGAACCATCATTCCTATTGCGAAATTATCTTTCAGTTTTACTATCTTCAGTTACTGTATATTTTAGCAATAACATTTTATTTCTACAAACAAAGTGCCTTTCTGTCAGGCGCTTGTATTTCATATCATATCACATCGCCTTCATTCATGTGTAAGATTTCACTCCGCAAAAAAACCAGAGAAGGAAGCCTCTCTGGTTTACGCGTAATACTGCCGGGTTATGTTTTTGACATATTGCTGTGTTTCCTTAAACGGCGGAACGCCTCCGTACCGATCTACGTTGCCGGGGCCCGCGTTGTAGGCGGCTAACGCCAAGGACACATTCCCGTCGTATTTCGTGAGCATCTGCTTTAAGTACTTCGTGCCGCCGTCAGCGTTCTGGACGGGATCAAGCGGGTTTGACACCCCGAGTGATTCAGCCGTGGAAGGCATAAGCTGCATCAACCCCATTGCCCCCGCGCCGCTGACCGCTTTCGGATTAAAGCCCGATTCCTGTTTAATAACGGCGCGGATCAGCTTTTCGTCCACTCCATATTTCTCGGCCGCTTTTTGAATGGCGCTGTCTATTGAAAAGTTTCCGGTGCTGATGTCAGAAGCCGCATTCGCAGGCTTAATGCTTTGAGAAGCGGTCTGTGATGCGTCCGCTGAACTGGCTGTAACCGGAATTCTCGGTGAATATGAAGTGTGAGCGGTCCGCACCCCGTTTAAAATTCCCGCTTCCGGCTGCTGCCGGACGGCTGTGTCCGTATACTGGCTGAGCAGCGCGCTGAAATCTGAAAGCGGGCTTTGTGAAGATTGTCCGCTTGAAGCCGTGCCTGTATTAGAGATTGATTGCAGCGCCATTGATTGAAGCTGGAGAATGGCCGCCCAATTCGTTATATTCACTCTGTCATTCCACCTTTTTTTGTTTCTGTTCATAAAAACGCTGGATTTTATTTTTAGTGGTCCGCTCCGGGATGCTGAATTGCTTGAGCAATTGTTCAAACGCCCGTTTTCCTTCGTCCCAGTCAGCGGCCTCGAATTCCAATTCAAAGTCTTCTTTCTCTAAATATCGGCTGTGATCTAAAATGATTAAGCCTTTTTCTGATTCTTTTTCCGCGCGTTCAGTTGACAGCGTTCCGAACCAGCAAATGTGTTCTGAATTGATACCGAGACCTTCCAGCTGCCGTTTGACAGGGCCTTCCGGAATCTTAAAGCCGTCAAGGTCAGGTGACGTAAGCTCTTGGTGCGTTTCCAGCAGACCGACCGCGGCAGGCTCTTTTAATGTCAGGACGAACGCGCCGTTTTTTTCACGGATGCGGAGGGCTGATTTTTTTTGTTTCAGAGAAAAATCTTTTGTGTCGAAATAATGATTGATCTGCTGCTTAAAATCATGTTTTTTCATGCCGAGTGCTTCACTTAGTTTCTGAAATTCTGATTTTGTCAGCAGATTTTTGAACTCAATTTCTATTTCTTGGGTCATGACAGTCTTCCTTTCAGGACGAAAAATTGTATAATTCCCATTATCTCTTTAGAGGTTACGTTTATCAATATCGACCTTGATATGATAAAATAAATGCTGTACTTTGTTAAAAAAGGAGAACATTATGCAAAAGAGAATTGAAATCCAAAATGCATCATTAACAGAAGACGCGCTCCGACTGAAGTGCGGAGAAGACTTAAGCGGAGCGGAACGCAAAGCCTCAGGTCAAATGCTTGTTGATTCCGATCACTTTGCTTTTGTATACATACTTGAAACAGCTGACTCTTTTGAATATGTCATTATAAAAGACCATGTATGGCCGGATCTGAAAGAGGCCCTTGACCAAAGAAAACCGGCGGTGCTTGAGGCCGGCGGCAAAACGGTTGAACTTTCAGGGCTGCATGAAGAACTCGATTATCTTATTGAAAATATTAAAGATAATGCAAACTACGGAGATATGGAAGAAAAAGTGAAAAGCGTATTTCTTTAGAACAGGTTCGGAATTGGGGGATGTACGATGGATGACAAACAATGGGAGCAATTTCTAGCGCCATACCGCCAGGCTGTTGAAGAATTAAAGGTGAAGCTGAAAGGTGTCAGAACCCTTTATGAGTATGAAGATGATCACTCACCGATTGAATTTGTGACAGGCCGCGTAAAGCCGGTGGCGAGCATACTTGAAAAAGCGAGACGGAAAAGCATACCGCTTCATCAGATTGAAACGATGCAGGATATCGCGGGGCTTCGTATTATGTGCCAATTTGTAGATGATATCCAGATCGTCAAAAATATGCTGTTTGCCAGAAAAGATTTTACCGTTGTCGACCAGCGGGATTACATAGCAGAGCATAAAGAAAGCGGATATCGGTCTTACCACCTTGTCGTTTTATATCCTTTACAGACAGCGTCCGGAGAAAAGCACCTTCTTGTAGAAATACAGATTCGGACGCTTGCCATGAACTTTTGGGCAACCATTGAGCATTCACTGAATTACAAATACAGCGGGAACATTCCCGAAAAAGTAAAGCTGAGGCTGCAGCGGGCCTCAGAAGCCGCATCCCGGCTCGATGAAGAAATGTCAGAAATCCGCGGAGAGATCCAGGAAGCCCAAGCCGCGTTTTCACGAAAGAAAAAAGCGGGCGGCCACCAGTAGGAAAGGAGGGGAATGGCATGAAATTTGCCGTTTCTTCAAAAGGAGACGAGGTTTCAGATACACTGAAAAGCAAAATACAGGCGTATTTACTCGATTTTGACATGACCTTGGATGAAAAAGAGCCGGAAATCGTTATTTCCGTCGGCGGTGACGGAACGCTTCTTTACGCGTTCCACAGGTACAGCGACCGTCTCGATAAAACTGCTTTTGTCGGGGTTCACACGGGGCATTTGGGTTTTTATGCCGATTGGGTTCCGCAGGAGATAGAGAAGCTTGTTCTGGCCATCGCCAAAACGCCGTATCACACCGTGGAGTATCCCCTTCTTGAGGTGATTGTCACTTATCATGATGAAGAACGTGAGGAGCGGTATCTGGCTTTGAACGAATGTACGATCAAAAGCATAGAAGGCAGTCTCGTCGCTGACGTTGAAATTAAAGGCCAGCTGTTTGAAACGTTCAGGGGAGACGGTTTATGTCTGTCCACGCCTTCCGGAAGCACGGCTTATAATAAAGCGTTAGGCGGCGCGATCATCCACCCTTCCATCAGAGCGATTCAGCTTGCGGAAATGGCATCCATCAATAACAGAGTGTTCAGGACTGTCGGTTCGCCGCTTTTGCTTCCCGATCATCATAACTGTGTCATCAAGCCGAGAAACGAAGTCGACTTCCAAGTCACGATAGATCATTTAACCTTGCTGCATAAGGATGTCAAGTCTATTCTGTGCCGGGTGGCAAAAGAAAAAGTCAGATTTGCAAGATTCCGCCCGTTTCCGTTTTGGAAAAGAGTGCAGGACTCCTTTATCGGAAAAGGCGAATAGAAAGAGGAAACGGATTGAAAAACTTTTTTATCCAAAAGAACATTTCTGCCCCGGAAGCCGGGATGACGGTAAAAGAATATACGGCGCAGCTCGGCATTTCAAAGCGGCTTCTCGCTGATATTAAATTCGGCGGCGGAGACCTTCTTGTAAACGGAGAGCACGTAACCGTCCGCACCGTGTTAGCGGCCGGAGATGTGCTTAAGATTGAATTCCCAAAGGAGCATGTGAGTGAAACGCTTTTGCCTGAGCCGGTTCCGCTTGATATCCTTTATGAAGATGACCATGTGCTTGTGGTCAATAAACAGCCGTATGTTTCCTCAATTCCATCAAGAGAGCACCCGTCCGAAAGCATCGCGAACGGAGTGATCAGCCACTATCGTAAAAACGGCGTGCAGTCAACAGTTCATCTTGTCACCCGTCTTGACAGGGATACATCGGGAGCGATGCTGATCGCCAAGCATCGGCTTGCCCATTCCCTTTTGTCGGCAGCGCAGAAGAAGGGCCTTGTTAACAGGCGGTATCTCGCTGTCGTACACGGCGTCATTCTGCAGAAAGAAGGAACGGTGGACGCGCCCATCGGAAGAAAGCCCGACAGTATTATTGAGCGGATGGTAACGCCGGAGGGACAAAAAGCAGTGACGCATTTTCAAGCGGAAAAAGCGGGACATGCGTCCACGCTTGCAGCGTTACGTCTGGAGACGGGGCGGACGCATCAAATCCGGGTGCACATGAGTTATCTCGGCCATCCGTTAGTCGGCGATACACTGTACGGCGGAAAAAACGAGGGAATTGCACGGCAGGCTCTTCACAGTGAGCTGCTTTCATTTGTACACCCCATGACCGGAGAAACGCTCGTTTTTCATGCCCCCGTTCCTGACGATATGAAAACATTGATTGAACACATATAAAGCCCGAACCGTTAACCGGTCTCGGGCTTTTTTTCATGTCTGCGTGCCGTCATCCTCGCGAAATCGTGATGCATCATACGGCATTGAGCTTGTTACAGAAACGGTTTCGTGCTCCGGAAAACGAAAGCCTGTCAGCTTATTGCCGAAGACACAGCCTGTATCAATATTGATCGTACGGTTGACGATCCGGGGGCGTTTTACCGGGGTATGGCCGTAAACCACCCATGCTTTGCCTTCATAAGCGGCAGCCCAGTCTCTTCTGACGGGCCTGCCGTCGGGATAGGTTTCTCCCGTGATATCACCGTACAGAACAAACTCCTTCACCTTACGCGTGTATTTACCGATATCGTCAGCTTTTATGCCAGCGTGGGCGACAACGAGCTCGCCGTTATGTAAAATGTCGTAAAGCGGCGCTGACTCATATAATCGGATAAACTGTCTGGATATTTCCGTTCTGTCAGCGGGAGACAGCTCTTTCAGTTCCGCTGCCGTTGTTTCCAGTCCGTGCATCACTTTTACGGGGTTTCCTTTTAAGTAGCGATACAGTTTGTTGCAATGATTTCCCGGGACATAACGTACGGCTCCTTTTTCATATGCTTTTGTCACAAAACGCATCACCTCAACGGATTTAGGGCCTCTGTCGGTTAAGTCCCCCGCAAAGACAAGCGTTCTGCCTTCAGGATGGACGGGCGTTCCGTCTTTCACTTCATATCCGAGCTTTTGCATTAGAGCGATCATTTCATCATAACATCCGTGTATATCGCTGATGATGTCATAAGCCATTTGTGTCAGCCTCCTTTGAACGGTTTTTTATTTATTATGGGGTTAATTCCTATACCTAATTACGCCGTTTTGGCACAAATTAAAAAAAGAATTAAAGAAAATAAAGCCTTATCACTTTTTTTTCGCGGTCAGCCTTGTTAGAATATGCGTTATGTTTTTAAAAAAGTAAGGTTTTGTCCGCATTAAGCGGGCTTTTATAACCCTTGTTTTAAGGAGGTATTTACTAATGGAACACACATCAGTCGCATCTTTAGTCGTCGTTCTGATCGTCGCTTTTTTGACTCCGCTCCTTCTGCATCGGTTTAAGCTCAGCATTCCGGTTGTCGTCGCGGAAATCATCATGGGGCTTATTATCGGAAAAAGCGGCCTGAATCTCGTCGTTCAGGGAGACACATGGCTGGAGACGCTGTCTGTCCTCGGCTTTATCTTTTTAATGTTTTTAAGCGGTTTGGAAATTGATTTTTCGTCATTTGAGAAAGGGAAGAAAAAACAATTCCTTCCGAACGGCAAGGAAGCGCCCAACACGTTTTCTGCCGCACTGATTATATTTTTCGGCATCTTTATTTTATCATTGCTGCTGTCCTACGGCTTTGTCTTAGCCGGTTTTATTCAAAACGCATTTTTAATGACGCTTATTATTTCGACGATATCACTCGGAGTGGTGGTTCCGACCTTAAAAGAAGAAAGGATCATGAACTCCAATATCGGCCAGATCATTTTGCTTGTCGCCGTTATTGCGGACTTGGCGACGATGATTCTGCTCGCTTTCTTCTCTTCTCTTTACGGTGACAAACGAAGAGTCTTCGCTTTATCAGATCAATCTGGAAAACACGGCGTATAACGGCATCATTCTCCGGGAATTTCCGCTGATGGGCGATGTGATTTTCGTCCGGATTTTCAGAGGTGTGGACAGCATCGTTCCGCACGGAGACACGCGGCTGAAAACAGGAGACCGTCTCATCGTTACAGGCTCGCGCAACTACGTGTCGGAACTGAGAAACATTCTTGAAGCTTGACCAAATTGCAATTCGTGATAAGATAGAAGGCATAACAAGTAAATAATCAATCGTATGACCACTAGGGGTGTCCTTCATAAGGGCTGAGATAAAAGTGAGACTTTTAGACCCTCATAACTTGAACAGGTTCAGACCTGCGTAGGGAAGTGGAGCGGTATTTTTTTGGGTTCCTTTTATCCATATAAATTCCAAACCACTTTTCCGATGCGGGAAAGTGTTTTTTTTATTTTATCAGGGGGGAAGATATAATGACATTTTCTGAAGAATGCAGACTGGCGGCAGCCGAATGGTGGGACGGAAGTTTTGTTCATCCGTTTGTAACGGGAATCGGTGACGGAAGCCTGCCGATCGACCGTTTCAGCTATTACGTGCTGCAGGATTCCTACTACTTGACGCATTTTGCAAAAGTTCAGGCGTTCGGAGCCGCATATGCCAAAGACTTGTTTACGACGGGCAGGATGGCGGGCCACGCTCAGGGTACATATGAAGCAGAAATGGCGCTGCACCGCGAGTTTACGGAGCTTTTAGGAATTACAGAAGAAGAACGTGCGGCCTTTAAACCGGCACCGACGGCTTATTCTTACACGTCTCATATGTACAGATCGGTAATGAGCGGCCAATTTGGAGAAATTTTAGCTGCGCTTCTGCCTTGCTATTGGCTTTATTATGAAGTCGGCGAACACTTAAAGGAATGCAAACCGGAACATCCGATTTATGAAAAATGGATCGGCACATACGGCGGAGACTGGTTCAGACAGCAAGTCGAAGAACAGATCAGCCGTTTTAACGAGATTGCTGAAAGCAGCACAGAGGAAATCCGCGCGAAAATGAAAGAGAATTTTGTGATTTCAAGCTATTATGAATATCAATTTTGGGGAATGGCTTATCAAAAAGAAGGCTGGTCCGGAAAGGGCGGAAAAGAGGTGGAGTCCTTTGGAGCTGCACGCGGTAACCGATAATCGCAAGCCCGTTGCCGAGCTGGCGGAGGATATTCTTTCGATTCAGCATGAAGTGAGCTTTATCCATATCCGTGAGCGGGACAAAACAGCGGGAGAGATCATGCAGCTTTTGGCACTTTTGAAAAAAGGCGGCGCCGATAAGGACAAATTGGTTATTAATGACCGGGCGGATGTCGCGCTTTTTGCCAATATACACCGTGTTCAGCTTCCGGCCCGCAGCTTTTCCGTCAAACAGGTGCGAAACAGATTTCCCCATCTTCATATCGGGCGTTCGGTTCATTCGCTGAAAGAAGCGGTCCAAGCTGAAAAAGAAGATGCGGATTATGTGGTGTTCGGCCATGTATTTGAAACCGAATGTAAACAAGGACTTGAAGCAAGAGGCATCAGCCTGCTCTCAGATATTAAAAGCACGCTTTCTATCCCCGTAATCGCAATCGGCGGAGTGACACTGCAGACAATCGGAAAGGCAAAGCAGGCGAAACCGGACGGAATTGCCGTCATGTCAGGCATTTTCTCAGCTGAAAATCCTGAGGAAGCGGCAAAACGGTATGCACGCGCAATAAGGGAGGCCGATTATGAAGAAGCACTATGAAACGGCGGTTATCGGCGGCGGAATTATCGGGTGCGCCATTTCTTATGAACTGGCGAAGACTCAAAAGAACGTTGTCTTGTTTGAAGACGGTGCGATCGGCCGAAAAACGACAAGCGCTGCTGCGGGAATGCTGGGTGCTCATGCGGAATGTGAAAACCGGGATGCGTTTTTTGATTTCGCCATGTACAGCCAAAGACTGTATGAAGCGGCAGGGCGCGAGCTGGAGGAGGCTTGCGGCATTGACATCAGGCGCCATAACGGCGGAATGCTTAAACTGGCGTATACCGAAGAAGACATTATCCGTTTACGAAAGATGGATGATTTACCTTCCGTCACTTGGCTTTCAGCGGAAGAAGCCCTTGAAAAAGAGCCGTACGCTTCAAAGGACATTCTCGGCGCAAGTTTTATAAAAGACGATGTCCATGTCGAGCCGTATTATGTCTGCAAAGCGTATGCAAAAGGGGCGCGGCGCTATGGCGCTGATATATATGAGCATACACATGTGACCGCCGTTAAACGGGTGAACGGAGCATTCTGTATCACAACATCCGGCGGGGATGTTTATGCTGACCAAGTCGCAGTTGCAAGCGGTGTATGGAGCGGCCGGTTTTTCAGCCAGCTCGGCTTGGGACAGCCTTTTTTCCCTGTGAAAGGAGAATGCCTTTCTGTGTGGAATGACCATATCCCGCTTACCAAAACCCTTTACCATGGTCAAAGTTATGTCGTCCCGAGAAAAAGCGGCCGGCTTGTCATCGGTGCCACAATGAAACAGGGCGACTGGAGCGATACGCCTGACATCGGCGGGATCGAAGCCGTCATCTCAAAAGCGAAAACCATGCTGCCCGCCATCGAACATATGAAAATAGACCGGTTTTGGGCGGGGCTCAGGCCGGGTACAAGAGACGGAAAGCCGTTTATCGGGCGGCATCCTGAAGACAGCGGCATCATATTCGCCGCCGGCCATTTTAGAAACGGCATCTTATTGGCCCCGGCAACGGCTGAAATGGTGCGGGATATGATCCTGGGGAAACAGGTGAAACATGAATGGGAAGAAGCGTTTCGAATTGATCGCAAGGAGGCGGTTCACATATGATCCTTCAGCTGAACGGAAAACAAATTGATTGGGATCGAAAAGAGGGAACGGTTCAGGATTTGCTCGAATCGTATCAGCTTGATCACAGAATCGTAGTTGTAGAGAGAAATAAAGAAATCATTGAAAAAAAGAATTATGAAAATACAAGTTTGTGTGACCGGGATGTCATAGAAATTGTTCATTTTGTAGGAGGCGGATGAGGATGTTAACAATAGGAGGAAAGCAGTTTCAGTCAAGATTGCTGTTAGGAACAGGTAAATATCCGAGTTTTGAGATTCAGAAAGAAGCGGTGGCGGTTTCGGAATCAGATATTTTAACCTTTGCGGTGCGGCGGATGAACATCTTTGAAGAGTCTCAGCCAAACTTTCTCGAACAGCTTGATTTATCTAAGTACACGCTTCTGCCGAATACAGCCGGCGCCGCAACGGCTGAAGAGGCAGTCAGAATTGCAAGGCTTGCCAAAGCTTCCGGACTTTGTGACATGATAAAAGTAGAAGTTATCGGATGCAGCCGGTCACTTTTGCCTGATCCGGTTGAGACATTGAAAGCATCAGAACAGCTGCTCGAAGAGGGATTTATCGTTCTGCCGTATACGTCAGATGATGTCGTGCTCGCAAGGCGTCTTGAGGAGCTCGGAGTTCATGCCATTATGCCGGGCGCTTCACCGATCGGTTCAGGCCAGGGGATTTTAAATCCGCTGAATCTTTCCTTCATCATTGAACAGGCGAAGGTGCCGGTCATTGTCGATGCCGGCGTCGGGTCTTCCAAAGACGCGGCCTACGCGATGGAGCTCGGGGCTGACGGCGTGTTATTAAATACTGCTGTGTCAGGCGCTGATGATCCGGTCAAAATGGCCCGGGCAATGAAGCTTGCCGTAGAAGCGGGCCGCCTTTCTTATGAAGCCGGCAGAATACCGGTGAAAGATTACGGAACTGCAAGCAGTCCGCGTGACGGTCTTCCGGTATGACGGACAGATATTCCAGACAGGAGCTGTTTCAGCCGATCGGTCCCTCAGGCCAGCAGAAGCTCCGTTCGTCTCATGCCATGATTATCGGTGCGGGTGCGCTCGGCACGGCAAGTGCGGAGATGCTTGTCAGAGCAGGAGTCGGGAAGGTAACGATCGCCGACAGAGATTATGTGGAGTGGAGTAATCTCCAGCGCCAGCAGCTTTATACCGAAGACGATGTCAGACAGGAAATGCCGAAAGCCGCGGCAGCAGAAAAGCGGCTGCGATCTATAAACAGTGATGTAGAGGTAGAAGGTTTTGTCATGGATGTCACTGCGGAAAACGCACCCGGATTGATTTGTGACGCATCCCTTATCGTGGATGCCACTGACAACTTTGAAACAAGGATGATTGTGAATGACGCGGCTGTACAGAAAGGAATTCCCTTTCTGTACGGCGCCTGTGTCGGAAGCTACGGACTTTCATTCACCGTCATACCCGGTGTCACGCCGTGTCTTCACTGTCTGCTTGAGACATTGCCTTTAGGCGGAATGACATGCGATACGGCGGGAATTATCAGCCCGGCTGTCCTGCAGACGGCCGTTTTTCAGGCTGCAGACGCGCTGAAGCTGTTAACGGGCGAACCTGTTGAGCATGTTCTCCGTTCGTTTGATTTATGGAAAAATGAACGGTCAGAAATAAACGTCGCCCAGCTTAAGTCGGCTGATTGTCCAAGCTGCGGCACAAATGATTTTCCGTTTTTATCTTATGAAAATCAGACGAAAGCGGCGGTTCTGTGCGGCCGGAACACGGTACAGATCAGAACGGGGATATCCGAACAGTTTGATCTGCAAAGGCTTGCGGAACAGCTCAGGCGGGCGGGGCTTGACGTGTCAGCCAACCCGTATTTAATTTCGTTCCGCGCAGACAATGTCAAGATGGTTTTGTTTCGTGACGGAAGAGCATTAATTCACGGTACAAGTGATATCAGCAGAGCGAAATCCTTTTATCATAAATGGATCGGATAATGTGAAAGGAGAGAAAAACAGCATGAGCATATGCAAAGCATTGACGATTGCCGGGTCAGATTCAGGAGGCGGCGCCGGTATTCAGGCCGATCTCAAAACCTTTCAGGAGCTCGGTGTCTTCGGAATGTCAGCCATTACAGCGGTAACCGCCCAGAACACATTGGGCGTTCACGGCATCTATCCGCTCACCAGGGAAGCGCTGGGCAGCCAGATCGACGCGGTGGCGGAAGATTTACGGCCTGACGCGATAAAAACGGGGATGCTGTGGAGCGCAGAGATGATTGCGGAAATAGCGGAAAAAATAGATCAGTACGGGCTGGATCATCTCATCACCGACCCCGTCATGATTGCCAAAGGAGGCGCTTCCCTGCTGCGGGTGGAATCACAGGCCGCGTTAAAAGAGCTGCTGATTCCGCGCAGCTATGCGGTTACGCCGAATGTTCCGGAAGCTGAGGCATTGACGGGGATGGAAATCCGCACGTTTGAGGACCGGAAAAAAGCGGCTGAATGCCTTTGCAGGCTTGGCGCAAAAAACGTCATCATAAAAGGCGGACATCAGCCGGAACAGGGGAAAATCGTTGATTTATTATTTGACGGTTCGTCTTTTACCCAAATCAGTCACGCCTATATTGACACCAAACATACTCACGGAACAGGCTGCACGTTTGCGGCTGCGCTGACGGCGGAAACCGCAAAGGGAGAACAGATTCAAACCGCGTTTGAGATAGCCGCCAATTTTGTGCGTGAAGCGGTGGAACATACGCTCGGCATCGGAGCGGGACACGGCCCGACCAATCATTTTGCCTTTAAAAGAAACAGTCTGCAGACGAGATAAAAAGAGACCGCTTCGACACCCAGCGGTCTTTTTCCCATGCTTTCAATCTGGACAAGGTTATGATATGATAAAAATTAAGATCAGGTACTAAAACTATGTCTTTAAGACGATTACAGGAGGCTTTATACATATGAATTTTTCACTTGAAGGCCGCAACATCGTTGTGATGGGCGTCGCCAATAAACGCAGTATCGCCTGGGGAATCGCCCGCTCGCTGCATGAAGCCGGAGCGCGCCTCATTTTCACATACGCAGGAGAACGCTTGGAAAAATCAGTTCATGACCTTGCGGCTACATTAGAAAGAAATGATTCTCTCATCCTTCCGTGTGATGTGACAAATGACGCTGAGATCGAAACTTGCTTTGCGAGCATTAAAGAGCAGGTCGGCGTGATTCACGGCATCGCGCACTGCATCGCGTTTGCAAACAAAGAAGAGCTTGTCGGTGAATATTTAAATACGAACCGTGAAGGATTCCTGCTTGCGCATAACATCAGTTCTTACTCTCTGACAGCGGTCGCAAAAGCGGCGCGTCCGATCATGACTGAAGGCGGAAGCATCGTTACACTCACTTACCTCGGCGGAGAGCGCGTCGTTTCAAACTATAACGTAATGGGTGTGGCAAAAGCGTCTCTTGATGCGAGCGTCAGATATTTAGCCGCTGACTTAGGAAAAGAAAACATCCGCGTCAACAGTATTTCAGCAGGCCCGATCCGCACGCTGTCTGCAAAAGGAATCAGTGATTTCAACTCTATCCTGAAAGAAATCGAAGAGCGCGCACCGCTGCGCCGCACGACAACGCCTGAAGAAGTGGGCGACACGGCTGCATTCTTGTTCAGTGACCTCTCAAGAGGCATCACGGGCGAAAATCTTCACGTTGATTCCGGTTTCCATATTACCGCACGTTAATTGACAAGCAGTCCCTTTCAGGGATTGCTTTTTTCTTTCTTCTGATTTTAATCATTCTGTCATATAGATAAAACATGACAGAATCGGAGGGATGAAGATGTCAAAACAAAACAGAAGCGCGGACAAAAAACCGCTCATGTATATTGTTCAGCCGGATTATACAGACACGCAATCATCAATGCAGGACATATTAATCAAAAAAAGGAAAGCACATCAGCCGCCGGAAGAAGAGCCGGCGTTTGGAAAGCAGGAGGAAGAATGTAAGACTCAGCCCGACGGAGCCGCGTCTGCCAAACCGGAAAATCAGACGCCTGTACAGCACAGCCGCGCGGAGGAAGCCTCTCAAGAAGTTCCGGCGCAAGTGCAGGAAGCTGCTGATGAACCTGACACCGCTGAAAAAGAGCCTGAAGCGGTTCACAATGACGCCCCGGAGGAGAAAGTTCCGCCGAAGCGCGTGAAAAAGCCGATGAGCAGAATGTCCATTGTTGAAAAAATTGATTTCTTAACGAAGCTGCCGCATAATATGCCGCGGGCGCTTTGTCTGATAGAAGCCAACGGGAAAACTTACAGAGGCGTGATCGTCGGCAGAAAAAATGATGCCATCTATTTGAGGACGACGAGCAACGGTGCGCCTGCGGAGCTTGCCATTAGCGATATCACCTCGCTGCATCCGCTCGGTTTTTAACCATACAAAAAGCTGCCTGAATTCTTTAATCCGGCAGCTTATTTTTATGCTTTTCGATTAAGAATGTGTGCGGTTCAGCAGTCTCGGGTTCAGGCAATTGATGGCGCAGAAGCTGTGAAGATCGACTTCAATGCAATAGTGTGTTTTTTCTAAACGGAATACATCGCAGACAGAATCTTTATCTGTAAAATCAAGAATGTGCTTATGCTCGTCAAAAGCAATAAGCAGGCTTAATGTGGCACATCCGTCACAGACTCTTTCAACCCTGAAAAAAACGGTATTAAAGCACGGGCCGTTATCCAGCTCGCCGACATTTCCGAACGCGACAAACGGCGCTGATTTAGAAGTGAAAAGCACAAATGGCACTGTATCGCCTAATGAATAACCCGGCGATAAAAGGTTGGAATAGCATCCGGCCGGACATTCTTCCTCAACCGCATTTTGCAGGTCTTCAATATTTTCTACTGCTTCACGCACACAGTATGTTGTATTCTTGCTCATAATATCCCTCCTGACTTCACGTTTTAAATGGTACCGGATTAAACGATATCGGAGAGTCAGCCGCCCGGACGTCCGGGCGGGCTGATGATTGCATCTGTAATAGAAGGTTGGAAGGGGATTCTCCTTTAGAAAAGATGCGAATCAATGACTATCCGTGGTGCTTTTTCTCTTTGTGCGGCGCAGGCCGGTCGACAAGCTCCGGTGAAAGGCATTGAATGGCGCTGAAGCAGCTTAGATCAACTTCAATGCAAAAATCTGTTTTTTCTAAACCGAAGAAATCCGGATCACAAGGATGGCAGACGCTGAGGGTGTCGCCGTGCACATCTACGGGGCGCAGTATTGAAAGCGTCGCGCAGCAATCGCAAACTCTTTCTGCCCGGAAGAAAATAGACTCGAAGCACTGGCTGTCATCCGCAAATCCTCCGACGTTTCCGAATGTGGAGAACAAACCGCCTTTTTTATCAAACAGGAGAAACGGGATGGTATCTTTACCGGTAACCGTCGGGCTTAACAGATTGGAATAGCATCCAGTCGGGCATTGTTCTTCAACAGCCTCTTGCTCTGCTAAAATCTTCTCGACTGCATCGCATACACAATTTTCATCTCGGCCATGGTGTTTTCCGCAGCTCATGGATTTCAGCTCCTTCTTTTAGGGTATTTGACTTTTGTCTTTAACAACATATGTACGCGTGCTTCACTTGGTGTGGGTGAACGTCTATATATTCATCATATGCGGAGAAAATAAGAAAAAGCAGAGCGTTTTTAGCTCTGCTTTTCTTTTTAGAGGACGAGGGTGATGACTAAGACAGCAATCAGTAAATTTGTCGCTGTTGAGATCAGCACTGCGATATCGGCATCTACTGTTGTCACGTTTACGCCGCGGGAGTTTTCGATGAGCAGTTTTTGACGATTGATTTGTTTGTTAGCTGTTAGCTGCAATAAGTCTTGCGCGACCAATTCAGCGATGACTCCGTCAGCGATTGAAGTGAGAGTGGCCGTTACGACTGCTGCATTAATTGCTGTCATGACTGAAGCGACTGCTTGAACGTCTGTTGACGTCACGTTAATATCACAAGAGTCTCTGATAATAATCGCTTCTTCAGAAACTTGTTTGTTGATATTCGCCTGAGCCAGGTCTTGGTCAAGGAAGGCATTATCTTCGCCGAATCCGTTTCCGTTACAGCAAACATTACATCTTCTGCCTTCTTTTTCTTCTTTTTCTTCTCGCGGATGTTCGCATTCAGGATCAAGTGCAACCCAAGAGTATGGTCTGCTTTCCATATCTATTCCTCCTTTTCTTTTACTATTATTAAATGAGCCGGCCCCTTACTTTGACTCAGGCATATATCCTGATAAAAATCACTATTTTTTAGTTATTGACCGGGATTTTGGCGTCTTTGCCGGAGCTGTTCGATTAATTGTTCTCTGCGGGTTTGCGGATTTGTCTGCTGTTCTTGCGCTTTTTCCTGCTCTTTTTTCTGTTTCTGGCTTTCAAGAAAAGCTTCTGATTTCGCCTGCATGTCTTTGACTAATGCGATCAGCATTTCTTTTTCTTCATCAGGTATTTCCCGCATTTTATCCTTTGTCACGCCGTGTTTTTTGAAGACATTGCTGACAAGCACTTTTAAAAGCGGATCCACTTCTGGTAGATTTTCGAGTTCTTTTTTTAATTTTTCGTTATCTGCCATTTGTTCTCACCTCTATTTAAATATTTGAAAAGAAAGGTTAAAGGATGTCTAGTTCAGCAAAAAGTATGTTTAATAATTGAAATAAAATTTGTACAAAGGCCATAATATCGTCTGCTGTCAGTGTGATTTTAATATTGCGGCTGTTCAGGACTTGAATGACGGTTCCTTTTTTTTATCTGGCAATCATCCAGGATCAGCAGTTCGGTTACCATTTGGTCGGCTGTGTCTTCATCTGCGATCACGAGCTGTGTCGCGAGGATAATCGCCGTAGTAACTGAGGCTTGTATAGAAAGAGCGGCCGTTATATGTGTTGTATCTATTGTGACATTTTCGCAATCAATCACTTCGATCGTCTGCTCGAATTCGTTGGATAATTGTTCGTATATTTGCGGTTGCAGTGTTTCGACTTTTTCTTCAAACGACATAACCTTCACTCCTTTCTCATTCATACTTTATATAATGCAAATGAAACGCTGAGCGGAATAAGAAAAACAACTAAACCGCACCTATTTTTTTACCGGACAAGGTGCGATTCATGAAGATCAGGGTTTTCGCATATGTATAAAGAGGTCATGTTTTAAAAAGGAGTGAACAGGTGGTTATCAATTGGCTTTCATTTATTCTGTTATCGTTTGCCGTTTTTCGGCTGGCAAGGCTTTTCGTATTTGACACCATTATGGCGCCGCTCCGGAGCCTTTTTCATGAGGAAAAAACAGAAACCGCACCCGACGGTACGACAGAAACCTACATTGTCATAAAAGGGAAAGGCATCAGGGCATTTATCGGTGAACTTCTCAGCTGCTACTGGTGTACGGGCGTATGGTGCGCCGCCTTTTTAATTGCGGCGCAGATTGTGATGCCGCAGGCTGCGCAATGGCTGATTTTACTTTTAGCCATAGCCGGCGCGGCAGGGATCATTGAAGCTGCGGTGTCACGTCTTCTTCAGGAATAAGGCGGTTCCATCAGCAACTTGCCGTCACTTTCTGCATAAAATGGCATATATGACATAAGGAAAGGAAGGATCACCATGAATCAATCAAGCAAACCTTCCCAAAACTCTCCATACAAATCAACTGAGTATCAGCCTTACGGAAAAAAAATTAAAAAGAAAGGCTGCGGCTGCGGCCAAAAGAAAAAACCGAAATAGCCGTTTTCTAAAAGAAACCGGAGATTCCGGTTTTTTTGTTTTTTGGCTGAACACCGGACCCTGTTCCGCATAGATCATAGGAGGGGGGATGTTATGAATATATTTGAATTGTTAATAAACGGAAGATACCGCCGGCACAATCAAAATCAGCGGGAACATAACAAACATATCTTTTCTATTGAAAAGCAGCTGTCTGAGTTTGATGAAGCGGGATTGCGCTTTGAGAAATGGATAGATGTGTTTGCCGCTGAAACCGAAGCAAAACTGAAGAAAAATGAGCATTCTCAATAAAATAAATGAAATCCGCACCGGCCCTATGCATTTATCCAAGCCAAACATGTCTGCTCACATAGAGTATAGAGAGTAAAGGAGGTGCTTAGATATGGGATTCGGATATGGCGGATTCGGTGGCGGCTATGGCGGTTACGGCGGCTGCGGCGGATACGGCGGTGGCTATGTCGGAGGCGGATACGGCTCAACATTTGTTCTTGTTGTCGTATTGTTCATCCTTCTGATCATTGTCGGTGCATCCTTTTTCGGCTAAACCTTAGCAAGACCCAGGATAAGCGCGGGATCGTTCAGTCCCGTGCTTGCCTGATGTATGAAGGAGCATGAAAACGGGTGTGCAGAATTTTTCCGTTGTCTTACGGGCACATGTTCCACGCTTTGTTCATACAATATCGTATTACTCCACAAAAAGGAGGCACAACATGGATAATCAATTTTTCAAAAATATTGAGAAGAAAACAGGCGTCAGCATGAAGGATGTTATGAATCTCGCCGGATCACTGCAAAATGCCAATTTCAAAGATGAAAACACGGTGAGAGGCGTCATTCAGAAGGTATCCCAGCTGGCTAACAAGCGTGTACCGAAAGAATTGGAAGACAAAATCGTTCAATCTATTACAAGCGGAAAAGAGAAACTTGATTTTGGCACCATTTCTAAAATGATGAACAATAAATAGGCGTCAGCCGGCCTTATTGAAAGGCCTTTTTATATGAGAAAAGCCCGGCAGTCATCTGCCGGGTTCTTTATATCTTGAGTGCGCTCCGTCTGTCCATCCGCAGAAGGGGCTCGAGAAACCTTGAACTGCGGGCTGTTTTTCCCCGCCTGTTCGCAGGACATGATACATATAAATGCTGCATGGCCCTTGTCATTGCGACGTACAGAAGCCGTCTTTCTTCCTCGAGCGGAGCGGGATCGCCCTGTCTCGCCGTCTCAAGCGCAAAGTCATGAGGGATCGAGCCGTCAGCCGCGCCTAAAATATAGACCGTATTGAATTCAAGACCTTTCGAGCGGTGAATGGTCAGCAGTTCGACGCCGTTTTCATTGGTTTTCAGATTCTCGGCGGCGCGCATATGATCGACATGCGCAAGAAAATCCGGAATGGTTTTGAATTTTTTGGCGGCCACTTTGACATCACGGAGATCATCAGAGCCTTTTTCCAGTTTATTCCCTTCGTTTCCCCGTTTTTTTAAATACTCGGAAAAGCCCATTTTGCTTTCTGCGAAGGTAATGGCTTCAACGGGTTTCATTGTCCGGATGCTTGCGAAAAACGGAACGATCTGCTTGATCTTCCCGATTTGAAACGGCTTCAGGTCAGGCAGTTTCGTCAGCGCCTTAATCATCGTGCAATCTTCTGTGATGGACAGCGCCTTTAAGGTTTGCAGGGCGGATTGCTTTAAAAATAAGGCGGGCAGCAGATCTTTCACTGCATCCGTATCATCCTCGTTCTGACTCGCATATAAGTAGGCGAGGATCTGCCGGACGATTCGGCGGCTGTAAAACGTCTGTACGCCGCGGTCGGCATGATAAGGAATCGATGATTGATGCAGTCTTTCATAAATGGCCCGTCCGGCGCTGTTCGTCCGGTAAAGAACGGCAAAATCGTCAGGGCTCGCGCCGTTTTGAATTTTCTCTTTCATATCGGAAACGATCATAGTCGCTTCTTCTTCCTCATCGTAAGGAAAAAACATCACGGGGGCATGAACACCGTCTTTGACGGCAGAAAGTGTTTTTTCATACCGTTTTTTATTTTTCTTTACGACGGCATGGGCACTCGAGACGATCGGATGCGGCGAGCGGTAATTTGCCGTTAAGTAAATGGTCTTTGCTGCCGGATAATCCTTCTGAAAATCGAGAATGAAAGACGGGCTGCTGCCGCGGAACGCATAAATGGATTGATCATCATCCCCCACGCCGCACAAGTTATTCTCAGGGCTTGCAATCAATTGCATTATTTTGTACTGTACAGGATTAATATCTTGAAACTCATCAATTAAAATATGAGAAAATCTGTTTTGATACTGTGCGAGAATATCAGGCCGGCTTTGAAACAGTTCATAACAGCCTTGAGCCATGTCATCAAAATCAAATTGCCGTTTTTCCCGCTTCTGCCGTTCGTAATGTTCGTAGAGCCTGTATACTTTTTTCTCCCAGTCATCCGCAAGCGGAATTGTCTCATGAGGGAGATACGTGTTTTTCCAGCAGCCGATCAGCTGAAGCGCTTGGTCGACGGGAAACTCTTTCTCATCCAAGTTTTCTTCATAGAGCGCCTTTTTCACATATTGCTCTCTTTGCCACTCCATTTTTAAGAGCTGGCTGCCGTTCCATTTTGAAGAATCATAATGATAGAGTATTTTATAGAAAAAGCTGTGGAATGTTCCGGTCACGAGGCGGGAGACTCTCCCGGCTGCCAGCCCGTACTCATTTGCCATCCGCTCTTTCATTTCGGCCACGGCTTTTGTCGTAAAGGTCACAAGCAGCATGTTCTCAGGTGAAATGCCGAGATGTTCAATCATATGGGCAGCGCGTGCCGTCAGCACCCTTGTTTTTCCGCTTCCAGCTCCGGCAAGCACGAGCAAAGGCCCGTCCGTTTCTGTGACGGCCCGCATTTGTTCACGGTTCAGTCCGATACCGGGAAACAGCGATGTATCAGCTGCCTCAGATGTCGGTGAAAACGGCTCGGGGGCAGGCACTTTTTTCGGGCTTTTCCATTCTGAGACGATCGGTTTCGAACTCTCGGAAATGGCTTTTCCTTTCGGCAGGCGGAACATGCCGGCTTCCTTATACTCTTCTTTTTCTTTCTCCGCTTTTGGCTCCTTCGCCTCGCATGCTTTTTCACAGGCGGTGAAATCTCCCTTTTGCCGGTGATAAAACGCCGGCTGCTCTAAAATGGAAAGCCGCATCAAGACAGGCTGGTCACAATGTGCGCAAAAAATATTCCCTTTTTGGGCTTCTTCAAAAAGGAATTGGTAATGTTCTCTAGAATATGTATGTAAATGTATCGTTCGGTTATTCAGTCGGGCGCATTTCAAAAAGGGGTCCTCCCATTAAAAGGTGTTCATCCATTTGATAGACAAAGAATATCATAACAAAAGAACCGCGTTTCAAAAAGTAAGATTAAGGGAAATGAAAAGCGAAGGGGAGGGGTACATATGATTTATGCAGGACGGATTCAAAACCAGCAATACACTCAATACGCAAACCGGTCAGCGGGTTATAAGCCTGATTACGCCGGCGTTACGAAAGCGGCCGCCCTCGCCAATGACAGGGTGTACAGAGAGGTGGAGCGCCGTCAGGAAAACACCGCAGCCGCAGCAAAGAAAGTCAATGAGGAAAAACGTAAGCGCTCTCTTTCCCGCCTCCCGCAAATCATGGGAAAAGGCCGATTGATTAATCAATGCGTGTAAAAAAGCCCGGAAATATCCGGGCTTTTTTCGAGTCGTATATATGAAAGAAGAAAGGAATGATTTAATTGAGAAGATTTACATTATTCATCGCAGGGCTGTTTCTATTGGGCCTCTTTACAGCCGGGATGAAACCGGCACACGCGGCAGAGGGCTCCGAATTAAAAGGTGTCACGCTCACACAGCTGGCGCCGCATGTCTGGATGCATACAAGCACAGGTATGGCAGACGGGAGACCCGTCCCTGCGAACGGATTGCTTCTTGATACTTCCAAAGGAATCGTGTTGATCGACACTCCGTGGAATGACAGTCTTACAGAGCAATTAATGACACAAATAAACCAGCAGTTTCCCGGCAAAAGGATGACCGATGCCATTGTGACACACGCCCATGATGATCGGATAGGCGGGCTGAACACCCTGTACAAATACGGTGTAAAGGTGCACAGCACGAAGCTGACAGCCGACTTCGCCCGAAAGCAGGGATATGCCCGGCCGCTCGGAGATTTAAAAAACGTGGCAAAGCTGCAATTTGGCGATATGGAAATGGAAACGTTTTATCCGGGAAAAGGGCATACGGAAGACAATATCACCGTCTGGCTGCCTCAGGATAAGCTCTTATTCGGCGGATGCTTAATCAAGTCTTTAGAAACAAAGGAAATCGTGCCTACTCCGGGTTTTTATCCGGATCAGTGGCCGCGCGCTGTTCAGAAAGTGATGAAAAGATACCAAGACATAAGCATTGTCGTCCCGGGGCATGGCAGCCCGGGGGATGGCCGTCTGCTGCCGCATACGATAAGCCTTCTGAAAGAAAATAAATAAAGAAGACCGGCGCTCCCGTTACGGAGTGCCGGTTTTTTATCTCTTCCTGATTTTCATCAAACTAAGGAAAGCAAGCGCAAGCGCCAAAACGGCATATCCCCCTATCGGCCAAATATGCTGTTGGAATGAAGAATAATCTCCGGATATGACTTCCTGAGCCAGTTCGATCGAGTGAATAAACGGTAAGGCATAAGCTATATGTTTGAACGTCTCACCAAGCAGACTGACATCCATCCAAGCCCCGCCGAGAAATTGAACAAGGGTAATATAAATAGTACCGATACCTGAAATTTGTTTGTCCGTAAACACAGCTCCTAAACATAAACCGAAGAAAACGGACATCATCGCAATCGGCAGCAGCACGGCGATACCCGCGAGAAGATTGATCCATTCGGCGGATAAGCCGGCAGCAGCAGCTGCGATAAAACAAATGACGATTTGTAATATGGCTAAAGGCAGCATTGGCAAAGCATAACCGATGACATAATCGGCTGTTTTTAAAGGAGAAGCAAACAAACGGGTCAGAAGGGCGGTCTGTTTGTCTTTTGCGATCAGCAATGCAGAGAACATCGTGAGGAAAGCAAAACCGAAAACAATAAGTCCGGGTGCTAAATGCTGAACTTTAAAAGTGTCAAGCGGCGCATTTTTCTCAATCGTAGTAAACAGAAACAATAGAATAACAGGCAGAGCGATTCCAAGGATGATAGATAGGGGATCACGAAAAATTTCTTTGCGGTTGCGTATGGCGAAATCAAGCATAAAGCCCCGCCTCCCCGTCACAAATCGCTAAAAAGGCATCTTCAAATGTGGCTGAATGAGTTTGCTTTTTCAGGTCCTCAGCCGTACCCAGTGCTTTTAATGTCCCATTTTCTAAAATGCAAATACGGTCTGCCAGGGCTTCAGCTTCTTCTAGATAGTGTGTCGTTAAAATGATCGTCATGTCTCCCTTTAATGACTCAAGATTTTTCCACAACTCGCGGCGTGAACGGACGTCCAGACCTAATGTCGGCTCATCTAAGAAATAAATATCCGGTTTTGTAATCATTCCCATTGCGATGCTGAGCCGGCGCTGCATTCCGCCTGATAACGTTTTTGTTTTTTCTCTTTCTTTTTCTTTTAATTGAAACAATTCGAGCATCTCATCCGTTCTTTTTTTTCCTTCTTTTTTCGGAATTCCGTAGACTCCGGCTATAAACTCTAAGTTTTCCCGTACGGTTAAATTAGGGGCGATGGCTGTTTCCTGCGGAGACATATTCATTTTCGGTTTTATTTTATCCAAATCAGTCAAAATGCTGTGACCAAGCACTGATGCATCACCTTCATCTGGAGAAAGGAGGCCGCAAAGCATCCGGATTAATGTCGTTTTTCCGGCTCCGTTCTCTCCGAGTAAAGCGAAAAATTCTCCTTTTTCAATTGAAAATTCAAGTCGGTCAACAGCGGCGGTTTCTTTATAATGTTTAGTTAATTGCTTCAGCTCAATCGCGTGCATTTACTCATCCTCGCCATCTGTATTGATTTGCTTTGCGTTTAAGATATCTTTTGCAAATTCGAAAAAGAGTTCTTGTTTAACAAGTGCGATGCCCTGCTGGTCATCCCCGAGCATAAGCAGTGAGTCCCCGGGCTTTATATCAAAAACGTCTCTTGCTTCTTTAGGAATGACAATCTGTCCTTTTGTGCCCACTTTCACAGTCCCGAATATATGCTTCCCTTTTGGTGCTGTCATGTTTAAACATCCCATATGAATTGTATTTTTTGTATGAATTGTAATACTTCGCATACTAAACATACAATTAAATTCCATAAAATTCAATAAAATTCTTGAAAAAGTATAATTTTCATAAAAAAACACTCCTGTCATATCAACAGGAGTGTTTTTGATTTTATAGTTTTTGTTTCTTTACCATTTCCAGATGGGGAATGCCCGCATCTAGAAATTCTTCGCCAGACGTGACTCGGTATCCTTGTTTTTCGTAAAACGGAACCGCCTGTGTCTGCGCATGTAAGATAAAGCTGTCGGCGCCCTTGGCTTCCGCCGCTTTTTCAAGCGCCCGCATAATGATGGCGCCTACACCGAGAGAGCGATGGCTTTTCATCACGCAGATGCGCTCTAATTTTCCATGACCGTCTTTCAAGCGCCATCTGCCGGCTCCGACCGGCTGGCCGCCGTCATATACGACAATATGCTCTGACGTGTCTTCGAATTGATCAATTTCTTCTTCTTCCGGAACGTGCTGCTCTTTAACAAAGACCTCTTTTCTGACGAAAAAAGCGTCGTTCAGCTGTTTTTCCGTTTTTGCAATGATGGCTTCCAAACAGTTATTCTCCCTTGCCTAATAAAAATGTTTCGTACACAGTCCATGAGCCGTTATCCAGCTGGTAGAGCAAGTGAAAACGGTCGATGACTTCTTCGTGGGAAATGTCCAGCATTTTCAGCTGCCCGAGTACGTCGGAATGTTCATCTGACGACAGCTTCTGGCCGACTGTGACATGCGGAACGAAGCTGTATTCCGGCTCTCCGGATAATGCTCCTGAGTAGCATTTCTCACTCAGCGTTTTTAATTCCTCCGTCGGCTCCGCTTTCATGTATATCACATTATTTACAGGAGAAAACGAGCTGTATTTTGTGATTTTCAGAACGAGCGGGTGCGACTCTTTCGCCGTCTGTCTCAGCTGTGATACGACCTGCTCGATTTCCTGTTCTGTCGCTTCAAACGGATCTCTTACCGTCAGGTGCGGCGGTATGAGCGCGTAGCTCGGGTCGTAGCGTTTCCGGTACGAATTTGCGAGATCCTGTAATTTTTTTGATGGAAATAAAACAATACCGTATTTCATGAAAGTTCCCTCCTTAAATGAATGGTTACAGCATTTTTTTCAGCGCCGGCGTTATGAGCGGCTGCCAGTAAGTCCACTTATGATCCCCGTCGAAGGTTTCATACGTGTATTCAGACTGTTTGCTTTCCAGCAGCTGTTTGAGCTCTTCGTTCGGCGCGGTGAAATCAAGAACCTGGCCGTCCGTTGTGTGAACGTCGGTTTCTTTTTCTCCGATTTGATGATAAACGGAAATCTGTTTGAGATCCTCCGACTCCCGGACGGCATCCAGGACGTGCCCGTCAACATACGGAGACTGCATGATGACGTTTCCGAACATGTTCGGATAGTCAATCGCCGTCATGAGCGAAACGGTTCCGCCGAGGGAATCCCCGATCATCGTGCGGCCGTATCCGACTTGATAAGTCGGGTATTCTTTGTCGATAAAAGGAACGAGCTCATTTGCGATAAACCGTTTATATGAGGCGAACTTAGAGCCTTCGGGATGGTATGTGTCTCTTCGCTCCCGCACATTTTTATAGGGGACGCCGATAATGATGCAGCGGTCAATTTCCCCCTTTGACATGAGCTCTTCCGCCTGCCGCCCGATTTTCCCTAATCTGAAGTAATCATGGCCGTCCTGGGCGATGACCGTATGATATTTATACAGGGGGGAGTAGGTGTTTGGCAGGTAGACCAGAACGGTCATTTCTTCTTCAAGCTCACGGGAGAAAAGTTTTTTCTCATGAATGATTCCGTTTTTCGGTGCCACTTCGCATTCCTCCAGGCCGCTTCTTGTCTTAATGGTTTTTCCCTATTGTACCATGAATTATTAGAAATTTCTTTCTTCAGATGCACTTCTTGAGAGAGTTCAGAAAATCAAAAAGTTGTTGAAATTCATTTTATAGTGAGTTAATATAGAACAATCAGAAAATACAAAACAATATTCTTATCACGAGAGGTGGAGGGACTGGCCCTTTGAAACCTCAGCAACCGGTTTGCTTTGCCGCAGGAAGGCAAAGTGCCAAGGTGCTAAATCCAGCAAGCGATTCACATGCTTGGAAGATAAGAGGAAGAGAAAAGCTCCTTCTTCTTATGAAGAGGGAGCTTTTTTATTTTTGAAAAAGGATGGTGCCTGCTGATGATGCAGCATGTTGAAACAAAATTAGCCCAAATCGGAAATAGAAGCGAAGAAGCAACGGGAACGGTCAGTCCGCCGATTTATCTGTCCACCGCTTACCGCCATAGAGGAATAGGAGAATCTACAGGCTTTGATTACGTGCGCACGAAAAACCCGACTCGCCAGCTCGTTGAAGACGCCATCGCCGTGTTGGAGAACGGTGCGAGAGGCTTTGCTTTCAGCTCGGGAATGGCAGCCATTCAAACCATTATGGCTTTATTTAAAAGCGGGGATGAATTGATTGTATCCTCCGATTTATACGGAGGCACTTACCGTTTGTTTGAAAATGAGTGGAGAAAATACGGGTTAAGCTTTATTTATGATGATTTCAGTGATGAAGACTGTTTACGCTCCAAAATAACGGAAAACACGAAAGCTGTATTTGTTGAAACGCCGACAAATCCGTTAATGCAGGAGGCGGACATAGAAAAAATCGCTCGGAATACGAAAGAAGCCGGCCTGCTTTTGATTGTGGATAATACGTTTTACACCCCGGTGCTCCAGCGTCCGCTTGAACTGGGAGCCGACATCGTCATTCACAGCGCCACAAAATATTTAGCCGGGCACAATGATCTCCTTGCCGGTCTGGCTGTCGTAAAGGATGAAGAGCTCGGCGACGTCATGTTTAATCACCAAAATGCGATCGGCGCCGTTCTCCCGCCGTTCGATTCGTGGCTTTTAATGAGAGGGATGAAAACACTCGGACTCAGGATGCGCCGTCATGAAGAAAACGCCCGTGAACTTGCGGAATTTTTAGAAAAAGAAGAGGAAATCGCCGATGTGTTATATCCCGGAAAAGGCGGAATGCTGTCTTTCCGGCTGCAAAAAGAGGAATGGGTCAATCCGTTTTTAAAGGCGCTGAAAACGATCTGTTTTGCAGAAAGTCTCGGAGGGGTGGAAAGCTTTATTACATACCCCGCGACACAGACGCACATGGACATTCCGGAAGATATCCGCATCGCAAACGGCGTCTGCAACCGTCTGCTGAGATTTTCAGTGGGAATTGAATATGCAGAAGATTTGAAGCGGGATGTAAAGCAGGCATTACAGCAAGTAAGAGAGGGGGCCGTGTCGCATGAGTAATCACAATTGGACGCTGGAAACCAAGCTTGTGCACAATCCATTTAAAACAGACGCAGCCACCGGAGCCGTCAGCGTGCCGATCCAGCATGCTTCCACATTCCATCAGTCATCATTTGAGGAGTTCGGGACATATGATTACAGCCGTTCCGGCACACCGACAAGAACAGCGCTTGAAGAAACAATTGCGGGTCTTGAAGGCGGAACGAGAGGTTTTGCTTTCAGCTCCGGAATGGCTGCGATTTCGACGGCATTTCTGCTCTTATCCCAAGGCGACCATGTGCTCGTCACGGAGGATGTTTACGGCGGAACATTCCGAATGGTGACTGAGGTGCTGTCCCGCTTCGGAATCGAACACACCTTTGTCGATATGACGGACACAGAAGCGGTCGCCTGCGCCATCCGGCCGAATACGAAAGCCATCTATATGGAAACACCGTCAAATCCGACGCTCGGCATAACGGATATTAAGGCCGTCGTCCAACTGGCAAAGGATCACGGCTGTCTGACATACCTTGACAATACATTTATGACGCCTGCGCTGCAGCGTCCGCTTGACCTCGGCGTAGACATCGTGCTTCACAGCGCGACGAAATTTTTAAGCGGGCACAGTGACGTCCTGTCAGGGCTTGCCGCCGTAAAGGATGAAGAGCTCGGCAATCAGCTGTATAAGCTGCAAAACTCGTTTGGAGCGGTGCTTGGCGTTCAGGACTGCTGGCTCGTATTGAGAGGATTAAAAACATTACAGGTAAGACTGGAAAAAGCGAGCCGGACGGCTGAACGGCTGGCTGCCTACTTTCACGGGCATCCCGCCGTCAAAAACGTTTACTATCCGGGGCTTGCCGGACACCCGGGAGCCGACACTCATAAACGGCAAGCGAGCGGAGCGGGCGCCGTTCTGTCCTTTGAACTGGAAAGCAAAGAAGCCGTCAAAAAGCTGGTCGAAAACGTATCGCTTCCTGTATTCGCCGTCAGCCTCGGCGCCGTCGAATCCATTCTCTCATACCCTGCTGCCATGTCGCATGCCGCCATGCCGAAAGCAGAGAGGGAGAAACGCGGCATCACAGACGGCCTCCTGCGCCTGAGCGTCGGAGTCGAAAACGCCGAAGATTTGGAACGCGATTTCGAGCAGGCGCTGAAAAAAATCGCCCCCGCCGGAGTGAGATCATAAACGAAAAGGGTGACGCCAAATTTGCGCGGCGCCCTTTTTTTATTTTTGATAAAAAAAGTGTTGACGAACGGATAACCAGGATATATAATTATAAATGTCAGAGAGACAACAACATACCCAGCAACACATACATATCATGATTCCGTAGCTCAGCTGGGAGAGCGCTACCTTGACAGGGTAGAGGTCGCTGGTTCGAGCCCAGTCGGAATCATAGCCGAAACCCTTGCGTAGCAAGGGTTTTTTACTTTGTTTATTTATTGATTTTGTCATCATTCATCGAATTGGGGACGAAATTATTTTTTTGAGCTGAATTTGAATAATTCGCTGTATAATGCAAGGTTCTTTGTCGCCAGCCTGATGTTGATGGGATCTCGGACTGAAGACAGTCTATCCTATTGAAAACATAGATAAAGTCCATCTCTTATGAGAAAGGCCTTAATATCTTGGTCTCTGGGAAATTTAAATACCGGCTCAATAAAGGTTAAGAACCAAATTTCACCGCGTAGAATAATGAATGTACTTAACCTTTAAATATCTCAGGAATTTTGTTTCTCCATATTAATAATAGCTCTTTAAATTGGTCTGTTTCTATTGAGTTTTTATAAGGGTCGTCGATCAAAAAAGGGTTTTCAACATCGGTAACATCTTTTTTTATCAATACACTTATCCCATTTAAATCAATTTCAAAATCCTCATGTATCCCATTTAAAACATTCTGAATGTATTCTATATACTCATCAGTTTGTTCTATTGTTGTAATATTTTCAATGAAGTCAGAGAAAAGACTGATTTCTTCTGGTAAAACTATTTTTATATCACCAAATGGATCTTTATCAAACTTGTATAAATATTTCATGTGCTCTGGTCACCTTTAAGATTATTTTTTATATAACGGATATGCTGTTGCTATTGTTCCGTCATTATTTAAATACATTTCAATTTTAATTCCTGTTGAAGTGATTCCTCTATACTTATTTGAACGTACTTGTTTTCTGGTATGATAAGCTTCGTCAATTGCTTTTAATACGTCAGCGCGGTTCCATTCTCTTGGAAAGAAACTTGAATCCGCTATTTTTTTTACAGACTCGACTTCAACTTTCGCCATATATACTCCATTTTTGTCAGGCTTCTTTTCTGTACCTGGTATAATCTTTCCGCCCATCATACTTTCATGGTGGTAGCCAACTGCTTTACCGCGTTTATTAATTTCTCCATGATAAATATGTTTCATTGTACCTGTGGTATACTTGCTATTTCCTGTACTAAAATTTGAAGTCACAGACTTGCTGAGCACACTCTCTTTTTGACCTTCAATAATATTTTTCAATAAAGGAGTATTCTTCACATTGTGAGTATTTTCAATATCCTGCGCTATTCCGGCAAGTGCGGGTTCATACTTATTTTTCGAATCTTAAAACCCCAGTATTGAAGTCTATATCCTTGAAACGTATACCTAAAATTTCACCTTGTCTAAGCCCGAAAGAAATCGCTAACCAAAATTCAGAGGAGCGGTTGCGGAATATGCCGGCGTAAACAATAATATATACAGTGTCGCTTTTAATAATCCATCTTTTATGCATATCATAAGGCGATTATTAATCCTGATGATATGGTGGATTCAGGGTGATTTTTAGAGTATGAGTGGCCAATACCTAATAACCATTTCTTCAATGTAATTCCTCCAAATTGTTTGTTCTGTCTCTATATCGGACAAACCTTCCTAATTATAAAAAAAAACCAAATATTATAAATTGAAGTTTGCTCAACATGTTAATATCAAGGAAAAGTCTAATATGTTAAAATTTAACTGACCGTATAGTTGAAAGGAGAATGCAATTTTGCTTGGGATTAAAGTTAAAAAATCTGATGGAAAGTTAATTATCAATTGGCAACTATCTAAAATTGAAATTCCAATCAAAGAAATCAACGGTGTATTTCTGGATCCGAACTATGGAGGACAAGAGAAAAGTGCAGTAAGGATAGGGTTTCCTTATGGCTCTACGGATAGGATAGTAATTAAAACAGCAAAAAACACTTATATTTTGTTTACTTCTAATGCTGCTTCAATTATGAATAAAATTGTTACTGATTAACAAATTCGTATTCTCGGTGTTTTATTCTGAAAATATGGGGGCGATTTTATTGACTAACTTTGTCCATAAGACTATAAACGGTTTGAAAAGTCTTTTAGATGAAAAAGGAGCCATTAAATTGTTTTGTTCTGAAGGATATATTATAGAGGGCCTTGTGACTTTTTCTCCGACCAAAGCCTCTCTTAATGAAATCCAAAACTTTCAGTCGAATCATAAATTCACACTTCCTGAGGATTATCTGAAGTTTATTTCTCAGCATAATGGTGCGAAAATTTTCGAAATTCTTGCAGAGGGTGAGAATATTGGTGGAGGACTTCATCTATTCAGCCTTGAAGATATAGAAGAAGAACTAAAGTATGAGGATTTGTTTGAAGGTATCAATGGAATACCTATTGGCTATTTGTTGGAAGAATGTCATTTAATGATCGACAAGGATAGAGTGAATCATGGTGAGCCTAACTATCTATTTATATTTGAAAGTGGTTCAGAATATAATCCATTAAATTTAAACTTTGAAATATTTTTAGACCGATATATTATGTCGAACGGGGATGCTTTTTGGGACTGGAAATACTATACAGCTAAAAATTATTACAGAACGAGATAAAACCATTTTCTGTTAATCAGTTAATAAGGCTATGGTGAAATTTAGATGAGAATAAGTGGAAAGGGGACGGAGATGAAAGTATTGGTTTATGGTGCTGGTGTTTTGGGAAGTTATCTTGCCCACTCATTATTACGAGGAGGAAACAATGTTTCCATTTTAGCTAGAGGGAGGCGGTATGAACAATTGAAAGAAGATGGAATTGTTATTCGACATCGTTTCCAACGAAAAAATACTGTCGATGCAGTAAATGTAATTGATAAACTACAACCTGAAGAACACTACGATCTCATATTTGTGGTGATGAAATACAATCAATTTTCATCGGTTCTCCCGATTCTAGCTGAAAATATAAGTAACAATATTGTGATTGTTGGGAATAACGCTGATGCTGCAAATATGCAAACATTCCTAAATAAAAATAGCAAAGTTAAAAAAAATATTGCGTTTGGTTTTCAAATTAGTGGGGGGAGGAGGGAAGAAAATGGTCGTGTTATTTTTATTCGGGGGGGAGGACAAATGGTAATCGGTAGCTTAGACGGTGACTTATCATTTAAATCTATATTAGAGAAGGCTTTTAAGGAAGCGAAACATAAACTAAGTTTTAATGAAAATATTGATGGTTGGCTTAAAAGTCACTTCATACCGATTATTGCTATGAACTCAATCCATTATATCAATAACTTTGACTTTAAAAAAATAGCGAAGGATAAGAATGCATTAATGCAGATGATTTCTGTAATGGATGAGGGGTTTATGGTTTTAGAAAAACTGGGATATCGAATTGACCCAGCATTTCAACTGAATATGGTTCGTAACCATCGAAATTTTGTCTACCACGGTTTGAGAATATTTCACAAACTTCAGATGGCTAAATTTTTTGAGTGCTCCTTTAGCGAGATTATAGCCTTATATGAAACATTTGATGAATTGAAAAAGGAAGCGAATATATCAACTCCAAATTTGGACGACCTTCAAAAACGATCAACTTCTAAGTATAGAGATGAGGTCAATCGTTAGTAATTCTCTTATAAAATGTATATCTACCAAATTACTCTTATAAATTCAATATAATATCACGATTGTGAAATAAAACGTAAACCACCGTCCTGTTTTGGATGGGCAACGCTTCAAGCAATGAATCAGAAAGCAAAAGAAAAATTTAAGCATTTGAAAACGAATTAAACATAAACCTTGATGAGGTGTACAAAGATTTTGTAATAAGATATGGTGGAAGCACGATACAAGCTGACAATGTGTTATTCCCACTCTTAAAATCCTTTAGCCAGCAATAATCTTTTAAGACTGGGGTTGTTTTACGGATTTGGCGTGGATGATAAAGACTTTGATGTTAAATCAATGACAGTAGCTTATGAAGAACAAATGCCAGACTGGATTATTCCGATTGCTGATGCTGACGGAGGAGATCAAATTTGTCTGGGTGTGAAAGAAGAAGCAACAGGAAAGGTTTATTTTTTGGATCATGAAATGACAGATGGAGTGAAAGACACATTTTTGGTCGCTAATTCTTTTTCTGACTTCATGGTTTGATTATTGAAGAAGATGATGGGATATTTAGATGATGATTACTAAACAGTTAAACAAAAGTATTGCAAAGGTAAGCTCTCAGAAAGAGAGCTTTTTTCTTAAATAATTTTAAAAAGGGAGAGAGGCTATGGATTCGTACCAAATAAAGAAATTAAAACCCGAAGACTACAATAAGTGTGGCAATATTTGGGATGTGGAAAAGAAAAAGAAAATGGCTAAGATGTTTTACGACGAATTAGTAAGCGGAAACAGAATTACTTTTATTTATTCAGTGAATGACGAGTTTATAGGAGAAGGATCATTAGTTTTTCAAAAAAATGACCCAGATTATACTATTCCAGATAAACGCATTTATCTATCTCGTATGATTGTTAAAGAAGGATATCGAAATCGTGGGATAGGCGGTATTATTGTTGATTATTTGATTGATTATGCAAAACACCTTGGATATGAGGAAATAACACTCGGTGTAGATACAGATAACTTAAACGCAAGACATCTATATGAAAAGAAGGGCTTTACAACCGTTTTATTTCTTGGCGAAGACGAATATGGTGAATATGTAAAACTCCTAAAAAAATTAAAATAGAATTCCCGTGAATGTATGAGAGGTTACTCTCGCAAACGGTGATTGACGGTAAACTTATGCTAATCTATTTAGATCGTTTTTAAGATACGGATTAGCATTTATCCTCTCAAAACCAACCCGTAATGAATAAGATACTGTTGGTAAGGAATTATTTTTCCATTTATTGTATTTTGTGGTAATCTTGAAATGAAAAGGAGGAGACAATGAAAAAGAAATTAATTGGAGTCTTGGTTATTGTTTGTTCTGTGATCATGTATAGCATAGTTTCACATCCTCTTAAAAATCAAAGATCCACTGAGGAAGTATTAGAAAGTGCATGGGATGAATTTGGCTTATTTAGCTTTGGAATTGGAGAAACAGACCCAGTCATATCAATTGGGATGGATAAAACAAAAAGTGAAGAAGAATTACGGCGCTATTTAAACGACAACTTATCCGATGAAGATAAAGAAAAATATGAAGTTAAGATTATTAAAGAGGATATTAATGTTTTAGAAAGACAACATGAAAAGTATTTGGAAAGTAATAAAGCACATTGATACATTAAAGATACTTATCGAGTCCAAATAAAATAATAGTTTTATCCATAAAACAAAAGTTTTGCAAATTATTTCAATGGTTTCGCTTAATGTGTTATAATCAGAACTGTAAGACATTTGATTGGTTGCGTATTTCTTTCTTAAAAAATGCATAAAATAAAAGAAGACCAGGGGTGCGCCAACACCCACAGGTCATTGTTTGTACTAAAGCTGCCCACAAAAGGGCTTGCTCAGATCTACCGAATAGACCATCCCTTAAACTTTTCCAGGGCTCAAGGGAGGTCTATTTTTTTATATAGGTCAACAATGCAATTATAAATGACCCAAATCCAAGCATGAGTACTAATACTTGAAAAGTTGACATTGGCCTCACCTCCTCTGTTTGAGACATGGAGGTGAGCAAGACTCCCTTGAGTGAGCATGCTTTAATGTACAGGAAATATTATACTATACATAAAATGCCCTTGTCGTTAAAAATTCACAATAAATTGACAATAAAAAAAGAACCTGCATTTTGCAAGTTCTTTTTTTATGTTAATGGTCATTTTAAGAGACTTAATTTTTAAGATGGTTTAAACTCAAAGAGAGATTTAATTACATACTTAATTAAACACATATTTTGCCTCTCATGTTACAATTTAAAATATGAAAGTCAATTGTAGAGATAGAACTAAGGTCAGTTAAAGATACCATGTAATTAATTTTCATCTCGACTGGCATTTGCAACTTGCTAATTTAATAATCTAAAAATTGCATAGAAAGGAAATATTTTTTTGGGGAAATTCAAACAAAAAATTATGAACTGGTTACAGAAACTTCAGATTAAATTAGATGAATCCAATGTTAAGGCAGAGAGTCTCTTTGAAGATCTTACTCCTAGCAATGATGTTGATACTGATGGGAAATATTCAGAAGCACTAAGTTGGGGGTTAAAAAATAAAAAAGTGAAAAATATCGCACTGACTGGCCCTTATGGATCTGGAAAAAGTAGCATATTAAATACCTATCAGGAACAACATAGTAAGGAATATAGTTTCTTAAATATATCCTTAGCTACATTCCACACAGATAACAATGATGTGGAAAATAAATTAGAGAAAAGCATCCTGCAACAAATGATATACCGGGTACAAGACCGAACCCTTCCTTTCTCAAGGTTTAAAAGAATTAAGCATATAAGAACGAAGAGTATAATCCTAAAATTGATTTCCTTTTTTACATTCATTATAGTTGGTACATACCTTATTAATCCTGATGTACTTAAAGACATATATGCTGAGACATTAATTTCAAGGAGTCTTGGTGGTGGAGATCGGCAACAAATAATACTAACTACATTATTAACACTTTTTTTTATAATATATCCTTTATTTGTATGTAAAAGAATTTATCATTTTGTTCACGCTAACTTAAAACTAAATAAGGTGACAATTGCTAACGCAACGTTAGAAAAGAATTCAGGAGAAGAGAGCTCCTCAATATTTGATAAATATTTAGATGAAATATTGTATTTTTTTGAAGCCTCCAAATATAATGTTGTAATTTTTGAAGATTTAGATCGCTTTGATATTATCGATATTTTTGAAAAACTGAGGGAATTGAATGAACTTATAAATAATTCAGAACAAATAGATAGACGTGTGGTTTTTATATATGCGATAAAAGATGATATTTTTGGAGATGTAGATTCAGATAAGTTAACTAAAGACCGTACGAAATTTTTTGATTTTATAATCCCAGTAATACCTATTATTAATGCATCTAATTCAGGAGATTTGCTTAAAAAGAAAATAAAATATTCACCTTACTCGGAATTGGTAAACGATTATTTTCTAGAAGATGTAACAATTTACATTGATGACATGAGAGTATTAAAGAATATTTTTAATGAATTTGTAATATACCAACAAAAATTAAGTGCTATTGATCTTGATGCTAACAAATTGTTGGCAATGATAATCTACAAGAATATTTATCCCGTGGATTTTTCTAAATTACAATATAATAAAGGGTTGGTATATGAACTCTTTCAAAAAAACAACGCATAATTAAGGAACAAATTAACTTAATTGATGCAAAAATACAACAAATAGAGATGACAATAGCGAGTGCAGAAGTTGAACCATTAAAATCAATTGCTGAATTAAATTTTATATACTGGGCGAATTAGGGATATCAAATTTGAATTCACCTAATAGTTATTATATTCAGATAGATGGCGAGCGATTTAGAAGCAACACAGCTAATACAGATCAATTTTTTGAAAAGTTGAAAAATTCCGATACTGTCCATTGTTATTTAAGAGACAAGAATGGTACAGCGACAATTAAAGATATTGCAACCGTTTTCAATAGGAAACCAAACTATTTTGAAAGAGAAGAAGCCGTTAGAGTTATAGAGCAAAATAAAATCCAAGAGCTAAAAAAAGAACTATCACAATTAAAAAAAGAAAAACAAGAAATAAGTGTACAATCTTTACAAACACTAATTGCTAAAAGCAAATCGAAAACCGTTTTTTCGGATGAAATCTACGAGAAAAAGTTACTTGTTTACTTGTTGCGCCATGGATATATTGATGAATTGTATAACCATTATATTACTTATTTTTATCCGGAAAATTTGAGCCTATCCGATATTCAATTTGTATTTAGTATTAAAAACCATGAATCACTACCTTTTGAATATCCATTAGAGAATAAAACTAAAATTATGAAGAAGCTTGCTGGTGATGAATTTAAGCAAGTAGAGGTACTCAACTATGATCTTTTGAATTATATAATGGAACATCCTGATTATCAAAGTTGTTATGACCATATAATTGAACAATTGGTAAATGGAAGAGGAGCATCTCTTACCTTCATAGATGGTTTTAAAGAAAGAGCGACAATAAAAGCTACATTTATTCAATCGATATCTAATAAGTGGGATGATTTTTGGAATTATATTGAACATAAATCCGATTATACAGAAAAAAAATGAATACTTGGCAGATATACTCGCATATGTTGATACTGATGATATTATCCGAATGGATAAAGAGTCAGCTATATCTTGTAAATTATCAAAGCACTCCGATTTTCTTGCGCTAGTACCTGAAGAAAGGAAAACGAAAGAACTACTTATAAAACTTTCAGTTAAATTTAAACGTTTGGAGCATATACTAAACTCAGAAACAATATACGACTTTGTTGTTCAACATAATCTGTACGAAATCAATACCAATAATTTATCGGTTATTTTAAATAATACTCCCAGTGTAACGTATGCTGCAGTTAAAAATTCTGGTCAACAGGCTGTCATTGATTACGTAAATGAAAATATTGCAGTATTTGTTAAAAAAGTTCTACTTACTGAGGAAACTGAGGAACCAGAGGAAAGTGTACTGGAACTATTAAATTGGGAAGGGCTAGATGTGGAAGTTAAACATTCAATTATCATGAAAAAAAGTTTTACCATCTCGAATATCGGTGAATTACCTAAAGAATTGTGGCCTATAGTGATTCAAGAAAATAAAATGATTGCAGACTGGTCAAATGTTATTACATCTTATATCGAGTACAACAAAACAATTCCGAACTTCCTGACAGATTTCCTAAATGATCCAGATAATTGGCGTGTGCTTTCTGAGAGTAATATAGAGGCACTTAATGATAGATTTGACGAAGTGATTTTAGAAGATATTTCAGAAGAAATCGTTAATAGTAGAGATATAACAGACAAAACATTCGAGATGTTGATTCCTAGCATCCACTCTTGGGATCACTTTCCGTTCGGAAATGTCACTGAAACAAGAGCAAAATTAATGATTGAGAATGATTTGTTATCTCTAACATTCGAAAATTTTAAAGAGTTAAAATTAAATTTCGATGCACTTCATACTCGACTTGTTGTAAGAAATTCTGATGAGTTTATTAAAAAACAAGGAGATTTTCCGCTTGATGCAAATGATGTAAAGCAACTCATAGATAGCAAAGACTTTTCTCAATTTAACAAAGAATACTTTGTACAGCAGTTAAAATCTAACTTTATGACAGATGGAAATAAAGACATCCTTGAAGATACAATTTATTTCATTAATGAGCATAACCTGAAAATAACCAATGATCTACTTGACTTTTTACTTGAATCACCCGCAACAATGGATACTAGGTTATCATTGCTAACGGGACAAATAAAGTATATCGATAATGATTTAATTACTGAATATTTAACTAAAATGGGGAAACCTTACTCCGAAATAGTTGAAAAAGGTAGGCGAATAAAGATCTTAAATAATAGAACTAATAAAGCGTTGGCAACTGCATTAAAGTCGAAAAACTATGTATCCTCTGTTAAAGAAGAAAGCGGAAAGAAATTACGCGTGAATACTAAAAAAAAATAAAGAATAATTAATGTTCATTAGGAGTAATCTATATATCCATCGAAGCATTTTTAAAAATTACCCTATAATTTAATACATTATAGGGTAGCTTTGAAATAGGAGCGAATTAACGTCCAGTTTAATTGCTGGGCGTTTTCACTTATCAAATTTGTTTTTTTGAAAATATTTTCGATGATCTTCTCTGAACAAATGATCCTCCTCATCTGTGAATATATAAATCTTATATTTTTCCTTTGCTTCTCTAGACAGATTTTCTTTTAAATATTCATGGAGCTTTGCTTCATTCACCTTCATATTCTCTTTGTACGAAAAGAAATTCTCCTATGTAATATTACATATATCATTGAACTTTATACTTTATTTCCAACAACTACATCGAACTATTGTTCTTATTTATATTGAATAAAGAACGTTTGTTCTGTTAATGTTAGATCGATAAAGGAGTGATTCAAAATGCTTAGAGATCGAGGAACAATCAATTGGACTTCCATGATGCTTCCAGAATATTTAACGCAACTAAAACATGACTTGTTGGATGTTTCGAAAATGGAGCCATCTTTAGATGAACAACAAATTGAGGAGATTGACATCTTGGTTTCTGAAGCAATGGCACTGAATAAAGAACTAAAGTTTAAGCTCTTTAAAGAAGGGGTTGCTGAGGATTTAATCGGTACAGTTCAATATCTCAATTACGAACAACACAAATTACACATAAAAGATCATCACGATCAAATCGTATACATCACCATGAATGACATCATAGGAGTTGCTTACAATGATTGATTACTCACAGTTTCCACGTAAAAATATACTTTGTGTAGATATGAAATCCTTTTATGCTTCGGTTTCAGCTGTAACAATGGGATTGAATCCAATGACATGTTATCTCGCTGTAGTCGGAAACACGGATAGACAGGGAAGTGTTGTCTTAGCAGCGTCTCCTGCACTTAAAAAAGATTATGGAATCAAGACTGGCTCCCGGTTATTTGAGATTCCAGATGATCCAAGAATTCACATAGTAAATCCGCAAATGAAACTTTTCATCAGAGTTTCAACTGATGTTGGTTGGAGTAGGGGTAGGAATCGTGACAGATTTCCAGTTAGAATTTTAGAAGCGTCTTGCACAAATCGAACCCAATCTGATGGATTGTTAGTGAAGTATCTATGACAATCTTTCCACCCAACAACCTGATGGTGAGTCCAAAGGTTTTCGTGTGTCAGGCCGTATTTTTTCAAGAGGGAGCAAGCTAGCTCTAATGTTTTTTCATATGTTGCGCCTGAGGCTTACCTGTCATATCGTTTTGGCCCATTTCAATCCCGATAGTACAGTTATTCGAATACGAGCTAAGATTTCGTAGCGCACTTTGAGAATAAACATTTGAACCAACATGATAAGCCATTTCATTGTTTGGCGCAGAATTTAAATGTTGAATTAAAGAATGTTATTAAGATATTTAGTTAGTCAGAAGGGAGAAGACAAGTGAATCCATTTACTTCAAGATCAGAGCAGAAGGAATACGAGTAAGCCTATTACGGGGGCTATTGTAATAAGGTCAGAATCCTTGGTTTAAATCCAATTCCATTTCACTTGTTTCAGGACATTTTGAAAAAATGCAACGATTTCACCAAAACAAAGAAGGAAAGAATGAGATTTTTAATTAAGGCAACAGAATCACAATAAAAGGATTTTTTTATTCAGAGAGGACTGGGCAAAATAATCAATAATAAAACGCTATAGTAAGTTCATATTTTAATATTACTCGAAGAAGTGGTTTTTGAAGTTAAAAAAGGGAGCTAGAAGCCCCCAATTGCAATCTTTATAATCGTACACCTTCGTAATGACCAATCCAATGGCCTTCCGAGACTTTTGTAATACCTTTTAAATACCAGCGGATTCCGTCTCGATCAAATGTGTTGGCAAAAATACCTGTAGTGCTAGGTAGATCCCAAGTGATAGCTTGAGCTTTAAAATCATCACTTGCAACATTTGCTATTTCTTGATCCGTGCTTGCGCTTGCAGCGAACGCAGGAGATCCTGAAACAAGTAAACCAACCGATAATGCAACACCTGTTAATACTTTTTTGTAACTCATGTAAATCCCCCATTTCATATATTTTTTCTTGCAATTCCATTATATGGTTTAAGTTATTAGAGAAATAGCGAAGTTATTACCATATATATGGAATTTTTGTGTCAACTAATGTCATTTGAATGCGAATATTAAGATGTTTTAAGAATTATTACTTTTGAAATTTGTAAGGGGAGTTATGGTAGTTGCAATATATAATAAGAATCTATAGAAATTTTTGATTTTCACTTTAGATCACATGGTAAACAGATAGAGGAAATGCTTTGCCTTAAAGACAATCTTCTTATTTCAGCTGAGCAATTATAGTGAATTTATTGAGAATTGAAAGAAGGCGAAATCAAAAAGGTTGTGATAGACCCGGAAACTGTACTAGAGATGGATTAGAGTGTGGCTGAAGATGGAATAAATATAAACAAATAGAGAATAAAAATACAATAAATGGAGGTTATTTAGATGATTAAGACAAATCTACTTAGCAACCACGTTGATGAGGTTATTGGTGAATATTACGCTGCCAAAGGATATTCAGTTCATAGCGTTGACCGCCAGGCAAATGGACAACTGATTGTTGTTACGGAACGAGTAGCAAAAGAGCAGGAACCGGTAAAAGTTGATATCGCATTTGAACATAAAAGATCGCATAGAAAGAAGCATTTAGCATAAAAAAGCCAAAGAGTTATAACCCTTTACCATTAGGTGATTTCCTTAACCGATTCGCAATGTACTTCATTACGTTTACTGCAATCGTTACCAATGCAATAATTAATGCTATTTCAAATAAGAGGATATATCTAAAATTCACATTAAGCTTTTCAAAGTAATCGCTGGTAAAAGAGAGAAGTTGATAAATTCCTAGCATAAAAAGAATAAAGGTAACTCCTAAAATTACAAGTGACTTTTTAGAATAATCTTTAGCATGTTCAAAGTTATAAATCATTATTGATACAAATAACAAAGCCGTAGCAATCTTGTGGGATAGCGATTCATCAGCCGAAAATGATTGCACTGCTAGGCTAATGATTAATCCAGTAATTCCGATTGTTTTATTCAAGGCAACACCCACTCGTATGTAAGTTAGGTACGAGTTTACCAATTAAAGGGGATTTTCTCAAGATGAAACACATTAAAATTAAATTAAAATCGTGATTTTAAATAGATGAATAGGAGGAACGAATGAATTAAGATATTCAGTTTTTAAAAGAACTTCAGCAAGAGTTGAAAACACAAAATACTGACTCTTAAGCTGCACCGCGGTTTTGGTTTGTAGGGGATTATAAATGGATCCGGATTTCAGAGGATGATGCGGAACGTTATTCTGTTTACATTCCTGAAGATTGAGAATCGTATGAACTGGAAAGTTTTCTAACTCCCTATAGATGGGAGGATTATTACATACTGTTTATTATGCTGTAAACCAATGCAACAACAAACAATGGATAAGAGATAATGGCAATTAATTTTGAGGATTTACTCTTATTTTTTTCAAATGTGTATATTAGTGCAAATCCTAAAAAGAATATCGTGACAAACCAAGAGGAATAGGCCGGGAACAATGCTATAAGTAAGACAATAAGAGTGGATAACGCGAAAGAAGAGTTTAGCGTTATTTTCTGATTATTTTCCAAATAAACCACCTCCTAACACGTATTCCCCCATATAAAAACACTTAAACATTATACTTAAGGGAGCATGATTTAATGATTAACATTTTAAATAAAGAGCAAGATGAGGCAATCCGGTATTTTAAAAACAAATTGAATATATTTTGATGTATACCTGCTCACCGTTTGCATTTTTTTGAACACTCAGATTACTTTTCCATCATGCAACATCAATAATCGGTCCGTCTACATAATGATTTGGTGTTAAAGTTAAGGTTTTATTGTTCTCAGAAGATCTGAAACTTCTAACAACATGGGCATAGGTAATGTCAAACAAGGTGATAGTACGCCTCTGGCACCCGGCGGTGGATTAGCTGCTCATGAAGCAAAAGACGGGCATCTAATTGATAGACATATCGGTAAGACTGATGAAGAGTTATTACAGAGGGTACAGATAAAACAAGAAGATACGTGCCTTGTGTCAGACGGTTCCTAATTAGTTCTTCAGATTATATTTATGGATCGAAAACAAAGCGAAACTTGAAGCGGTATTGAAGTAATAAAAAGATCCCTTAAATTTCAAGGAACCTAAAGTTTCAATCATCACTCTTATACCTTTGTGGGATCTTGTCTCTCCAGACGAGCATAAGTTCTTTGAATTTTTCTGTTTCCATGGAGCTTTTATCGTTTTCACTTTCTGAATAAAGGTGTTCTATGACTGTTTGATCTTCTTTTATATATGCTATGGGGTGGTGTTTAATTGAATCTTATATTCTTCAATAGAACCATCCAATACTTCTTAAATCAATTTCAAGTATTCATTGGCTACAATGTCTTCAATGAAATCAGAAGGTGGAAATGTCCCATAAAAACGGAAAATTCCGTTTGGAAAGTTTCAGGTTTATAAATAGGTTGGTAGCAGAACTAATACTTTACAAAGTGAAGAACATTATTTATAAACAAGTTTAAAAATTAACCGATAATAGTATTGTTCTTTTCTAGATTAACTTTTTGGAGAGTGATTTCTTTGAATAAAAACCTAATTATAGTTTTATTTCTCATTTTTTCAAGCCTGTTACTCACTACTACTGTACCAGTGAAAGCTCAAGATGCAGATCAAACTGGAGTGAAAACTTGGGAAGATAAAGAAGATTTACCGAAAGGACTATCTCTTTTTAGTACAGCGGTTATTGACGGTAAAATCTATGTAATTGGTGGTAATAATAACGGCAAAGTTCAAAACCAAATTTATGTATATGATCCTAAACAAAATAAATGGATTGAAAAAGTTTCTATGAATGAAGGGAGAGAAGGTGCTGCTATTGCAGTTATTGAACATAAAATCTATGTAATCGGAGGTTATGGCGAGGATAATTCTGGTTCGAAGACCTATTTAAAAACTGTTGAAATATATGACATTAACACAGATTCATGGACAAAAGGTGTAGAAATACCTAAACCTCTAACGGGATCATCTGCAACAGTTATAGGGAAGGATATTTATTTAATAGGTGGATTTAATCCTAGTGAAGGTCCAACTTCCAATACTTATATTTACAATACTGAGACTAAAACCTGGTCTGAAAAAAGTTCCCTGCCGATTCCATTAAGAGCTTTAAGCACAGCAACAGTAAAAGAAAAAATCTATGCCATTGGTGGCGAAAATAAAAGTGGTTTGAGTAATAGCATTTTTGAGTATGATCCCAAAACTGATAATTGGACCTTTAAATACTCTTTGATGAATAAATTAAGCTATATAGCTTCTACGGTATACAATAATAAAATATATTTTATGGGAGGATCAGATTCAAGTAAAAAAGCATCAAATGGTTCAGTAATTTATGACCCGATTGCAAATACAGTTAACAATTTTCAAAATCTAACCAGTTCTCGAATAGCTGCAGGTGCGGCAACTATTAATAATAATATTTTTATTATCGGGGGAACTAATAAAGGTGGCTCTATTGGTGTAGATACTTCAGGTATGATGAAAACAGTACAGGTGTATTCAGAGAAAAACCCAGATGATAACTTGGGAGATCCGAGTTCTGGTGGCAATATTCCTGAGGAAGGGCACGATGATCGAGCTATCCTTACTATAACAATGAAACAGGACTTGAAAAAGAATTTGATCTTTCGATGAAAGAGGTAAATGATTTCATTAACTGGTACGATCAAAAAGATTCAGGAACAGGCCCTTCGAGATACGAGATTGACAAGCACGGTAATAACATTGGACCGTTTGAGAGCAGAAAAGATCATGTTATCTTTAAGAATATCCTTACTTTTGAAATAAATGAGTACTCAACAAATAAAAGCAGTAATCAAAGTGACAAAACCTCTTAACAAAAAACAGATTTCGGTTAAATGATTCCAGTCCACGTATAGATAAAGCCCTTCTCTTATGAGAGGGGCTTTCTTTTACCTAGAGAGTTTCTTTTATTTGAGTTATTACTTTTTCTAACCATTGTATGGGGGTTAATTCAATCGCTGGAAAATAAATCTCCGAGTTTGATTTTATAAAGCTTTCTTTTTCTTGTTCAGATATGTCACTATTTAAAAATGCTTCACAAAATTTTATTGTGAAAACTAGGCATTCTTTGCTGGATTCAGTTATGAAGTTTTCAAGGGCTTGTTTTGGTGAACCCATGTCCTGGTGAAATGTTCCGTCTGGGAAATCACTTAATTCTTCCAAACTATCATAATTATCGTAAATAGTGAATTAGAACTCCTTTATTTTATAGGATAACCAGTTAAAATAAACTCCCCATTTATACTTTTTTTCAACACTATTTTTGCGTTGGTGACATCCTCAGCAACATTTGACCCTTGTTCTACGTTTCTTCCGAGAATTTCTCCCTTCCCTTTATATCCCAAAGGGAGGGTGGGTTAATAGCTTATCGCAAGCATTGATCACCGGACATTCTACCGAAGTCAAAGGATCGCATAGCGTCTTTATGATTTAAGAAAACTGTTCTTCGTTGATGATTCACGAGGGCTGACGTTTACCCATATGAATTAGCGGCTTTTCGCATGGAGGTAACATGTGGAAACTGGTCAACAGCTTTAGAAACTTCATCATAACAGGGAATGCGGCGAGCTGAGGGATTATAAAGAAATATGGGCTTACAGCTATGAAGGATGTATGAAAATCCGTTAGAAGGAGGAAATCAGTTTCATTGAAAGCGTTGATTACGCATACAGCTTTGATGAATGGGCGAAGCAGTTCCAATACGGAAAAATGACAAAACGCAGTGTGACGGTTCGAATGCGGGAGTATGGAACTTCCCATTCATCCGGAGTTATGTCAGAGGGACAAAAAGACATTTTTTAAGGAGGAAGCGGCATGATTGAATTTACACGGCCATCACCTATGAAGAAAACATGCGCGATGCATCCGGAAAAGGAATCTGTCAGATCAGTTTCGTTTACTGATTTTAACGGCAATTCTGTAACAGTAACCCTTTGTCAAATGTGTCTGGCTGAATTAAAAATGAAAGCCGCAACTGAATACAGGAGCATGACGGAGGAGCAGGCCAAGCTGAATCGTTTCAAGATTGGTGATTATGTGTATTTAGAGCATTTGGGAGTAGTCGGTGAGATAAAAAACATGGAAGGCGCTCAAGTGGCAAACAGGACAGACGCAGACGGAGTCCGGAAGGCTACCCCTAAGGAAATCGCAGAATACAAAAAGCAGGAGGAGCAATAGGGAAAGGACACAGCTTTCTTTCCTTTCCCTATTATTGGATTATGGTAAATCTGTAATTGTAGCTGTTGTGGATGCATTTGAAGGAGGATAGGGTCCAAGAACTGCTTTCATGCCATACACACATCGATATACGTTGAAAAGAAAAGGGACATTCATGAAAAAATTATTCTTCTGTTCTGCACCCATCCAAGAGTGAATTCAATATCACTATCATGCTACTGGATAAACTTTTTATTGTTTATCTGTTCAGCCGTTAGATTGACTTCAACTGTATTTTATTAGTAGTCACTGCAAAAGCATCGCCTGTTGAAACACTTCATCGCAGCATAACCACTGTACCCCTTACCAGAGGCTGCAGATACAGTTAGTTGGTTTGAGTCAGTAATAGGGGTTTTAATTTCGTCTATAAACTCTTTCAAATTTACAGCTTCATTATTATCTGGGCTTTCCTATCAGAGTATTATCAATGATCTATTTTTAAAGTGCGGACCTTGACCACCTTCGTAGGGGCAGGACGCATTTCTACTCGATTGATTGACTCTGATTGTTTTAACGTGAGGACGTTTTAAATTAACCTTTTCAGCTGATTTCCTAACTGTCACGGAAAACATTCTCCAGGAAATATATTGACTGTTTTCCTGTTTGTGATGTTAATTAGAAGGGGTATACAAAATCATTGAAGTAGGAGGTCTGATGAATGTGAAAAGGAAAGCGACATTAAAATTTGGAATATGTATTGGGCTTTTATGTGTCAGTTTTACCGGTTTCAATTCTTTATTCGGCTCAACGCATGCTGAAGCAAAATCCATAGAAAACACAAAAATGACAAGCTGTATAACGAATCAAAAATTTGTTCAGCTTGAGAAAAAATTTGATGCCAGGCTTGGAGTTTATGCGATTGATACGGGGTCAAACAAGACAATCGCCTACCGGCCAAATGAACGATTCGCTTACGCATCAACCTATAAAGTCCTGGCCGCAGCGGCTGTCCTGAAGCAAAAACCGATTGAAAAACTTAATGACGTCATCCGATACACCAAAGAAGATCTTGTTACATATTCTCCGATCACAGAAAAACACCTGGATACAGGCATGAGCCTGAAAGAAATCTCAGAAGCCGCTATCCGTTACAGCGATAATACCGCCGGGAACATATTGCTGCAGCAGCTTGGCGGTCCTAAAGGTTTCGAAAAATCACTGAAACAGATCGGGGATCATGTAACGAAAGCTGATCGATTCGAGACGGATCTGAACTCTGCAATCCCTGGGGATATTCGTGACACAAGCACCGCAAAAGCGCTGGCAACCGACCTTAAAGCTTTCACTTTGGGTAACACTCTCACGACTGACAAGCGGACGATCTTAACTGATTGGATGCGGGGCAACGCTACCGGAGACGAACTGATTCGGGCAGGCGCTCCCGCGGGATGGGAAGTCGGCGATAAATCCGGAGCCGGAAGTTACGGAACACGAAACGACATTGCTATTGTTTGGCCGCCTGACAGAGCTCCTATTGTTTTGGCCATCCTGACAAAACGGTTTACGAAAGATGCCGAGTATGATAATGCTCTTATCGCCGAGGCTGCAAAAGTCGCCCTTGATGACCTCAAATAAACTTTTTACACACGGCCGTTCATTTTTTATGAACGGTTTTTTATATGTTGAGAATGCGGTATGCCGGTTTCGATGTTATAATGAAAAACCATAAAATGATGGGAAGAGGGGGAATTTCAATGCTTTACATAACGGCATGTTTAAAAATCATCAGTGATAAAGACCTTAATGAAATAATGAAGGAATTCAAAAAACTTGAGGAAGAAACGAACAAAGAAGAAGGCTGTATTCAATTCCATGCTTATCCGCTCGAACCATCAGAACGCAAAATCATGCTTTGGGAGATTTGGGAAAACGAAGAAGCTGTTAAAGTCCATTTCACGAAAAAACACACAAAAGACGTTCAAAAACAAGAATTAACGGAAGTGGAATGGATACTGAAAAGCAATGTGAGTGAGTAAAAGGCTTTTATATTGTGGCCGACTCTGTCAACAACAATCATCTGTATCATTCACTAAAACCCTTGCTGCGGCAAGGGTTTTCTTACTTTAAAGTTCATTTCTCTTAGCTCTCAGAGAGACCATAAAAAGTTCTTTATATCGCAGTCTTTTTATGGGTAAGGAACAGACTTGGAATGAAGATGACCGCAAGGATGATGACGGAGACTAAAAATCCGGCATGGTAGCCTTTTAAACTGTTTTCAATCGTTGGCTGCAATCCTTGTATGACAGTTGCGGTAACGGTGGCGATCACAGCTGATCCAAAGCTGGACCCAAGATTTTCAATCATATTAATACCGACACCCGCTTCCGGAAGCTGTTTGCCGTCAAGTCCTGTATAAGCGTCGCTCGTTAACGGAAGCATAATTCCTCCAAAACTGGCGCCCCGGATGAACAATACGACGGAAATCCAAATCAAACTTGTTTTATCGGTGATATAGATCAGCGGGACAGACCCGATAAGAGAAAGAACAAGACTGACCATAACCACGTATTTCGCACCGATCTTATCAATCATTTTTCCGATCAGCGGCCTGGTGACGAGCATCCCGACTCCTTGGGGAATTAAGGCAAGCGCTGCTTCGATTGCCGTGAAATGACGAAAGTTTTGAAAGAACAGCGGAAGAATTAACATCGGTCCCATGATGGCAATATTCGCTAAAAACAAACCGATCGCAGATGCTGTGAAGCTCTTGTGTGCAAACAAATTCATCGGCAGCACGGTTTGATTTTTTCTGATCTGATTATATACGAGGTAAATGGCTGCTGATACAAGACCAATGCCCGCCCATAAAATTGTATCGATATTATTAAATGATGCATGATCCGCTGCTTTCGTAATACCGTAAATCAATGCCGCGCTCATTAAGGACAAATTGATAATCCCGAAAATATCGAGTTTACGATCTTTGTTGAATGGTTCAAAGTCTGGAATGGTTTTCATCATAAGCGGTGCAGCAATCAAAACGATGAACACGTTGATGAAGAAAATCCAATGCCACGAAGCGCCTTGAACGATGAAGCCTCCGATGACAGGTCCTAAAATCGGGCCGAAGATCATAGGGGTGCTGACGATTGCCATCACTTTTCCCAGGTTTTCCGGACCTGCTGTTTTAACCAGGAGTGTTGACATTAGCGGAGTAATAATGCCAGCGCTGAATCCTTGAAGCAAACGGAAGAAGATGAAGCTGGAAACGTCACGGCTCATTCCCGCAAATACAGAAATGACACCAAAGGCGATGACTGAGCCGACGAAGATTTTCTTACCGTTATATTGATTCATAAGCCAGCCGGATACGGGTACTGCAATCGCAAGTGCTAACACATAGCCTGTAACGGACCATTGAACGGTAGCCAATGTCGTGTTGAAATCTTTAGTCAATTTGTCGATGGCGATGTTCACCATCGTTGAGTCAAGCATTGGAGCGATTGCTCCCAGTGCAATAGCCCAGGCGGCTGTGAGAACTTCTTTTGGCAGCCGGGGTTCCTTTCTTTTATGTTTTGACATATTATTCTCCTCTCAAAATCGCTAACTTTGTTTCCTTGTCAACAAAATAATAGAGTTATTTTGTTTCTTTGTCAACAATAAGAGGAGGATGAAAAGGCAGCCCGTTCTCAAAAAGGGGCTGCCTATGGTTTCATTTAAATTTATTCTGTCTTAATGTCTGCACCAAGTTTCTTTATTTCTGAATCCAAATGCCTGCTGTAAGTTTCCACGAAGCTCAGCATCGTGTCAAATTGTTCATCAGTTACTTGTTCAAACACGATTTTGTCCCGTTCTCGAAACTCTGTGTGCAATTCCTCATGAATTTTATAAATGACTTTCCCTTGCTCAGTAAGCCTAAAATAGATTTCTTTCTTGTTAACCGGCTTCTGATAGCTTTCGATAAGGCCTTTATTTATAAGCTTCTTAGTTAACTTACTTATGGCGCCTTTTGTCATATAAAGGGATTCCGCAAGTTTAGTGACATTGGCGTCTTCAATTTTTTCGATGAATTCGATGCAATGCACTTCAGAAGGCTTATACTCCTTAAGGCTTTCTTCCATCTTCAGCCTATTAAGCCACACCATCTTGTTAAAAAAGTCCCTGAAATTCGTGAGGAGCTGTTCTTTTTTGTCCATGGCCTGTCCTCCTGCTCAGTGGTGCTTACACAATATTATAAAATTTTTGTTTCTATTACAACAATCGTAAAGTTATTATTTGGGGGCTGAGCGATAGGCCGCAGAGATATTGACTGCAATCGGTAAGGAGGGAGGCGCTGTCATTAAGAAGGATTCTGTTATAAAAGCGGCTTTTTAACAGAAACGTCTTCCGTATTCGTCACTTGCTCTGTTTCAAAAATTATAACAGGCTGCCTCTACAGCGCAATGTCCGCTTGCTGTTTTACTTTGAATAGCGTATGAGTCCTTACTAAAAAGCAGGCTGGACAAAGAGCCTGCTTTTTTTGTCTTGCTATGAAAGTTTAAATAACTCGAATTGGTAAAACAAGATTCGCATCAATTATGTTTTCCTGTTGCGGCGTCACGAAAAGCGTCGATTGCGGTTGTGTATTTTAAGACGTTTTTAGACACTTTGGCGGTTGCGCCTAATGGATACGCGTCTGACAGAACGCTGGAGTGAGCTTCGGGCTCCCAGTAAAACACGCCGATTCCTTTGCCGTTCGGAACGGCTTTCACCAGTTTTATGGTGTCTTTTATAGTCCAGTAGGAATCTTTCGGGTTATTTTCATCTCCGCCCAGTTCAACCACCATGACTTCCTTGTTGTAGCGTGAGGCGATGTCATTTAAATTAGAGGATAAATGGCCGGTGAGCTCCCAATATGGCTTACCCTCCCAATAGGGGTAGAACGAAACGCCGATGATGTCGGTTTTGCCGCCATTTTTAAAGAATTGATCAAACCACCATCTGAATAGACTGTTGTCCGTGCCGTGCGCCAAATGGCTGATTACTTTGGTGGCCGGGCTGACGGATTTCACGGCGTCATAGCCTTTGTTCAGTAATCCGGTCAATTTGCTGAAATCGTTCGTGCTGCCGTCGGGCAGTAAAATTCCTGAATTCATTTCATTTCCTACTTGCACCCAATCAGGTGAGATGCCGTGATTTTTAAGTTCTTTCATAACGTCGTACGTATGGTTATACACGGCTGCTTGCAGCTGGCCGGTGGAGTAGCCGGTCCATTGGTTCGGCTTGATCTGATGGCCGGGATCGGCGAACACATCACTGTAATGGAAGTCAACCATTACTTTCATCCCTAACGCTTTTGCCCTTTTGGCCGCAGCAAGTACGCCTGCTTTGTCACTATAGCCGAGCATGGTCCATGTTGTGCCGTCTTTCTGCCAATAATAGCTGCTGGGCGGATTCACAAAGACTCTCAGTCTCACTGCATTTATCCCGTGATCTTTAAGAATCTGCAAAGCATCCTTCTGTTTCCCGCCGTCATCCAGCCAGCGCACACCTTCGTCCTCTAATTGTTTCAGCCATCCTATATCAGCGCCATAGGCAAACGGGGCGTCCGCTTTTGCTTTAGGAGACTTCTCAATGAATGTAAAAGCGGTGAAAATGAGAGAAAGACAGATTGCGTTTACAAATACACGTTTCACCCGGTTTTTGAACATCAACAATACCTCCTGGTTTTTCATCTATTGATTTCACCCATCCGGCTTCGCTGAATAATTTCAGCTGCCATTCTCTAGTACCTTCTTAAAACGCTGAGACGCCTGCATTCCTTCGGCTGTCATTTTAAAAACACCTGCATCGGTCAGCGCGCGTAAACATACATTTGCGGTTTTTCTTTGTAAAACAGCGGCTGTATTTTCCGGTGTCACGTCATTATCCGCTTCGATGTCATGAGGTTCATCAGCAAATACCTTTTGACTTCTGTCAGCTCATCTTTAAGGCGGGGGGATAAAACTCAATGATGGACGTCTTTGCGGGTGAAAAATGCCATCCGGATATTCTTCAGAGGTGCGGTTTCTGAGGGCGAGATCCATTTCGAAATCTGTGCCCCTTTTATTTTGAGGTATGTTCCAATATGAACTGAATGGCTTTTTGTGAATTTCTGGTGAGGCTGATATATTCCGCTCCTTTCGTTGCAATGAGTTTCACATGAAGGCGGTCTGCATCTTCTTTAATGTCATCATAATAAGAGCCGACTTGCGGCGCCAAAATGATCATATCGAAATCTTTCATGATGTCGTAATGGGATCCGTAGGCGCCTGCTGAAGCGGTAATCGGCACGTTATATTCCTCGGCGCCCTCTGTCAGTGCGTTCGCAAGCATGGCGCTCGTTCCCGCTCCGGCGCACAGCACTAATACATTGGTGCTGTGTTCCAAGGCGGATGAGGATTCCTGAAGGTTTGTGCTGATGACGGAGGCCGCGTCTTCTGAGGCGCCGGCTATTGCGGGCTGTATCTCCCGGGATTTTTGCAGCGCGGTTTCAGATTCGGTGTTTTTGGCTTCTTTCGCCGCTAATACATTGTCATAAGCTTTACAGAATGGCAGGTATATCAGGAAATCGACAATGATTAACACAGCTGTGAGAACAACAGCCGAGAGACTCATGCCGGTTCCCAGAATCAGCCCGACAGGAGCCGGTGTAGCCCACGGAAGAACATACATAAAACTGTTCATTCCGATGACATCAACGAAAAATTTAAACAGACAGACATTAATCATCGGCGTTAAAATAAACGGAATGAAAAAATAAGGATTTAAAATCATCGGCGCAGCAAAGAGAAGAGGTTCGTTTACAGCGAAAGACACCGGCACTGCGGATGCTTTTCCGACTGCTTTCAATTGCTTGGATTTCGCGAAAAGAAGAAAGATGAACGGAACAACAAGGGTTGCCCCGGTTCCTCCCATTGTGCCGACGAAATTCCCGAGTCCGACGGTCAGCACATTGGACGCCTGCTCACCGGCATTATGAAGCTGAAGGTTCGCCTCCACATTTGCGTAAATAATAGCTGCGATGGCCGGCTCCACAATAGAAGGCCCGTGAACGCAGACAAACCAGAACAGCGCCATCATTCCCCAAATGACACAGATCCCCAGGTACCCGTCTGCTGCGGTGAACAGCGGCGATAAGAGAGAGGAGAGAGCCTCCGCGAAGGATACGTTCAGCATGTTCCTGATCAATAAATCAATGATTACCATTGCCAAAACGGAAAAGGCGAACGGAAAAACATCTTTGAATGTTTGTGAAATGGTTCCCGGTACTTCTTTAGGCATTTGAATCGTAATATTTTTCAGCACGCAGAATCTGTAAACGTTCACCGTTATGAAAGCGGATACAAAAGCGGCTAAAAGACCTTTCGTGCCGAGGTATTCCGTCGAGAACCCGCCGTCGATTTGTGTGACGCTTAAAATAAGAAACCCGACGACTGAAGCAAGCATCGCTGAAACGGGATTGATCCCTTTGTTTTTCGGCATCTTTCGGTTCATTGATTCACTCAGGCATTTCGCACTTGTTGCCGCAACAATCAGACCAAGGGCGCCCATTGAATAGTTATACACTTTCCAAAGCCATTCAGAAACACTTTTGGGCCAAGTGAAACCCAACACTTCCGGCACAGCGGCGGTGAGGATGAAAATGCTGGCGAATAAAATAACAGGCATTGCAGTTAAGAAGCCGTCGCGGATCGCGCCTAAATAAATGTTTCTTGAGATTTTTTCAAAAAACGGTTTTCCCTTTTCGATTTGCTTGATGATACCGTTCATTTTTCCACTCCTTATCGGCGGCTTCGGTAAAGTGCTATAAAATCCTGAATAAGATCACGGAGCAAAAGGGTTGTCATTAAATGGTCCTGACCGTGAACGAAAATAAACCCTAATTCCATGTCCTTGCCGTCAGCTTCTTCAGCTAACATTTTCGTTTGCGCATTGTGGGCGAGGGTTAAATTTTCATCGGCGCTTTTTAATGCTGCTTCCGTGTTTTCGAAGTTTCCGGCACGGACTTCTTTCAGGACTTTCAATAAAGTGCTTCTGGCGTCGCCGGCATAGGCGACAATTTCAAAGCCGAGCATCTGCAATTCTTCCTTTGTCATGAAAAAACCTCCTGAGACGTACACGATGAAAAGACACTATTTCACCATGTGTGATCGTTAAATGATTGTTTTTGTTTCACTTACAAGTTTGTACCAGTAGGCCGATTCTTTCGGATACCGTTTTTGGGTGTCGAAATCGACGTAAAAAAGACCGTAACGTTTGTTGTAGCCGTTGGTCCATGAAAATAAATCCATTAAGGACCATAAGAAATATCCCTTTACGTTGACTCCGTCGCTAATCGCTTTACTGATGGCTTCCAGATATACCTTTAAATAGTCAATTCTTGCTTTATCCATAATGATGCCGTCTTCAAACTCATCTTTATAGCCCATGCCGTTTTCGGTAATGTACATTTTGTTATATTGCGGATAGTCCCGTTTGATGCGCATCAGCATGTCATACATGCCTTCAGGGTAAATGAGCCAGTCCCAATCGGTCCGTTTCAGGCCTTCTTTGTAAATTCTCTCGCCGATTCCTTTTACTTTATAGACCGAAGTGCCCTTATCGCCTGTTCCGTTATGGTGTATAACGGTTTCTCCGTCGTACGCTTTGACGAAATGGCATTGATAATGATTGATGCCGAGATAATCATTGCGCGTTGACGCTTTTTTCATCACGTCAAAATCGCTGTCTGCAAACTCGTATGAAGCGCCGTTTGCCTCACAGATTTCATCCAGAGCACGCATAGTTTCCTCAGAATAATAGCCGAGGTAGGTGGCATCCAGGAGGAATCTCACTGATAATGCGTCATCCAGAAAGCAGGCGTGGCGGTCTTCTTCCGAGTCACTGGCGGGGTATTTTGTTTCCAGTGAGTGGACGACACCGATTTCTCCCGGATAGCCGCTGTCTTTAAAGAGGTTGACTGTCATCGCATGCGCCACCATCATGTGATGAAGACACTGAATGACTTTTGTGATATCGCTTTTAATAGATGGCGGAAAAACCCCCAGTAAATACTGGTTGGTGGCTGTGGGATAAATTTCATTAAACGTGCTCCAATATCGGATTTCGCTGAACTCTTTAAAGCAAAATTCCGCATAGCTGACGAACGCATCTATTGAGGCGCGGTTGAGAAAATCTCCCTGATCAAATAATCCTTTCGGCGTATCGAAATGATGAAGCGTGACAAAAGGGGTGACGTTGCGTTTTTGGCACTCTGAGAAAATACGATGATAGTAATCAACGCCTTCCTGATTGATTTCGCCCGTGCCGTCAGGGAAAATTCTCGTCCAGGCTATAGAAAGGCGGATGCCGTTTATGCCGAATTTTTCACATAGTTTTATATCTTCCGGAAACTGCCGGTAAAAATCACTTGCCGGATCAGGGCTGAATCTCCCCTGTTTTTCAAGAAATTCATCCCAGGCTACAGTCCCTTTGCCGCCTTCTTTTGTGGCGCCTTCCGCTTGATATGCCGCAGTCGCCCCGCCGAAAATAAAGCCATGAGGTAATTTGAGCATTACTGAATCCTCCTTCGCCAATGTGTGAATTGGAGTTTTTTAATGTTTGTAATTGTTATCTTTTGTTTAATAGTAAACGCATACATTTTTGCTGTCAATAGCTTCTTAAGGAAACAATATCTGTATTTACAAGGATATAATGAGTTTTTCAATGTTTTATATTTTGATAGCGTTGTTTGTAATTGTTTGTTTTTGTTGACCGGGTTGCTGCGGTGTGTTAGATTGTGTGTAAAGTTGAGGGGATGATTGAACATGTTAAAAAAGGAGCGTCTTTTAAAAATCATCGATTTTGTAAACGCGCGGGGATTTATTACGGTGAGTGATATTATCGATGAATTGGAAGTTTCTGATATGACGGTGAGAAGAGATCTGGATGAGCTGGATAAGGCCGGAAAAATCGTGCGCATTCACGGAGGCGCACAGAGCATATCTTATTCCATTGATCACGAATTATCGCATAATGAAAAACTGGGTGTTCAAATGGAGGAGAAGGGGAAAATCGCGGAACTCGCAGCTTCATATGTAAATGACGGCGATACCGTTTTTTTAGGGCCGGGCACGACAATTGAACTTTTAGCCCAACATCTGCTGCATAAGCGGATCCGGATTATCACCAACAACTATCCCGTGTTTGATATTTTAAAGCATGGCGACACGGCGGATACCATCCTGATTGGCGGTGACTTCCGAAAAAATACCGGTGCATTCGTCGGGCCCATTGTGAACGGTAATCTGCAAAAATTCAATTTTACGAAAGCCTTCATCAGCGCAAACGGCATACATAATGATGAAATTTCTTCTTACAGCATTGAAGAAGGAGAAGCCCACCAAATCGCGCTGAATAATTCGCGGACGAAATTTTTGCTGGCGGACAATAAAAAGTTTAACCGGGAAGATTTTTACGTGTTCTACAACTTACACGATATGGATTATCTGATTACGGATGATAAAGTGATGAAAGATGTTCAGATTCATTATGAGCAATATGTGGATGTCAAAATCGCAAAAAAATAAAAGGGGGGCGGTTCGATGAAAGGGGTTATTTTTGATTTCAACGGCACTATGTTTCAAGATTCGCATCTCCACGAAAAAGCATGGTTTTACATGGTGAAAAAATACTCTCCAAAAGCGATTTCTGATGAAGACATTTTCGTTCACATTCACGGCCGAACAAACAGTGAAATCCTGACGTATTTTATTTCTGGCGATTTAACAAATGAAGAAATCAAGAGAATGTCTTTTGAAAAAGAAGCCTATTACAGGGAATTATGCCTTGAAAACAAAGATGAGCTAAAGCTGACGAAGGGGCTCATCGGCGTCTTGAACCATCTGAAAAAGTCAGAAATGCCGATGACCATCGCCACGGCTACGGTAAAGGAAAATGTCGAGTTTTACTTTGATGTCTTTCATTTGGGGCAGTGGTTTGATTTTGACAAAGTCACGTTTGATGACGGAAGCTTCCCCGGAAAGCCGGCGCCGGATATTTTTATCATCGCATCAGAGAAATTAGGCCTTAGACCTGAAGAATGTGTAGTCATTGAAGATGCCTTTTCGGGGCTCACAGCGGCGAAAAAAGCAGGTGCAGGCAAGATTATTGCCATTGACCCGTTCGGAAAAAACCGCGCGTTATTTGAAGAAAAACAGCTGGCGGATGGCGGGATACTGACAGATTTCACCTCGTTTTTTGAGGTGATTGCCGGACATTCTGTTTGAGGGATCAGACGGTTTTTCATGCCGGTATGGCCATACAGATACGGACACCGTTCATAACACAAGATGTTTTTGTGTACGGGCGGTGTCTTTTTCTGTTGAGGCTGTGTAATCTGAATCGGTCTTCAGACAGGGGGAATCCCTGTCTTCTTTTTATTACTCGTATGTTCAATCAAGCGCTTGCGTGTATTCGGGTCCTATTACTGACTGTTGATATGTTTTACGATAAAATCCTGAGCATATAAGAATAGCAGCCATCCTGTTAGTCCAAGTCCTGATGCGGCAATGAAAGACAGTGAATGACGAAGGGCGATGCCGATAATGACCAGCATAATGACTGTGGAGGGGAGGCCGGAAGCCACACTGAATGCAAAATGACTTAATGTCTCCTTCGTTTCTCCTTGGATGTACAGCCAAACCATGCTCAGCATACTGACAATTGGCAAAGCGGCTATAATGCCTCCATAACTCGGGCTTCTTCTTGATATTTCAGTGATAATCCCAATAATAGCAGCAGAGACAATGATTTTAATGATCGTAAACATCTTCAGCCCGCTCCTTCATCAAACTAAATGCTTTTAAGACAAGTGTCCTTTCTTCATTGTTCATGTTGTCAAAAAGAAGCTGTTTAAGCTTTTCTTCATCAAGACCGGAATGACGGTAAAGGACATCCGCCCCCAAACTGGTAAGTTTTAAAATGACTTTCCGCTCATCCTCAACACTTCTGGTTTTATAAACGTACTTTTTCTTGAGTAAACGCTTTATATGTTCCGAAGCGGTATTATGTGATACTTGAATCGCTTCGGCAATGTCTTTTATTCCGACTGCCTTCTCTTTTTGAATGACTTGCAGAATCCGTACACCTTGGTGAGTGATTTTTTCATGATGCTGATAACGGAGCCGATAATAAATATCTGTCCAGAGGCCATTTAATTGCAGTATTTCGTTTGCCATAGTCATCAATCCTTGTCGTTTATTAAGATTATATCTTATAATACGATATAATTTAACGGATTGAAAGAAGTTTTTAAACACGAGTAAATTGAACTGCGTTTTGTTTTGGGAGATGGAAGAGAAAGGAGCCACAGGCTACAAAGCTTTTTAGCATATAAAAACGGTGCTGACAATAAGTTGAAGAACTAAAGAATATATTAAAATACAGTCTCCTTCAGCCGAGCAGATGTGCTGATTGAAAAAGATACATGGAATAAAAAGCGGGTAAAAAGATAAGGAAAGGGGAGAGACGATGGAACTTGATTTTGTGATTCGTCTGGCGGTTGCGGGTCTGCTTGGTGCCCTGATTGGGTTGGAGAGAGAATTCAGGGCGAAGGAAGCGGGTTTGAGGACACACTTTCTGGTGGCCGTGGGCAGCGCCTTAATGATGATTGTTTCCAAGTACGGATTTTTTGATTTGTTATCCAACAGCCATACGTCTTTTGATCCGAGCCGGGTGGCGGCGCAGGTCGTAAGCGGCGTCGGATTTTTAGGAGCCGGCACGATTATTTTGCAGCGGCATGTCGTGCGGGGGCTTACGACGGCCGCGGGGATTTGGGCTACGTCAGGAATCGGGCTGACGATCGGGGCAGGGATGTATGTCATCGGCATCAGCGGCACGGTTTTGGCGTTAATCGGGCTAGAACTTTTAAATTTTCTGTTTAAACCTGCGGCGCACTCTTTGTCTGTCAGTTTCCAAATTGAGGAGAAAGCGGTCATGCATGAACTTTTAACTTCACTTGAAGCAAAGGGAATTCTCATTACGTCCTATGAATTGAATAAAGCGGTGCTTGAAGTGAAAGGAAGGGTGAAAAGCAAAAGCGGAAAAGCGGCAGTAATGGAGAAAGTTCAATCCCTCCCGTATATCCTGTCGGTCAAAGTGGAATAGCAGAAAGGGGGGCTCCCCTGTCTGCGGGTCTTTTTCTTTCTCGAGTTCAAACATTAATACCAAGGATAGAATGGGATATACGGCCGCGGAACATAAGGATATGGCCGCGGATAGTACGGAAATGGTCTGGGGAAATAAAAAGGCGGTCGCGGATAATGATATGGCACCCGTTCTTGGCTCTCGGCTGTGTATTCATGATAGAAAGGATCGTACAAGAGGAAAACCTCCCTTGAGTAATATTGATTCCGTTTACCATATTCCTGTATGCCCGGTATAGTGTACGTACATCAGGCAAAAAAAGATGCCGGTTATCATCCGGCATCTTTTTTACACCTTCACGTCAATTACATGGCCGGCAGTCGGGTGCTGGGACGGCAGCATTTTTACTGTTTCTTCCGCAGCGGCCTGGGCATTCTGCATGACCGTTTTTGTTAACGCGATATTTACATTCTGCACAAGAGATGCTTGGTGCATTGCGATTGATAACGCAGGGATATCCATAGCTTCCACACCTCCTTATATTCCTTCATATCGGCGGCTTGCTCCGATTATGAAGAGAGCCGGCGGTTTCTTTTCACGGCCCATTCTAAAAGTGCGGCCGCGCATACTCCGACGGTATAGGCGAAAATGTCACTCCACACAAATTGCCAGCCAAGGATCAGCCCGCCGAGCGTGCTGCTTCTGATCGCGTCAATCCACGGCGCGTGATATAACTGGCTGCATTCAATCAGATAGCAGAACGAGAGGCTGAGGATGGCGGATGTTTCTGTCCGGATGTTTCGAAATAAAAATCCGAATCCGGTAAAAATCATGGCCGCCCACAGGGCATCCCCTAAATAAGCGTTTATGATGCCGGGCAGCAGGGCGGTTATGTATGCCGTTCTGGATAGTAAACCGAGGGCGACGATAAAAACGGTCAATGCCCCGTATGTCAATGGATGTCTATTCACTTCACATGTTCCCCTTTTTTTGTACTCCCATGTATTGTAAGGAATGTCGGAGAAGCTGTCTATGAAAAAAACGGCCCGGAAGGCCGCTTTTTTCGCGTTATCTTGCTTTTAAATTGACGTGGTCTGCTTTTTGATCACTGCCGATGACGAAGTGGAGCTCATATTGCCCCGTATGATAGACGTAATCTGTTTCGCCCGTTTTCGGCACCGTCAGAATTTTGTCAGCGCTGCCGATTTGTTTGCTTAAGATGTCAGGGGTGACACTGCCGAGGTTTAAGCGCCGTTCAACCCCTGTTCCGAAATAGCGGATTTCTGAGATTTTTCCGTTTTTATGATAGGAAAATCCATAACCGGGGTTTCCCATGTTCCAGCTGTATAAATCAAAAGGATTGCGGCTGTCTGCTTTTTGTTCCGGCTCTCCGATTTTATCGTAAACGTCCTGTCTTGTGCTTTCATTGATTTTCAGGCCCTTCACATTTTGGGGCATTTCACCATTGAACGCCGATTGATAAAGGCTGTTCACCAGTTTTTTTGCACTTTGATTTTCCGATTTTGAAGCGGCTGCGGCATGGACGGACTGTGTATCTGAAAATGCTTCCGCCCCGAACGCGCCTCCCGTAAGCATCACTGCCGACAATCCCGTGATGAGTGTTTTTTTCTTCAACATATGTGAATGCCTCCTTTCTACCGCTCATACCCGTATGTTTCCGCAGCTAAACGAGATGTTTTACTGAAAGGCCGGCTGGGAATCATAGAGGATGTAGAGAGGGGTATAGAAAGGGGAAAGGAAAATGGCTGATACAAAGAAGGTTACAATCAATGGGGTTGAAATGGAAGCGGCAGACGGTCAAACCGTTTTGCAGCTTTTGAACAATAGTTCAATCGACGTACCGCACGTGTGCTATCATCCGAGTCTCGGGCCGATTGAAACATGCGATACCTGTATCGTTGATGTAAACGGGGAACTGGTGCGTTCGTGTTCCGCGCAAATAAAGGACGGAGATATCATTGATACGCTGTCGTCCGATGTAAAAAAAGCGCAGATTATCGGCATGGACAACATTTTGCATAACCATGAATTGTACTGCACGGTTTGTGATTACAACAATGGAAGCTGCGAAGTACATAATACCGTAAAGGAAATGAAAATCAATCATCAAAGCATTCCGTTTGATCAAAAACCGTATCCTAAAGATGAATCAAACCCGTTTTACCGGTATGATCCCGATCAGTGCATTTTATGCGGGCGCTGTGTCGAAGCCTGTCAGGACGTACAGGTAACCGAAACCTTAAGCATCGATTGGGATCGGAAACACCCGCGGGTCATTTGGGATCAGGATGTGCCGATCAATGAATCATCATGCGTCTCCTGCGGACATTGTTCGACGGTATGTCCGTGCAATGCCATGATGGAAAAAGGCATGGAAGGCGAAGCGGGGTATTTAACAGGCATCAGCCAAGAGACGCTTCGGCCGATGATTGACATCACAAAAGGCGTCGAAACCGGATACGGGTCGATTTTAGCCATTTCGGATATGGAATCGGCGATGCGCGATGAAAGAATCAAAAAGACAAAAACCGTATGCACCTACTGCGGTGTCGGCTGCAGTTTTGATATATGGACGAAAGGAAGAGACATTTTAAAGGTGGAACCTCAGGCTGAGGCGCCGGCAAACGGAATTTCGACGTGTGTGAAAGGGAAATTCGGCTGGGATTTCGTCAATAGTGAAAAGCGTCTTACCAAACCGCTTATCCGGGAAGGAGACTCGTTTCGGGAAGCGGAATGGGATGAAGCACTGCAGCTGATCGCCGATAAATTTACGGATATAAAAGAACATTTCGGGCCGGACGCGCTTGCTTTCATCACATCTTCCAAATGCACGAATGAAGAATCATACGTGATGCAGAAACTTGCAAGAGCCGTGATCGGCACGAATAATGTCGACAACTGCTCACGCTACTGTCAGTCTCCCGCCACGGCCGGATTGTTCAGGACTGTCGGCTACGGCGGCGACTCAGGATCAATTACAGATATAGAAAAAGCAGAACTCGTGCTGATTATCGGCTCGAATACGTCTGAGTCTCACCCCGTTCTGTCTACACGCATTAAACGTTCTCATAAGCTGCACGGACAGAAGCTCGTCGTGGCTGACTTGCGAAAACATGAAATGGCCGAGCGCTCTGATGTGTTTTTCCAGCCGCGTGCGGGATCAGATATTGTCTGGCTGAATGCCGTATCGAAATATTTGCTTGATCACGATTTGGCGGATACTGCATTTCTGAATGAGAGAGTGAACGGACTGGATGAATTCGTGAAAAGCCTTGAACCTTACACGATGGAATATGCTGAAAAACATACCGGTGTGGACAAGGACACCTTAATCAAAGTAGCCCGGATGATTCATGAAGCCGGCAGTGTGTGCGCACTGTGGGCAATGGGGGTCACCCAGCATATCGGAGGAAGTGATACGAGCACGGCCATTTCCAACCTGCTTCTTGTGACCGGAAATTACGGCAAGCCCGGGGCAGGCTCATATCCGCTTCGGGGCCATAATAACGTGCAGGGTGCCAGTGATTTCGGCAGTATGCCTGACAGCTTCCCCGGCTATGAAAAAGTAACGGATGAAAAAGCCCGCAAAAAGTATGAACAGGGCTGGGGAACAGACCTGCCGCAAGAAATCGGAATGACAAATCATGAAATGATCGAGGGCATCCACTCAGGAAAACTGAAGTCTATGTACTTAAAAGGAGAAGAAATGGGACTTGTCGACTCCAATATCAACCATGTTCATGCCGCCTTTGAAAAGCTTGATTTCTTCGTGGTGCAGGATATCTTTCTTTCGCGTACGGCTGAGTTCGCCGATGTGGTGCTTCCGGCAAGCCCGAGTCTGGAAAAAGAAGGAACGTTTACGAATACTGGGACATCAGAGAGCTCAGAAAAACCGCGGGACTTGCATTTCAATCAGCTCCCGTTATTGAGGGCACGGTGCGGGACAACCTTCTGCTCGGAGAAAAACTCCACGGGACACAGCACTATACGCCCGAAGAGCTCGCAGATTTTACAGATCTGCCGCAGGAGCTTCTGGATCGGAATGCAAAAGAATTATCCGGCGGGCAGCGGCAGAAGCTCTCATTAGCGAGAACCCTCGCCAACCTGCCGTCCATCCTGCTGCTCGATGAAATCACATCTGCTCTGGACCCCTCATCTGTGCTCATCATTGAGAAACTGATTATGAAACTCCATCGGCAAAAGCAGCTGACGGTTCTGTGGATCACCCATAATCTTGAACAAGCGGAACGGATATCCGATACGATATGGTTTATGGCTGAGGGTCGGCTGTTAGAGACCGCGGAAACGAAAACGTTCTTTAAAGAACCGAAACACGAAAAGGCCCGGGCGCTTTTACAAAGGAGCGGGTGCTGATATGGATTATCTTTCTCTGTTATTGACAAGTGTATTTGTCATTATCGCTTTATTCCTATCTAAATCTTTTAAAGCCGGCGTAGAAAAAGATATGATCGTGGCAACTGTCAGAGCCGTCATTCAGCTTCTCATCATCGGCTATGTGCTGTCGCTGATTTTTCACGGTGATCATCCGGTGTTTATCATATTAATGGTGCTTCTCATGCTCACGGCCGCTTCGCACAATGTCGCCAAACGGAAAAAAATGCGCATCGGCTCATTTTGGCGCGTTTTTTTGACACTGGCTATTGTGGAAATCGTGACGCAGGGAATTTTACTGACCCTTCACATCATTCCGTTTACTTCAAGATATATGATTCCGATAAGCGGCATGGTCATCGGAAACTCCATGGTGCTCTCAAGCCTGTTTTTAAACCGGCTCAGTTCGGAAGCGGAGCTGCGGAAAGAAGAAATTCAGCTGATTCTCTCTCTCGGCGGAACGCCAAAGCAGGCGGTCAGGCATATGTTAACGTCGAGTATGAAGCTCAGTATGATACCGACGCTTGAAAGCCAGAAAACATTAGGTCTCGTTCAGCTTCCCGGCATGATGACTGGGCAGATTTTAGCTGGAGCTGATCCGATACAGGCGGTGCGCTTTCAGCTGTTGATTGTTTTTACAACGATGGCCTCCGCTCTTCTTACATGTATCATACTCAGCGCCTTGACATATCCATCCCTTTTCACGGAACATTGGCAATTAAAAAAATTCAGCAGGGAAGCGTAGGCTTTCTCCCTGCTGAATGATTGTTTATGATAAGGTCAGAGATTCATAGTAACGGGATAACTCGATAATCATCGCTCCCATCCGCTCGATGTCCGGAGCAAGGACTCTATTCACCCCTTCATCCCGGATCGCTTCAGCCGTCACTTTGCCGACTGCGGCGGCAAGTACATGTGTTTCGAATGCTTGCTGCAATTCTTTTGCAGACCCTTTTTCTTTTGCATAATCAAAGAGAGAACGCACTTGAATGGCAGTCGTAAAACATACGGCGTCGACCTCGCCGTTTAACAGCTCTCCCAGCATTTTATCGACCGTCTCCCTTTCAGGCGGAATATGCTGATAAGGCAGAACAGGGAATACCTCCGCTCCGTTTTTCTCAAGGAATTCCGTTAAGACGGGCGCTTTTTCCCCGTGAAGCTGGATCATGACTTTTTTGTCTTTCAATTCAAACCGTTCCAAGGAGCGGATCAGGCCTCTTGTCGTACCGTCTTCATCTGAAGCATGCGGCGTGACGCCGAGCTTTTTTAAGGCCGCATATGTTTTATAGCCCCTGCAGCCGATATTCGCTTCATGAACGGCCGCTAAAAATTCTTCTTTCAGACCGATTTTTTCCGATACTGACAATAACGTTTCCGTACCGATGCCGGTGGTGAATATCACCCAGTCGGCTTTTTGCTCAGCAAATGTTCTTACGTCGGGTTCAATCTGTTCCTCCGCCAGGTATACGGTTCCTTGGAGGGAACGGACAACTGCCGTTCCGCCCTGCTTTTCTATTAATCTCGTGATCTCTTCTGTTTTCCGCGAACCGCCGATCGCAATCCGTTTTCCGTTCAATCCTTTTCCCATCGCTGTTTTTTTCTTCCCTTCAGATGCCGGGCGCCCCATGGCAGGCCGTCATTTATTTCTATTATTGTTACGCAATCAGACCGGAAAATCAAGATAGGCTCCGTTGAATCCCCCGTGCAGTTGCTGTATCATTAACCGGGAAAACCGATTTGATTCGCGGAGGGACTTTCAATCATGGAAACAAAAAAAGAGTTCGAGACAAAAGGCTACGATACTTCAGTCATTTATGAGTTCAATGAATATCCTGATGTTCACAGCGGCCGATGTGATAATTGCGACTATACGCTGTTTAAAAGTTCGGTAAAGGGCGGAAAATTTTTGCGGGAATGCCGGAGATGCGGCATGAAGAAAAACATATAACAAAACAGGCAGCCGTCCGGCACGCTGCCTGTTTCTCAATCAATGTTCGACGGCCGCCTCTTTCAAAAATTCTTCAATGGCACAAACAGCCTGTTTGGCGCCGCCTGTTTCTTCTATTTTCTGCTGCATGCTTTTCACGCGGCTGAGGATGTTTTTATCGCCGTATACTTTCTGAACGTCTTTTTGCAGACGCGCCGCAGTGACTTCCTTCGGCGGCAGATGCACGCCAAGCCCCAATTCATCGACACGTTTTGCGGTGACCTCTTGTTCGTGCATTTGCGGAACGACAACGAGCGGGACACCCGCATTCATCGCCTCCATTGTACTGTTCATCCCGCCGTGAGATATGAACAGCTTTGCTTTCTCCAGCACATCAAGCTGCGGAACGTGCTGGCGGATGATAAAGTGATCAGGCACATCCGAAAAACTTTCCGGATCAATTGTTGTGCCGACTGACATAATGACCCGCCAATCTGAGTCCCGAAACGCATCGATACACATCTGGTAAAATTCGGGCCAGGCGTTAAACGCCGTTCCCAGTGAGATGAGCATAAGCGGACGGTCATCGGCTGCATCAATTTCCAGACTTCCCGTATTTGTGCGTTCCCCCAGGGACGGACCGGCAAAACAGAACCGTTCATCAAAGGTTTCCTGTTTCGGCTGAAAGGCCCTTGGCATAAAGACAATATTCAGTTTTTCAGGCATGAAAAATTCTTCCATTGTCATCCGTTTGAGCTGTTCATTTTCAATTTGCTCCTGGTATTCTTCTATCGCCTGTTTTGCCGCTTCCAGTGTTTCTTCGTCTCTTCCTAATTGAAAATACTCATTCATTGCATAGCTCGGGCAGAACTTCACGGCCGGGATGCCGCAACTGTCCGCAAACAATTTCCCGGCAAGAGCTAAAAAATCAAACAGGACGATATCAGGAAGGTCGTCTTTGTACAGCTCTTCCAGCTGCGGAAGCACTTCTGCCGCTTCTTCCAGAAACATCACAAACGCGTCATTTTTATTCACCCGTTCTTTTATCGTCTCCGGATCTGCCTTAAAGCTTGTGCGGTATAAAACGGGAATGGCACCCGTTTTGGCAACGGAGGCCTCGAAGTCCTCAGTTGTAGCGAATGTCACTCTGTGCCCGCGATTGACAAGTTCTTCGGCGACGGGCAGCGTGGGATTGACATGGCCGTGAGCGGCTACATTAATAATGGCGATATGTGTTTGTTTCATCTTTTTTCTTCTCCCCTGTTTTCGTTTATCTCCGCTTCTAAAGAGTCCAGCCCGTACATGACACTGTTTTGGATCGGCTCAACCCGGACGGGCTCCAAGTGTGAAAAGGCCTTTACAATGCCTCTCAGCGCGACTTCCGCTTCAAGTCTGGCAAGCGGAGCGCCTAAGCAGAAGTGTACGCCGAACCCGAAGGAAAGGTGCGGATTTGATTGGCGATGAATATCAAATACGTCTGCCTGCTCAAATTTGTTTTCATCACGGTTGGCAGACGCAATGTAGCAGAGAACGATATCTCCGCTTTTTAAACGGCGTCCGCACAATTCAGTGTCGTGCCGGACCGTCCTTCTGACAAATGGAGCGGGAGCCCGAAAACGAAGCGTTTCCTCCACCGTTTGCGCAATGAGAGAAGGATCATGCCTCAGTTCTTCATAAAGGCCCGGCGTCTCCAATATGCTGTAAACCGCATTTGAAATGAGATTAGTCGTTGTTTCATTTCCCGCCACTAAAAGCAGGTTGCAAAACGGGATCAGGTCTTCGGCCGAGAGCTTCTCTCCCTCTTCTTCCTCTTTTATCAAAATTGAAATAATGTCTTGGCCGGGCTGTTTTCGTTTGCTGTCTATTATTTCCGCAAAAAATGCCGCCAGCTCTGTCTCACATTGATCACGTTCCTTCTGATTTTTCTCCGCCTCTTCAGGACTCGCATCTTTCGGCATGCTGACGAGTATGTCCGACCATTTTTTAAACTGATCCATATGTTCGGACGGAACACCTAACAATTCAGAAATCACAATGACCGGCAAAGGATAGGAGAGATCTTTCACAATATCAATCCGCCCTTTGTTTTTTGCCTGTTTCAGCAGATTATCGGTAATCTCTTCAATTCTCGGCTCCCATTCCTTCAGTACGCGGGGAGTAAAAGCGCGATTGACGGCAGATCTGATTTGGGTATGCTTCGGCGGGTCCATATTCAGCATGGACTTTGCAATTGAGCTTTTCATGTCAGACATAAGGCTTGAGAAAGTCTCTTTATCACTGATGACTTTTTTGGCATCATCGTATAAAAACACACTCCAAACCTTCGTTTCTTCATCAAATTGAATGGGACTTTCGCGTCTCATTTTTTCGTACCAAGGAAAAGGGTTGTATACGTCCAGGCCGTCTTTTCCTTTCATCAGGGTTCTTTGGATGGCTTGTCTCGGGCTCCTCAGGTTACTCACAGTTATCACTCCTGATTACTTCATATTTGAATAGTTGATGTATCTTGAATTTTATCCTAGCACATATTTTCAATTTATTTCTATTCATAACCTTAACTATTAACATAACACAACAATAGTCATGAATCCGGAAGTGAAATTTTTCCCAAGAAAGCAGCGGGAGCGCACAAAAAACCCGAGCCATAGGACAGGCTCGGGAGATGATGTTCACTCATCAGTCTGCGGTTTTTGATGATGCTTTTGGTCTTCAGGAGGCTGCGTATTTCTCTCCATACCGCCCGTATCAGCACCCATGCCCTTAAGGAAAGAAAACAGCAGAGTGACGGCTTTGTTGATTTCCGGGTCTTTTAAAGCGCGGACGATATCAAAATAACCCGTCTTTTTGCCGCTGTCTTTCTCCTCGACAGCCTTTGTGACCCCCGCATTGAGTTTGACGATAAACGGTTCAAGCTGTTTTACATCAAGCATGCCGAGGACTCCGGTCAGCAGCAGGAGATTTTTCAGCATATTGGCCGTTTCCGGAGTATTCGCTTTTTTCACCAGGATATCCATTACTTTGTCGCCCTGGCCGAAGAGTCCGCGCAGCAGCGCCAAAACACCGCGCTCGTTCATGTGCTCAAGAATATGGAGTGACTCCAAAATCGCGTCCTTATTTTTTAAAAGAGCCGTCTCGATCTCTTCTAAGTCCTTTCTTCGTTTGTCTTCTTCTGTGACGGTCTGTTTTCGGATGTTGCTGATTGCTTTAGCCATTTTGCTGTTACGGCGTCTCCCGGAAATACATAATCTTTACGCGCCCATTTCCGCTCAACCCGGACACCGATCTGCGGCTGCGGGTTTCCGTATCGGAAATTGATTTTCGGAAGCGGGTTAATGCCTTCTTTTTTCAATATCTCCATCTTCGCTGAAGTTTCTTTATAGGCCGGTGTATCGGTATCCTTATCCGCATAGCTGCTCGTTAAAAGGTTAATAGCGGCGTCTTTTGAATCGTTCATCGGCAGATATACCTGCTTGCCTTTTACCCGGTCTGTGATAACGCATTTGACTTTCACATTCCCGTATGGCGATGTCAGACGGACAAGCGTTCCGTCTTCAAGCCCTCTTTCTTCAGCGAGTTCGGGTGAGACCTCCAGAAATACACTCGGTGTTTTTTCGGATATCCCTTTTGATCGGTAAGTCAGATTTCCTTCATGAAAATGCTCAAGCAGCCGCCCGTTATTCACATGAAGATCATATCTTCATCAAATTCCTTCGGCTCCGTCCACTGAACGGGATAGAGAACCGCTTTGCCGTCTGAAAACGGAAACTTGTCCGTAAATAAAAGCGGTGAATCGGTTCCGTCCGCTGCAACCGGCCATTGCAGTGAATTGTAGCCTTCGAGCCGTTCATAAGTGACGCCTGCGTAGAGCGGCGAAAGCATCGCAGCTTCTTCCATAATGTCTGCCGGGTGTTCATAGCGCCAATCAGCCCCGAGCCGGTTGGCGATGTCCGTAATGACCTGCCAATCGGGCTTTGAATCGCCCAGCGGTTCAAACGCTTTGTAAAGACGCTGCACCCTCCGTTCCGTGCCTTATGTCTTTTCCGAATACAAGCACTTCGCCTTCATCAGGGGTATTCATCAGATTGCACAGTGACAGCAGTGTGCTCTTTCCCGCGCCGGAAGGCCCTATCAACGCCGTAATAGAGCCTTTTTGTATATGTCCGGTTACTCCGCTGAGGACATCAAAGGCTGTATTGTTTTGTTCAAAGCGTTTGCCGGCTGACAGAAAAGATATTGCCGGAATTTTTTCTTTCATACAGAATAACACCTTTCGTAAAAAAATCAGGAACCGGTGAGATCGGCTGATGTTTGATCCGCCGTTTTCGGGTCAGCCTGCCGGGAAGCGAATGTATGCATGACCATTCCCGCAATAATAATGAACAGTCCGGCAAACGAAAGAAGTGACGGAAACGCTGCGGATAAAAAGACGATCTCGCCGATCAGTGCAAAAAGAACCTCTCCGGATTGTGTCGCTTCTACAGCAGCGAGCTTCTGCGGCTCATTCCTCACCATATCGGTGGCGCGGAAAAATAATACTGTTGCTATAACGCCTGAGCTGAGTGCAACGATAAAGGATTGGAATGTCTGTCCCATTGACGGAAGACCGTCTCTGTGCCAGCCGAAAGCGGCAATCAAAAGCCAAAACGGTAAGCTGGCGAGCGTCATGCCGAGCACGCGCTGAAACGTATCGAGTTTTCCGCCGTATTGTTCCAGCATTTTACGGTTGCCGAGCGGATAGGCAAAAGCGGCGATGACCACCGGCACAACACTGAGTATTATCGTGCGGCCGGACAGGGAGCCTGCATGCTGAAGCTGTATCAGGCCGGCTCCTATCAGGATGATGACGGAAGTAACCAGCGAAATAAGCGGAATCTTTTGTCTGACGAGAACCGGACCCGCCGGGGAATCTTTTGTTTCGCAGAAAAACGGCGACAGAAGCACGCCCGCGACAATTGTAATCTGCCATGTGCCGGCGATCAGCCAGCCCGGCCCGTATGCCGCCGCAAAGGTAATCGGAGCATAAAAAAGCACGAAGCCGGTAAAACTCCATTTCAGCCAAAAAAACGGTTTTTTCCGGATTTCATGCCAGAGCGGCCCCCACTTTCCTTTCGCATAAACGATCACAAATAAAAACGGAACCATAAAAAGAAAACGCAGGGAAGAGCTCCATATCCAGCTTCCGCCAGAGAGCTCCATCGCCCTGTTTAAAATAAATGTGACTGCAAAAAACAGAGACGCCAATATTCCGATTAAGATGGCTTTCATTAAATCCCTCATTTTGACACATATTTTTTTATACTATACTATTCACCGGCAGGCTCCGCAATGGAATATGAGAAAATAGCGTTTTAATAAATGATGAATGGGAAACAGACATATACGGAGGTGAACACAATGCAGAAAGAGGATATTCAAGTTCTTTATTTTGAAGATGACGGCTGCATTCCGAATAACCCGAATCTTCCGCTTGTCATTTATAAAGCGGTATTTAATGAAGAAACGGTGCGGAAAGCAGAGACGGTTCTCCGCCGGCATGATTGGTCGAACAGCTGGACGGGCGGGGTGTTTCCGTATCACCATTTTCACAGCACCACGCACGAAGTTCTTGTCGCGGTAAAAGGAAAGGCGGTATTGAGGTTCGGCGGAGAACAAGGGGCGGACGCCGTTCTTGAAACGGGAGACGCAGCGGTCATTCCGGCCGGCACCGGACATAAAAAACTGTCAGGCAGTTCTGATTTTACCGTGATCGGCGCTTATCCGGGCGGCCGGCAGTACGATACAAAAACGGAGAAAAATGATAGAACTTTAAAAGAAATCAGCCGTGTCCCGCTCCCGGAATATGACCCCTTTACGGGAAAAACGGGACCGCTTTTAAAAATGTGGGGAAAATGACAGGGGATAAGCGGATGGTCTGTAAAAAAATAGTCTGAAAGAAACGTTATTACACCCCCGCCATATAAATAATTTCATAAACGAAACAATTCACGTTCAAATTTTGTTCAAAAAGTGTTATTATATAAGAGTAAATCAAATTGGGGTTTTTTATGTTTGCTATTTTCAGAGAGGAAAAAAGAAATTTTGACTTATTCAATTGTTTTTGTTGATATAAAAATAATACTGAATATGGCAAAGTGAAAAACTGGGTAGTAAACATTTATTTTTGTAAATGATTGTGCATGAATTCACAATCTTGCTTTTTCATGCTTTTCTGCATGAAAGGGGAAAGGCTACCCTTTCCAAAAAAATCAGCATACTGCTTATAGTAAAGGAGAATCGGATATGCCAGAAACAATCGATCAAACAAATGCATCTGTCAGCCAAGGCCAACGCGATCTTATCGATCAGCTGCTAAAACCTGAAGTTCAAGAATCACTGACTGTTTTAGTGGATCAGCTTCCAAAACTGACTGAGTTAGTAAATATTTTAACGAAGTCTTATGATTTTGCACAGTCTGTAGCGACAGACGAAGTATTGAAGAGCGATACAGTGGGTGCGCTTACAGAAATTCTTGAGCCGGTGAAAGAAACAGCGAAAGAAGTCGCAGCTACTGCGATCGAAGCAAAAGACCGCGCGGATGCAAGCAATGAGACAATCGGACTTTTCGGCCTGCTGCGCATGCTGAAAGATCCTCAAGCTCAAAAGCTGTTCCGTTTTGCTAACAGCTATCTTGAAATCATGAACGAAAAACAAAAATAATCTCAGATTCAAATTGATATAAAGGACGGAGGATATACGATGTCAAAACATATTGTCATTTTAGGCGCTGGTTACGGCGGAATTCTTTCTGCTTTAACCGTTCGCAAACATTACAGTAAAGATGAAGCACGCGTAACCGTTGTGAACAAATTCCCGACTCACCAAATTATTACGGAACTGCACCGCCTTGCAGCCGGCAACGTGTCTGAACAGGCTGTTGCTATGCCGCTTGAAAAACTCCTGAAAGGAAAAGACGTTGACATTAAAATCGCAGAAGTCAATTCTTTCTCAGTTGATAAGAAAGAAGTTGCCCTTTCTGACGGTTCTAAGCTGACTTATGACGCGCTTGTTGTCGGTCTTGGTTCAGTTACTGCTTATTTCGGCATTCCTGGACTCGAAGAAAACAGCATGGTGCTGAAATCTGCTGCTGATGCCAACAAAGTATACAAACACGTGGAAGACCGTGTGCGTGAATACTCTAAAACGAAAAACGAAGCTGATGCAACGATTCTTATCGGCGGCGGCGGCTTAACAGGTGTTGAGCTTGTCGGTGAACTTGCTGACATCATGCCGAACCTTACGAAAAAATACGGCGTAGATCCGACAGAAATCAAACTGAAATTAGTTGAAGCAGGTCCGAAAATTCTTCCTGTTCTTCCTGATGATCTTATCGAACGCGCGACAAAAAGTCTTGAAAAACGCGGTGTTGAGTTCTTAACAGGTCTTCCTGTTACAAACGTGGAAGGAAACGTCATTGATCTGAAAGACGGTTCAAAAGTCGTTGCCAACACATTTGTATGGACAGGCGGCGTACAAGGCAACCCGTTAGTCGGTGAATCTGGCCTTGAAGTGAACCGCGGCCGCGCGACTGTGAACGATTTCTTACAATCTACTTCTCATGAAGATGTATTTGTTGTCGGAGACAGCGCTGTATACTTTGCGCCGGACGGCCGTCCGTACCCGCCGACAGCTCAAATCGCTTGGCAGATGGGTGAACTTGTCGGTTACAACCTGTTCGCTTACTTAGAAGGAAAAACGCTTGAAACATTCAAGCCTGTAAACTCTGGTACGCTTGCAAGCCTCGGACGTAAAGACGCGGTTGCCATCATCGGAGCGAACTCTACTCCGCTGAAAGGTCTTCCTGCATCATTAATGAAAGAAGCAAGTAACGTACGTTATTTAACACATATCAAAGGATTATTCAGCCTCGCTTACTAATCCTTCAGATGACAATGAAGACATTGCCGGACTTTCTCGGCAATGTCTTTTTTTTGTGTATCAGTTAATACAATATTTTGAAAAATAAAATAAAAATGATTGATATGTGAGAAAGAGGAAGCTAAAATAAAAAAGAACGAAAATTGTTAACGTTAACATTTTATAAGGGAGGATGAGAGTGTGAAAGCTTTTATGGGCGATGATTTTTTACTTGATAGTAAAACTGCCGTAAAGCTGTATCGGGAATACGCTTAAAAAATGCCGATTATTGATTATCACTGTCACTTGAGCCCGAAGGAAATCTATGAAAATAAAACCTTCGCAACCATTACGGAGGCATGGCTTTACGGTGATCACTATAAGTGGCGGATCATGAGAGCCAACGGCATCGAAGAGCGCTGCATTACCGGAAACGCATCAGATGAAGAGAAGTTTTTCGCCTGGGCTAAAACAGTGCCGATGGCGATAGGCAACCCGCTGTACAGCTGGACGCATTTAGAGCTGCAGCGCTGGTTCGGTATTTATGACGTATTGAATGAAAAAACCGCACCGGAAATTTGGGAAAAAACGAATGAGCTCTTGCAGGGAGAAGGGTTTGGCGCGAGGGATCGGCAGCATGCCGAGCTCATTCAGGACTTACATCATACAAAACCTCAACTTTAGTGATTTTATGGACTGCCCGTTAATGGTACAATAGAAATAAATGACAGTATACAGAAAGAAAGGAAAACCGAATGGTAACCATAAAAGATATCGCAAAACTCGCCAACGTATCCCACACAACCGTATCCCGGGCACTTAACGGCAGCCCCTACATTAAAGAGCATACAAAACAGAAAATATTAGAGCTCGCTTCACAGCTGAATTACACACCGAATGTAAATGCAAAAAGTCTTGCCGTGCAAAAGTCCCATACGATCGGACTGTTTTTTACAAGCATCACAAACGGAACCTCACACAGCTTTTTTTCCGATACCATCAAAGGTGTAAACCGCACAATCAGTGAGGAATACAATTTGTTCGTGCGCGCGATTGACGATCTGAAAAGCTTTGAAACCATTACGCCCATGAGGTACGACGGAATCATCTTAATGAGCCAAAGCGACAGCGATAACTCCTTTATTTATCATATCCGCGAGAAAAACATCCCGCTCGTTGTGCTAAACCGGGACATTGACGACCGGAGCATCACCAATATTTTATCAAACGATAAAGAAGGTTCCAGACAAGCGGTCGACTGTCTGATTGCAAACGGACACAGAGATATCGCGATTATTGAGGGGAAGGAAGGATTCAGGTCAACCGCACAGCGGAAAGAAGGCTATTTGACGGCTTTAATTGATCATTCAATTCCGATTAAGCATGAATACAGTGTAAAAGGCCGCTATGATATGGAAAGCGGCAGTCAGGCGATGGAAAAACTATTAGCGCTTCAATCACCGCCCACGGCTGTTTTCTGTTCAAATGATGATATGGCGATCGGTGCGATGAATGCTATTTTCGCCAAAGGCCTGAACGTTCCGGAAGACATATCCGTTATCGGATTTGATGACATCGGCATTTCCCAATACATGACGCCGAGGCTTTCGACAGTAAAACGCCCGGTTGAAAAAATCAGCATACTCGGCGCAGAGAAGATTTTAGCGCTTATCGCCGACCCGAATACAGCGGCGGAAAAAATGTATGAAAACACCGAGGTGATGATCAGAGATTCAATCAAAAAACTCACATAACGGCCCGTCTGAATAACCGGGTTTTCGCGCGAAAAAATGTTAACGTGTGCAAAATGCAGAAGGAGGCGGACAGCTTGCGGCAGCTGAATAAAAAAATGTGCGGCGAATACATTCAATATCCTGAAAAAGTCCTTCAGTTCGGCAAAGGCAGCATCAATACGGATGCTCGCAGCTGGGCGATGATCATGAGAATACGAAACAAATACTGATAAATGCCATCCGCCATCCGAATGCGGGCGGTGTGCTTGTGTTAGGGCTCGGCTGTGAAAATAATGAGCTGGCAGCGATAAAGGAAACGCTCTCTGAAGTGAACGAGGATCGGGTGAAATTTCTCGAATCACAGGCTGTCACAGATGAAATTGAAGCAGGGACTGCGCTTCTTAAAGACATACACTTTGCGGCAAGGGGAGATAAACGTGAAGAAATTCCGCTGTCAGAATTGAACATCGGATTGAAATGCGGCGGCTCTGACGGATTTTCCGGCATTACTGCAAACCCTTTATTAGGGAGATTTTCAGATTACTTGATTGCACAAGGCGGGAGCACGGTCTTAACAGAAGTTCCTGAGATGTTCGGGGCTGAGACAATTCTCATGCAGCGCGCGGCGAGCGAGGAAGTGTTTCATAAAACAGTCCGATTGATCAATGATTTCAAGCAATATTTTAAAAAGCACGAGCAGCCGATTTATGAAAATCCGTCACCCGGGAATAAGGAGGGCGGCATTTCAACGCTCGAAGACAAGTCGCTCGGCTACACACAAAAGGCCGGAACGGCACCTGTTTCGGATGTTCTGGCATACGGCGACACATTGAAAACAAAGGGACTGACACTGCTCAGTGCACCCGGCAATGATTTAATCGCTTCCTCAGCGCTCGCCGCAGCCGGATGCCACATCGTTCTGTTTACAACCGGAAGAGGCACGCCGTTCGGCACAGTTGTCCCGACTGTGAAAGTATCAACAAACACCGATTTATTTCAATCAAAGCCTCATTGGATTGATTATAACGCTGGCAGATTGGCGGAAGAACAAACAACAGAAGATCACATTGTAAGAGAATTCATTCAATACAACATCAAAGTTGCAAGCGGAGAATTCGTCAATAACGAAAAAAATGATTTTCGGGAGCTTGCGATTTTTAAGTCCGGTGTGACGTTATAAGGGAAAAGGCGATCCGTGATAGGGTCGTCTTTTTGCATTGCATGGGTGCACGGAACGGAATGGCGCCTTAAATTAAAGGAGATTTTTATAATATATATAATTATTATGGAAGATTGATTTTCAGATCACGAAATTTCAGAGGAGATCCAAATGAATACTATTTTATATATTGAAGATGACCAAGAAATTGGACAATTTGTAAAGGATGATTTAGAAGAACGGGGTTATATGATTATCTGGCTCACTTCTTCCTATAATTACGAAAAATACATAGAAAAGGCAGACCTTATCGTACTTGATATTATGATGCCTGGTTTAGATGGATTTACAATCGGCCAAAGGATGAAAAAAACACATCCGCAGATCCCTATCTTGCTGTTAACAGCAAGAACAGGTTTAGAAGATAAACTGAAAGGCTTAGAATTTTCGGATGATTATGTGACTAAGCCCTTTCATCCCGATGAACTGGCCGCACGAGTTGAAGTATTGTTAAGAAGGTTTGATAAGACTGCTATTCATGAATTGAAGTTAAAACACTTAAGTATTTACTTGAAAGAAAAAAGGATTTTAAATAATCAAAGTCATGAGGAAATATTTTTAACTGACAAGCAGTTAAGGATTTTTTTGCTTTTGCTTAGACATCCCAATCAAATATTAACAAAGGAACAAATTTATGAAAATATTTGGGGACAGCCTTATATCGAAGGGGATAAAACGTTAATGGTACATATTCGGCATTTACGGCAAAAAATCGAGATAAACCCAAACGAGCCGGAGATTCTTGAAACAATCAGAGGAATTGGATACAGGATTAAACAATGAAATTATCGACAAAGTACCTTATTAATATCATTGCCTCAATTTTGTTTTTTCCGATAGCGTTTTTAGGCGTTAATTTTCTATATTATGTTACGTTAACATATATTATTGATCATCAGGGACAAGTACATTATGAACCAAATAAACTTGAAAGTGATTGGAAATCCGATGTCGAAAACTTATCAGGAAAGTCTAATCGGGAAATTACGGCTGCTTTCCAGCACATGAAGCAATATAAACACTCTGATATCATTTGGATAAATGATAAGGGAAAGGTGATTTTTTCGACATCAGATCGGTTCGCCAAAAAAGGTGAGCTGATTCATGTAAGCGAATTGACCAAATTCATGGAACAAAACCAACCGAAATATTTATTGCTGAGTGCTTATTTAAGTGGAAATGAAGACAGCGGGTATGCATTTTTAGAAACTCCGCGATCAATTATAGGATCTCAATGGGAAGTTATGAGGGCTAAGTATTCCTATATATGGTTTATCGCTTTGATTTTTGTCTGTTCACTGTTTGTGTTCAATTCGTGGATGTTTTTTGCAAAAATACAAAAAAGGTTAATTTCTCTGGGGAATCATATGAAAAAACAAGATAATGACGGCATACCGGAATTTGTAACAGTTAAACAGAATGATGAATTGGGACAAGTGGAATATTCATTCAATCAGATGGTTGAAGAACTGAGGAACAGCAGACTAAAAGAGCGTGAAGAAGGAGAAATCCGAAAAAACTTAATTGCTGATTTATCTCATGACTTAAGGACACCTCTTACGGGTATCAGAGGACATACATTTACGTTAAAGAATGAAATAAACAGCGAAAAGGGAAAGCGTTCACTAGGCATTATAAATGATAAAATAACTTTTATGGGCGAACTGATTGACAATTTGTCATCATTTTCTCTTCTTGCCGCAGGTAAATTGCCTCTTCATAAAAAGAGCTGTGACATCTTAAAGATTATACGTTCCTCGTTAACAGCTTGGTATCCGATTTTTGAGAAAGAGCACTTTACAATAGATATTGACCTGCAAGAAAACATTGTGTGGGAAATAGACGAGACTTGGCTGAAAAGAATTCTTGATAACATTTTTCAGAATGTTTTGCGCCATGCAAATTCAGGAAAATACGTCTCAGTACAGACAAAGTTAATTGAAAACAAACCCGTTATCATAATTGAGGATATGGGCCCGGGAATGAATTATAAATCCGAAAGAAAAGGCGCTGGAATTGGATTATCTATCATTAATATGATGCTCAGCCAGATGAGGCTTGAACATAAAATAAAGAGCAATCAAAATGGAACGGTTTTTATTATTAACCAAAACAGCAGTGAAGAAACGTGAAGCCATAGCGGTTTCACGTATTTTTATGTTGAGAAATTTAAACTTAAATTAACCTTGATTATATCTTCTTTTTAACCTCGTAAGTTTATATTATAAACAGAACAAGACGGAAAGGGATGATGAGAAGCGGGAAAGGCTGATCCAGCTTTAATATCCAAGAATATCAATGTTTCTATAAAAAAGAAAGAAATTTTACATGATATAAATTTAACACTGGAAAAAGGGAAAATATACGGTTTATTAGGTCCTAATGGGGCAGGAAAAGCACATTGCTTAAAGTGCTTTTAGGGATATTTCCTTCCGCTGCAGCTTATTAAGATTAGCAGCGGCATTTTTTTCTACTATGAGCCTTCTAACGATTTCGGTTGTTCTCATGTTTGTACGTATATTTGAAAATAACAGAATGTAAATGGAGGATGATATGACATGGAGCAGGTTATTTTCGTAGTTTCAATGCTCGCTTTAGGAGTTACGCTGGTTATATTTTTCGGAATGATTTTGAATAACGGATTAAAAGGAGTATTAAACTTCTCAAGAAAACCTGTAAAATTTATGACTGGATCATTTTTGATATACATTATTGCGTTTGCTGTTTATATTTTAATAAGTGTAAAGTAATATTTAACTTCGATATTGGAAATCTGACGCGGATGTGAATTAGGAAATACCGGACAATTAGTTTGAACTCCCTGAGATTAGTTGATAAAGAGATGCCCACCTCATTGGCTTTGGATTAGGGGGATTTATCCTAAATAAAAAAAGCGATCCTGTAAAGGACGCTTTTTTTATATTAATTTTATTCCGCTGATCAAAATAATCGCCGCCATCACAAACTGCAGCGGGCGCGGTGAGAATTTCGGCGAAAAGAAACTGCCGAGGAGGACACCCGGCACAGAGCCGATCAACAGATTCAATACGAGCAGGTAATCGACGCTGCCGAAGCTTGCGTTTAAGAGACCGGCAGCCGTTACAAGTAAAAAGGCATGTGCGATATCTGTTCCCACCACTTCTGCCGTTTTCATTCTGAATAGGTACAGCATGGCGATCGCAAATAATGAGCCGGACCCAATTGATGTCAGGCCGACGATGAAGCCGAAAATGACGCCGATCAGTATCATGAGTCCCCGCTTTTCTTCAAGCGTTTTTTGCTGCCAGCGGTTCGGCCGCAGTTTTTTATCGAAAAAAAGACGGGCGATAATGGAAATGGCGACAAGTGTCAGCACGTAGCCTAGCGCATGTTTGATAATCTGCTCCTGATGCTGGTGAAAAGCGGGGAACAAGTGAAGAACGCCGATGGCGGCTGATGCGCTGGGAATGCTTCCGAGCGCCAAGTAGCCGACAAGTTTAAAATGAACGGTACGCTGCTTCCAATGAGAAACGACACCGAACAGTTTCGTGATGGAATTATATAAAAGGTCAGTGCCGACGGCGATAGACGGGTTGATTCCTAAAACGATCAGCAAAGGAGTCAAAAGCGCCGCTCCTCCCACACCCGTCAATCCGACCAGCGTCCCGACGATGAAACCCATGAACACAATGCTTACAGTCATCTGTGTGCCTCCTGAATAATCCTACTATTTTTATCAGATTATATATGATTAAGGGGCAGTAATCAATCGAATTTTCGGAAAATTTTATATGGAACAAAAAATCCGCCAGTCTGCTTTATATCGCAGACCGGCGGATCATCGGTTTATGATTTTTGCTGATAAAACGGAAGTTCCGTGTGGCCCATTTCTCTTACATAAACGAAAAGATTGCCCTTATGATGAATTTCATGTTCCATGGCAAGCTGAAGGAGAGCGGCGCCGGTAATTTTTCTGCCGAAAGAGGCGGTCAGGTCAATTTCGCGGTTCAGCTGCTCTTCAGTCAGCTGTGACAGGATGATTGCCGTTTTTTCAGTACACGTTTCAGCCAGTTTGACGAGGTCTGTTTCTGATTCTTCATTCGGTTTGTTCTGGATGGCTGATCCGTTTCCGTCGTTAATGACGTTTGCAAACATGAGAAAAGAATAAACCATGTGTTTTACAAGTTCCTGAGCGGACATTGAAGTCTCTGCCGGTTTGTAATCGTAATGCTCGCGGCCGATTTTTTGCGCCAGCTCAATCGTCACGTTTCGATGTGACAGAAAGTGGCTGACCAATTGATTTTGTGCTGTCATGTGAAAACCCCCATTTATCAAGAATATAAAGATGCAAAGATATGCTATATCAACGGCGCGGAAGAAACAAGCAATAAGCTCTTGATGGTGATATTTCGTTGCGGATATCCGAAATTCGACAATTGCGGTCTTTTTGCGTTCTTCTTTTTCTAGCAATTATGATAAAATATGACATATCTCGGTCATTCCAAAAGGGGGGATTTATTGAGGATGAAGCAGACTATTCCGTCCTCTTTTGTCGGGCTCAAAATTAATGAATGGTACACCCATATCCGGCAGTTTCACGTCCTTGAGGCGGAGCGCGTCAAACGTGAAGTAGAGAGAGAGATCGAGGATATGGAAGAAGATCAGGATCTGCTCTTGTATTATTCATTAATGGAATTCAGACACCGTGTCATGCTGGATTACATTAAGCCCTTAAAGGAGGACCCTTCTCAGCCTGAGTTTTCAGAATTATTGGAAGACATTGAAGGCAACCAGTATAAACTGACAGGACTGCTTGATTACTATTTTAATTTTTTTCGAGGAATGTATGAATTTAAACAGAAAATGTTCCTAAACGCCATGATGTATTACAAACGGGCTGAAAAAAACCTCGCACTCGTTTCTGATGACATCGAGAAAGCTGAGTTTGCTTTTAAAATGGCCGAGATTTTTTACAACTTGAAACAAACCTACGTCTCCATGAGCTATGCGGTACAAGCCCTTGAAACGTACCAATCGTATGAGACGTACAACGTCCGCAGAATCCAATGTGAATTCGTTATTGCAGGGAATTATGATGACATGCAGTATCCAGAAAGAGCATTGCCCCACTTAGAACTTGCTTTAGATCTTGCAAAACAAGAAGGCAATCCACGTCTTATCAGTTCAGCCTTATATAATCTCGGAAACTGTTACGAAAAAATGGGAGACCTCTCTAAAGCAGCTGAATATTTTGAGACATCCGTTTCCATTTGCAAGTCAGAAAAGTTCGATAATCTTCCGCATTCTATTTACTCATTAACACAGGTTCTTTATAAACAGAACACCACCGCCGAAGCAGAGAAGCAATACCGCCTCGGGCTGAGTATCGCCCGCGAATACAATGATGAATTGTTTGTAAATCTCTTTCAATTTTTACATGCGTTATACGGCAAGAAAATGGATAACGCATCCGTCAGGCACACGTTTGATTTTCTGGAGGAACACATGCTGTATCCGTATGTGGAAGAATTGGCGCATGATGCTGCCAAATTTTACATGAAACACGGACAGCCTGAAAAAGCACTTACGTTTTATGAAAAAATGGTGCACGCCCAAAAACAAATCCAGAGAGGAGATTGTCTATATGAAATCTAAACTGTTGTCAGGATTGCTGCTTGTTGCTGTCGGGTTCAGCTTTACACAGGTGATCGGCCATGAAAGCCATTTGGAAAACCAAGCGGACGGCACATTCCATATTGCCGCGCGAAACCAAACATAACATAAAGACCCTTCTTTGGAAGGGTCTTGTTTTTTGCTGTGCGTAACCATTCCATTTTTATCCGATTGAAGGGTCTATGTACTCAAGATATCTGTCCTACGAATGCCACCTATTTATGAAAAAGGCATAAGGAGAGATGAAGAGTGGGGATTGAAGTGAAAAAGCGGCTCGTATCGGCTGATAAATATGCGTTAAAATGTCCGAACCCGATGACGCCGGAGTATATTACCATCCATAACACGGCAAATGACGCATCCGCCGCTAATGAGATCAGCTATATGACGGGGAACAGCGAATCAACGAGCTATCATTTTGCAGTTGATGACAAAGAAGTGATCCAGGGAATTCCGTTGGACCGGAATGCCTGGCATTCGGGGGACGGCACGAACGGTACCGGAAACCGGAAGTCGATTGCTATTGAAATCTGTTACAGTAAGTCAGGCGGCGAACGGTACAGAGCCGCAGAGAAATTGGCGATTGAATTTGCGGCGCAGCTTTTGAAGGAGCGGGGCTGGGGGATTGACAGAATCAGAAAGCACCAGGACTGGAACGGAAAGTACTGCCCGCACCGCATTTTGTCTGAAGGACGCTGGGATGAAGTGAAGGCGGATATTGAGAAGCAATTAAACGGAAGTATGCCGCTGAAAAAGGCGTCCGTTTCTTCTTCCGTGTCTGAATACCATGTAAAAAAAGGCGACACCTTATCGGAAATCGCCGCATCGCACGGTGTCAGTATAAAATCGCTGCAAAGCATGAATCATATCACTGATCCGAACCGCATTACAGTCGGACAGGTGATCAAGCTCCCTCAGACGGGTTCTTCTTCAAAAAGTCAGGCTGCGTCATCCTATCCGCTCCCATCCGGGGTGATCAAAGTGACGAAACCGCTGACGAAAGGGACAAACGTGAAACAAGTGCAGACCGCTTTATCCGCCCTTTATTTTTATCCTGATAAAGGAGCAAAAAATCACGGGGCGGACGGTGTTTACGGCCCGAAAACGGCAAATGCCGTAAAACGTTTTCAATCTGTCAGCGGATTAACGGCAGACGGAATTTACGGCCCGAAAACGAAGGCGAAAATCGAAGAAAAACTGTAATCAATAAAACGGAAGCACCCCGGGCTTCCGTTTCTTCTTACATACAAACTGCGGCAAGGGCCTTTTGAATATCATAAATGCTTTCATCTTTTTTAAATTGCTTTGAGACAGCGGGAACCTCCGCGCCGGAAATCCAAATTTTCAGCTCTGAATCCAAGTCAAAGCGGCCGGCGGTTTCTACACTGAATCTGGAAATGCTTTTGTACGGAATGGATTGAACCTCCGTTTTCTTACCCGTAAGTCCCTGTTTATCAACAAGAATAAGACGCTTATCCGTAAACACAATGATATCGCGGACGAGCTTAAACGCGGCATTGACATTTTCACCTTCCAGCAAAATACGGGCCAGTTCTTCTCTTGCTTCAGCCGTTGATATTGTCGACGCGTTACCAAGCAATCCATTGATGAACCCCATGATATATCCCCCCTGATACGTATTCTATCAAATCATACTATAAAAAGGTTTTCATTCCTAGATGAGTAGAGTAAACTGGTGCTGACTGGTAAAGGAGAGCATGTTAAACATGAAAGATCGATATGACAGCTTCGCAGCTCTTTCTGCTGCTGAATCGGAATACCGGATTATTTATGAAGAAAAAAAGGGAAGTGAATGTATCGTCCTCGCTCCCCACGGCGGCAGAATTGAACCCGGTGTCAGTGAGCTGGTGCGGGCATTTTCTGACCAAAGTTCAATTTACTTATTTGAAGGCACGAAGCAGTGCAACAACCGTTTTCTCCACTTGACAAGCACACGTTTTGACGAACCGCTGGCTGTAGAAAAAGTAACTGCTCACCATTATGCACTGGCTTTTCATGGGTATCATGATCTGAAAACGGCAAATACACTCGTCGGGGGCGCGGATCTGGAAAAAGCCAGACGTATTTGTGATCTGCTGCGTGAAGCGGGGTTTTGCGCCGAACTAACGGATATGAACGATCGGCTGGCAGGTGTGAATCCCGGGAATATTGTCAATCGGACAAAAAGGAAAATGGGGCTGCAATTGGAAGTAAGCACGGCACAGAGAAGCGCGCTGTTCAGCAATTTCGGCTGCCGGAGAGAAACGTACACGCCGACCGATCTGTTTTTTCGGTATGTAGAAGCCGTAAAGCTCGGTTTTTATGAGTAAATGAACCGGATTCGCACCGCCTGCCCATTCTTTCTGCACCGGGGCTGTGTGAAAGAGCTTAAATATCACGCAGGAAGCGCTTGGCGGGCAGTACGGTGGGAACAGCGTCTGATACAGGCTTCACAATACCTTTCTTCTGATGTCAGCTTTCAATAAAATACGGCGCTTTTTCTTCAGCGGCATGCAAGTGTTTTTGCCTGCCTTCGTAATACACATTTGGACGCTTGTCGGATAGAAGACAAGCGAGCCGCTTCTGAAATTGAATACCTGCTTTACGCCGTTCAAACAGCTCAAGCCTTTTTTCCGCAAATGATGCCGTCACCCGGAAAGCGGCTGCGATTAAAATGACGGCATGGCTTCTCCGCTGGGGAAGCTCCATGTTTAACAGCATAAAGGTCGGTACACAGAAGTGGTACATAAAATGGTTGGCTTGGAATTCCTGCAGTTCCCTGAACAGCTTGTTCATGTGAAAATGATTACCGGTATGCTTCAGCACATGGCACAGTTCGTGTGCAAAATCCTCCCATTGCTCCTCAGGTGACTTTTTTTGATTCAGGACGATGCTGTACATGCCGTCCCGCTTCAGCATCATGCTGTGCGTATCTTCAAAATGAATCCAAATATCAAGCTCCTTGGCAATTGTTTGCATATCAATATGGAGAGGGGCGGTCATTCCCATGCGGCAATATAAGTTTTTGACGTATTCCTCCAGATGTGTTAAAAAATCGCCCAATTGAAAACACCCTTTCGAACATATGTTCTTTTTAAGTGAGAAAGAAAAGCCCTGATCGGACTTTGAATCAATTCCCTTTTCTTTTAAAAATAAACATTCAGCTTTTATATCGGCTGAACTTTAATCGATTTAAAGGAAAAGAGCGGATTATTTATGTTTTGGCCTGCGGTTTTTCTCTTTTTCTTTTAAATAATTAATGAATTCAATGGCCTGCTGTTTGCTTTCCGGCGAAAAGTCCTGCATGTCCCGATACGCGATCTGCAGGTCGGGATCAGCAAACAGATCTTCATCTGAAGGTTCTTTTCCGGTTAACAAATAATCCGTTGACACATTGAAATAATCCGCAAGCTTTTGCAGCGTTTCATAATCGGGTTCAGATCGGCCGTTTTCATAATGAGAATATCTGGCGCGCGAGACACCGATATGATTAGCGACTTCTTCCTGCGTTTTCTTTCCTCTGAGACTTTTTAATCTTCCGCCTATCATCCGAATGACCTCTCTTTTTTCAACACCCTAAGTTACTTATGATTATAGATACAAAATGTATCAAAATAAAGGGATGATAAAAAAAGTATCAAAAAGGTCTTGATGATACGAAATGTATCGTATATAATCAACATCATAGAGATACAAAATGTATCAAATAACGATAAGAAATTGATCAGGAGGGTGAGAGATGCAGCCGATAATCATCTGTTTCAGCAGCAATCCGGCTGACCAGAAATGTTTAGGAAAAGCAGGCGGTTCGATTTCTTTTACCGCTTGCGGACTTCCGGTGTTCCGATTTGATAACCGATTGCAGTATGAACGTTATATAAGGTTGAAGAAAAACGGAGATGTTCATGATGAATCGTAAAAGCTACCCGTTTTTCACCTATTCCGGATTATTGAATTCAGAACATTATGACAAAATGGGTTCCGCCATATGGCTGTTTTTATGGTTCGTCAGCTCAACGACAAAGGAACAAATAAAAGACGGCATCAAGTGGGGGCTCGTTCTCGGGCATAAGCCCGTTAAAGCAAGAGAAATGGCCGATGTATTTACAGTCAGCGAAAAAACCGTCAGACGGTGGCTTGAGATCTTGGAACAGCACGAATATATCAAAACCGTCCGCGCACCTTACGGACTTATCATCTCCGTAAAACACTCGAAAAGATTCACGCCGAAAGGGACATTGACCCGCCCGGAAGTCACTGACCGGACAATAACGGCAGATCACCGGGACAAAAATGTCCAGAGAGAAATAGATATAACAAAAAATCATACTGCTGAAGAAGCGATTAACGAAATTGCCGCCCATTTTATCAGGTTAAGGTCTGCACAGGAGGGGCGGAGCGTATACCCATCGCCAAGAGATTACCAGGCCATCGCCCGTATTGTTTCGCTAGGTGCATCAGTACAAGAAGCAATCAAATGGCTTGGCGAATGCTTTGCCGCTTTTGAACAGCGGCGCACTTCATCAGCTGAAACGATCAAGGCCTTCAGCTATTGCGCCAAGTTTATCGAAGACCGCTTGAATGCACGAATTGCGGGAAGGACAATCACAACAAAAAAAGAGAGGAATACGATACATGACAACACGAACGATCGAGCAGATTCTTGCCGACCTGAAAAACGGAAAACGTCCATTACTGGCGGCCAGACCGGAAGAATCAGACGAAAGCCGCTTTGACTGTCCGCTTTGTAAAGATCAGGGCGGTTATCTCAAAAAACAGCTGGGAATGGATGTGTGGGTCAAGTGCCGCTGCGCAGCTGAACGAAAAGTAGAGCGTATCCTCGGCGCAAGTGAGATTACAGGCGCCTTTCGGAAGCTGGATTTCAAAGGATTTATTACGCGGGGCAAGCCTCAGGCAGTCATCGACGCATATGAGTGCGCCCTTGAATTTGTTGAAAACTTCGACACGATTAAAAACTGCCGGAAAAACAGCATTGCCCTTTTAGGGCGTCCGGGATCGGGAAAAACCCATCTTTTGACCGCTCTCAGCAATTATGTCATGAGGCAGAAGCAGACACCGGTGCTGTATTTTCCTTTTGTGGAGGGCTTTACGGATTTAAAAAATGATTTTGATCTGCTCGACGCAAAGCTTGCCCGTATGAAGCAGGCGGATGTGCTCTTTATTGACGATTTGTTTAAACCGCTGAACGGAAAACCCCGGGCGACCGACTGGCAGATTGAACAAATGTACGCCGTCGTGAATTACCGCTATTTAAATCATAAGCCGGTTCTTCTGTCGAGCGAGCTGGCCTGTGACGAACTGGTTCAGGTTGATGAAGCCTTGGGCACAAGATTATATGAGATGTGCAGCGATTATTTAGTCATCATTCATGGAAACCCATATGAAGTCAACCACAGATTAGAGGGGGCGAGATAATGTGTAAACTGTGCGGGCCGAAGAAGGTTATTGTGACGGAAACAGGTTTCGGCGCTGTCTTTCACCCTTGCCCGAACTGCAAAACAGGGACCGATTTAACGCCGGTCATTAAACGTCTTGAGCGAATGGTTCAAGACGCAAAAGCGAGGCTTGATGCACGTGTATAAATATATCAAATGGCTTTTTTGCCTGCTGTTCAGGGCGAAACGGATAGAAAAGCAAATTGAAGCATGGCATGAGGCTGATGGAAAGTGAGGATAAACATTGCAAGTAAAAAACAGCCCCGCCCCGTGGCGGGCCGTACACAGCGGCGAAGAAAAACCCATTTACATTTATTCAGCATACAGCGAATCGGATAAAGAGAAATTTCCTTATTCAAACGGAAGGCTCATCGCAGCCGTTTTCAACTTAAGTTCATACTCGCAGCAAGTCAACGCGGCATTGATGGCTAAAGCCCCGGAACTTTTTGAAGCGGCCGAAACGGCTCTCCGCCTGCTTCGGGGAGAAAGCGCTGAAGATAAAGAAGCGTTCATTAATGAACTCGGAAGCCTCATACATGAAGTAAACATCCTGAAAAAGACGGAGGACATAAAACATGAATCCTAAAAAACTGTCAGACATTGAACATACAACATTAAAAAGCCAGCTGGAAGAAGGAAAGGTGCGGGTCATCATTGTAGACGGGCTGAAGAAGGAAGTATGGCTCGCCGAAGCGCCGGAGCACGGCAAAACGCTTATCGAAACGAGAAAAGGGGATCTCGCCCGGGTTGAATACGAAATCGGCTTTAAATTGAATTGATTTTTAAAAAAGAATACGTCCAAGACGGAAAGCCTGCGGACACTGATCAATCGCGCACATTTTGCGCATTGGTTGGTGTCTTTTTTTGTTCCGAAAAAGAGGAGGATTTATTATGGAAGACTTACTATTTGAATATAAACGCACGCTGAAACAGACGAAAAAATGGTACAAGCATCTTGAGGAAGCTGATGAAACGGCGCTGACTTCAGAAGAACTGAAAGATAAAAAAATCATCAGAACGATCATTACAGATTTGGAATATGTCACTGAATGGCTTGAAAAAGGCCGGCAGCCCGGCATAAGAAGAGCGATAGACCGCAGAGACGCTTATCAGAGAATGCTGATTAAAGATCCGAGAATCATAGAAACCTATTCACAGGCGCTGATGTTCGTACCTTCCGGAAATGTGACTGAAGAAGACAGAATCAGACTGCGGGACGCATTAGCCGTCTTAACGGATAGAGAAAAAGAAATGCTTCTCCTCCACAAAGCGGAATGCTTTTCGTATGAACGGATCGCCGCATTGCTGAACGTAAAGAAATCAACCGTACAGACGACGGTCAAACGGGCGCTTCTAAAAATTCAAAAACAGCAGGAACAAAGAAATCAATCGCCTGCTTAATAAGTTGTCATACGTTTGCCACCTAGAAGTGAACAGACGATCCCAAAAAGCGGCCCGAAAGAAGCCGCTTTTTATTATAGACATCCATGTCGGAGGTGGCGGTGATGCCGTAGCATGAAAAACGCAAAAAAAGAACAGGCATTTACAATCTATCAGTCTCATCAGGGCCGCATCACAAACCGCGCCCTTGCCGGAAAATCAGGCGTATCCGCAAGAACGATCGGCAGATGGAAAAAAGAAGGGCGCTGGGACGAAGCGCTCAATCAAAATGTAAAAAGCGGCGGAAAAAACGCCCCGGCCGAAAATGATGAATTAAACGAACGACAGCGGCTGTTTTGTCTTTATTATGTGAAAAGCTTTAACGCCACCCAATCCGCGATAAAAGCCGGGTATTCACCGGAAAGCGCGCATGTGACGGGAAGCAGGCTGTTAAAAAATGAAAAAGTCGCAAAAGAAATCAGCCGCATGAAAAAGGAAATGGTCAATAAAGTGTTTGTCGAAGCAATGGACGTTCTGCAAGTCTATGTGAAAATCGCTTTCGCCGACATTACCGATTATGTAACCTTCGGAAAAAGGGAGGTTCAGGCCTTCGGAAAATCAGGACCGCTCTTTGACGAAAATGATAATCCGATTATGCAGGAGATCAGCTACGTTGATGTTAAAGATTCGAATCTTCTGGACGGAACCATCGTCACCGAAGCGAAACTCGGGAAAGAAGGCATTGCAATAAAGCTTGCCGATAAGATGAAAGCACTGGAAAAGCTGTCCTTGTACTTTGACCTTTTCCCTGATCAATTTAAGAAAAAAATTGAACGAGAAAAATTAAAGCTGGCGCAGCAGAAGCTGGAAAAAACAGAAGAGAGCCAAAAGCCGATTGACATAGTCATTACGCGGAAAGAGGAACGGCCATGATTGAAAAAGCGGTCAACCCGCGCTTTGAAGATTATTTGTTCAATTGGAATGAAACGTACCAATTTCTCGTCGGAGGCTACGGCTCGTCAAAAAGCTATCATACCGCGCTGAAAATCATCCTGAAGCTGCTTTGTGAAAAACGGACGGCGCTTGTCGTTCGGGAAGTATTCGATACGCACAGGGATTCTACCTTTGCACTGTTTGAGGACATTATCGAGGAGCTTGAGCTGGGACATGCTGTAAAGGCCGTTTCTTCACCGATGCAGCTGAGATTCGCAAACGGAAGCCGGATTATGTTTAAAGGAATGGACAACCCGGCCAAATTGAAATCCATTCACCATATTTCTTTGATTTGGATTGAGGAATGCTCAGAAGTGAAGTATGAAGGCTTTAAGGAGCTGATCGGCCGTCTGCGCCATCCCGAGCTTTCGCTTCACATGATATGCACCACAAATCCCGTCGGCACCTCCAATTGGACGTACCGGCATTTTTTTCGTGATGAGCAAAAAAAACGGTTCGTATTGGATGATCATACGCTGTATGAAAAAGGCACCGTCGTTAAGGGGGATACGTATTACCACCATTCCACCGCGTGCGACAATCTGTTTTTGCTAAAAAGCTATATTAAGCAGCTTGACAGCTTACGGCAATACGATCCCGATTTGTACCGGATCGCCCGCAAAGGACAGTTCGGCGTCAACGGCATCCGCGTATTTCCGCAGTTTCAGGTCATGGAGCACACCGAAGTAACAGAGCGGATTGCCGCTATCAGACGCCCGCTGTTTCGGACGGGCATGGATTTCGGTTTTGAAGAGTCATATAATGCGGTCATCCGGCTTGCCGTCGATCCGGATAAAAAAGAGCTTTATATTTTCTGGGAGTATTACAAAAACAAAATGACCGATGATCAGACAGCTGAGGAGCTTCAGGAATTGGCGGATAAAAAAGAGCTGATCAAGGCGGATTCAGCCGAGCCGAAAAGCATCCAATATTTCCGCAGGCAGGGCTTTTGCATGGTCGCGGCCAAAAAGTTTCCCGGCTCAAGGCTTCAGTATACGAAAAAACTGAAACGGTTCAAACACATCTATTGCTCAGACAGCTGTCAAAATACAATCCGCGAATTGCAAAACTTAACATACGCGAAAAACAAAAACGGCGTTCTGTCGGAAGATGAGTTTTCAATTGATCCCCACACACTTTCAGCGATTTGGTACGCGCTGGATGATTATGACGCGGCGGATCTGAAAGATTCATCACAAAAACGGACACGTCCAAATCGGGAAAGGGGGAGGTAACCGTTGGCGAAAAACCAAAACGTCAGAGCCACCGTCATTAAATCAAAGATGGCCGCGCCGCAGGCAAGACAGATGCAAGAAGATCAATTTGCCGATTTGTACGGCGAAGACATCATCTCTCCGCCCTATAATCTCATTGAGCTGAAAACGATCGCCGAATATTCGACCATTCTTCAGCAGTGCATTGACGCGTATCGGGTCAATATTACGGGCTTCGGTTTCGATGTCGAATATACCTTTGACGTAAATAGCTCAGACTGCTCCCCGGATAAAAAAGCGCGGGCTGAAAAGAACTGGATGAAGCTGGAGAGCTTTTACAAATGCCTTCATTTTGATGAATCGGCTGAGACGATCCTCGGTTATGCGATAGAAGACCGCGAAAAAACGGGCAACGGTTTTCTCGAGGTGCTTCGTGACGGAGCGGGAAAACCGGCTGGGATTGAATATCTGGATGTGAAACATATGCGGGTGTGCGGTGTGACTGATCCCGTTGAAGTCACGTTTTCATATGAAGAAAACGGCTCATCCAAAACGATTAAAAGGCAAAAACGGTTCCGTAAATATGTTCAGATGCTGAACGGGCATAAAGTATTTTTCAAGGAATACGGCGACCCCCGGATGATGGACATGAGAACCGGCGAATACGTAAAGACCTTGCCTGAAGAATACCGGGCAAATGAAGCCATTCACTTAAAAATCGGCAGCGGCACTTACGGTATCCCGCGCTGGGTCGGCAATATCGTCAATCTGTACGGCGCCCGGAAAGCGGAAGAACTGAATTTTATGTATTTCAAGCAGGGCCGTCACGTGCCGGCCGCCATTACGGTTGAAAACGGCATGCTGTCAGAAACCTCGTACAAAGAGCTCCAGGATTATATGAATGACCTGGAAGGGGTGGAAAACGCCCACAAATTTCTGCTGATTGAGGCGGAAGGCATTGCGAAGGAAAAGGACCTTCACGGAGGCGAAGACATTACGCCTGTGTCTGTGGAAATTAAATCACTTGCGGAAATTCTGCAGGATGATGCGCTGTTTCTTGAATATGACGACAAAAGCAGAAATAAACTCCGCTCCGCTTTTCGTCTCCCGCCGCTTTATACGGGCGAGGCGCAGGAATACAACAAAGCTACAGCCGATACGGCACGGAAAATAACGGAGGAGCAGGTGTTCCAGCCGGAGCGGAAAACGCTGATTAATAAGCTCAATACGTTATTTTTGCCTGAACTGGGGCTTCACGATGTACAGCTCGCACTAAAAGGGCCTGATTTTCGCGATCCGCTTGAAATTGCGAAGGTGCTTACGCCATTTATCTCCGCCGGCGCCGTCTCTCCTAATGATCTCCGTGATCTGGCCGGAAGAGTGCTCGGCAAAACGCTTGAAGAATGGCCTGAAGAGTACTACAGCCGGCCGGTGCTGCAACGGAAAAAGGAGCAATCCTGAAAGGGGGTGAAAACATCTCGTGCCGAGAGAATTAAGAAATGCCGTCATCAGTTTTGTAAGCTATGTCGATAAGGCGGCGAACCAAACGGAATTCTTTTTCACAAAAGCGGCCGGCATTCCGTCATTTGAAAAAAAGGTGCAGGTGTTTACAAAAAGCGAACCGGATGAGCAGAAGCTTGTTTACGGCATTGTATACGAGCCGGATGTCCCGGATGCCCATGGCGATTATATGACGGCCGAAGAGATTGAAAAGGCCGCTCACGGTTTTTTGGCGGACGCCCGCAACATTGATACAAATCATAATTTTGAAGGCGGAACCGGCGAGGTGGTGGAGTCGTACGTCGCCCCGGATGACTTTGAAATCGGGAATGCTGTGATCCGGAAAGGCTCTTGGGTGCTTGTCACCAAAGCCTCCGATGAAGTATGGGATCAGATTAAAGCCGGTGTCATTACTGGCTACAGCATGGCGGGAACCGCTGACGTTTACGAAGAGCCGGAGGAAAAGCAAGCAGGCTTATTCGGCGCGGTCAAGCAATTTCTCGACCGTGACCGCAAATCAAGATACCGCAAGGGAGAGGACTTGAACAAGATGAGAAAAGAAGACGTAAGAGAATCGATTGAACACGCGCTGCACCCGCTCTTAAAGCGGCTTGACAGTTTGGACCAAAATACGGATGACAAAGACGGGGCGGCTGCGCCGTCCGATGAAGAAAAGCTGAAAACGCTTGTCGAGGACATGCTCGCGCCGATTATTAAACGCATCGAAGCGCTTGAAAAAGTAAGAGGCGCATCAAAGCAGCCGGAAGAAGAGACGAGCGGCCAAGAGCCTGTTAAAAAATCCATTTGGAGCGGACTGCTTTAAGCCCAGTCAGAAGGAGGAACTGTAGAGTGAGAAATCAAGATATCATCAGAAAGGCGGAAATGTCACTTTCCGCTTTAAAAAGCGGCGGTTTAATGAATCCCGCACAAGCTTCAGCATTTATCCGCATGGTGCAGAACACGCCGACTATTTTCAGCGAATCGCGAGTGATTCAAATGGAAAACGACTCGCAGAAATTTGAAAAAATCGGTTTCGGCCAGCGTATTCTGCGTGCCGCTGAGGAAGGAAAAGCCTTAACGGACGATCAGCTGACCGTCCCGGCAACAAGCACGGTGCAGCTGAATACGAAAGAAGTCATTGCGGAAATTAACATTACCTATGACACGCTTGAAAACAACATTGAAAAAGACGGTCTGCAGCAGACGATCATGCAGATTTTAGCGGAGCGGGCGGCAGTCGATATTGAAGAGCTTGTCGTAAACGGCGATACATCTTCATCTGATCCGTATTTGGCGCAGCTTGACGGAATACGTAAGCAGACCGTCTCTCACGTCATTGACGGAAACGGGGAAGAGCTGTCCAGAGCCACATTTAAAAAAGGCTTAAAAGCAATTCCGGCAAAATATTTGCGTCTGCCTCAAGAATTCAGATTTTACACATCTCAAGGCATGGAGATTGAATGGAAGGACCGTGTGGCTGACCGTCAGACCAATCTGGGGGATCTTGCGGTGCAGGGCGGTTTGTCTTCAGCATTCGGCGTTCCGGTTAAAGGGGTTTCCAACCTGCAGCCGTACTCAGTCGGAGAAGGTGATTCTCAGTACGAGGCATCAGACATTATTTTGACTCACCCGAAAAATATCATTCTCGGTTTTTCACGGAATATCAGAATCGAAGTAGATAAAGATATTCGCAGCCGCAAATTTATTATCGTACTGACGGCTAAGCTTGACAGCAAATTTGAAGAAGAAGATGCAAGCGCCAAAATCGTAAACGTTAAAGAATAAGACGGGGGTGGCAGTTATGTTAATTCAGCCGTCTGACGTTGTTTCATATTCAGTTTATGATCAAGTCAAAAACAGGCCGGACAGCTTCTTATCCAAGACATTCTGGAGGCGGAGGCGGAAGCGGCCAGGCTGGCGGGGCATCCGTTCACTGATCCTGTATACTCACCGCTTCCCGAAAAGATTAAGCTTGCGTTATTAAAGCTTTCTCAATATTTTGCGCTGATCAACCAGAACGAAGCAGCCGCTTCAGCCTATCAATCTGAAAAGATAGGCGACTACTCCTATACGGTGGCCGGTGAAGGCGGAATCCGAAAACCGGCGGTGTACCACCTGCTTTGTGAATATATCGCGCCGGGCTGTACCCCGGCTTCTGCAAGCGCAAAGGTGAGGCCGTTATGAGCTACGAACGGCTGCTTACTGACAGATGCGATATTTATCATGAGAGGGTGTCAGCTCCGAAGGCCGGACGTTTCGGCATTCCCGCTGAAAAGCTCCGGCCTGACTTTTCTTATCCGGAAGTTCCCGATGCTGAAAGAGTGCCGTGCCTGTTTGTTGAAAAACAGCAGCAGCTTATTCAGCTTGAGCCTGATCATAAGGTATATCAGCGGTATCTCGTTCATTTTCCGAAAGAGACAGTTTTGCGCGTCAATGACAAAATCGTTTGGGAAGATCAGGCGTATATTCTGGAAATGCCGAAGAAAGCAAGACAGCACCATTGGGAGGCCATCGCTGTGAGAGATGACAGACTATGAGCATAAAAAGCCTTGAAAAATGGAATCGGTCGCTGCTGAAGGCATCATCCGGCGAGTTTACCCGTCAGGCCAGCGGATGGCTGGAACAATCAGGAGAGGATTTTCTCGATCTGGTACGGGAGGAGCTTATTCATTCGGGAGGGATCGATACAGAAAACCTGCTGTCTTCTTTCCGAAAAGGAGCGCGGGATCATGTGTGGATCATTGAAAACGGGGGACTGACTCTTGAAATCGGCACCAATGTAGAGTATGCCTCATTCATAAATGACGGACATTGGACCGTCTCAGAAGAAAATGTCAGATGGGTGCCGGGGTATTTTCAAGGCTCCCGGTTCATATATGATCCGTCAGCTTCAACCGGAATGGCGCTCAAAAAACAGTGGATCAGCGGGAATGGGTTTTGGGACAAAGCCCTTCTTTTATATGAAACAATCTTCGCAAGGTCGCTGGACAAGCGCTTCAGCAAGTGGCTTAACACGTTGGGGGGAGATATCGGATGAATCGCGAAACCGGTTCAATCGCCGCATTTTTATATCATCAGTGCGGCGTGCCCGTATATGAAAATGAACTGCCTGAACAATTTCAGGTGCCGTCACTTTACATCCCGCCCCCTTTTGTTTTTGACGAGAATGACACAGTCACTACCTTTAAGAAAACATACAGTCTGAATGTGAAGCTGTTCCATGCCGACTCGGTGCAGGCGCTCGATGAAGCAGACCGGATTGCTGATGCGGTGAGAGAATCTAGACAGATGATTCCGCTGCTTACTGAATCAGGGGAGGATACCGGTGATTTCATCCGCATCAGCCGTATCGAAACGAGAGTCGGAGACAAAGGCGAGGCAGTGATTACAATCCGCTGGACGAGCCGCTACTATTATAAGAAACAAACATTTCCCGCACTTCGGGGTGTGGACATTAACAGCGGGGTGAAACAAAAGTGAAACAACATAAAAAGAAGAACGCCGCCACGGCAGAAAGAGCGGTTCTTTATGACACGGCGGATTTAACAAAGCACGCAAAGGAGCTTTTCGGCGTAAAACCTGAAATTCTCCAGGGTGCTTTATTCGGCGTGAAGCAGAAACAAATGACAAAAGCGCAAGCCCAGACATACATTCAAGCATTTTTAACCAAGGAGGTCATGCAATAATGAACGGCGGAACATTTACGCAAGGAAAAGAAAAAGAACGTGCCGGGATCTATTTTAACTTTAAAACAACCGCTCAGGAGCGGGTATCGATCGGTGAGCGGGGGATTGTCGCCCTTCCCGTCGCATCCAACTGGGGTGAAGCGAAAACATTCGTCTCCATTTCAAGCATTGAAGATTTGAATAAAAAAGTGGGGCTCAGTATTGAAGACCCGTCACTGATTCTGCTGCGCGAGGCGAAGAAGAAAGCAAAAACCGTTTTGATGTACCGTCTGACAGAGGGACTCAGAGCGAGCGCCGATCTTTCGCAAGGTGTAAAAGCAACCGCTCTGTACGGCGGTTCAAAAGGAAATGACATCATCATCCGCATCAGTGAAAACGTCCTTGATCAGACCGCTTTCGATGTGACCACATACATGGATGAAGCGGAAGTTGACAAACAAACGGTGAAAAAAGCCGAAGAATTAAAAGCAAACGGCTATGTCACATTCACGGGAACAGGCGAGCTGTCGGTTTCCATCCCGCTGACAGGCACTGAGGAAGAGTCCGGGGTAACATTAAACCCGCAGGCGGGCATCCGACTTGCAGGCGGAACCGATAAAGCGCCAGCCAACTCAGACTATATTGATTTTTTAGCTGCGGCTGAAACGGAGAATTTCGATGTGATCGCTCTTCCTGTCGCGGATAACGAGCAGCTGAAAGCGACATTTGCCGCATTCATTAAACGCCTTCGCGATGCGCAGGGACAAAAAGTGCAAGGGGTGACCGCCCATTACAGCGGGGATTATGAAGGCATTATCAATGTTACTGAGGGCGTCCTGCTGGAAGACGGAACCGAGATTAAAGCTGAAGAAGCGACCGCTTGGGTGGCAGGTGCTAGTGCCGCCGCTGCATTTAATCAGTCCCTCACATTTGTTGAATACGAAGGCGCAGTCGACGTGCTGCATCGCCTGACTCATGATGAAGTGATCGAACGTCTTGCCAAAGGTGAATTCCTTTTCTCCTATGACGCCCGTGATAAATCAGTCAGCGTTGAAAAAGATATCAACTCATTGGTGACATTTACGGCAGAGAAAAACAAAAAGTTCGCGAAAAACAAAATCGTCCGCGTGCTTGATGCGGTGAATAACGATTTGACACGTGAACTGAAAGCCTTAATTAAATCGAAAAAAGGCACGGGCAGCGATCTGCCTGCGACAAACGATGGCCTTCAATTCGTCAAAACGATGATCATTCAATATTTGACAACACTTCAGGATGCGGGCGGCATTGCAAACTTTGATTCAGATACTGATATCACAATCGGCCTGAATGAAGACCGCGACGGTTTTTTAATTGATCTCGCCGTACAGCCTGTGGATGCAGCGGAAAAATTCTACTTTAACGTGGAGGTAAACTAAGATGGCATTAAAAGCGCAAAACACCATTTCAGGAAAAGAAGGACGTTTATTTCTCGATGGGGAAGAGATGGCGCATATTAAAACCTTTGAAGCAAACGTGGAAAAAAACAAATCGGAAGTAAACATCATGGGCCGCCGCATGACGGGACATAAAACGACAGGCGCCAACGGAACGGGCACGGCAACGTTCTATAAAGTCACATCCAAATTTGCCGTGCTTATGATGGATTACGTCAAAAAAGGCAGCGACCCGTATTTTACGCTTCAAGCCGTTCTTGACGACAAATCATCAGGCCGCGGAACAGAACGCGTCACCCTGTATGACGTCAACTTTGATTCCGCTAAAATCGCCGGACTGGACGTAGACTCAGAGGCGCTCGAAGAAGAAGTGCCGTTTACCTTTGAAGATTTCGATGTGCCGGAAAAGCTTTCTGAAACGTTTTAATCAAGATCGTTATGAGTGACACAGGCCTTTTACAGGCCTGTTTTTAATAAAAAAAGAGTAAGGGAGTTTTCATCATGAGCGAAAAAAACGAACAAGTATATGATCTGTCATTCTTTATGCCGGGAAAAACAGTCGAGGCTGAGGAGATTCGGGTTCCGCTTTCAAAGCGTTTTGTCGATAAAAAAGGAAACATCGTGCCTTTTATTTTTAAAGCAATTACGACGGAGCGCATTGATGAACTGGAGAAGGAAAGCACGACCTATAAAAATGTGAAAGGCAGAGGCCGGGTCAAAGACTTAGACAGCCAGCGCTTCTATGCACGGATCGCAGTTGAATCTACAATTTACCCTGATTTCCGGTCTAAGGAGCTCCGCGATGCCTACAAAACGGCAGATCCGGTCGAGGTGGCAAAACGCGTTCTTTCAGTCGGCGGTGAATATGCAAATTGGCTGAATAAAGCGATTGAGATCAACGGATTTGAAGATGAATTAGAAGACCTGGAGCAAGAAGCAAAAAACTGATAAAAGATGGGAATAAGGAAGCCGTGTATCTTTATTACGCGATGCACGAGCTTCATTATTCTCCATCAGAACTGAAAGAGTTATATGAAGCACCGAGACATTTTAAGGCGCTGCTGTACGGTTTAATCGGTTACAAGCTGGACATTCTTGAAAAACAAGCGAAGAAAGGGGGAGCGACATCATGGCAAAGCTGACCGCCCGTTTTGAATTGGAAGACCGGGTGTCGAAGAAAATAAGGAAAATCCAAAATGGCTTCAGAGCGCTTGAGAAATACAGGAAAATGACAAAACGCCAAAGTGAAATTGATATACGCAAAGAGAGTAAATCTGTTTTAAGAACAATTGACCGCATTCAGCGCTCTATGAAAAGAAAGCTGGGCGCACAAATGATCTCTATTTCAGCTGAAGACGGAGCCAGTGCCGTCATTAAAAAAGTGCAAGTCCGATCAGCGGGTCTGCCTGCGTCTTTAACCATTAAAATAGAAGCAAAAGATAGCGCGACAGCGGCATTTGAGAGATTGCGGAATCTGGCCGCCGGTTTCAAAGGATTTTCCGTTTCACTGTATGCGTCAGACGAAGTAACACCTGCCATGGAACGTATCAAACGCTATATGCAGTCTGCGTTAAAGAACGGGTACTCTGTCACTATACGCGTCATAGATCACGTCATGAAAACAGTCGGCCGAATCTCAGCGGGCATTGATTCACTGACGGGAAAAAACAATGTCATTCAATTATCGTTAAATGAAAAGGTGGCAGCACAGCTGGCTGCATTGCAAAAGAATATGCCGGACTTCGGAAAAGCACCTGCATCTGCTGCTCCTGCTTCGCCGAAAAACGATTTTTCAATGCTTGATTCCATTGCAGACACCTTCATGAAAAAAGTCAATGACATCGCATCCAAGTTCTATCCGGAAACGATTATAGCGGAATTGGACAAATTCGCCGCAAACTTTATGAAAAAAGCGGACGAAATCGCAAGCAAATTCAGTCCGGAAACAATTTTAACAGAGCTGGATAAATTCACGACCTCATTCATGGGGAAAGTGGAACGAGATCGCAAGCAAATTCAGCCCGGAAACGATATTAACAGAGCTGGATAAATTCACGACCTCATTCATGGGGAAAGTGGATGAAATCGCGAGCAAATTCAGCCCGGAAACGATATTAGCAGAACTGGATAAGTTTACAACCTCATTCATGGGGAAAGTGGACGAGATCGCAAGCAAATTCAGCCCGGAAACGATATTAACAGAACTCGATAAGTTCACAACCTCATTCATGGGGAAAGTGGACGAGATCGCAAGCAAATTCAGCCCAGAAACGATATTAACAGAACTGGATAAATTCACGACCTCTTTCATGGGGAAAGTGGATGAGATCGCGAGCAAATTCAGCCCGGAAACGATATTAGCAGAACTGGATAAGTTCACAACCTCATTCATGGGGAAAGTGGACGAAATCGCAAGCAAATTCAGCCCGGAAACGATATTAGCAGAACTGGATAAGTTCACAACCTCATTCATGGGGAAAGTGGACGAAATCGCAAGCAAATTCAGCCCAGAAACGATATTAACCGAACTGGACAAGTTCACAACCTCATTCATGGGAAAAGTAGATGAAATCGCAAGTAAATTCAGTCCCGAAGCGATATTAGGCGAACTGGACAAGTTCACAACCTCATTCATGGGGAAAGTGGATGAAATCGCAAGCAAGTTCAGTCCGGAAACGATATTAACAGAGTTGGACAAATTCGCTGATTCATTTATGAAAAAGATAGACGGGATTGTTAGTAAATTCAGTCCCGAAGCGATATTGAAAGAGCTGGATAAATTCGCTGATTCATTTATGAAAAAGATAGACGGGATCGTGAGTAAATTCAGTCCCGAAACAATATTGAAAGAACTGGACAAATTCACTGATTCGTTTATGAAAAAGGTAGATGACCTTGTCAGCAAATTCAGTCCTGAAGCGATATTGAAAGAGCTTGATCATTTTACTGATTCGTTTATGAAGAAAGTCGACGACGTTGTCGGTAAATTCAGTCCTGATAAGCTAATCGACCGCGCCGAACAATTTGTAAATGACACGATCGACCGAATTTCTGAGAAATTCGATTTTCTCAATCCGGATAAGATTCTGGAAAAAGTAGATCAGTTTACATCCTCACTGTTTGGAGGCATTGATAAAAAGTTCGGCAAGTTCAGTCCTGATGCGATCATCGAAAAAGCTGAGGCATTTGTTGATAAAATAGTCGGGAAAATTGCAAAGAAATTTGAAAAATTCAGCCCGGATAAAATCATCGAAAAAGCCGGCGAATTGATCGAAAAAATAATATCAGGTATTGCTGAAAAATTAGGAAAACTCAATATCGGCGGATTATTAGGAGGCGGCACGAAAAAAGAAAAGAGTAAGGGAAGCATTTCTGCCGGCGGCTCCAACGGCCCGAAGCGTCCTGATCTGACAAAGGGTTCCCAGCGCACGGCAACAGCACCTAGATCTTCAGGAAAGTCAGCCAAAAAAACCGGCGGGGCTTTTGGGGGATGCTGCTGTTGTACTGGAGTGACGAGGGGCAAAAGCAGTAAAGTCGAAGAGCGGAATAAATCTTCAAAAAAAGGCTCATCCGTAAATGAAAGCAAACACGCATCTGTAAACACGCCGAAAGCAAAAGGGGCAGGTAAAGGAATCGGCGCCCTTTTGAAAGACTTAGGAGGTTCTAAGGCGCTTAAAGGCGGTATGAAAGGGTTAAAAGGTGCAGCTAAAGGAATTCCCGGCATAGGTGAATTGTTATCACTTACTGATTTAGTCGGCATTAATAAAGATAATGCAGGAGAGAAGGTCGGCTCAGCCGGAGGCGGTCTTGCCGGGGCCGCGGCCGGAGCGGCAATCGGCAGTGTTGTTCCCGGAGTGGGGACATTGATTGGCGGCGCGGTAGGCGGCATCGCCGGAAGTTTAGGCGGTTCCAGCTTAGGAGAGGCCTTTGATTCAGGGGCTTTGAAAGACACGTGGAATGATATATCCAAAGCAGCACAAAGTGCTTGGACAACGATACAAGATACTTGGGGAAGCGTTTCATCCTGGTTTATGGAAAATGTATGGACTCCGGTATCAACGGCTGTAGTCGGAGCGGCGACAAGCATCTGGTCAAATATCGTGAATGCGTGGACGACGATTCAAGGTGTCTTCAGCATAGTTTCATCCTGGTTTATGGAAAATGTATGGACTCCGGTTTCGACGGCTGTAGTCGGCGTGGCGACAAGCATCTGGTCAAATATCGTGAATGCGTGGACAACGATTCAAGGTGTCTTCAGCACAGTTTCATCCTGGTTTATGAGCACCGTCTGGGAGCCTGTAAAATCGGCTGTAGTCGGCGTGGCCTCTTCTATCTGGGGAAATATCACGGGAGCCTGGGATAAAATTAAGTCTGTTTTCAGTACGGTTTCCGGCTGGTTCATAGATACTGTCTGGAACCCGGTGAAGGACATGGTGAAAAATGTCGGCAAAGGAATATCAGACGCTTTCCAGACTGCTTTAGATACGGTAAAGGATATATGGAAAGGGTTAAGCGGCTGGTTTGAGAAAAACATAAAGGAACCTCTCGTAAAGGTAGGTACAGCCATATCAGATGCTTTTTCCGCAGCATTTGACTGGGTGAAAAAGATTTGGGATAAAACCGGCGGCGGCATGATCTCAGGCGTAATGAACTTTATCACAGGCGGCGGAGATAAAAAGAAAAAACCGGACAAACACGCTACAGGCGGCTACATTACAAAACCGACCATTTCCTGGATCGGTGAAGCCGGTAAAGAATTTGTCATTCCCGTTGACAACAACCGAGGCCGCGGGAAGATGCTGCTTTCACAGGCTGCGTCTAAGCTCGGCATGCGTGTTGTCGATGATATGGGCGCGGCTTCGGCTCAGTCTTCCGCTGCGCCCGCAGGAGCTGGCGGAGTTTCATCTTCGGCGTCTGTATCGGCCGCCGCGTCTGTGGATGCTTCCGGACTTGGCGGGACGGCTTCATCACTCGGAAAACAGTTTACAGCAGGCTTTGACAGCGGGATCAGCAAAAATGCGGTGGATATGGACGGCTGGAAAGAGAAGAATATCGGAACGCCGTTCAATGCTCTGATTTCTTCTTCACCCGATTACGGAAAGCAAGTCGTTACAGGATATGCTAAAGGACAAAATGCGGCGCAGACGGGAACCGATGCGTTTTTACAATCGAAAGTCAAAACGCCTTATCAATCTGCGGTCAATCAATCATCCTCTTGGGGCATCGGAACGGTCAAAGGATTTTCGGCCGGACAAAATGCGAAAGATACAGGAACGGCGCAATATGTGAGCACACATGTAGATAAGCCGTTTCTGCAATCGAGAGATTCTGCAAACGGATGGGGGTCAGGCTTAGTCGGCAGCTTCGTATCCGGCATGAATTCTAAAGGAAGCGAAGTCAAACAGGCAGCGAAAGATATGGCCAAAAAGGTTGAGGAGGCTTTCCGGGAAGAACTTGATATCCATTCTCCTTCCCGCGTCATGATGAGTCTCGGCCGCTTTGCTTCAGTCGGTGTCGTAAAGGGACTTGGTTCTGTTGATGTGAAAAAATACGCCGAAAAACAAGCAGGCTCGCTTGCGGCCGCTTTTTCAGGCATGGGCGCTGCCGGTGGAAACGTCAAGGAGTGGCTTTTGGCTGCAATGAGCGCTACACATACGCCATTAAGCTGGCTTCCGGGATTAATGACCATCGCTCAAAATGAATCCGGCGGCAATCCGAACGCCATTAACTTATGGGACAGCAATGCAAAAGCCGGCCACCCGTCACAGGGGCTCATGCAGACGATCCCGAGCACCTTTGAATCATTTAAAGCGCCGGGAATGAATAATATCAAAAACCCAATCCACAACGCCGCTGCCGCTATCGGCTATATTAAAAGCAGATACGGCTCGATCAACAATGTGCCCGGGATAAAGAGTATGGCCCGCGGCGGCCCTTACGTCGGTTATGCCAATGGCGGTCTCATTACCAAAGAGCAGATCGCCCGTGTCGGCGAAGGGAACAAACGGGAATGGATCATCCCTGAAGAGCGGGGCATCCGCGGCCGTTACCTGCTTCAACAAGCGGCTCAAGCGCTCGGCATGGAAGTGTCCGACCCGACACAGACGGAACCCGCGGCACTTTCAGCCGGCACGGTTTCCGCAGCCGTTAAAGGCGGCGGCCAAACCATTCAAAAAACGGGAACAAAAGAAATCAAAATCGAATTCAGCGGTGATCAGCATTTTCATAACGGACAGGACGCTGACACTCTCACCGCCAAAATCAAGCAGGCGCTGATTGATGAACTGCAAAAAGATATTTATACCGGAGCAAAGGGGGCCGTTGCTTTTGACTAAATCTGTTTATGAATTTTGGCTGTCTCAGGGGAAGGACAAGCTCCGGCTTCCCGTTCTCCCTGAAGCGATTGATATCGCAAACAGCGTGCAGAATGATTCCGTGAAAGTCACCGGACTTGGAGAGGTGACGTTTATCGAAGAACCGGGGGCGAAAGAAATTTCGTTCTCTTCTTTTTTTCCGAAGCGATACAGCCCGATTGCCGAATATCAAAGTATTCCTTCGCCGGAAAAAGCCATTTCAGAAATTGAAACATGGATGAAAGCGAAAAAACCCGTTCAGTTTTTGATTACAGGAACAACAATCAATGTCACATGCAGCATTGAAAGCTTCAATTACAGCGAAGGTGACAATGAAATCGGCGACCGGAATTTTGACATCGTACTGAAAGAATATAAAACCGCTTCGCCAAGAAAAATCAAACAAAAGAAAAAAACGAAAGCGAAGCGCCCGTCCAAAGCCTCGCCCAAAACGTATACCGTGAAAAAGGGGGACACGCTTTGGGACATCGCCGGCAGGTTTTACGGAAACCATACAGAGTGGCGGAAAATCTGGAATGCGAATAAAACGGCCATGATAAAGCGCAGCAAACGGAATATCCGGCAGCCGGGACATTGGATCTTCCCGGGGCAGAAGCTGAAGATACCGCAATGAAACGGGTGAAAAGATGATTGAACTATTTGTCATAAAAGAAACGGAGTGGCTCGAGCTTGTAACAGAAAGCGTATCGCTGGAAGGCCACAGATATCAGGCGCCCCGCTCCATCGAAGCGACGATTGTCGTAAAGCAGGGCAGCCAGACGTATTACAGCGTGTCAGAGGGGGATACGGTTTTGTTCAAATGGGATGGAAAAGAACTGTTCCGCGGCATTGTCTTTGCAAGAACGCCGGATGAACATACCGTCGCCTTCACCGCATATGATATGCTCCAATATCTTGTGAAAAACCAGGATGTATACGTGTTTTCCAACCAGCGCGCCGATCAAATATTAAAAAGGATTGCCAGCGATTTTCAAATTCCCGTCACATCCATTGCCAATACAGGCCATACCATTAAATCACTCGTTTTTAAAAATGATACAAGCCTTTACGATATGATGTTAAAAGCGTTAAAGCAGACAAAAAGCCAGACGGGCCGCAATTATCAGCTCTATTCAGAAAAAGGCAGGCTCGGCTTGCGTGAATGGCCGGAGCCGTCTGACATATGGGTGCTGGAAACAGGCGTTAATATTACGGGGTATCAGTACAGCACCTCGATCGATGATACCGCAACCCGCGTCGTCATGCGGCTGCAAAAAGACAATAAAACGGTGAAGGCTACCGCCGCAGACAGCGCAGGCATGAAAACATTCGGCGTTTTGCAGTATACGGAAACGGTTTCTGATGATATTAACGAAGCCCAGCTGAAACAGCGCGCAAAAGTGAAGCAGGCTGAGAAAAAAGGCGTTAAGAAAGAGCTGAAAAATATACAGGCGATCGGTATTCCGGGGTTGGAAAGCGGATTGCCGGTGTATATCTCAATTCCGGAAATCGGATTGAAGAAAACCTATTACGTGGATACGGACCGCCATGAATTCCAAGGAACAAAACATACCATGACGATTGATGTCACAGAGAAAAACTCACTTCCGGAGGGAACATCCTGATGAGATTAAGCGATGCCATTAAACATTTAGCCGTCGGGGCGGTTGACGCCGAAGCGCCGGTGGAGCTGATGCCGGCTGAAGTGACCTCCGTTTCGCCGCTTGAGCTGAAGCTGAAAGATCACGATAAATTGTTGATTCCGTCTGATGCCCTCATTGTGCCGAAGCGGCTGAAGTCCGGGGGAGATGATCAGCTCCAGGCAGGAGACCGGGTGATGACCGCTGCATTAACAGGCGGACAGTCCTTCTTTGTGCTGGACAAAATTTAACCGCATTCCTGTATGATGAATGTCGGGAACGTGAAATGTTATCCGTTCCGCATGAGAGATCCGGATGGAAATGGAATAGAGAGAGAGGAAGCCGCTTCAGTCGCTGAAGAGGGCTTTTTTTAATGAACAATCAAAAAGGAGCGGGTGCAATGGCCCTGACACCGGAAATCGAATTTGAAGATTTGGAGGATGCGAGTGATGCCATTGAAACGTCACAAACCTACCGAATTGATTTTGAAAACAACAGGATTACCAATGAACTGATAAACGGACTGGACGCAATCAGACAATTTGTCTATATCGCTCTTCACACAGAACGGTATTCATACTCGGTTTTCAGTCATGATATCGGAAATGAACTGCAGGAAGTGCTTTCGGATCAGAACACGACGGATACTTACAAAAAAATGGAGATTCCAAGACTGATAGAAGAAGCCTTGCTGTATGATGACCGTATTTTGGCCGTAACCAATTTTGAGATTGAGAAAAAAGATGATGCCTTCATCGTCTCTTTTACCGTTGAAGCCGATGAGGGCATGCTTGAGATTGAGGAGGTGCTGGGTGAGCATGTTTGAAGCTCAGACATTTGACAACATTATGGACAGAATGCTGGAGAAAATCACGGCAGATATTGATACGAGAGAAGGCAGCGTCATTTACAATGCGCTCGCGCCTGCGGCCGCTGAGCTGGCAAAGTCTTATATTTGGCTTGATACCGTGCTGGAGCTTGTTTTTTCCGATACGGCTCAGGGCGAATTTCTGGACAGGCGGGCTGCTGAAGCGGGAATTGACGCTGCCACAAAAGCGGTCAGAGCCGGAGAATTCACACCGGGAATCACCATTCCGCCAGGCTCCCGATTCTTCGTCGATAACCTGTATTTTCAATATACGGAGGATGGAACGCTTGAATGTGAAACGGCCGGTGATGCGGGCAATGCCGGCATTACAGGTCAAAACCTGCTGCCTCTTGATACGATTCCCGGGCTTGAGAAGGCTGTCATGCGCGATATTTTAATTCCCGGCCGTGAGGAAGAAGACGACAACAGTTTAAGAGCGCGTTATTTTACCCGTGTCCGCCGGGAGGCAGTCAGCGCGAATAAACTGCATTATAAACAGTGGGCCGAAGAAGTTGACGGTGTCGGCAGGGCGAAAATCTTCCCGCTATGGAACGGAGACGGAACGGTGAAGGTTGTTATCACAAACGCGAATTTGGAACCGGCATCAGATATTCTGATCAAGAAAGTAAAGGATTATATTGATCCGGATGAAGGACAGGGAGAAGGCCAGGCGCCGATCGGAGCCGCAGTAACGGTGGAAAGCGCGGTATGGAAAGAGATCGAAATTTCCGCTTCCGTGCTGCCTGAGCTGAACAGCTCGATCGATGACGTAAAAGCGGAGATTGAAAAAGGCGTCCTGAATTTATTTAAAAAAATTGCCTTCGAAGAAAACACCGTCCGTTTATCACAAATTAACAACATTGTTTATAACTCGGCATCCGTCAGTGACTACGCCGATATCAAAATGAACGGTGCGGCGGAAAATCTTGTGCTCAGTGACGTGGAAATTCCTACCCTCAAACAGGTGATCATTCTTGAGCAGACTCGATGAGATGACGGCGTACCTCCCGCCTTTTTTAACCCGGCTAAAAGAGATGGCGGAAGTGCTTCAGGCGGAAGCCCCTGAGTTTGAGCGGCAGAATAACGATATTTTCGATTTGACAGATCAGCTCTTTATTACGACGGCGACGTGGGGGCTTGACCGCTGGGAAAAAATATTGAAAATACCGCGTGAATCAGGTGATACGGAGGACATGAGACGGCTCAGGCTGATCTCGAAGATGTCGAATATACCGCCCATCACGCATCAAGCGATCGAACAGGCGTTAAACCGTTTTTTAAAACATCCATCTGCTTACGTTCGGATGTTCCCGGGGGAATATCGTTTTTATGCCGATATGGAGCTTGATGATCTGCAGCACATGAACGAGCTGATTGAAACACTTGAAAAGATCAAACCCGCTCATTTGGCGTATATACTGAGAGCCGCATTAAACGAAACACTGGAAATCAAAGACCGGGTCATTCTCAACGATCGGAGATACCGAAAAGTCAGTGAACTGAAGGTCGGTTATTCCGTCACACTCAATAATAACGAGGTGGTCTTACCATGATATCAGCCGCATACAGACAGCGTGCCGCAGCCGATCTGAAAAACAGGATCACAAAAGTGCTGTTAAACGGCAAAGAAACACCGATTGCGGACATTTCTGTAAAAGAAGCCGCAGTCACTGTTCTCACACGCAGGGAAGAAGGCATCAAACATATTGAAACCGTGCAGATGCTTGACGAAACAGGAAGCGTCATCACAGAACGAAAAACAAATTTGGATCTCAGCAATAACAGAACGCTGGATTTAAGATTTACCTTTGAGGTGGTGTAACGATGGCTTACGAAGAAAAAACAGACTGGCTTCCGGACGATCCGATTAATGAAGACGACGTCAACCGCTGGGAAAAAGGCATAAAAAACGCCCACAAGGATCTGGCGGCCCATAAAAACGACATGAACAACCCGCACAAAACGACAAAGGCGCAAATCGGCCTCGGAAACGTGGACAACATCCAGCAGGCAGCAAAAAAAGATTTCGACCAGCACAATCAAGATCAGGACCGGCATGTGACGAAAGAAGAGCGCCAGAAGTGGGATAACGGGCAATTAACAAAGCTGACTGATGATTCCGGGAAATATTTAGCCGAGATACAAGATGGTCTGGATTTTCATCAGGTTGTAGACAAGCTTAATCAATCTTTCTTCTTTTACACAAATAACACGGGAGTTAATACTCCGCCGCTTTCCTCCAGAGGCCTATATATCGGAGTCAAGTCTGATGGTGAGGCTCTGGCAATGGATTATGAAGGAGGCACATGGAGAAAAACCCTTAAAGCTTCCGTCTGGACTGATTGGGTGCAATTAGAAACTTCAGAAGGCGCTCAAAAAAAAGTCGATGCCCACGCAAAGCAGACTGATACCCATGTAACGAAAGCTGATAAGGATAGATGGAATGCCGGACAGCTTTTTAAAATTACCGCCGATAATGGCACGCAAAAAATCAATTTAACTTCCGGCACGTTTTATGACTCGTTAAAAGACGTTGGTTCTGTAACTTTTTACGGTACCAATGCAGTAACAGATAACCCGTCAGATACAAGCTTACGCGGCATGCAGTTAGTGGGACAGCCTGGAATAGGTAATGGTTATGCTGTAGACGTGAAGGGGAACGCATGGTGGTTTTACTATAACTCTAATCAAACAGCAATCAATTGGTATCCGATCGAATCTGTGGCAGGCGCGCAGTCAAAGGTCGACGCACATGCTAATAAAACAGATATTCACGTAACAAAATCTGATAAGGACAAATGGAATAATGCACAGTTAAATAAAATTTCGAATGATGACGGCCAGCCGTTATTTAATGTCACAACTGATCTTCATGCTGAATTGTTAAAATATCCTTCATTGACCTATTTCTCATATGAAAAAACAGCGGCGAACACCCCGCCTGCAGGCGGACGTGGATTCTGGACATGCAGCGTTGGAAAGTCATATGGTCATGTTCTTGCCATGACAAATGACAACAGAACATTTCGTAAGTCATTGGCAAATAACATTTGGAGTGATTGGATTGAGTTGGACAGTACAGAAGCTGCACAGAAGCTAGTAGACGCTCATGCTAATATGAAAGACATACATGTCACACAGGCTGATAAAAATATGTGGAACGGCGCACAGCTTTCGAAAATAACAAGCGATAACGGCAGCTATCTTCTTGCGATTGGTGATGAAGATAACTTTCTTGAAAAAATCGTTAAAAACGGAAGGGCGTTCGGCACCTTTTATTCAACCGGAAAAGCAGCAAACAGTCCGAGCAATGCTTCGACCCGCGGCATGTTTCATTTTACCTCTCTTGACAGTGAGGGAAAGGGAACATTTGGGTATGTCATTGCCGTCGATTATAAAAATAATATGTTCACGAACTATTTGGATTTGAACTTGGGCTGGCAGGGCTGGCGGCGGATCGTTACCGAACTTGATACTGAAAACGTCCCTTGGATAAATGTTCCTTATAAAAATGGCGCTAAGTCAGGAGACAGGCCGCTTCAATATCGCAAAGTGGGAAACACTCTTCATTTGAACGGTCACGTTCTTACTGACAGAGAAGTGGTGTTCGGGAGTGTGCCGTCTTCTTGTGCGCCGGCCAAAGGCGTTGTGACTATGGTCGCAGCCAGCGGAACCACCGGTTACAGTAAGATTATTATTTATTCTAATGGCGATTTGAAGCTGACGGGAATAATGGCCAATATTGAAGTTAACGGCTACTACATTGATCTTGTTGTGGCCCTCACGTAAAGGAGCGAGAATATGAAATTAATATTTCCGTATGGCAATGACAATATTTATACAGGCAGCCCGGTTGAGCTTTATCCGGATTCTGAGACAGGAGATTATATAATGCCGGCTAACGCTGCGGACTTTCCGCCGGAAATAAACGGCGAAGGTATGTGGCGCCCATTTTTTGATGAAGAAAAACAAGAATGGGTGGAAACGGCTGATGAAGCATATAAAAACAGCTTAAAAAAGGATATGGCCCCCGATTCAAATTCATTAAACCAGCTTGCAGGCCTTGGCGCGCTGCTAGCGAATGAGAAATTGATCAGAAAAGCAGCTGAACAAGCGCAGCAGTCACTCGGCGTGCAAATAGCATCTTTAAAACTGGAACTCTTAAACTTAAAAGGAGAATCAAAAAATGAAAAAACTTAACTTTTGGGTTTACGCTTTGTTTTATAAGTGGGCCTCAACAGAAATGGTAAAACAGGCTATGGGCTATAATGACTGTTCTGCCGAAGATCTGGCTGAAGGGGTGGCCGCGCACTATATCACGCCTGAGGAATTTCAAGAAATAACGGGTGAAACATACGAAAATTATAAAAATGTTATGTCATAAGCCAAACGGCTTTTTTTATTTGTCGTTTTTAAAAAAGGAGGATGGCCGATGAAAAAGCATTCATTTGAATTTCCCGCTGATCAACTTGGCAGGCCAGGCGCCGTAAAAGCTTATCGCGGTAACAAAAACGATTATGTCACACCAGTTGCTGATTTGTCTGGAATGGCAGAGCTTCTTACCAACACACCGCTGCAAGCGATTGAAGTCTACAGCCAATTCGGACAAGACCGTTTAGGAGCCGTTTTAATAGACAGAGCACAGGGGTGGGCTTACTCGGATCGCAGCGGAACACTTTTTATCGAAGAGAGTGAGGATAACAATTCGTGGACTGCTTCACACTCTGTCGCAGTCAAAGGCGGAGTGCTGACTGCTTCGGGCTGGGTTTGCCTGACAAAAAGATATTACCGATTCCGTTTTGAAAATGGAGACAAAAAGCAGTCCGAATTTGTTTTATACCAATCTGTGGGCACGGGTGGTGCCGCGGCGTCTTCGTATACAGACGTCATTTTTCATGAAGATGCAGCAGAAACGGGCGAGGGCATCATCTTTAAAGCGGGCACTTGGAAAAAACTTCTCGTCGAAATCACCGGCACCGCCGAGTCAAGCCAAGTCGCGTTTTGGGGGAGATCCATCTCGGGGAAAAATGTGCCGATCAGAGGAATCAGATCTGACGACGGGACATCAGCAGCCGGCACGTCAGGCACAGAAGAAGTGTGGACTTTTGATATTGCCGGCTTTAAAGAAATCGTCATGGAAATCAAGAGCATTTCCGGCGGAAGCCTTTCTGTCAAAGGCACGGCATTTTCTTAAAAGAATCAAGCTTCCGAAGGGAGGTGAGAACAATGTAAGAGGAGGGAGCTGAAGTGCTTCTGGATGAACAAACGGTGCAAAAAGAATTCGCAGGCATCAAAGGTGAACAAAAGGTGCTTGAACAGCGGGTAGCCGCTTTAGAGCGGGTATCAGACCGGCAGGATCAGCAAATCATGACGCTGAATGAAAAGCTGAACAAAATTGAAGAAAATACAACATGGATTAAGCGGACCATTACAGGAGCCATCGTGACAGCAATCTGCACGGGCGTCATTGGGGGAGCCATCGCCATCATGTACAATCTGCTGCAAAAGTAAGGGGGAAACAAATATGAAATTCGCGGACAAAGGCACGGTCGTCAGGACGGTGCTTCTTTTGCTTGCTTTATTGAACCAAACACTGCTGATGTTTGGCAAATCGCCGCTGGATATTCAGGAGGATCAGGTCAATCAGCTTGCGGATACACTGTATGCCGCCGGCTCGGCCGTTTTTACGATCGCAACGACTGCGGCCGCCTGGTTTAAAAACAATTACGTTACAGCAAAAGGGAAAAAACAGCAGGCTTTATTAAAAATAAACAATTTATCGAAATAGGAGAGATGAAAACATGGTGAAAATCACACAGGATTTCATTCCAGAGGGAAACAATAACCGCCCAGGCTATGCAATGACACCGATTTACATTACGGTGCATAATACGGCCAATACCGCAGCCGGCGCAAATGCCAAAAGTCACGCGAGCTATGTGAAAAATCCCGATACGCCGACAAGCTGGCATTTCACAGTCGATGATACGGAAATTTATCAGCATCTTCCGCTGAACGAAAACGGCTGGCATGCCGGGGACGGAAACGGGGACGGCAATCGAAAATCCATCGGTATTGAAATTTGTGAAAATTCAGATGGGAACTTTTCACAGGCTGTAGCAAACGCCCAATGGCTCATCCGCACATTAATGACATCGCACGGCATCCCGCTTGCGAATGTCGTCGAGCACAAGCATTGGTCAGGAAAGCTTTGCCCGAGAAGACTGTTGGATACATGGGACGAGTTTAAAGCGGGAATCGGTTCTGAGAATAGACAGACGTATACTGTCCAAAAAGGAGATACGCTGTCGGCAATCGCACGAAAATTCGGCGTCAGTGTGGCCGATCTGCAAAAATGGAATAACATCGCTGATCCGAACTTGATTAAAGTCGGACAAGTGCTGATTGTCAGCCCGCCTGTTGAGGGATTGTATCCTCTTCCGGATGAGGTGATTCAGCTGACAGAGCCGTACACATCCGGTGAAAAGGTATACCAGGTGCAAAACGCGCTCGCCGCGCTTTATTTTTATCCTGAAAAAGGAGCTGCCAATAACGGCATTGACGGCATCTACGGACCGAAAACCGCAAATGCCGTTGCCCGCTTTCAATCTGTATACGGACTGCCGTCAGACGGCATCTACGGCCCCGCAGTAAAAGCGAAAATTTTGCAGCAGCTTTAAGAAAAAAAGGCTGAGTCCCGAACATCCCGGGATTCAGCCTTTCTTCTTTTTTAATCGGTTTAATAGCCCGAGATTCCTCGCCCGCATCCTCAGCGAATAAGCGGAAAGCCCGAACCGTCCGTAATCCACAAACTTTACGCGCCTTACAATTTTCTTCACATCATCACCTGTCGCATCTCTTTGTTGGTATTATTATATGAAATATAAGGGAAAAAGGAATAAGGACAAGAGCCGTGTCTCCTGTCCTTAGTGTAATCAAGCTTTTTTTTGTTTATACTTGTCAATCAGCCGCTCATTTTCTTTGAAAATTCTGGCGGTGTGAGGGCTGACCTGGTAACTTGCGATACTTGTCATTGAGCGTTTTTTAAACATTTTGAACGGTTTCGCTCTTTGTTCCGGCTGCCCGTTTTGAAACGCCTGCTCCATTATCCGTCACCTTCCTCTTCTATTGGCAGCATTAAATCATAAATGCTCGTTAGCGATGTGAAAAGCAAATAATCGAATTCCGTCAACAGGTTTTCTGACGTGAGTTTGATCACATACTGGCGGTTCTGGACTGTAAACGGAATAAGCACAAGCCTTCCTTTTTGATCATAGTAGACGTCTTTCCGGTTAAGGCGGGACTGAACGTCTGCCGCATCAGGCATATGCTCTGTCAAGCGGTCCTTATCCGATTGTGCGGAATAGTCGCACAATGAAGCCGTGACATTCATTTTTTCTGCATAAGCGGCCAGCAGTCTGCTGATGCCTTCTGCATAAGCTTCTGTACTTCCATAATATACATGGATCGGTTCATTTTTCAACAGATATTGATAGGTTTTCAGTTTTTCAAGATAGGAGTGAAGCATTTCGTTATTTTCTTCCAATATTTCCCTCGTATCCGTCTCTAATTCATTGCCGGCGAGCTTTTTGATATACGCGCTCAAAAAGATAAACGCATCAATAAGGGCAAAGCAGACGGCAACAATCAAGTATTGCCTCCATGCGGCAAAGAGCGATTCGGGATCATATGTCCAATAGACCATGGCGCCTACTACAAATAGTAAATACCACGTTTTACGGATGGCAAACATTTTTTCTTTTACCTTTGCCTCATACCGCCAGGATGCATACACATATAAAATGAGTGCGGCCGCCATCGTCCACACCATGATTTGATAAAACAAAAGCATGAGCATCCCTCACAATTCGAAAAATGGTCTGCTATGTTCATTCTATGCTGTGGCATCATTTTCCTGTCACAAAAAAAACCGCTCCTGTAAAGAAGCGGATGCTGTAATCAGAAAAAGAGATCTAAGATAAAAAAGGCGATGGCGCCGAGTGTACCTGAAATCGGCAGGGTGATGACCCATGTAATGAGCATCCGTTTAGCCGTGCCCCAGTTTACGCCTTTTACGCGGTGGGAAGCGCCCACACCGAGAATGGAAGACGAGATGACGTGTGTCGTGCTGACAGGGAGATGGATAAACGTGGCCCCGAAAATAATGGCTGCGCCGGTTAAGTCGGCAGATACGCCGTTTACCGGACGGATTTTCATAATTTTTCCGCCGACGGTTTTAATGATTTTCCAGCCGCCGATGGATGTACCGAGACCCATTGCCAGAGCACAGGAGAGCTGCACCCAAAAAGGAATCGCATCACTTTTATGTAAATTGGCCGTCATAAGCGCCATCGTAATGATACCCATCGCTTTTTGCGCGTCGTTTGTTCCGTGTGTATAGGACTGAATGGCAGCAGTCAAAATCTGCACTCTGCGGAAGCGTTTATTTGTTTTCGCCAAATTGCTGTCTTTGAAAATCAGCTTCACGATCGAATATACGATAAAGCCGAGAACAAAGGCGATGATCGGTGAAAAAATAAGCGCTTCGATAATTTTAATAAACCCTTTATAATTCAGCGATGCAAAACCTGACGCTGCAATGGCCGCGCCGGCGATCGCTCCGATAATCGCATGTGAAGAGCTGCTCGGAATACCGAAGTACCATGTGATCAAGTTCCAGGCGATTGCGGCGATCAAAGCCGCCAGAATGACAACCGACCCGTTGTCTAATGTATAGGGATTCACAATATCTTTCGTAATGGTTTTCGCAACACCGGTAAATGTCATCGCTCCGAGAAAGTTCATGATGGCCGCCATGATAATCGCGTGCCGCGGCTTCAGCGCTTTTGTCGAAACTGAGGTGGCAATTGCGTTTGCAGTATCGTGAAATCCGTTGATGAAGTCAAATACCAAAGCGCATATGACAATTAATATCGTTAAAAGTAATAGAGTATCCATTATAACCCCTCGTTACGCGTTTTTCATAATGATGGTTTCAAGGTTATTGGCAACACTTTGGCAAGAGTCGGCAATTTCCTCAAGCGTTTCGTAAATCTCACGGTACTGAATCACTTTAATCGGATCGGTTTCTGTGCCGAACAGATTTTTTAATGATTTACGGTGCAGGTTATCACAGCTGTGCTCGTATTCCTTAATTTTAATGGCGTGAGGGTGAATGTCCTTTAATCGGTTTTCTGCAAGCAGTTCAATCGTGATTAAAATTTCTTTCGCGCACTCTCTGATGTATCCGCTGAACTTATCGATATGTTCGTCAGAAGAGGTGATCGAGAAAATTTCCATCATCGCTGAAAAATGTTCGATTCCGTCAAGCACGTCATCGAGGCTGTTTGTCAGCTCAAGGATGTCTTCACGTTCAATGGGAGTGATAAAAGCTTTGTTCAGCTCTTTGATCATGACATGAACATGATTATCTCCTTTTGTTTCAAACTCTTTTAACGTATCGGCAAATTCCTTTAAAGTCGTCTGGTTCGTCACTTTAAAGTTGACAAAATATTCTGCGGTTTCGTCTATGTTTTTTGCAATTTCTGTTAAAAGGAGTGAGAACTTATCTTTTTTTCTTTTTATCATTAAAAACCCTCCATTGTTTGAATGAGACAATGCACACATCAAATTATTATATAGCCTTTTGTCGAAAAAAAACAGATAAAGTCGAAAAAAACGCCTCTTGATTTTTTCGTAAAAACGTGTCTCATCCTGTTTTTCTTATGTTACCCACTTCGCCAAAAAAACGTAACATACTTCGAATTCAGACATCTTGCCTAAAAAGTATAACAAAAGATGTGAATTTGCTGTCAACTTTTACACGTGATTTTGCCGAAAAAAAACGGTTCCCGTAAAAGGAACCGTTTTTGTCAGTTTTTTCTATTGTTTTTCAGCCAAAAATAAAGCGGTAACCCGGCGAGGCCGATCAAGATCGACAGCCCGCAGCTCAGTGTATCTGTAATGATCGTGCTGATCAGTACAAACAGTGAACCCGCAATGGCCAAAACCGGAATGATCGGATACAGGGGCACGCTGTAGGCGCGCGGTTTTCCGCCGCTTTTTTTTCTGAGGATAAACACGGCGAAAAAGGCCATGACGTAAAAAATATAAATCATGAAAATAGAGATTTCAGACAGCTTATCGGGATTGCTGGCGATCATAAAAATGATGGCCAGCGCGATCTGAAATGACACGGCAATCCACGGAGTGCGAAATGTCGGATGCACTCGTGAAATCTGTCCGGCAAACGGAAGCTGTTTCCGTTCCGCCATTGCAAATGAGACACGCGGAAAAGCGAGAATCTTTCCGTTTAAACAGCCGAAGATGCTGACGATAATCCCGACGCTGATCAATTTCCCACCGATGTCGCCAAACAGCATTCCGGCAGCGGTGCCGGTCGCATTTTCACCGAGTTTCACAATATCGGTCGCGGGAAGAATGTGCAGCAGGGCAAAGTTAATGAAAAGATAAATAGCGGTGACGACCAACAGTCCGCCTGTCATCGCTTTCGGGAGCAGCTTTTCCGGATTTTTCATTTCCCCGCCGAGAGCCGCAAGAAGAATCCAGCCGTCATAGGCAAACAAAGTAGCCAGTATGGCAGCGCCGAAATTCATTTCCGACATGCTGCTTGTGACGGTTGTAAAAATATGCTGATCGCCTTTCCAAAGGCCGAACACAATCATGCAGATAATCGGAATTAATTTGCCGACAGTCGTAATTCCCTGAACGATGCCGCCGTATTTCGTTCCGATAATATTAATGATGCTTAAAAACAAAACGGCTGAAATCCCGATCAGTTTAGACCAGCCGGAATCCCAATTGAACAGATGGGCCATCAAGGAGCCGAAATACAAACCGATTGCTCCGATAATGGCGGGGCCGTAAATAATAATTTGAACCCAGCCGCACAAAAAGCCCCAAAATTCACCGTACACTTCTTCAAGATATGTATAAAGTCCGCCCGTTTTCGGAATCTGAGTGCCGATTTCCGCAACGGTCAAGCCGCCGGCAAGCGTCAAAATGCCTCCTAACAGCCACGCGATAAGCGCGGTTTTCGCATCACCGGAGTAGGCAAGCACGGCGCCGGGTTTCATAAATACGCCGGAACCGATGATGGTGCCGATAACAAGTGAGAGGGCGATGGTAAGGCCGATCTCTTTTTTTAGTCCGTTTTCTTCAATCTGCATATCCTTTCCCTCCAGATGTAAAATCGTCATGCTGAAAAAACTATTTTACATATTGTAAACCCTAATTGCTGAAACACGAATAAAATAAATTTTCTAATTTTAGTGTTTTTACCTGAAAAAGCAAGGTTTCTGCTTTTGAGAAGGAAAATATCCCGTTTTAAAAGCGAACATTAACGGATTTGTAACAACTATAGTTCGTTATTTTGAGGGGGCAATCTGCTGACCGTCTGAGAAGCAGATGTATTGACTTTATGATCCGGATAACATAAATTGTATATAGAAAATATCTCGAAATCGAGATAATTGACTGGAGGATAACATAATGAAAGTTAACGGAATACACCATGTATCAGCATTGACAGCTGATGCACAGAAAAATTTAGATTTCTATCGGAATATTCTAGGGCTGAAGCTTGTGAAAAAATCCGTAAATCAGGATGAACCGACAATGTACCACTTGTTTTACGGTGATGAAACAGCCAATCCGGGATCTGAACTGACGTTTTTTGAAATCCCGCGGATTGCGCCGTTTCATGCGGGGACAAACAGTATTTCTTCGATCGGCCTGCGTGTCCCGGATACGCAAGCACTGCAATATTGGAAAAAACGATTTGAAGAGCATCAGGTCGCTCATGGTGACATCCGGAAGACAGCGGGCAGAGACACACTCGCTTTTCAGGATCATGAAGGACAGCGGCTTGTGCTGACGGCTGACGAAAAAGGAAAAGATATCGGTGAAGCGGTGAAGCAAAGCGGCATTCCGGAAGAATATTCTTTCCGCGGTCTTGGTCCCGTTGAATTAACCGTCCCGTATGCAGAGGCGACGCTGCGTGTGTTAACCGATGTGCTGGGCTTTACTGAAATCGGAAAAGAAACGCATGAAGACCGGGGCACTGTTACGGTGCTGGAATCCGGAAACGGAGGTGCGCGTACAGAAGTTCATCTGATTGAAAGAAACGACCTTCCGCGCGAGCGTCCGGGAAAAGGCAGCGTGCATCATGTGGCCTTCCGCGTTCAGAATGAGGAGGAGCTTGCTTTATGGCACCGCATAATCACGAAAGAAGGCTTCACCAACTCGGGCATTGTAGAGCGTTATTATTTCAAAGCGCTGTACTTCCGGGAACCGAACGGAATTCTGTTTGAATTGTCAACGGACGGTCCGGGATTTATGGTCGATGAAAAACCTGAGGAGCTCGGCAAAACAGTTGCGCTCCCGCCTTATCTCGAACACCGCCGTTCTGAAATAGAAGCGCGGCTGAAACCGATTCAGTAAATCAGAAATAAAGACAGATGCCTCCCGGCTTGACGGGGGCATCTTTTTTTTGCTTTTTTACCCGTTTTGTCATTCTTTTTACCTATTTGTAAACGGCAAAATAATTGTCTTTGTTTATTAATAAATTTTTCATATTTGGTTGTTACACTTGTTCAAAGTTAAAACAAAAGGAGTGAAAACACAGGTGAACATGAAAAAACGCGAGATAGACGCAGTCTTCATTCTCATTTTACTCGTTTCCGCATTCTTGAATATGTATAACATCTGGAATGACGATACGGTGAATCCATATTACACCGCGGCGGTAACGAGTATGCTTCAAAGCTTTCATAATTTCTTTTACGCTTCATTTGACGCAGCCGGGTTTATCACGGTGGATAAACCGCCTGTTACATACCAGATTCAAACGATCAGCGCGCTGATATTCGGTATGCACGGGTGGAGTGTCATCCTGCCTCAGGCATTGGCGGGTGTAGGCTCAGTTCTCTTTATGTATTTATTAATAAAGCCGACGTTCGGAAAAACGGCGGCGCGCATCGCCTCATTTGTCATGGCATGTACGCCGATCGCTGTAGCAGTCGCACGGACGAACAATGTTGATGCTTTACTGGTATTTTTCCTGTTGTTCGCCACATGGCTTCTCTTTAAAGCGATTCGAAAAGGCAGACTGATTTGGCTTCTGGCGGCGTTTTTTGTCGTCGGAGTAGGCTTTAATACAAAAATGCTTCAGGCTTATATGATTTTACCGGCCTTCTTGCTGTTCTATATGATTGCGGCAAACACGACCATTAAGAAAAAAATCATTTCATTGGTAAGCGCGCTGGCCGTATTAGCAGCCGTTTCATTGTCGTGGCCTCTCATTGTTGACAATATCCCGGCCGGCAAAAGGCCATATGTCGGAAGCAGCCAGACCAACTCCGTATTGGAATTGGCTTTCGGATATAACGGGATTCAGCGGCTGACAGGCCAAAATTCAGGCGGCGGCCAGGGCGGGCCGGACGGAAACGCTTCAAAAGGGATATCTTCTTCCGCCGGTTCTTCACGAATGCAAGCACCGCCCGGTCAGTCTTCAAGCAGCAGTTCATCAAGTGAAGGCAAATCACAAAACGGCAGCATGACGGCGCCTCCGTCTAACGGACAAATGCCAAGCGGAGGCGAAATGCCAGGCAGCGGTCAAGGAGGTCCTCCTAGCAGCGGAGGAAAAGGCGGTACAGGCACCGGCTCGAAAATGCAATCAGGTTCAGGAATGTTCGGGACAGGAACCCCTGGTCCGCTGCGGCTTTTCCAAACGGAATTATCTGATCAGATCAGCTGGCTCTTGCCGTTTGCGATTTTTGGAATGGCCGGTTTATTGATCGCCGGGGCGAGAGAAAGAAGAAGATTGTCAGAAGAACAGAAGGAAACGATTTTTTGGGCAGCATGGCTTGTGCCGATTGCCGGATTCTTCAGTGTGGCGGAATTTTTCCACCATTATTATCTCATTATGCTGGCGCCTCCGATTGCGGCACTTACCGGCGCGGGGTGGGTCGCCCTTGTTCATCTGTACCGCAAGCAGGCGGGATGGAAAACTTGGCTTCTGCCGGCAGCCATTCTTGCGACAACCGGATTTGAGCTGTTTATACTCAGAAACTACATTGATCAAATCGGTGCAGGCTGGAGCATCGGTATAGGCGTGATCGGCGCTGCGGCTGCAATCGCTCTGTTCGTGTTCAAACAGCGCCAAAAACCGCTCAGTTCTTATATTTCACTTGCAGCCCTTCTCGTCTTGCTGGTAATGCCGATTTATTGGGCGAGCACACCGCTTCTGTACGGAGGCAACAGCTCATTGCCTGAAACAGGCCCTCAGCTCGCCTCAACAAGCAAAAAAGGCATGGGGATGAATAACGCATCTGTAAATGAAAAACTGATCAACTATTTAGAGAAACATAACGCCGGAGCGGACTATCTGTTTGCAACAACCGATTCCAACACAGCGGCGCCTTACATTATAAAAACGAAAAAAGCCGTCATGGCGATCGGCGGATTCAGCGGATCTGACCCGGCCATCACGCTGACTCAATTTAAAAAGCTCGTAAAAGAAGGGAAAGTAAAATACTTCTTAACATCCGGAATGGGCAAAGGCGGAAACAATGATATTGTGCAATGGGTTGAGAAAAACGGCAAGAAAGTATCTTCAGATAAATGGCAATCAAGCAATGATCAGAAAACGAAAAATAATGATGCAGCTGATACTGAAACCAGTAAGGATTCAAGTGAAAACAACCGGATGGGCGGCGGCCCAGGCGGAATGAATCAGTCAGCCTCATTATACGAACTGCAATCTGATGAATAGGAGGAAAAAAACATGAGCAGACATATTCAATATTCAATTGTCGTCCCCGTTTATAATGAGGAACTCGTCATTCAGACAACCTATCAACGTTTGAAAGAAGTCATGGATCAAACAAAAGATCATTATGAATTGATCTTTGTCAATGACGGAAGCAAAGACCGCAGTATTGAGATATTAAGAGAGCACAGTCTGATTGATCCGAGAGTGAAAATTATTGATTTTTCCAGAAACTTCGGTCACCAGATCGCAATCACCGCAGGCATGGATTACGCAGAGGGGAATGCCGTCATCGTCATTGACGCCGATTTGCAGGACCCTCCTGAATTAATCCTTGATATGATTGAACAGTGGAAAGAAGGCTACGATGTGGTGTACGCCGTCAGAACGAAACGGAAAGGAGAAACCTTTTTCAAGAAACAGACGGCTTCTATGTTTTATCGGCTGCTGCGGAGCGTGACCGATATTGATATTCCGCTCGATACCGGAGATTTCCGCCTGCTGGACAGAAAAGTCTGTGACGAAATGAAAAGATTAAAAGAGAAAAATCCATTTGTCAGGGGACTCGTCAGCTGGGTCGGGTTTAAGCAGACTGCTGTTGAATATGAACGCGATGAAAGGCTTGCGGGAGAAACGAAATACCCGCTTAAAAAAATGCTGAAGCTTTCCATGGACGGTATAACAACGTTCTCCCATAAACCGCTCAAGGCGGCAAGCTATGCGGGAATGATTATGTCCGGAGCGGGTTTTCTTTATATGTTTGTCGTTTTATATATGAAACTTTTTACAGACAGCACCATTACAGGCTGGTCCTCACTGATTGTGATACAGCTTTTATTCAGCGGCATCGTTCTCTTAATTCTCGGTATGATCGGCGAATACATCGGAAGGATTTATGACGAAGCAAAAGACCGTCCGCTCTATATCGTGCAAAAAGCGTACGGCATTAAAAACGAAAAGGTTTATCGGGATCAGCATATGTCTTAACCGAAACACCCTGTCCTTCTAGCGGACAGGGTGCTTTTATGTCTGAAATAAAAAGCCGCCGGATCACTGAGTGTCCCGCGGCTTTTTCAATCATCTGCGGCTGGCTTGCATGTGCAAAGAGCGCATAATCAGTCCGGTTCCCGTCAGATTCAATAAAATGCTTGCACCCAGCGTCATGCCCCAAGCAATGTTTTGATGAGGAAGCTGAAAGCTCAGCTGCAGCAAGATCAGGCTGGTAACGACCAGCAAAAGTCCGGAATGTTTCATGTATGTATCCTCCTTTGTACACTATTCATACGGACGGTTTGCGCTGAAAGTTTCATTGATATAAAAAAATCCAAGGCCGCTGCCCTGGATTTTTGTTAAGAAGGTGTTTCTTCTTTTTGAGTCAATTTCATTTTTTTCGTCATTTCCTTGCCGTTTCTGATAATCTTCACGTCCACGGTGCTGCCGACCTTCGTATTCTTATAGAGAATATTGCGAAGTTCGCTGCCCGTGTCGGTTTCTTTCCCTTTTAAGCCGATAATGATGTCTTCTGCTTTTAATCCGGCTTTGGCGGCAGGCGATCCCTGCGCCACTTCGCGAATATAAACCCCTTTATTCAGCTGTTTGCCGAAGAGGCCGAGTGTGCCTTCCTGATAGTTTTGCGGCACTTGCTCCAAGTCGATCATGCTTACCCCGATATAAGGGCGCTCCACATGTCCTTTAGTGAGAAGCGCTTCAGCGATCGGTTTTACATCGTTGCTCGGGATTGCAAAGCCGATGCCTTCTACATCACTTTCACTGATTTTCATGCTGTTGATGCCGATGATTTTGCCGTCTGTATTTAAGAGCGGCCCGCCGCTGTTTCCGGGATTGATGGCGGCATCAGTCTGGATGACATTGATGCTTGACTCACCGGCTGATGTAGAAATCGAGACGGTTCTGTTTAAGCCGCTCACGATACCCTGAGTGACGGTGCGGGAAAGGTCTTTTCCGAGCGGATCACCGATGGCGATGACGGATTCACCCGTTCTGAGAGCGGATGAGCTGCCGAAGCTTGCCGTTTTTGTCACGTGTTTATCACTGATTTCTAAAACGGCCAAGTCCGTCAGAGAGTCTCTGCCGACGAGTTTAGCTGTTACATCAGTACCGTCATATAATGACACTTTAAGGGAAGAGGCGCCTTCGACCACGTGGTTATTCGTAATAATATACGCTTTGCCGTTTGCTTTCTTAAAAATAACGCCTGAACCCGACCCCGTTTCGGCATCTTCACCCGATGAATTTGAGTTCGAACCGGAACCGGATCCGAATCCGAATAAATCTGAACTGCTTTGCTGCTTTTGCAGATTGGTGATTCCGACGATCGCCGGTGAAATGTCTTCCACCATATTTGAAATGCTGCTTGAATTTGCTGATGAGCTGCTTGACGATTTGCTGCTGCCGGAATCAGAAGATGTCTGTTTAGCGGTTACAGATGACGTTTCCTGAGCGGGAGCCGGATTGGACGTATCTTGCGTCTGATGGTCTCCAAGCGGCGTAAATGTATAGATGCCAAGGGCGAGCCCTCCGCCGATCACCCCGCCGAGGAGCGGTCTGAACCAGCCGAAGCTTCGTTTTTTCTTGTCCTCGTCCGTCGCTGAATATCTGGCCGGCTGCGGATTTTCTTTTGCTAAAAGGACTTCCTGTTCTTTTTGGTCTGTCCGATTTTCATCACGATAGTTATCCATCATGTTCACTCCGTTTCTCTATTTCATCATAGCATGATTTGCCTATTATTACTGACTCCATCTTACACAAAAAGTGTGGGATAATAATGAAAAGATTGTGGGAAATTGTGAAAAAGACGTAATTGGACGGGGCGCTTTATATTGACAATTTCGATCGGATTTGAAATAATAAATGATAGATTATGCTCAATCCTTCACATGAAAAGATATGAAAATTCTGTCAAGCTAATGGGGGAAATCTGTTAGCTTTTTTACGTTGTCAAATTTAAGAAAGGAGCTGTCAAATGAAAGAAAAACATCACTGGATTATTTCTCTGCTTGCTGTGTTGGCGGTCGGGCCGGGACTGATGTCGAACACCGCTCTTTCGGCTGTCCAAAGCCTTGTCCGGCAGACGGTCGGCGGAGGAAACTATGATTCTTTTCATCCGATTATTATCGGTAATATGGCATTTGCCTTATTCGTGCCGGCTGGGCCGTATTTAAGAAAAAGGTTCGGCTCCCGGCCTGTCTATATGATTTCTATGGCAGCGGCTGTCATCGGAGCGCTGCTAGCTTTTTGTACGAATGATATTTACCCGCTCGCTGCGGGCCGTTTTTTACAGGGAGCCGCTGCGGGCACTATGCTGATGATTATGATTCCGATGCTGGTGCTTTCGTTTCCGATTGAGCGCCGCAATTACGCCTTATTTGTGTTAATCGGCGGCTTTTACGGGTCCGTCATTATGGGGACCGTATTAGGCACGGCCGCGGCAAGCGCCGGCCATTGGCATTGGCTGTTCGGCATTTTTGGTCTGCTGTCTTTTTGCGGCTTCATTTTCAGCTATATGTGGCTGCGGGATGATGCTCATAAAGGCGCAGAAAGATCTCCATTTGACGGCTTCGGTTTTCTGTTAGCGGGTGTATCAGCCGTGCTGGCTGCCTTTACATTTATTCATCTGCCGAAATGGGGTTTCTCGTCATGGCATACGTTGGCGGGATTTGGAGGAAGCTTCGTCATTCTGCTGATCTTGCTGATTATGCAGTACAGAAACGAACATGCGCTGATTTCGATTAAACTTATGCTGATTCCAAAGCCGATTCTGGGAGTTTTTATGATCGCTGCAGGCAGTATCTCAATAGCGGTCAGCCTTTCTGCATTTCGCGGGGAGCTTCAGGCGGCGTATCATATGTCACAAACTCATTTGATATTTTTATATGCGAGCCTTTTGGCAGGCGTGGCCATTGCCGCTGTCATCAGTGCATTAGCATATGATAAAGTCGGCCCGGGCATGCTCGGGATAACAGGCTCTATTATACTTGTGTTCGTGAATTTTCAATGGATGACGACGGATCATCATATGCCTATTATTCTATTTGCGGGGCTTTTCGTAATGCTGGCGGCCGGAACAGGGCTTATCGTGGCAGCCGGACTGATGGGAGCCGCGTTAGGAGGACCGCTTCCGGAACTGGTGAAACGCATGACGGCAGTTCAGTTTTTGCGGCTGTTCATTTATATGGGCGCCCCTGTATTAATAGGGTATTTTACCAAAAGAGATGCTTCCGGCATGCTTTGGGGCGCGCACGGCACACAATCGCCGCATGAGTTGCTGATGGGGACATACAGCGATCTGTTCCTTATTGCTTTCATCTTAAGCCTGCTTTTAGTGTGTTTATCATTTGTCATGAATGCGACCGGCATGGGACATAAGCTGGCGCATAAACCGCACGCCGTCCGTAACCAGGAGGCTGAACAGCCTCCGCGGAAAACTACTGAACCGATCAGGCATCAGGTCATTCCCGATAGTGAATACAGAAGTGCGGTCAGACAGTTTCAGCGTCACCCCGAAAACAGTATGTAACTTTTTCTATCAGCAAACCCTTTTCCCGGTGAAAAGGGTTTGTTTTTTCCTATAATGGCAGAATGGTATATTGCATGTTTCATCCTTTTTTAATATAATTTGTTAGAATATTCATAATTTAATATCGAAATTTTAAATAAAAAAGGAGGTATTACATGAAACTGTATCTATCTGTAGATATGGAAGGGATATCTGGACTGCCGGATGAAACATTTGTCAATTCCCGCATGCACAATTATGAGCGCGGCAGGGTTCTGATGACCGAGGAAGCAAACTGGTGCATCGCAGAAGCGTTTAATAACGGGTGCACGGAAGTGACCGTAAATGACAGCCATTCAAAGATGAATAATCTGCTCGCAGAAAAACTTCATCCTGAGGCAGAGCTGATCACAGGGGACGTCAAGCCGTTTTCTATGATGCAGGGGCTTGATGAATCCTATTCTGGCGCAATGTTTATCGGCTACCATGCGAGAGCCTCAATGCCGGGAGTCATGTCGCACAGCATGATATTCGGCGTGCGTCACTTTTACATAAATGATAAGCCGGTCGGTGAACTGGGGTTAAATGCCTATCTCGCCGGATTTTACGATGTCCCGGTGATTATGGCTGCCGGGGATGATTGCGCCGCAAAAGAAGCGGAGGAGCTGATACCGAATGTGACGACAGCCGCCGTCAAGCAAACCATTTCAAGAACCGCGGTTAAATGCCTGTCTCCTCTGAAAGCCGGGCAGCTCCTGACGGAAAAAACAGCTTATGCGCTCAAAAATAAAGATAAGGTCAAGCCGCTCACTCCGCCTGAAAGACCGGTCTTAGGCATTGAATTTGCCAACTACGGACAGGCTGAATGGGCCCATTTAATGCCGGGCACAGAAATCATACCGGGAACGACAATCGTTCAATTTCAGGCAAAAGACATGCCGGAAGCCTATCAGGCCATGCTCGTCATGACAGAACTCGCCATGAGAACAACATTCTGTTAAAGGGGTGAACGGCATTGCTTCGGTATTTTATCAAACGTTTTATCGCAATGATTATGACCGTCCTCGTCATCACCACTCTGACATTTGTCATGATGAAAGTGATACCCGGCTCGCCTTTTAACGAAGAGCGGGGCACAAACGAAGCGGTTCAGCGAAATCTCGAATCCTACTACCATCTGAACGAACCTCTTATCACTCAATACGCCATCTATCTAAAATCCATTCTAACCTTTGATTTCGGTCCTTCAATTAAAAAACCGTCAGACAGTGTAAACGCCATGCTTGAACGGGGGTTTCCCGTTTCATTTGAGCTTGGCATAACGGCGATTATCATCGCTGTTATTTCAGGACTCGCGCTCGGCATAACGGCCGCTCTGAGGCGCGGCGGATTTCTCGATTATGCGGCCATGAGCCTTGCGGTGCTGGGGATTTCCATTCCGAATTTTATTATGGCGACACTGCTGATTCAGCAATTTGCGGTTCATCTGAAATGGTTTCCGGCTGCTACGTGGACGAGTCCAGTTCACATGGTCCTGCCGACTGCAGCGCTTGCCGTCGGACCTATGGCCATCATCGCGAGGCTGACAAGATCAAGCATGGCTGAAGTGCTCACTCAGGATTATATCCGCACGGCAAAAGCAAAAGGCCTTTCTCCTGTCAAAATTATCATCAAACACGCCTTGAAAAACGCTCTTATGCCTGTTGTGACAGTACTTGGCACGCTTGCCGCAAGTATCCTGACGGGCAGTTTCGTCATCGAGAAAATCTTTGCCATTCCGGGAATGGGCAAATATTTCGTGGAAAGCATCAATCAGCGTGACTACCCGGTGATTATGGGGACGACCGTATTTTACAGTGTGATTCTGATCGTCATGCTGTTTCTGGTTGATTTGGCATACGGCCTGTTAGACCCGCGCATAAAACTTCATAAGAAAGGGTGATCCCGATGAATCTCCCGCAGGAAACGGTAAAACACACAGAAGTGCCTGATGAATGGTTTCAGCCGGGCATGGAAAGAAAGGGTGAAGCCGAGTCGGTCAAGCGTCCGAGCCTGTCTTACACTCAGGATGCGTGGCGGCGGCTTAAAAAGAACAAATTGGCGATGGCCGGCCTTGTGATTTTATTTTGCCTGTTTCTATTAGCTGTGTTCGGTCCGGTGATATCACCGCACAGTGTGACAAGGCAGACGCTCGCCGAGCAGAATCTTCCGCCGTCTTCTTCACATTGGTTCGGAACCGATGAGCTTGGACGGGACGTATTTACAAGAACGTGGTACGGAGCGAGGATATCTTTATTTGTCGGTGTGATGGCGGCCTTGATCGACTTTTTGATCGGCGTCATTTACGGAGGCATCGCCGGCTACAAAGGGGGACGGACAGACAGCGCCATGATGAGAATCATCGAGGTTCTCTACGGATTGCCGTATCTGCTCGTTGTCATTTTGTTAATGGTGCTGATGGGACCGGGGCTCGGTTCTATTATCGTCGCTCTGACCGTGACGGGGTGGGTCGGCATGGCGCGGATTGTCAGAGGACAGGTATTGAGGATGAAGCATGATGAACACGTGCTTGCTTCGAAAACGTTTGGGGCGAAAACATTTCGGATCATTAAGAAAAATCTGCTGCCGAATACGATGGGGGCCATTATTGTCCAAATGACGCTTACGGTGCCGGCGGCGATTTTTGCGGAATCATTTCTAAGTTTTTTAGGACTCGGCATTCAAGCGCCGTTTGCAAGCTGGGGAGTCATGGCAAACGACGGGCTCCCGGCGATTTTATCAGGCCATTGGTGGCGGCTGTTTTTTCCCGCCTTTTTCATTTCCTTAACGATGTACGCGTTTAACGTGCTTGGAGACGGCTTGCAGGACGCGTTAGACCCGAAATTGAGGAGGTAGGAAAAATGGCGCAGCAAGTTCTTTCAGTTCAAAATCTGCATGTTACTTTTTCAACATACGGAGGCACCGTAAAAGCCGTCAGAGGCGTCAGCTTCGATTTATATAAAGGTGAAACGTTTGCGATCGTCGGTGAATCGGGCTGCGGAAAAAGCGTGACGTTACAAGCCGTGATGGGCCTTCTTCCGAAACATTCGGCAAAGATTGAATCCGGAAGCATACAATTTAAACAGAAAGACCTTTGTCAAATGACGGAACGGGAAATGCGGGGAATACGGGGACGTGACATTTCTATGATCTTTCAGGACCCGATGACGGCGCTCAATCCGACTTTGACTGTAGGAGATCAGCTTTCAGAAGCGCTTTTGGAACACCGAGACATGACCAGAAAACAAGCTGAATCCGAGGTTCTCGCCATGCTGGACCTTGTCGGCATCCCTGACTCGAAATCCCGCCTGAAGCAGTATCCCCACCAATTAAGCGGGGGCATGCGACAGCGGATCGTGATCGCGATGGCTCTGATCTGCGAGCCGGAAATCATGATTGCCGATGAACCGACGACTGCTCTTGATGTAACAATTCAAGCACAGATCCTTGAATTATTTAAAAAGATTCAAAGAAAAACAGGCGTATCTATTGTTCTGATTACGCATGATCTCGGCGTTGTCGCTCAGACCGCTGACAGGGTCGCCGTCATGTACGCGGGAAAAATCGCCGAAATCGGCACGAGGCATGATATTTTTTACCGGCCCGCTCATCCCTACACAAAGGGGCTGCTCTTCTCAGTGCCGCGGCTGGATATGGAGGATAGTGAGCTTTCGCCGATTGACGGGACGCCGCCTGATTTATTCGATCCGCCGCCGGGCTGCCCGTTTGCCGCCCGCTGCCCGGACAGGATGATCGTCTGTGAAAAGGTATATCCGGAAACAACCGTGAAATCCAAAAGCCATTTCGTCAATTGTTGGCTTCAGGATGACCGTGCAGAGAGGCAAAAGCACAAACAGCTGAAGGCAGCAGAGGAAAAAGGGGGATTCAAATGAAAAAGAAATGGGCAATCGGAGTGATTGCTGTTGTGTCGTTTGCTTTGATGGGCTGTACGGCCAATGAGCAGGCGGGAACAGAAACCGGCAAAGCAAAAGAACAGGGGGATGAAACAGTGCTCCGGCTCAATAACGAAAATGAGCCGACCTCACTTGATCCGCCGATCGGGTTTAATAATGTTTCCTGGCAGCCGCTGAATAACATAATGGAAGGTTTAACAAGGCTCGGAAAAGATAATAAGCCCGAACCGGCCATGGCAAAAAGCTGGAAGGTGTCCGCTGATAAGCTGACATATACCTTCAGTCTCCGTGATGACGCCAAATGGACCAATGGCGATCCCGTCACGGCGGAAGACTTCGTGTACGCCTGGAAACGGATGCTCGATCCGAAAACGGGAGCGTCTTCCGCATTTCTCGGCTATATGATCAAAGGCGGGGAAGAATTTAACAGCGGAAAAGGCAAAAAAGAAGACGTGAAAGTTACGGCAAAAGATAAAAAAACATTGGTCGTCACATTGGCGGCACCGCAGGATTATTTTCTGAGCGTCGTGTCCAATCCGGCGTATTTCCCGATTAATGAAAAGGTCGCTAAGGCTGATCCGAAATGGTTCACTGAAGCGAAAACCTTTGTCGGCAACGGGCCGTTCAAGCTGACGGAATGGAAGCATGACGACAGCATGACGATGGTCAAAAACGAGACGTATTGGGATAAAAAGACGGTGAAACTTGATAAAGTCACATGGGCGATGGTCAGTGACCGAAATACCGACTACCAGATGTTCCAGTCGGGAGATTTGGATACCGCTTTTGTGCCGGCAGAGCTGAGCGAGCAGCTGATGGGCGGAAAAAATGTCCGCACGTGGGATCAGGCCGGACTTTATTTCTATCGCTTTAACGTTAAAATGGAGCCGTTCCAAAATGAAAAGATCAGAAAAGCGTTTGCTGCGGCTATTGATCAGAAAGAAATCACGGATTATGTGACCAAAAACAGTGAAAAGCCGGCACATGCCTTTGTATCCCCGGGGTTTCCGCAGCCTGACGGGAAAGATTTCCGCGAAGCAGGCGGCAGTTTATTAACTCCGGATGAATCAGAAGCCAAAAAACTGCTGGAAAAAGGCATGGCAGAAGAGCATTATGACAAACTGCCTGCCGTCACACTGACATACAGCACAAAGCCGGAGCATAAAAAAATAGCGGAAGCGGTACAGCAGAAGCTCAAAAGTGTGCTCGGTATAGACGTTAAGCTCGCCAATATGGAATGGAATGTCTTTTTAGAGGAGCAAAAAGGGCTGAAGTTTCAGTTCTCTCAAAGTTCATTTTTACCGGATTACGCAGATCCGATCAGTTTTCTTGAGGCTTTCCAGACGGGCAATTCCATGAACCGCACCGGCTGGGGCAGCGAGACATACGACAGCTATATCAAGCAGGCAAAACAGGAAGCCGATGCAAAAAAACGTTTTGCGCTCATGCATAAAGCGGAGAAGCTGCTCATGAACGAGGCTCCGATCATTCCGATTTATTTTTACAATCAGGTGCATCTGCAAAACAGCGGCGTGAAGGGCATTGTCCGGCACCCCGTCGGTTACGTTGATCTGAAGTGGGCGGAAAAGTCCTGATATCACCTCGGAAACGACATACCGCTCTTTTGCCGTTAAAGGAGCGGTATGTTTCACTTTTCAATCCATGGGAGAGGAGATTGAAAAAGCCATGAACCATAAACCAAAAGCACTGCAAAAAGGCGACACGGTCGGTGTGATTGCGCCCGCAAGCCCCCCTGAGAGCGGGACTTTACAAAACGCGCTGCTTTTTTTAGAGAATGAGCTTGGCCTTCAAGTGAAACTCGGCCGGTCGCTGAAGACCCGCCACGGCTATTTGGCGGGAGAAGACAGGGCGCGTCTCGATGATCTCCATGACATGTTCAGTGATCAGAATGTCAAAGCAGTGATATGCGCGTGCGGAGGATTCGGCACGGGCCGCATTGCCGCTGACATTGATTTCGGCTTAATCCGCAGCAATCCGAAAATTTTCTGGGGATACAGCGATATTACATTTTTACATACCGCCATTCATCAAAATACGGGACTCGTCACATTTCACGGCCCGATGCTGAGCACGGATGTGGGACTTGAAGATGCTGATCCGCTGACAAAGGCATCGTATCATCAGCTTTTCGAAGAAACGGAATTCACCTATACGGAGGATATTTCTCCGCTGGAGGTGCTGACAGACGGAAGAGCCGAGGGAGAGCTTGCGGGCGGCAATCTGTCGCTTATTACATCCACACTCGGTACGCCGTTTGAAATTGATACGAAAGACAAACTGCTGTTTATCGAGGATATTGATGAGGAGCCGTATCAAATCGACAGAATGCTGAATCAATTGAAAATGGCCGGCAAACTATCAGACGCAGCAGGAATTCTAGTCTGTGATTTTCACAAATGCGAACCGAAGAATAAAGAAAAGTCCCTCACATTAGAGCAAGTGCTGAACGATTACATTGTCAAATCAGGGAAGCCCGCGCTCAAAGGCTTTAAAATCGGCCATTGTTCGCCGAGCTTCGCCGTTCCGATCGGAGTCCGCGCGGTTATGGATACGGCGGCCAAAGCGGTAACAATTGAATCGGGGATTTCGGGAAGGGAGTGACCGGACGTGAGGATAACAGATATTCAAACAGGACGGATATCCGTGCCGCTGAAAAAACCGTTTAAGACCGCTTTGCGCACGGTTTACAATGCTGAATCGGTCATTGTGAAGATTACATTTGACAACGGTCTGACCGGCTGGGGCGAGGCGCCGCCGACGGTTGTTATAACAGGCGACAGCGCAGCAAGTATCGAAAGCGCCGTTTGCGATGTACTGAAGCCCGCTCTTTTAGGCCGGAACATTTCTGACAGGGAAGCAGTTTTGTATGACATCAGCCGGCTTTTGGTAAGAAATCAAAGCGCAAAGGCCGCGGTAGATATGGCTGTATATGACGGATGGGCGCAAATGCACGGGCAGCCGCTTTATCAGCTTCTCGGAGGTTATCGGAATACGATGGAAACAGATTTTACCGTCAGCGTCAATTCTCCTGAGGAGATGGCAGGGGATGCAGACCGTTATGTGAACAAAGGATTTCATATTTTAAAAATAAAAGTCGGCATAGGTGACATATCAGACGATATCGCGCGGATTCAGGCGGTCAGATCACGTGTCGGCGCAACCGTCAAACTGAGACTGGACGCGAACCAAGGCTGGACGCCGAAAGAAGCCGTGACCGCGATCCGAAAGATGGAAGACGCCGGACTTGGCATTGAGCTGGTCGAACAGCCTGTTCATAAAGACGATATCGCCGGGCTGAAACGGGTCACAGATGCCGTAGACACACCGATTATGGCGGACGAGAGCGTCTTTACGCCCCGTCAGGCCTTTCACGTACTGCAAACGAGAAGCGCCGATTTAATCAATATTAAGCTGATGAAAGCGGGCGGCATAAAGCAGGCGGAAACCATCAATGCGATGGCGGAAACGTGCGGCGTGGAATGCATGGTCGGCAGCATGATTGAGACGAAGCTCGGCATTACCGCCGCAGCCCATTTTGCAGCGGGCAAACGGAATGTTACAAGGTTTGATTTTGATGCGCCGCTTATGCTGAAAAATGACTTCATAAAAGGCGGCATCACATACAGCGGCAGTCAGATTACGATCCCGGATGAACCGGGTCTGGGCATTACCGGCGTGTCGATACAAGAGGAGGCGAAACAATGAGAGCAGCCGTTACAGCGGCGGCAGCCAATGTATGGACGCTGCCGTCATCTCCCCGCCCGTATGATGCACCGGTGCTCGAAAACCCGCCGCAAATCAGAAAATGGCTGGCGTCTATGGGATATGAAGAGCGGCTTCAACTATGCACAGACAACCTTGTCCAAACGCAAGTGCTTTTCGGGGAAGAAGTGATCATTCTCAAAGAGGAGGGTGAATGGGCTTTTGTTGCCGTTCCCGGCCAGCCTTCAAAAAAGGACGCGCGCGGATATCCTGGCTGGGTGAAAAAAAGCCAGCTTTCAAAAAACAGCTTTCCCACATCTTCTCCTGCCGTATGGATTACCAAACCGACATCTTTTTTATATCACTCAAACGGCGAACCGGATCTTGAAGTGAGTTTCTTAACGCGTCTTCCGGCAGCCGGACGTGAAAATGGCTTTTTCCGGGTGGCGACGCCGCTCGGAGAACGATTCGTAAAGGAAGCTGACGCAGACGAATTCCGGCATAGGAAAGGGCGGGCAATAGATATCATCGAAACAGGCATGATGTTTCTCGGGCTTCCTTATTTATGGGGTGGACTGAGCGGTTTCGGGTTTGACTGCTCCGGATTTATGTATTCGGTATTTAAAGCAAACGGTTATGCCCTTCCCCGTGATGCGCAGGACCAAGCAAAAGCTGGATTCGGCGCTGCGGTAAACGATATCCGGCCGGCTGATCTTTTGTTTTTCGCCTATGATGAAGGACAAGGCGCGATCCACCATGTCGGTTTGGCGCTGGGAGACGGCCGGATGCTGCACTCCCCGAAAACGGGAAAAACAATCGAAGTGCTGCCTTTGGAAGGAACCGTCTATGAAAAGGAATTATGCATCGTACGCCGCTGTATCAGCGAAAAGGGGGAATGAATATGACAGCGTCTCCGCTCCTTGAAGTCAGCGGGCTGAAAATGCATTTTGACGCAGGAAGAAAGAAAGCCGTAAAAGCAGTCGACGGTGTCAGTTTTCACATTCAAAGAGGGGAAACATTCGGACTCGTCGGAGAATCGGGGTGCGGTAAATCGACGCTCGGAAGGGTTATTCTTCGTCTGTACGACCCGACGGCCGGTTCGGTATCATATGAAGGGACGGACATACACCGTGCCGCGCCAGATCAGCGGTCGGTCTTATTCCGCAAGCTGCAGATGATTTTTCAAGACCCTTACGCCTCGTTAAATCCGCGCCTGACCGTACGGGAAATTATTATGGAGCCGATGGAAATCCACAATCTTTACAATACCCGTAAAGCCCGTCTGATGATGGCGGATGAACTGCTTGAAGCTGTCGGACTCCATCCGGATTTCGGCAGCCGGTACCCCCACGAATTCAGTGGCGGACAGAGACAGAGAATCGGGATTGCCAGAGCACTTTCTCTGCACCCCGAGTTTATCGTGGCGGATGAGCCGATTTCTGCGCTTGACGTGTCCGTACAGGCACAGGTCGTCAACCTTTTAAAAAGGCTTCAGAAGGAGAAAGGGCTGACATTTTTATTTATCGCTCACGATTTATCAATGGTCAAGCATATCAGCGATAGGATCGGCGTGATGTATTTGGGGCGCATGATGGAAATCACAGAAAGCGCTGCGCTTTACAAGGAACCGCTTCACCCTTATACGAAGGCGCTTTTATCTTCAATTCCGATCCCTGATCCGCTTCTTGAGGACAAGCGTGAACGGATTATTCTGAAAGGGGAGCTGCCGAGCCCAGTTAACCCGCCGAGCGGCTGTGTTTTCAGGACGCGGTGCCCTGAAGCGATGGAGCTCTGCGGTAAAGTTACGCCTGAGCTTGAGGAAGTGAAGACGGGACGTTTTGTCGCCTGTCACTTATACAAAAAAGAAAGCTGACTTTAAATCGTCAGCTTTCTTTGTGATTAAACCTGATGCAGAAATGACACGCAGACCGGATACGGAACCGGTACGTCAGATTGAAGCAGAGTCAGTCTGCCCGTTTCCGGATCGCGTTCAAACAAAACCAGATTTCCCGTTTCTTCATTTGACGCGATAAGGAATGTTTCGGATGGATCAAACGCGAAATCACGCGGCCAGTTTCCTTCTGTCGGCACCCATTCAACAAGAGACAATTCCCCGGAATATTGATTGATCTTAAAGATGGCGATGCTGTCATGCCCGCGGTTGGCGGCATAAAGAAATCTGCCGTCTTTAGATATGCGGATCGCGCTGCCCTGAGATTTGTCAGTAAAGCCTTCAGGCAAAGCGGAAATGACCTGAAGCTCTCTGAATTCACCTAAGGTCGGATTGTATTCAAGCGCGATGACTTCATTGCTGATCTCCGTCATGACATAGGCGTATTTTTCCGCCGGATGGAAAACGATATGGCGCGGCCCTGAACCGGGTGCGAAAGAATGGGTTTTTACCTCTGTGAGCGCGCCGTTTTGCATTTGGTAAGTATACAGCGTATCCGTCCCTAAATCGACGGCTGCAATGTAATTATGCTCAGGTGTAAAGCCTGCGAAATGAGTATGCGGTTTCTCCTGTCTTTCATGAGGACCGGTCCCCGTATGAGCTGCTTCAGCTGCAGGCTCCTGCAGGCTGCCGTCCTGATTGACAGGGAAGGCGTGCACTTTTCCGCTGTGGTAATTAGCGGTTAAAACATATTCATGTTTACTATCAATGCTGACGTGGCATGGAGACGGGCCTTCAATCAGCTGGTGGTTCACAAAAGTTAATTCGCCGGTGTTCTGATTGATTTGATAGGCTGCGACGCCGCCTTTTCCGTCTGCTTTTTCAATGGAATACAGCATGCTGTTATCAGAGTTCGGTGTGACGTATGTCGGGTTGCCGAGCTTTGCAGCAAGCTTCGGCTGGCTGAGCTGTTTCGCTTCTGTATCAAGTTCAAAACAATAAATGCCTTCGCTGCCGCCTTTTGTATATGTTCCCGCGTATCCTATGTACTTAGCCATTCGGTTTCCCCCTTTAAGTCTTGTCTTCTCTATATTAACGTATCTTGAAGGAAACTGCCTTGTAAATGTTTAAGATGTTCTGACAAGCGGGAGGGTGCAGCAGCGGAAGGAACCGCCCGATTTGATAATTTCGGAAAACTCGGTTTCAATGACTTTATATCCCCTTTTTCTGAGCTCTCGGTTCGTATGACGGTGCTGCGGCAGGCTGATAATTGTCTGATTGCCGATGGACAGGATATTCGGTCCGAGCGTAAATTGTTCTTCTTCAGGCACTTCTATCATCTCAAAACGTTCGGCAAGAAGATCAATTTCTTTCTGCCGTAAGCCATTTTTGCAGTATAGCGCCTCCGTTTCCGAGATCATATTAAACACACAGTCCAAATGTAAGAAATCCTCCTTAAGAGGGATCGGCACGACGGTCATTTCCGGCAGCGCCTCCTGCAGCTCCCGGACAGCCGCTTTATCCGTGCGCTCGCTCAGCCCGGCATAAACGGTGCCGTCTGCGATCATGACGTCGCCGCCTTCAATGTTCGCTTTGCTGATTCGCGTATAAGGGATTTTCTCATCATCAAGCAGGTGTTGAAACACCTTTTCTTCTCCCTGCCGGACTGAAGCCGCCATGCTTGAAATAAACGCTGTTTCTCCTAAGACAAATCCGATATCCCGGGTGAATACCTGCTCAGGCAATTCGGGATCGGCAGGCAGCAGGACGACTTCAATCTGATGGGATTTTAAAATGTCAATAAACTCATTATGCTGTTTGAGGGCGGTGGAGATGTCAATATTTTCTTGTTTAAAATGTTTTTGTGTTCCGTTAATAATATCTTTGATGGCCATGTGTTCCGGCCGGCATAAAATGACTGTCTTCAAAGCATCATATTCACTGCGGCATGCCGGTTTTGGCGTGGATTTGGGAATGGATACGTGCATGTGATAGCCTCCTATCGATATTCAATGTGCGTTTATTATTCCCGGATGTGATGAATAATGAAACATTTCTGACAGAATATCTAACCAACTTAACATTTAAAATTTTAGACAAAACGGTAAAAGTATTGTTTAATAGGTGGTAGCAGATGAATGAGTCGAAACGACCAGACACCAAAGGGGAGTTTGAATAATGAAGTTGCCAGAATCAAGATTTTGCAAAGAAACAAGGGTAGTCAAAACAAGCAGGGTTTTTCCGCTTGATACCAATAACCACAATACGCTGTTTGGCGGAAAGCTGATGAGCTACATTGATGATATCGCTTCAATTTCCGCGGCCCGCCACTGCCGGTGTGAAACCGTCACGGCCTCAATGGACTCTGTAGATTTTTTGCGCCCGATCGGCCAGCAGGATTCCGTATGCCTTGAATCCTACGTCACATGGGTCGGAACATCGTCTATGGAGGTGTTTGTCAAAGTCATTAAAGAGCATCTGATGACTGGGGAACGCGAGCTTGCGGCAACGTCATTTCTGACCTTCGTCGCGCTCGATTCAAACGGGAAATCGGTGCCCGTTCCGCGGATCGTGCCGGAAACCGAGGAAGAAATCATGCTTCACAATACGGCCGTTCAGCGCGCCGGAGAACGAAAAAACCGTTTAAAACACAGCAAGGCCCTGGCCGAGGCGCTCGGGACAGATAAGCCTTGGTAATCGTCAAACCGCTTTTTTAAAAAAGCGGTTTTTTTACGCTGAAAAAGGACTTTTCCTGCCGGATCCATAATCTAATACAGGGAAAGGAGACGTGGCGTGTATGATGAAGCATAAGTCTTCCGGCACCATCCTGACAACCAGGCGTATCCGCCTGCGCACCATGCGGGATGACGATGAAGAGAATTTGTACGGGCTGTTTACCGATAGAGAGGTCATGAAATATTATCCTTCTCTTAAAAGCAGACGGGAAACGAAGGAATGGATTGCCTGGAACAAACGATTGGCCAAAGGATACGGCGTGAGTCTTTGGATCGCAGAAGATAAAGAGACGGGTGCATTTCTCGGTCAATGCGGAATCGTTCCGCAGACGGTAAACGGAACCGCGATGATGGAAATCGGTTATATGTTTGCCCGCCGCCATTGGGGCTGCGGCTATGCGACAGAGGCTGCGAAAGCCTGTCTGACATACGGTTTTCAAACAAAGCAATACGGACGCATAGCGGCGCTGATCGATCCGGAAAACCTTGCTTCCGTCCGCGTCGCGGAAAAAATCGGCATGGCAGCCGGCGAGACCGTTAACAAATGGGAGAGGCAGCTGACGGTTTTTGACATCACATCTGACATTGAACGTTTCAGCGAAATGTAGTATGATACGAACAGACATGTTTTCTAGGGTTCCGCATGTTCACACATGGCCTGGTCCGAGAGAAAACACATATGCGGACATATTCCCGCATATGCACACGGAGGGAAAAAAGCCCGGGAGAGTCAATCTCATGTGAGACGACTATCCGGGCTTTTTTGTATTGTCCGAAAACAGAAAGGGTGAAGAACATGAAATGGGGTTTAGTGGTCTTAGCGGCCGTATTTGAGGTTGTATGGGTCATCGGCCTGAAACATGCAGATTCGGCGCTGACGTGGAGCTCCACAATTGTGGGCATCATCATCAGTTTTTATCTATTAATCAAGGCGACTAACAGCCTGCCCGTAGGAACGGTATATGCGGTCTTTACCGGTCTCGGGACAGCGGGCACCGTGCTGAGCGAAATCTTGCTTTTCAAAGAGCAGGCCGATCCGGTGAAAATCGTGCTGATCGGCGTTTTGCTGATCGGTGTCATCGGATTAAAGCTGGTCACACAGGATACGCCTGAGACGAAGGAGGAGAAGTCGTAATGCATTGGATCAGTCTGATAGCCGCGGGTCTTTGTGAAATGCTCGGGGTCATTTTGATGAATCAATTTCAAAAAGAAAAGAAAGTCAAATGGATTCTCTTCATTATCGTCGGTTTTGCGGCTTCATTTTCGCTGCTTTCTTATGCGATGGAAACGATCGCGATGGGAACGGCCTATGCAATCTGGACGGGTATCGGCACGGCGGGCGGCGCGTTAGCCGGTATTCTTTTCTACGGAGAGCAGAAGGATGCGAAGCGCATCTTTTTCATTGCGCTTATTTTATGCGCTGCCGTAGGATTGAAAATTCTTTCGTAAATTGATTTTTAACAAATCTTCAGTATAATCTATAATAAGTTACGAATTATGAAGATACGAGGGATTAAAACATATGAATTCATATATGACACAGCGGCTGAATGACTACCGCGAAGGGAATGAGGAAAAAGGGCGCCTGCTCGTCAGCTGCCCCGACCAGCCGGGAATTGTATCGGCTGTGTCCGCGTTTTTGTTTGAACATGGCGCAAATATTATTGAATCAAATCAATATACGACTGATCCTGAAGGCGGCCGGTTTTTTCTTAGAATTGAATTCGACTGCAAAGGCATTCGGGAGAAAAAAGAGGACTTAAAGCAGGCGTTCGCTTTAATCGCCCAAACATTCGGCATGACATGGAGCCTGTCTCTGGCAAGTGAGCTGAAGCGCGTGGCGATCTTTGTATCGAAGGAGCTGCACTGTCTTCATGAACTCATTTGGGAATGGCAAAGCGGCAATATGATGGCCGAAATTGCGGTTGTCATCAGCAACCATGAAGAGGCGAAAGAAGTGGTTGAACCGCTGAATATTCCGTTCCATTACATGAAGGCTAACAAAGACATCCGCGCGGAAGTTGAGCGGCGCCAGCTTGAGCTTCTGGAGCAGTATGAGATTGATGTGATCGTTCTTGCCCGCTACATGCAGATTTTGACGTCTGACTTTGTATCCGCACACCCGAATCGGATTATTAACATCCACCATTCATTCCTGCCGGCCTTTATCGGAGCTAATCCGTATAAACGGGCTTATGAGCGCGGAGTAAAATTAATCGGCGCGACATCTCACTATGTGACGGACGACCTTGACGAAGGCCCGATTATTGAACAGGATATTGAACGCGTCGATCACAGAGATCACGCAGAGGATCTGAAGAATATCGGCAGAACCATTGAGCGCAGCGTATTGGCAAGAGCCGTAAAATGGCACTTGGAAGATCGCGTCATCGTTCACGAAAACAAAACGATCGTATTTAATTAATAGCGGTCCGCCGGGGAGGCGGGCCGTTTTTTATGGATGAAAATGTCTTGACAAGAACTCGTTTTCTTTGCATAATATAAAAAAATCATTGAGCGTTGAAGAGGATCAGTACGCAGAACTTTCTGTGACAGAGAGCAAAATGGCCCGCTGAAACATTTTGCCGCATGAAACCTGCCGAACCTGCCTTGGAGTCCTGAGGGGAAAACTCAGGCGCGATAACCTGGCGTTACAGGAAAGCGGGACGCGTGCAAAACGCGTTCAAACAAGGTGGTACCACGGAAAGCCCATTTCGTCCTTATTTTTCAGGATGGAATGGGCTTTTTTATTTGATGAGCCGGTTTGGATTGATTGCCACGGAGGAGAAACTATGAAAAAGCAGAGAATTGTTGTGAAAATCGGGAGCAGCTCGCTCACAAACAGTAACGGAAGTATTGATGAAGCCAAAATCAAGGAGCATACGGAAGCCATTTCATTATTAAAAGAAAACGGGCATGAAGTAATCCTTATTACCTCAGGCGCGGTGGCAGCGGGTTTTTCCGCTCTCGGCTATCCGTCGCGCCCCGTTACAATAAAAGGAAAGCAGGCAGCCGCCGCGGTCGGCCAGACGCTTTTAATGCAGCAATATATGGACCATTTAAAAAGATACGGTCTGACGCCGGCGCAAATTTTATTAACAAGAAATGATTTCTCAAAAAGAGAGCGGTACAGAAATGCGTATGCCACGGTAATGGAATTGCTGGAGCGGGGAGTCGTGCCGATTATTAATGAGAATGATTCCACATCAGTCGAAGAGCTGACGTTCGGAGATAATGACATGCTGTCGGCGCTTGTGAGCGGCCTGATTCATGCAGACCAATTAATGATTCTCACAGACATTAACGGCCTGTACGATGCCAATCCGAATGAAAATCCTGACGCAAAGCGGTTTGATTATTTGACTGACATTACACCTGAATTGCTCGGGTATGCCGGTTCAGCAGGCTCGAAAGTCGGCACCGGAGGCATGAAGTCAAAACTTCTCGCTGCCCAGACCGCGTTGTCGCTCGGAGTTAAGGTGTTTATCGGGACCGGTGCCGGACGGGAAAAACTGAAGCTGATTTTAGATGGTAAAGGCGACGGTACATATATCGGTGATAAAGAGCTGTCCTCCGTTAATAATACACGGCAATGGATCATGTTTCATTCTCCGATATCAGGGGAAATCATCATTGATGGGGGAGCGGAGCAGGCGATGATCCATAACGGCTCAAGTCTCCTTCCGGCCGGTGTCGCCGATGTCTGCGGCAGTTTTCCGAAAGGGGCCGTAGTGGAAGTCAGAGGTCCCGGCGGCATCATCGGCAAAGGGCAGACGCATTACTCATCCGATGAGATTTTGGAAGCCAAAGGGAAGCGGAGCGATCAGCTTCCGGGCGCGAAGCAGGTGGAAGTGATTCACAGAAATGATTGGGTGAATTTATTTGACGAGGGGGAAAACAAATGAGTGAAGTATTGCAAAAAGCTGCCTTGGCAAAAGAAGCGGCTGCCGAAATGGTCATGAAAACGACCGCTGAAAAAAACGAAGCGCTCCAATGTATTGCAGACGGGCTCAGAAATGAACGCCAGCTGATTTTAACAGAGAATCAGAAAGATATTGAAGCGGGACAGAAAAGAGGACTGACGCCTGACATTATTGACAGGCTGACTCTTGACGAAAAACGCCTGCTCGATATCGCGGATGCTGTAGAACTATTAATCGGTCTGAAAGATCCCGTCGGCGAATCTTTGGAGACCATTCAAAAAGAGAATGGATTATCCATTGAAAAAATCCGCGTGCCCCTCGGAGTAGTGGGCATGATCTATGAAGCCAGACCGAATGTTACAGTAGATGCTGCCACACTTTGCCTGAAAACCGGAAACGCGGTTGTGCTCAGAGGAAGTTCGTCAGCTATCCACAGCAACAAAGCACTTGTCAGTGTGATGAAACGCGCACTGGGACTGTCAAAGCTTCCGATTGATGCCGTTCAGCTCATAGAAGATACAAGCAAAGAAACCGCGAAACAGCTCTTCACATTAAATGACGGGCTGGATGTATTGATCCCGCGCGGCGGCAAAAATTTGATTGATCTGGTGGTCAGGGAATCAACCGTACCCGTGTTAGAAACCGGAGCGGGCAATTGCCACGTGTACATAGATGAGTCAGCAGATCCTGATATGGCCAGAGATGTCGTCATCAACGCCAAAACACAGCGGCCTTCCGTCTGCAATGCGATTGAATCTCTTTTGATCCATGAAAAATGGGCGGAAGAACACGGACGAAAGCTGCTGAATCAGCTGACAGAAAAAGGGGTGGAGCTTCGCGGAGATCAGATGATTTGCGAGCTGGAGCCTAATGCGAAACAAGCCGAAGAGGCCGATTGGGGAGCTGAATACCTGGCGCCGATTCTCAGTGTAAAAACGGTGCATGACGTACAGGAGGCGGTCCGTCACATTCAGCAGTACGGCACAAACCATTCAGAAGCCATTCTGACGGAAAACGGTGAGAATGCCGCTTACTTCCAGACAGCCGTTGACGCCGCCGCCGTGTATCATAATGCTTCCACACGGTTTACAGACGGCTTTGAATTCGGGTACGGAGCCGAAATCGGCATCAGCACGCAAAAGCTTCACGCGAGAGGACCGATGGGGCTTCCGGCGTTAACATCTACAAAAATCATTATCAAAGGAAACGGACAAATCCGCGTATAGTCTTTTTAAGCTTATCCTTGAAAAAGGGTAGGCTTTTTTTGTGCGGGGAGATTGACGATTCACATTATATTGTTTACAATTAAATTGTAAACAATATGATAGAGGTGAATTCACATGACAAAACCATTATTTACAGCTACAGTATCAGCCGCCGGCGGACGGGAGGGAAAAGTCTCGTCTTCTGACGGTGTGCTGAACCTTGATGTTGCCATGCCGGGAACGCCAAGAGCAAAACGGCTCGAACATGCCACAAACCCTGAACAGCTGTTTGCTGCAGGATACTCTGCCTGCTTTGACAGCGCCCTTCAGCTCGTAGCGAGAAAAGAGCGCCTGAGTATTGAAACAGAGGTCACAGCGCATGTCAGTCTGCTGAAAGATGAAGCAGACCAAGGATATAAACTCGGCGTTACCCTCGAGGTCAAAGCATCCGGCATTAATAAAGAGGAGCTTGAAGCACTTATTCAAAAAGCGCACGGTGTCTGCCCGTATTCAAAAGCGACAGCGGGAAATATTGAAGTAAATCTTCTAGCAGCAGAATAAAAACAAGGATGCCCATTCGGGGCATCCTTATTTTACGTCGTGCAATGTTTTCAAAACCTCATAAAGCGCCTGCTTTACCTGCTTTAATTCCTCTTTTGACAGTCCCGTCTGTTCCAGCATCGCAATGGGAATATCCGCCGCCGTTTTCTGCAAGGCGCATCCTTCATCTGTCAATCTGATCGTCACAGAGCGCTCGTCTTCAGGCGACCGCTTTCTCATAATGATTCCGCGCTGCTCCATCCGTTTCAGCATCGGTGTCAGCGTTCCGGAGTCCAAGTGCAAAAGTTCACCCATCCGTTTTACATTCAGTTCTTCGTGCTCCCATAATAAGAGAAGCGCCAAGTATTGCGGATAGGTCACATTGAGCTTATCAAGCAGCGGTTTGTACCGTTTCGTCATTTCTCTGGAGCTTGCATACAACAAAAAACAAAGCTGATTCTCCAGTTTCATATGTTCAAATTCTTTTTCTGCCATAATTTCTTTCACCAACTCTTTGTTTGTTAACGTTACCCCTATTGTAGCCGAAAAAAGGCACATTTCCTATTCCAATCATGTTTAAAAATATGAGCAGGGGCAATATATACAATAAGCACAATGAGGAGGCTGATAATTATGGCATTATTTACTTCAAAAGCGACCGCAGTCGGCGGACGGTCAGGACATATTAAATCCGAAGACGGAGTGTTGGATTTTGACATCATCATGCCGAATGCAAAAAAAGACGGTGAAACCGGCACAAACCCTGAACAGCTGTTTGCGGCAGGATATGCCGCCTGCTTCGGGGGAGCGCTTGAGCTCGCCGCCAAAAAACAGAACATCGACATGACCTCTGAAATTGAAGGACAGGTCAGTCTTTTAAAAGATGAGAGCGACGGCGGATACAAAATCGGCGTAACGCTCGTCATCGATACAAAAGACCTTGATAAAGAAACGGCGGAGAAGCTTGTACACGCCGCTCACGAGTTCTGTCCGTATTCAAAAGCAACAAGAGGAAATGTTGACGTCAAACTTGAACTCAAATAATGCACGAACGAATATCCCGGATCTTATATCCGGGATATTTTATTAACGAAAACATCAGTAATGATCTCTTCTCTCCCGGAATAAGAATACGATATAGCACTTTAGCATAATGACACCAAGAGAAACGAGGGAGAAATCGATGTCTCTTCCAAACATACCGAACATCACCCCCGACATTACACTCTCCAGATGTGAGACTTTGAACCTCCTTCTTTCATCCGTGGCTCTGGAAGAAATCGGATTATCCCATATTCTGCAGGCGGAAGCAGAAAGAATTCAAACCTTTCTCGGCGCTTCCGGCGATCCCTCTTTAGGGGAATTGTCAGCAATCAATAGAAGCACCGAACGGCTTCTGCGCACCGTCATGAAATCCCAGCTCCTTTTGCAGACGAAACTCGAGGACATTATCTACTTACAGGATTCTGAGGCCTGTATGGATCCGAGCGACCCAAGTCATCCGAGTGACCCGGGCGATCCGGACGACCCAGATGACCCGTGGGATCCGGATGATCCCTGCGAACCGGATGATCCGTGCGACGATTCAAGCGGCCCATGTGATCCGTGTTTTCCGAATCCTTCACCTGAAGATCCGTGTGACGGCCTGTTCTACGGCCGCATTGGCTGCTGTGAGTGCGAGGATTGTGAGGAATGCGGATGGAAGAGGAAAGGCGGGGAGCGTTCATAAAGAAAGAGACGGGTGAAGCATATGCCGTATCCAAGCATCGCAAAAGCGAAACAGACATCTTTTGAAGCCATGCATTGTCTCACGATTGCGCTGTTAAATATATTATCTGTGACCGTTGATAAAAGAAGGGGTTCAAATTACAAGGAAGAAATCAGGCTGTTCTCCGCATTGTGCCGCTGGCAGATGGAAACAGGCGGGCGGCTGTTTTTAATGATCAGCCTGGAAAGAGAGCAGGAGCGGATGTATGAGCGGCACTTTCATGAAATGAAAACAGTGACAGAACGAACAAAAAAATTCATTTCTGAAAGCCCGCGCGAATTCCGGGCGCATCCCATTACGAAGCGGGCGGTCAGGCAGCTTCAGGAATGGCAGGAATGGAATACAGCTTCATCTGCCGAACCTGCCGTCAGATGGGTGAGACCTGTCATCGTAACGATGAACGGCACTCCTGAACGGCCTTGGTTCAATCGACAACTCCAAAAGCGGGAAAGGTGAGAAAATGAGCGGAAATGCTGAATGTAAACTGACGCTTTGCATGATTGTAAAAAACGAGGAGAGATATATCTCCCGCTGTTTATCAAGTGTACAAGATATTGCTGATGAGATTGTTATCGTAGACACCGGATCACAAGATAATACAAAAGATATCTGCAAAAGCTTTCAAGCCAGAGTGTTTGATTTAGAATGGGAGAATGATTTCGCAAAGGCGAGAAATTACGGTCTGCAGCATGCCGAAGGGGATTGGATTTTAATGCTTGACGCGGATGAAGAGCTCGATCAGGAGACGGGCCGCTTTTTAACTTCGCTGCTTCATGACGAATTACCGAGCCGGGGCCTTTTGAAGATTATCAATTATACGGGAAAACAGCTGGATGAAAATGAAGCCTTTGAAAGCATGCAGCCGAGACTGTTCCGCAATCATGAAGGCCTTTTGTATCAAGGCAGAATTCACGAAAATATCATGTCTTCCAATGAGGAAGAAAACAATACTTTTTTTACGCTTCCTTGTGTGATTCATCACTACGGCTATTTGGAGCAGGAAGAAAAGATCAAACAAAAACATAAACGGAATATCAGCATTTTAAATGAAGAGCTTTCAGAGGAAACTCCTGATCCGTGGCTTATTTATCATTTGGCAAGTGAATGTTACAGAATAAAAGACTATGAAAAAGCATTACATCTTGTAAACGGCTCAATTTTTCAATTTTTAAGTGAAAACCGAATGCCTCCGTCTCTCTTGTATAATTTAAAATATACAATATTGCTTGAGCTCAAACGGTATGAAGAAGCCGAGCAGGGGATTGAAAAGGTGCTCAGGCTTTATCCTGATTACAGTAATCTTCATTATTATAAAGGTCTTGTATTATATCATCTGGAGAAGTACAGAGCGGCAATCAAAGCATTTGAAAACGGGACACGGATTGAAGAGGAAAACCCTGATCACTTAATTTTAAAAGGAGCCGCCGATTTCAGAGCTTTTTATTATATGGCGAAATGTCATGCTGAATTAAACCATGATATGACGGCCATCGCTTACGCCAAAAAATCTGTGAAATCTAATCCTCAATATAAACCCGCACAAGAACTTCTGTCTCAATTAAAAAAGGATCAGCGGACAAACGCCTGATCCTTTTTTTGCATGTTCCATTAAGATAATCGAATGATGTTTAATGCTGCACCGACACTCCCTCCAAGCAATGTCGCCGCACCCAATAATCCGAACAGCTGGAGCTGGATGGTGCTGTCTGCTGCCAAAGTCACAATGAAGGAGTTATTGAAGTTTGCCAATGACGCGACCGGTGCAATAATTGAACTTGTAAATGGAGTGCCGTTAATCAAGACCCGTGAACTGACAAGCAGGCCGGCCGTTAAATTAATATGGTAGGAGATATAGTATCGTCCTGCCGGAGCAACGGTAAACACAGTATTTGCAGCATTAGCCGTAATATCTGCGGAAAGGTTTTGATCATTCGGCAAGGAAATGGTTGTGCCGCCGACAACAACTGCGACAATACCGCCGCCCGTAACGCCAGTAATCCCGGTCGGTCCAGTGGCTCCGGTAACGCCGGTGATCCCGGTCGGCCCGGAGCCTCCGGTAGCGCCAGTAAATCCAGTCGGTCCAGTGGCTCCGGTAACGCCAGTGCCTCCAGTCGGCCCGGTGGCTCCGGTAGCACCAGTGATTCCAGTCGGCCCAGTGTCACCAGTAACGCCAGTAATCCCGGTCGGTCCAGTGTCACCAGTAACGCCGGTGATTCCAGTTGGCCCGGTGGCTCCGGTAGCACCGGTGATTCCAGTCGGCCCGGTGACACCCGTAGCACCAGTGGCTCCGGTCGACCCAGTGTCACCAGTAACGCCGGTGACTCCAGTCGGTCCGGTGGCTCCAGCAGCACCAGTGATTCCGGTCGGCCCAGTGGTTCCGGTAACGCCAGTGCCTCCGGTCGGTCCAGTGGCTCCGGTAACGCCGGTGACTCCAGTCGGTCCGGTGGTTCCTGTAACACCAGTAATCCCGGTCGGCCCGGAGCCTCCGGTAGCACCAGCTGTTCCTGTCGCGGCTAAAAGTGTATAGTCAGCTGAAGCTCCAGGGGTTCCCGCCGGGCTGTTTACGTTTGCGACGTAAGAGCTGCCGTTGAACGTAACGGTCTGTCCGGCAGTATACGAAGGAGCGGCGAGGGGATCAAACGGCACGATGCCCTGCAGTCCGGCGCCGGTAACACCAGTTGGCCCGGTCGGCCCTGCGGCGGCAAGCAGTGTATAGTCCGGCGATATCCCGGGGATGCCTGAGGGGTTATCGATATTTACGACATAAGAAGCACCCTCATACAATACAACCTGCCCCGCCGTATAAAAAGGTGCAGCCGCAGGGTCAAAAGCTGTCAGTCCTGTCAATCCGGCTCCTGTAGCGCCCGTTGGTCCAGTCGGCCCGGTCGGCCCTGCGGCAGCTAAAAGCGTATAATCGGCAGACGTATCCGGAACCCCGGCAGGCGAAGCTGTGTTCACGACATAGGAGCTGCCGTTATACAGGACAACCTGCCCGGGTGTATAAGTAGGGGCAATTAACGGATTAAAAGCGATAATCCCTTGAAGACCCGCACCGGTGACCCCTGTCGGCCCGGTCGGCCCGGTTGGCCCCGTAGCTCCGGCCGGCCCGATTGCTCCAGTCGGGCCAGTGGGTCCGCCGGCTGGTCCCGTCGGTCCCGTAGCCCCTGTCGGCCCCGCCAGTGTAGGAATATTTGAGATACTGTCCAATTTTGAACCGAGAAGAAGCTCCTGTTTCATTAAGCTGTCAAGCGTATCACGGACGCTCTCGTTCAAGTTCAGAATATCCGCAAGACTTGACGGCGGCCCAGTTAAGCCGGGAATCGTTCCGAGCGCGTATTGGATTTTTTCCCCTTCCGCATTCAGAATATGTGCCATTCCCAGTTCTTCCATAGCAATTGCCGACAGAAGAAGATTAATGGTATCGTCTCTGGAAAGTGTAACGACAGGGGTGATATTCGGTAAATTAGGCTGTGACACAACGTCCCTCCTTATGAGTTGGTTGAAAATTTCTTCATTACGTACAAAGTTTCCCGAAAAAAAGCGTAAAGCAGTACGGTATCAATATATTCACTTGTTCTGTCCAAGTTTCTGAGCCGATTACTTTAATTAGACAATTGCAAACAAAAAAATAAACCTGCGCGCTTTGAGCAGGTTTTTCTAAGGGCACGGTTCACAGCTTGTGTAAATCACACAATCGTCAAGCTGATCTGTTTGAAGCGTCCGGCACGCATCCCGGATCGCTGCTTGATGTCCAATTGTTCACGCTCTCAACTCCAAGTGTGACCGCCCGTTTTAAAAATGAAGTATGCTGATTCATCCCATGTTCCTCCGAGTTGATCGAATGCAGGAAATTAGATCAAATATATACAGAAAGCTTTGGCTATATATCTTGTGCGTTTCCGATAAAAACTTTCTTTTTCATTTCCAGTTTCCTGTATAAAAGTGCAAGAAGCATAGAAGGGATCGTACAAACAATCATTCCGATAAAGGCATACCTAGGTTCGATTTCGTATAGAAAACCTCCGAAAATGGTAAATACCGCTGTGCTCCAGCTGAGCGCCAGCGCGGAATACATGCCTTGGGCTTTCGGGATTTGCGCAGGTGAAATATTCTTAATTAAGTATTTCATAAATGCATAGTGTCCCATCGCGAATGAACATGCATGCAGCGTCTGCGCAATACAGAAAATGATGACATGCGGGAAGGCAAATACCAGTATCCAGCGTACGGTTGCACCAAGCGCCGCCATGGCGAGCAAAGAGCCTGCCGAAAATTGATGAAAGCATCGGTCAGCGATTGCAAAGAAGATGATCTCCGCGATAACGGCGATGTTGATGATGATCCCTATTGCATATGCGGGTGCATGGATTTCTTGCAAAAAGAGATAACCGTAATTGTAGTAAGATGCATGTGCCGCCTGCAATAAGATGACGATTGCGAGCACCAGACCGAAATGTTTGACGCGAAATAAGGAAAGCATGCCCTCTTTTTTTGCGCGGTCTGTTTCCGGCCGTTTTGAAAGAACAGCAGGGGCATGCATAAAGCCGAGGCATACGAATATCAGAGTGCCTAAAAGCAGTGCCCATAAAATCACTTGATCCCCAAACATGCCTGTAAAGACGGACAGGATAATGCCGGCTGACACGAATCCGGCGGACCCCCACTGGCGGCTGGTCCCGTAATCCTTTAACTCGTTATGCTGTACAAGGACGCCGCAAGCGCTGTCTAAAGCAGGCATCAAAGCCGGGTAAAACACATGCAGTCCTAATGTGACAAGAAGCAGGCTTGGGAAAGAATCAGCCGGAATATAACATAAAAGTGCAAGAAACGTACCGATTCTGGCGCCATTCAGTAAGGCTTTGCTGCTGAATTTCCCTGATAAATAAGGAAAGAAAAGTAATGTGGAAATTCCTCTTGCTGTCAGGCCTAAGCTCATAATGAAACTGGCTTCGGATACGGAAATCCCTTTTATATGCACCATCCATCCCGTCCAATAGGGAAGGAAAACTCCCCATGTCATAAAAAAACTAAAAAAATGCAGACTCATCCAGCGATATGCGTTCATTCCCGTTCCTCCTTTAATTGGCATGTTATCATGTAAAGACGTAAAGACAATATGAGATATCTCATATTTTTGGGGTGGAAGATGGAAATTTATAAAGGTGAGAAAAAGCGGCACCACTTAGAAAAACACTCAATCGCGCATTTATTTTCTTTTCCGGCGGAAGAGTATATGGAAGTGCGCGAATATCAGCGGGATGAATGGATGATTCAAGAGGGCATGAGGCCGGATTTCCTGTTTTACGTGATTGAAGGAAAAGCGAAAATATATGTAACCCATCAAAACGGGAAAGTATCGTTAATTAATTTTATCAACAAAAATGATTATATCGGAGAAATGGAACTATTACATGAAGTGTATTACACAAAAGGAATTCAGGCCTCAGCGAAGACTGTTTGTTTTGCTCTGCCGATTGACCGCTGCCGCACGCAATTGCTTCAGGATGCGAAATTCCTGCGTGAATTGGCTAAGTTTTTAAGTATAAAGGCGACACTTATGGCTTCAAAGTATTCACAAAGTCTGGCGTTCCCGCTTGAAAACCGGCTTGCCGATTTTATTTTGCAAACGGCTTATGAAGGATTTTATAAAGAGAAGCACATAACGGTTTGTGATTATTTAGGTGTATCTTACCGTCATCTTTTACATGTACTGACGCAATTCTGCCAAAAAGGGTATTTGCAGAAAGAAGGGCGGGGCTATCAAATTAAGCGGCATGATTCGCTGTATGAACTTGCAGAGGCGCTGAAAAATAAGTAACGAGGCAAAAAAAACAGCCATCCGCAAATCAGGGATGGCTGTTTTTTATTATACAAGCTGAGCTTGTTTTTTTCGTGCCTGTTTCGCAGCGTCGACCATATTTTTCAATGCCGCAACGGTTTCTTCCTGCTGTCTTGTTTTCAGTCCGCAGTCCGGGTTTACCCAGAAGCGGTCTGTAGGACACACTTCAAGCGCGTCATCGATAATTTGATAGATTTCTTCAGTAGCCGGCACACGCGGGCTGTGAATGTCGTATACACCGAGTCCGAGGCCTTTTACGTATGGATGTTCTTTCAGGTACTCTAAAAATCCTCCGTGGCTTCTGCTGTGTTCGATTGTAATGACATCCGCGTCAAGATCATTGATCGTATCTACGATATCTTCAAAGTTGCTGTAACACATATGCGTATGAATCTGCGTCTCATTTTTCACAGAAGACGTCGTTAATCGGAATGCTTCTGCGGCCCAAGTTAAATATTCATCCCAATCCTGCGTTTTTAACGGCAGCCCTTCGCGGAGCGCAGGTTCATCGACTTGGATAATCTGAATACCTGCATCTTCAAGCGCTTTAACTTCTTTTCTGAGGGCAAGCCCGATCTGGAAGGCGATTTCTTTTCTTGAAATATCCACGCGCGGGAATGACCAGTTTAAAATGGTGACAGGTCCAGTCAGCATGCCTTTCATATGCTTTTCCGTCAGCGATTGGGCGTAGAGCGTATCTTTTACCGTCATCGGTTCGATAAATTCGACATCTCCGAAAATGACAGGCGGACGTACGCAGCGTGAACCGTAAGACTGCACCCATGCATATTTCGTAAAGGCGAATCCGGCCAGTTTTTCACCGAAGTATTCTACCATGTCCGTCCGTTCAAATTCTCCGTGAACGAGCACATCTAACCCGATTTCTTCCTGAATGTCAACCCAGCGCTTCGTTTCCGCATTAATAAAGGCTTGGTATTGTTCGTCCGTCCACTCTTTTTTTCGCCATTTTTGGCGTGCGCTCCGCACTTCAGCAGATTGAGGGAAGCTTCCGATTGTCGTCGTCGGCAGAAGGGGAAGACCGAGTGATTCATTTTGCAGCGCCAATCGTTCCTCAAAGCTTGCAGGACGGGAGAAATCTTTTTCCGTCAGCTGATTCAGTTCTTCTTTTTGAGCTGAGTTCGCCCCTGTTGCGAAAGCTTTCAGTGCTTTCAGTGCCGCTTTGGACTCTTCGATCTGCGCACTGACGGCCGCTTTGCCGGACAGGAGGCCTTCTTTTAAGACACCGAGTTCCGCCAACTTTTCTTTAGCGTATGACAGGCCGTTCAGCAGATCTTTTTCAAGATGTTCGTCAGGGTGTTTTGCCACCGGGACGTGCAGAAGGCTGCTTGAAGGCTGAATCCATAATTCCTCTATGTCAGCGTGGCTGAGGATATCAAGAGTCGCATCAAGGCGTTCTTCAGCATCGATTTTCCAAATATTGCGGCCGTCAATCACACCCGCTGCCAGCACTTTATCTTTCGGGAAGCCGTGTTTTTTCAATTGCTCCAGGTTTCTGCCTTTATCATGCACGAAATCAAGCCCGATTCCCTGTACAGGATAAGAAACAAGTTCTTCATACGCATCGACCGAATCAAAGTATGTCTGTAAAAGGACGTTCAGCCCTGAAAGCTCTTTTGTGATCGATTCATAGAGTTCTTTTGCGGCGCGGACATCTTCAGAAGAAGCTGTCACAAGGGCTGGCTCATCAATCTGAACCCATTTGACGCCTTCTGCTTCAAGCTCTTTCAGCAGCTGAACATAAAGAGGGACAAGGCGCTTTTGAATCGCTTTTGCTTCTGATTCTTCGTAACCTTTCGCAAGCGTGACAAATGTGTACGGACCGACAATGACGGGTTTCGTTTCCACTCCGAATTCTTCTTTGATCCGGCGGTAGTCGTCAAGCTGTTTGTTTCTCGTCAGACGGAATTCAATGCTTTCGTCATATTCAGGAACGATGTAATGGTAGTTGGTATTAAACCATTTCGTCATTTCACTGGAAACGGCGTCTTTTACACCGCGGGCAATCGCGAAATATGTATCAATGGGGTCCGTAATGCTGCGGAATCTTTTCGGAATCCAGTTAAAGCTGACGGCTGTATCGAGCACATGGTCATAATGGGTGAAATCAGAGACCGGCACAATATCAATATTTTGGTCAAGCTGTGTTTTGACAGCTGATAAGAATAAACCGTCAAGCTCTTTAAGAAACGTTTCTTTATCAGTTTTTCCTTTCCAATAAGCTTCAAGCGCTTTTTTCCATTCTCTGTTCAAGCCGATTCTCGGAAAACCAAGATTCGAAGTTTTAATAGTTGTCATTAAGTCTCCTCCTTTAAGTGAGATGTAACAAAAAAGCCTCTTTCTCATGAGAGAAAGAGGCTTTAACATCAAAATGTAAGCCTCTCTTATCTCTCAGATCACGTCTGATGGAATTAGCACCGTGCCTTAAGAGACAATCGTCTCGGCGCAAAAATCACGCGCCCCATTTCACAATGGAATTACGGTCGGTTGCTGTTGGGGTCAAAAGGCCAATCCCTCGCCCAACTCTCGATAAGAGAAAATATTTCAATTTTTTTGAAAAGTTACATCATTTGTTGGTTATCTTATCAGCTTATTCAGATCACTGTCAATAGAAAATCTCACATTTTAAAAAATTGATGATGTGACAAGCTGATCAATCATTATATGAGAAACATATCAGAAAGACAGCAGCTGTGCCTGTTCGGCTTTTTCCATCAGCACATCAGGCGCGTCTAAATACAGAAATCCGTTCCCGGCCAATGTTTTGGCGATATCCAAGGGAAGGGTCCGCCGCACAAGTTGGGCGTAAACTTCTGCCTCAGAAAGCGTCCGCTGAAACGAGGCCTGTTCAAGCCCTTTTATTAAGGCAAGCGCTCCGCTCACATGCGGGGCGGCCATCGAAGTGCCCGTCAGCTTCCCGTATTTATGGTTGGGAAGGGTGGAGAGAATGTTTTCGCCGGGAGCCACCAGGTCAATCTCTTTATTTGCGTTTGAAAATTCTGACGATTTTCGCGCGACTGAGACTGATCCGACGGCAATTACTTCGTTGTAAGCGGCCGGATACGACAGTTCCTCTGTCCGCTCGTCTCCGTCGCCTTCGTTTCCTGCTGCGCAAACGACCAGTACACCGCTTTTTACCGCATTTGTGACGGCTTCTTTCAGTTCAGGCACATCGCTCGGCCCGCCGAGTGACATAGAAATGATATCAGCCTTTTGTTCAACAGCGTAGTTGATGCCGTTAATGATCCATTCGTATTTTCCGCTGCCGTTTTGACCGCCGAGAACTTTCACGATTAAAAGGCTCGCTTCCGGCGCAACTCCCGAAATTCCGCCGTTTGAATCATTGGCGGCAATCGTTCCGGAAACATGTGTCCCGTGTCCGTTGTAATCGGAAAACGCGTCTTCTTTGCCTCCGTCATCATCGGTGAAGTTTTTCCCGCCGATAATCCGGTCTTTCAAATCAGGATGATTAACGTCACAGCCTGTGTCAAGCACTGCGATTTTAATATCCTTGCCTTTAAACCCTTTTGCCCACAATTCTGGCGCCTTAATCACTTTAATACCCTCAGGAAGCTCGTTCACATCCATGATTTGCTCATCCGTGACATAAGGAATCAACCGCATTTCACCATTCATAAAAAAGCCCTCCTTTTTTATGCTTGCGAGTGGATTCAAGGGTGTTGCTACTATTTTATGGCAGAGCCTGCCGCGCGGAAAGAGTCATTTGAAGCATTTTCATAAAAAAGGCGCAATCTATCGCACTAAAAAATTTCAAATAAATGGATAGTTTAACAGCTTTCATTTTGATTCATCACCCGGTAACGCTATAATTGGAAAATGGGAAAGGAGAAGAGGTATGAAGATAAGTGAAGCATTATACGACTATTTTTCAGGACAGGTTGATCAAATTGCGGAAGATTGGATCGAAACGATGGAAGATTCGGATCCGAATTCAATTTATTCTTTGACAAATCCCGTCATCAGAGAAGAACTGAAGGAGCAGGATAAAGAATTTTATCGGCATATTAATAACATGTATATCATGCCGGAAAAAGAATTTTTAGAAGAGTTCGAGCAGTGGGTGATTGAGCTTGCGAAAGACCAGAAGCATCTGGATACTCCCGTCCAGTACGTTGTCCGTGAATTCATGAGAAACCGGAGGCTGTATATCAGTTATTATGACGCGTTTGCCGATGAACATGAATCCGCGTTTGCTGAGGGAGAAAGGAAGAGATGGGAGGATTTAATTGTCCAAGTATTTGATTTTACAATATACAAGTTTGTCGATCATGCCGAGCATAATTCAAAAATGCAGCTGAATGCGCAAAGAGAAATGATTTTAGAGTTAAGCTCGCCGGTTATTACACTGAGCAAACGGACGGCGCTTCTGCCGCTTGTCGGAGATATTGACACGGAGCGCGCCAAATTCATTCTGGAAAATACGCTGAGCACATGTGCGGATCGGCTGATTGAGCATCTGTTAATTGACTTGTCAGGCGTAGTCGTTGTCGATACGATGGTGGCGCACCAGATTTTCAAATTAATTGAGGCGCTGAATCTGATCGGCGTTACGTCCACTTTATCCGGAATCAGGCCGGAAATTGCCCAAACCGCCGTACAGCTCGGTATTAATTTCTCAGATATTACGATCAAATCCAACCTCGCTCAGGCTCTTAATTACCATCAGTAACATACATAACAAAACAGGCTGCCGAATCACTCCGGCGGCCTGTTTTTATAAAAACAACAGTGAAACGAGACAGCTCGCGCCGAATAACAGAAGCACGAGCAGGAAAAAGAACCAATCGGCGCGGCGCACAGTAACCGTTCTGTAAAATGTGCGGTTTCGGCTGCCCGTAAAGCCTTTAGACTCCATCGCGATCGCTGTTCGTTCCGCCTTTCTGATTGCGCCTGCCAAAAGCGGAATGGTGAAGCGTCTGAAGGCGGAGATCTTTCCTTTCAGCCCGGAATCAGACGCCGCGCCTCTGATTCTGTGCGCCTGCCGGATGATCAGGATTTCATCTTTCAGAAGAGGGAGAAACCGGAACCCGGCGATAACGCCGTAGGCAAGCTTCGGCGGGAGCTTACACTGCTGAATCAGACTGAGCATAAACAGAATCGGATCGGTTGTGAAAAGAAACATCATCGACAAAGCGGAAAAACATAAAATACGAAACGCGATAGAAATCCCGAGCGCCGCGTTGGCACTGTTGACGGCAATCGGCCCGAGCTTAAACAGCAGATTGCTTCCGGTTGTCGGGACGTTTCCGAATACGGCGGCGGTCCATAAAGAACCAAAGGCAAGAATGACAAACGGAATCGTAAACAGCAGCCATTTTTTCAGCGGCACGCTTCCCGCCAAGAGGACGCCTCCCGCAATGATGATATAAAACACAGCTGGGGTGTACGGATTATAAATAAACGACAGCATAACCACGCATAACAAAACAGCCGCCGCCTTAATGGACGGGTTAACAGCTTCCAGCCGCACGTTCATTTCTCCGCCTCCTGTCCTGTTTCATCCATTCATACCGCAGCGGCAAAGCTAAATGCGCCCGCTCCGCGGTTCCGATATGATCAGTAAACAAAGAATCGGGAGTTCCGCGGTATACCAGCTTCGTGCCGCAGAGCACAAGGATCGTGTCCGCATAATCTGAGACGAGCTCCATATCATGTGTCACCATCAAAACAGCCGTTCCTTCCTTTTGAATCTCCCGCAGCATCAGCATACACTCACGCGCCGTTTTTGCGTCCTGCCCGAAAGTCGGTTCATCAAGCAGCAAAACTTTCACATTGTGCATAAGCATCGTCGCGACGCTGAGCCTGCGTTTTTGTCCTTGGCTTAAAGAAAACGGATGCTGTGAGGCATGGCGTCTCAGGCCGAACCGGGTTAACAGCTGAAGAGCTTTCTCCTTTGCGGCATTGCCGTCTTCAAAGCCGAACAGCAGCTCGTTAATAACAGAATCTGTGACAAACTGGTGTTCAGGGTTTTGGAAAACATATCCCATCAGGCGCCGAAGCTCTTTTTCTGAATAGGAATCTATCGGTCTGCCGTCTATTTTGATGTCTCCGCTCACAGGACGGATGAGCTTGGCCGCGGCGGACAGGAGCGTGGACTTTCCTGTTCCGTTAGGGCCGGCAATCGCAGTAATTGACCCTTTTTTTACGGAAAAGCTCACATCCTGAAAAATGACATCCGTTCCTCTTTTGCATGACAGCCCGTGAACACTCAGTGCATCCTCTGCCGAAAGCGCGGCGGCCCGGGGGCAGGGAAGAGCCGGTACAGGTTTATGAAACAGGCTTTCTTTGCACAATGTAAAAGGAATGTTGACGTATTTCTGCAATGGGATTACCCGCGGAATCGGAATGCCGAGCCGCGTCAGCTCTTCAAGCTTTGTTTCAAAGACAGCGTCCGTCTCTCCGTCCATCACTATCTGACCGGTTTCGTCAAGGACAATCGTCCTGTCCATCCACGGAACCCAATGATCAAGCTGATGCTCGATTACGAGAAGGCCGAAGTTTCTTTTGGCTTGAAGTTCTTTGATCAGCCGCACAAATTCACGGACGGAATATGGATCAAGCTGTGCCGTCGGTTCGTCCAAAATAATGAGTTCCGGATCCATCGCAATGATACAGGCGAGCGCCACTTTTTGTTTTGAACCGCCTGACAGCGAGGCGATCGTTCGTGTTTTCAGATGAGTGATTTCTAATTTTTCCAAAACGTCATCAATGATGGTATCCATATCTTCTTTTGTATATTGCAAATTTTCCAGACCGAAGGCTATTTCATCTTCAACCGTCAGCATGCAAAACTGCTGATCGGGATCTTGAAACACTACGCCGATGGATGCAGCGGCGGGTCCTGCCAAGTTTGAAAGCGGTGTTCCGTTTAAGGAAACGGTTCCCGTTTGAACCGCATCACAGGCTTCCGGGTACAGGCCGTTTAAACAAAGGGCGAGCGAGCTTTTGCCGCATCCGCTCGGTCCGAGCAATAAAGCCCGCTCTCCTTTGCGGAGCTGAAATGACACGTTTTGAAAAATCGGCTTCTCATCCTCATCATAAGAAAAGGTGAGACGGCGGGCTGATAGAAGGGGTTCAAATGCCTGCATCTTGGTTCACCTGTTTCTTTTTCTTCTTCAATTCTTTTCCGAGCGCCATGCCGTTCAGCACTCCCGTGTAAGCCAGCGCATCACTGATTGCTTTGCCGAGAAGGCCGGCAAGAAGCGCGCCTGAGACCAAACGGATGAGAAGCATGACGGTTAATAAACCCGGGTTCAAAACAGAGTATCCGGAAACGAACAAATCATAAATGAAGCTCGTTACAGAAGATCCCATACCGGATAAAAGAAGCACAGGCAGGGTATAAATCCGCCAGCGTGTCGCTAAAAAGACCGCTTCCGCCCCGATTCCCTGTGCGATGCCGATCAGAATCACCATCGGTCCTGACGGATTTCCGAGTAAGCATTCCACAAACGCGGCGATGATTTCAGAAACGAGCGCCGCACCCGGTTTTTGAATAATGTACGCGGCAATCACCGAGACGATAAACCAAATGCCGTAAATCGGTTCGTAGCTCATCCGGCCGAAAAACCCTGCCGCTATATTGCTTGCATGAGTTGATAATAAATAAATGACAGCGAATACAACACTGATGACGGACATGACGACAATTTCTCTCATTTTCCAATTTTTCATTCTGATCTCCTGCTTTCTTATCGGATAGTCCTATGTATGAAAGAGTTGATTTTGTTACAGGCGGTTCATATTCCGTTTCATAATGCGGTGTCCTCCCCCGTTTTTTAATGAAAAATAAAAAACTGCATATCCGAGGGAATATGCAGCAGCAGAACGAAAACGCATGGAAAAGAACCCGCGCTCCGGTCAATCTGCACTTCCCCACGCTGGTATTATCCAGATCGGGTTATAAGGGATCAAAACACGCTTGCCGCATGTTTTATCTCAGCCGATAACAGCACCCCTAGTGCGTTTCCTATACAGTTTTTTATGATGACATCATCATAGTTGATCATGTCTGATTTGTAAACAGCCTTTCTCGAAAAGAGAGTTTGGAATCGGAACGGATGATCATTCATAAAGATAAGAAGAGTGTATATCACGCCCTTTTGATCAAAAGGAAACGGAGGACATCTATGTTTGTTCATACAGTGCAGTCTGGCGACTCGCTATTTTCCATCAGCAGAAAGTACGGATATCCTGTTGACAGCATCAGAAGCGTCAACGGGCTTGAGGAAACGAATATCGTTCCGGGGCAGGCGCTTTTGATCCCTCTTAATGAATATACGGTTCAGCCGAATGATACGTATGCCGTTATCGCAAGTAAGGCCTATGTGTCGCAGATGCAGCTGATGCAGGCAAACCCGGATATTCAGCCGAACCGGCTGCGGCCGGGTATGAAAGTGAAGATTCCTGATATATCTAACTATCTGGCAGGAACCCTGCAATTTTATGTCATTCGGACACCTGAAGCGGACAGAGAGTTAATCAATGATTTTGCGCCCTATTCATCAGCGATTTCTTTGTTTGAATATCATTTTGGCCCGAACGGAGATATCATTAATGATTTAAACGACAGAACCGCGATAGAAACCACATGGCAAAACAGAGTGCGGCCGCTTGCCGTCATCACGAATCTGACAGAAGGAGGATTCAGCCCGGAATTAGCTCATCAAGTCCTGCAAAACCCGACGGCGAGAACGAACCTCGTCAACAATATCGTCTATTTGACTGTAAGAAAGGGATACGGCGGTGTAAATATTGATTTTGAACGGGTCAGAGAAGCCGACCGGGATCTTTTTACCGGATTTCTCCGGCAGTTAAAAACCAGGCTCTCGGAGCACCAGCTCGCGTTAACGATATCGGTTCCGGCGAAAACAAGTGAAGCAGTGCCGTGGCTGAGGGGATATGATTACGGCGGAATCGGAGCTGTCGTCGATTATATGTTTATTATGGCATACGATTGGCACCACGCCGGCAGTGAGCCGGGAGCCGTGGCGCCTTTGACAGAGGTCAGAGACACCATCAATTTTGCCATCAGCAGGGTACCGAGAAGAAAAGTGATTCTCGGTGTTCCGCTGTACGGGTATGATTGGGTGATTCCGTACCGCCCCGGAACAGTCGGATCCGCCATCTCCAATCAGCGCGCCATGGAAACAGCCATGAAGCATCAATCAGTGATCCGTTATTCCCAGCAGGATCGTTCCCCTTATTTTCGGTATACTGATGAAAATGGGAGAACGCATGAAGTATGGTTTGAGGATGTGCGGAGCATGAGTGAAAAAATGGTTCTCGTGCGGCAGTACGGACTGCAGGCGATCGGTGCGTGGCAGTTAACGCTCGGCTTCAAACCGGGACCGTGGCTGCTGCGGAACTTTTTCACGATCCGAAAAATATAGCTGTATGTCCGCTTCACCTGGTGATTTTTTCTTTTCTATGATAACGGATCTTCTTTTGGACAATCTAAAGTTGAAAAGGAGGTCTGTCCCATGAAGAAAAGGGAAGAGCAGTATATCAACGAGGCTGAGTATGTACCGCACCCGACAAAAGAAGGGGAATACGCGCTCATGCTGCATGAATCATATCATTTCCTTTCAGAAGAAGATGAAAGCGATCTGCCGGAATAAGGGCTTTATGCCTTTATTCCATTTATTTTATAGGCATATGCTGAAATAACAAATTTAAGGTTGACACATTCCTTTTTTTTCTGTAATCTCAGTGTGTCAATTCAAATAAGAACTTCGTTAGGTGAGGCTCCTGTATGGAGATACGCTGCTGCCCAAAAATGTCCAAAGACGCCAATGGGTCAACAGGAATCATCGACATAAGGTGATTCTTAACGCAGCTGGATGGCCGTCCTATGCCATACAGTGCTAAAGCTCTACGATTGAAGGCCCCGCACGTTTATTTGCCGTGCTTGTTTTCGCCTTCATATCGGAAGGTTTTTTTTATGCCTCAAAACGTACATGACTGAGCATGATAAGGAGGTGCGGAGTATGGATTCTCCCCATTCGAGTATGTCAGAAGAAGTACCCATATACAGCCAGATAACCAATGACGACATGATGAGGAGACAAACCGCCGCACTTCCCTTGACGGACGGCGCGTCTCCGTAAAGGAGGTACGAGTCCCGATGGTCCAAAACATGACCTATGACGAACTCATATTACGCATTATCATTTTATTGCGGGACGGGAAAATTAAAGAATTCCGGAGCATGATAGATGAGCTTCAGCCCTATGATATGGCGTTTTTATTTAAAGAAATGCCGGAAAAGCACCGGGCCCGCTATCTGTCATATATGACGGTTGACGATATCACCGACATGATCGGAGAGCTTGAACGGGAATTTCAGCTTGCCGTTTTGCATAAAGTCGGTAAAACAAAAGCCACTCTCGCAATGAATAAAATGGATAACGACGATCTCGCCGCTTTGCTGGAAGAGATGGATGAAGAACTGAAAGAGCAGCTTTTATCCAGCATGGAAGCTGAGGAATCAAAGGCCGTACAGCTTTTGATGAACTATCCGCAAGAATCGGCGGGCCGGATGATGACGAACCGCTTCGTCTGGATTCCGCAGCATTATACAGTAAAAGATGCGGTCGTGAAGCTGAAAAGCTTTGCAGAAATCGCAGAATCAATAAACTATTTGTACGTGATTAATGACAGCAAGCAGCTTGTCGGGGTGCTTTCTTACAGAGATTTAATTCTCGGCGATCCTGAAGATAAGGTGCAGGATCTCATGTTTACGCGTGTCATCTCAGCCGGAGTGCTTCAGGATCAGGAAGAAGTCGCCCGGCTGATCCAGCGGTATGACTTCTTAGCCATACCCATCGTTGAAGAAAATAATGTGCTTGTTGGTATTGTCACTGTCGATGATATTATTGACGTCGTTATTAAAGAAGCCGATGAAGATTACGAAAAATTCGCCGCCTCCGGTAAGGCGATTACATTTGATACGAAAGCGTATGTTGCGGCGTACCGCCGCTTGCCGTGGCTCATTCTGCTTTTGTTTATCGGATTGATTTCCGGAAGCATCCTGAATTACTTTGAAGATACATTGCAAAAAGTAGTCGCCCTCGCATTTTTCATGCCGATGATCGCGGGAACGACGGGGAATACAGGTACGCAGTCACTCGCCGTCGTCATCAGGGGATTGGCTAAAGAAGAAATGAATAAAAAAACCATCTTTAAATTGATTTTCCGTGAATTAAGGGCCGGTATCTATATCGGCATCGTCTGTTCGATCGCGATCACGATTGTCGCATCCGTCTGGCAGAAAGACTTAACTCTCGGTTTTGTCGTCGGTTCATCGCTGCTTGCCACATTGATTATCGGTACGATGGCCGGAACGATCGTCCCTATTATTCTTCATAAACTGAACATTGACCCGGCGATTGCATCCGGGCCGCTGATTACGACGCTGAACGATATTTTGTCCTTATTAATTTATTTCGGCATTGCCACTGCATTTCTTCATGCTTTATAAAAAAAGGTCCGTCTCACAAGAGGCGGACTTTTTTTGTCAGCGGTTTTTATATTTAAAATGGGCATTAAGCTGTCCTTCCAGCATTTTTTTGCGGAGCTGCGGGTCGTTTTTGAGGGCCTGCTCTTTTTTTCGCATGTCTTTTAAAATCTCAGCCGTCTGTACGCCGTCTTCCCGCTTGTTTGCAATATCCATCAGCCGCTCAACGTCCGAAAAGGAATACTTTCTCGTTCCCCGCGATGAGCGCTGCGGGTAGATCAATTTCCGTTCTTCATAGTATCTGATCTGCCTGACTGACAATCCGGTTAATTCGCTTACAATGCCGATCGAGATTACTTTTTTATCTTTGTAAGATTGTTCGTCTGTCGTCATTTTTCCACCCCTGGATGTCTTTTACTCATATTATATAAGAAAAAAAGAGAAAAAACCTGACGCTTGTCAGGTTTTCTGACGTGAAATAGAAGATTTTAGAAAAAAAGCGTCAGAAAAATTAACAAGGTTAATGCATGGCTCTGTATCCCGTTTTATGCTTACTTTACAGATACAATGAGAGGAAGGATATGAATGGAGAAAGAAAAAGCGGTTTCGCTGGCAAAAGAAATCATTGAATTAGATAGGAAACGCGATGAAATGCTGGAGACGTTTATGCAGCTTGCCGGGGAACACGCTTTTCCGCTGCTCAGAGCCGTCCAGAACGGACTTTACCGAAAAACATCATAATTCCACACAAGTTTTACAATGGCTTCATACGTCATTGAAATAAAAGCGTTATTCTGATCATAGAATAACGGAAAACAAAGGAGGCCGTCATGAGTCATTTGCTTCAAAATGCACTGGACAGAGAGAGAAACCATTATTCCGAAAAGCTTCTTCAGATCGGAGTCTATACGAAAGAAATACTGAATTCCATGACAATCACAGAGCTGAGAAAGGAATATGCGTATTTTTTCCGGAACATTCCCTATAAAGAACGTAACCCTTATACAAATTAAATGATGTATAAGGGTATTTTTTTATATAAAAAAGAAGGAATTCTGAAAAACGGCACGAATAGAATATAAAACAGAGAACGACTCTTATGAATTGTAAGGGTTTACATTATTTTTTTATAAAAATCTTAAATACGGGGTAGATATGATGAGATTATCATTTAATGAAGAAGAAGTGATGCGTGCGATGAATTTGTACAAAGTTTTTGCAAGGGCTTTCAAGAGTGTGTCTGAACACAGCATCCGCGACAGTAAAGAACACGGTTTTAATCCGACTGAATTTGCCGTTTTGGAGCTGCTGTATACGAGAGGTCCGCAAAAGCTTCAGCAAATCGGCTCGCGTCTTTTGCTTGTCAGCGGAAATGTCACCTATGTCATCGACAAGCTCGAAAGAAACGGGTTTTTGGTCAGAGAACAAGACCCGAAGGACAAACGTTCTGTTTACGCCCATTTAACTGATAAAGGAAACGAGTATTTGGACAAAATTTATCCGATTCATTCATTGAGAATTGCGAGAGCGTTTTCAGGACTTATGCCTGATGAACAGGAACAGCTGATAGCCTTACTGAAAAAAGCGGGAATTCACAGCCAGCATTTGCTTTTCCGTTAAAAGAAAGCGGATACAACACTCTTCTTCAGGGAGAGTGTTTTTTTCTGTCCCGACGGTAGAGCCTGAAGCCGTTTTTGCATATGCTGATACAGGGCGGCATCATTATTTACCAATCATAATGTGATATGCCCCATGCCAAAATATGAAGGTGCTTTGAATATAAAGAAGGTGAACGTGTGAGAAGCTGTCTGCTGACTATATGGTACTTACTTGATCCGCTTTATTTTTTCTTTACCCGGCTGACGCTGATTGATAAACGGCAATCAAATGTATTCCGCGTCCGTTTGACAAGATATAAAGGAAAAGAAGTCGTCCTGAGCGACGGAACGAGAATTAAAAAAAATGACGTGTTAGTGAAGATTCATCTCCATAATGTCAAACTCCTGAAAGAGCTGCAGCCTATTGAAAGCGCGGTCAGAAGGGGGATTATGCTATATCAGAAAGTTTATCAATCCATGCCTCATTTAGCGGATTATATTAACCAGCATAAACGGAAAGACGAGATAAAAGGCGTCGTCGGCATTACAATGCTTCATAAAGGGGCGGCAAGACTCGGGTTTGATGTGATAACGCCGTCCAGCGGCTGCTACAGGCTGTTTAAGAAAGCTGCCCATATCCCGATTTTATATTTTACTGCGAAGCAGCTCACCCTCAAAAACATTCCTTATTCCTGTTATTTATTCATTTCCAAAGAAAAACTGATGTGCACGTATCAGACGGAAAAGAGCTGACGAAAAGCGTCAGCTCTTTCTCTTGATTTGCTCAAGCACGATTGAAAGCGGGCCGTCCTGCGGATTGCGGTAAAACTCATAAAACGGATCTCCCTCTGTTCTGACGCGATTCACGACTGTATCAATCGTATAATCATCAGGTGTTAAAGAGGAATTGACTTCGTTCCAATAAAGGGGGGCGGCAACCGTTCCCAATTCGTTGCCCCGGGTCGAATAGGGGGCGATAATCGTTTTTCCTTCAGCATGCTGCAAATAATCAAGGTAGAGCCTGCCGTTTCGGTTTTTGATAAACCGCTCTGTCGTAAATAGATCCGGGCGCGTCCGGACGCAATAATCAGCAATGAGCATTGTGAACGCGCGGGTCTCTTCGTAGGTGAATGCTTCCGGTGAAAGCGGGATGTAGAGCTGAATGCCTTTATTTCCGGAAAGCTTCGGAAATGATGTAATGCTGAATGAGTCAAACAGCTCTTTCAGCACATGCGCCGCCTCCACAGCCATAGGGAAATCATTCCTTGACGGCGGATCAAGGTCAATGACGATTTCTGCGGGCCTTTTAGAATGGACTGTCTGAAAAGGAACGTGAAATTCCAGCGCCAGCTGATTGGCCAGCCATAAAAGAGACGGTATGCTGTTGCACACGATGTGCTCATGGCTTCCGTCAAACACGCTTGAGACAAAGTCCGGCGTGTAGTCCGGCTTGTTTTTTTGAAAAAAAGACTCGCCCGGCGCCCCGTGTGGATATCGGATTACTGTGACAGCCCGGTCTTTAAGAAAGGGCAAAAGAACATCGCTCATCTTCACCATATAACAAAGGAAATCTTCTTTCGTTTTTTCACGCTTCTTAAAAACGACCTTATCCAGGCTTGTGAACTGCAGCTCTGGTGGCAGCGTTTTAGATCGGAGGATTAGCTGCTGATAAGTGCATTCAGTCCAATCCATCCCAAACTGAAAGGAAACAAAAGATACTTCGCGCAGGGTGTCCTGCAATATGGTTAAATATTGCACGGTCATGCAGATGGAGGGCTCTAGTGAATACTCGCCGTTTTTCAGTTTTTTTCCGTGGGTCTCCATAATGGTTCTGACGGCGTTTTTTTCCTCAGCCTGCATGCCGTGGGAAACGGATGCGACAGGAACGGCGGTGCCGTCTTTTAAAACCGAGGCCGTCACATACCCGTTTTTCGGATTGAATCCGGTTAACAGCACATGTGCCGTTTTCATATGTTTGTACTTCTGCCAGTCGGGAGACCGTTTATTTTCCGCCCAGCCGCTCGATACCCTTTTTGCTACTATGCCTTCTCCGTCATACCGGACGACCTTGTCCCAGAGCGCTTCAAAGTCAGTGTGCTCCGGAATGTATTGAATCGCTTCTTCCGCTAAGTGACGGGGGCTTAAAGGAAGATTTGCTTCTTCAAACAGTTTGAAAAGGGCGTGCTTCCGTTTCACATAGGGCAATGAGACTGTCGCGGCGCCTTTCAGAACCAAGAGATCAAATGCCAGAAAGCGGCACGGCCGTTTATTGGCGATATTTTCAATGGCTTCCGCCCGTTTTAAACGTCCGCGGATTTGAATGTGCTCAAAGTCCGCTCTGTACGGATTCACTAAATAAACAAGCTCACCGTCAAGCGTAATGGGGAACCTGTCTTTCATGTGCTGAAAACACAGGACGGCAAAGGCTGTGATTTCCGGAAATTGATTCGTCAGCGTCTGGCCGTTTCTGCTGGTTAATGTGACACCGCTTTCGTCTATGCGGAGAAGACAGCGGAATCCGTCATACTTTACCTCATAGCGCCACTCACTGCCTGTGGGCGGTGCAGAGGTCAGAATCGGCTGCATCGTCAGCACCATAATTAAGACGTTCCGGCTTTTTGTCTGGTCGTTTTCCGTTTTTTCCCTTCGCCGCCTGCGGACGCAGTGTCTTTTGTCCGCACCGGTGCAGCCTGCTCGCGATTCGGCCGCTTCGTCCGGTCAATGCTCGCCTGCAGGGCGCTGACAAGGTCAATGACATCTTCGCGCGGACCGGGAGCAGCCGGTGTCACGCCTGCTTCTTCATGTTCGAGCTTATCATTAATTTTGGCGAGGAGGGCTTTCCGGTATGTGTCTTCGTATTGCTCTGGGTCAAACTCGGTTGTCAGCTCGTTTATTAACGTAATCGCCGTCTGCAATTCTTTTTCATTCACGGCCGTCTGCTCGGGAACTCCCGGCACATGTCCGGCGTTTCTGACTTCATCCGGATAATGAATGGACTCCATCACGATACAGTTGTCATACACGCGAAGAATCGCAAGCTGCTGCTTAGAACGGATCGTAATAGAGGCAATCCCGATTTTACCTGTCGTCCTCAGCGCTTCCCGCAAAAGTGTATAGGCTTTTGTGCCGTTATCTCCCGGCCCGACATAATAAGACCGGTTAAAATAAATCGGATCAATTTCTTGCAGCTGGACAAAGTCAACAATTTCAACCGCTTTCTCTTCATGTTCCTGTTTTACGTCTTTCAGGTCCTCGTCTGTCAAAATGACGTATTTTCCCTTTACATACTCATAGCCTTTAACGATTTCACCAGGCTCCAGACTCTTTTCACATCCGGTACAGATTTTTTCGTATTTAATCGGCGCATGGTCTTCTTTATGAAGACTGCGGAATTTTATATCTTTATCTTCAGTGGCCGCAAAGAGCTTGACCGGGATATTGACGAGGCCGAAGCTGATCGAACCCTTCCACATCGTGTGCATGAATAAAAACTCCTTTTTGTCTTTATTGTGGATAAACGGGTCCGTTCCATGTGTAGCAACTTATGGGTGGCGCGGCGCTTCATGGAGCAGCTCTTCAATCTCCTCAGGCGGCAATGGCCTGCTGAAATAGAATCCTTGAAGAAAATCGTACCCTTTTTCATCTAAAAGCTTTTTTTGCATCGCCGTTTCAACCCCTTCAGCAACGACTAAAAGAGAAAGCTGATGTCCCATGGCAATTATTGCGCCTGTGATCTGCGCGGATTTAGGATGCAGCTGGAGATCATCTATAAATGATTTATCGATTTTCAATCTATGAATCGGAAAGTCCTTTAGGTAACTGAGAGAACTATGGCCCGTCCCGAAATCATCAATACTTACACTGATTCCCAGCTCAGTTAGCGCCGTTAGCACTTTTTTGCTGTGCTCGCGGTCTTCCATCGTCATGCTTTCGGTCACTTCTGCTTCAAGCAGTGCGGGAGGAAGCTTGTAATGGGTAAGTGTTTTCTGAATAAACGGGACAAGTTCTTCCGACTGAAATTGTTTAGCCGAAATATTAATGGCGACAGGAAGATGGTAACCTTTTTCGTGCCATTCCTTCGCCTGCCGGCACGCCTCGGTAATGATCCATTTGCCGAGGTCGATAATCAGGCCGGTTTCTTCGGCGGCCTGTATAAAGTCTCCGGGGTTCTGCAGTTTTCCATCTGCGCCGGCAACTCTCAGAAGCGCTTCAACTCCTGTTATGAGCTGATCGGCGGAGCTGTATTGAGGCTGATAATGAAGGACAAACCTTTTTTTCTCAATTGCTTCTCTCAATTCCATCTCAATCCGGAGCTTTTTCGCTTCTTTTTCTCCGATTTGGGCAGAGTAATATTTGTATTTGCTTTTGTTTCGGTCTTTGCTGGCGTACATCGCCATATCGGCTTTTTTCATCAGTTCCATCCCGTCCGACCCGTCTTTTGGAGAGACGGCGATGCCGATGCTGACGGAGGTGATCAGCTCATGCTCCTGAACGATAAACGGTTTTTCGAACTGCATGATGATCTGTTTTGCTAAATCATCAATGTCATCGTCCTCAGACCGGGCATCCGTTAAAATAATAATAAATTCATCGCCGCCAAGACGGGCGATAAAACCATTATCCGGGATGATGGAAGAAAGTCTTTCAGCCGCTGATTGAAGAAGTCTGTCTCCGACATTGTGCCCGAGAGCATCATTAATAACTTTAAACCGATTTAAATCGAGAAAGAACACAACGGTCAAATGCCCATGCGAATGTTTCTTTTCCAGAACTTCCGTCAATCGCTGAACGGCATGGCGGCGGTTCGGAAGGTCGGTCAAAGAATCATAATGCGCCATGCGGTGAATTTCCTTCTCGGCTTGCCGCTGTTTGGTCATGTCTTTACAGATGACATATACACTGTCCAGTCCGTTATCGACCAAAACAGGAATAAAGGTAACATTAATATAAAATAAACCGATATCTGTCTTCAGATCAGCATCAAAATGCAGTGCCTGCTGTTCTTTTTTTACCTGTTTGAAATAGGTCTTCAGCGGACTGCTGATATGTCTGCGCCAATTTTGGCTGTCCAGTCCGAAACTGTGTATCATCTCGGCCCCTGCTTCATTAGAGTAAAGAATTTTACCACTAGGAGAAAGGATGAAAATGGGGTCAATGTTATGTTTAATTAATGATTGAAACCGCTGTTCATGATCCTTCATACGTTCATCGTGGCGGAAAAACTGACGATCGAAATGTGAGCTGAAAAACAATAACATCTGAAAACAAAAGATAATCAGCGTAATAAAAACAGACAAATGAAACGAATGAATTTCCATATCGCTGCTAGGCCTTCGCGTGTCTGCATAAAATGACGCTGCCATCATACCTGTATAATGCATCCCCGAGACGGCCGCGCCCATGAAAACAGAACTGATGATTTTTTGAAAAGTCAAATGTTCTGTCGGTTTCTTCACTGCTAAACCGAAAAATACTTTCAGCGAAACGAAAGAAGCGGCAATGGCAATCAAAATAGAGAAACAGAATAAAAAAGGATTATACATAATCATTACCCGGGAAATGGCCGACATTCCCATGTAATGCATAAGTGAAATTCCCGCTCCCATAAAAACAGATCCGGTAATCAGCCGGTTGAGTGTTAAGATTCTTCGGCTGACGATATATAAAGCCGCGAAAGACCCGGAAATCGCGGCGCCTAAAGAAGAGACCATCGGTACGGCTTCATAATTCATATGCATGTTCACATAAACGGCGAGCATCCCGACAAAATGCGTTGACCATATGCCGAAACCCATGATAACTGAACCGGCGATCAGCCACAGTTTACTGCGAATCCCCGTTTTCAGCGTTACTTTTCTGGAGATTTCAAGTGAAGTAAACGCCGCCAGACAAGCAATCAGAATGGATAACCCGACAAGCGGAAGATTGTAATATACATGTAATTCCAAAGATGATTCCTCCTACTAAACCGTGAAACAACTTACATTTATATCGGCATGTCTAAAAAATATTTCAGCTTCAAGATTTTGTGTTAAAATCATTCTTAAGTTTCGGAATATAGACTTATGTCGGGAGTGATACATCATCGAAGGTTTTATCATATCAATAATAGAGGCGTTTAAAAGCTTATCCTACACAGGAATTTTTTTGGCGCTCAGTATAGAATTCATTCCCGCGGAAATTGTTCTTCCGCTTGCGGGCTACTGGGTGTCAAAAGGGGATATGACGCTTGCCGGAGCCGTGTTTGCCGGCTCGCTCGGCGGTGTTTCAGGCCCGCTTGTTTTATATGGAATCGGCAGGCTGGGCGGTCGGCCGTTTTTGCTGAAGTACGGAAAGTATATATGGATCAAACCCGAAACCCTGCAGAAATCAGACGATTTCTTTCAGAAGCACGGAGGTTTGGTAGCGTTCAGCGGCCGTTTTATACCGGGGATCAGGACGCTGATTTCTTTGCCGTGCGGCATTGCGAAGATGAATGTCTGGGTGTTCTCCCTTTATACATATGCAGCGATGCTTCCGATTACGTTTGCTTACGTATACCTCGGAATGAAACTCGGGGAAAATTGGAAAAACGTCGGGTCCATTCTTGATCAATATATGCTCCCGCTGGGTATATTCATTGCGGTGCTTCTCGTCTCTTATATCGTTTTAAAGAGAAGAAAGCAGCGGGTCAAAACAGAAAATATTTCTCAATTTGTTAAAAAAGTTAAGCGTTGACAAATGAAGAAACAGGCTTTATCATGAGCGTATAAACAAATATTTCTTGAAATCCCAAAGGGGAGTAGCGTCCGGATCTTCCGGAAACAAAGTCGTCAATTCATGGATCATATCCATCGGCTTTGTTGGCATGCCAATGATTCATGTCTAGCAAGACCTTTGCCTTATATCGGCAAAGGTCTTTTTTGCGTAAAAAAACCGCCGGTATAAGCTCGGATGACAGAAAAGAGACGGAGGGATTGGATTGGACTTATCATTATTATTGGAGTATGGATGGGTTCTTCTCGTTTTAATCGGGCTGGAAGGGATTTTAGCGGCGGATAACGCGCTGGTGATGGCTGTGATGGTGAAGCATCTCCCGGAAAAACAAAGGAAGAAGGCTTTATTTTACGGTTTGGCGGGGGCTTTTATTTTACGTTTCGGGTCGCTGTTCGCTATTTCTTTCTTGGTGAATGTTTGGCAGGTTCAGGCCGTCGGCGCCCTATATTTGTTTTACATCGCAGTCAGCCATTTGCTGAAGCGGTATGTATTCAAACATAACACAGGGCAGAAGAAACAGAAAGAAAGCGGTTTTTGGCAGACTGTATTGAAAGTGGAGCTGGCGGACATTGCTTTTGCCGTTGATTCCATTTTAGCGGCGGTCGCGCTTGCAGTAACGCTTCCGGGAACACCGCTTCCTGCCATCGGCGGCTTGGACGGCGGTCAGTTTCTCGTCATTTTAGCCGGCGGCGTTATTGGTTTAATCATTATGCGCTTCGCGGCATCAATGTTCGTTTCTTTATTAAAAACGAGGCCGGGCCTTGAAACGGCGGCATTTGTTATTGTCGGGTGGGTAGGCGTGAAACTCGCTCTTTATACTCTGGCCCATGAGGAACTCGGCATAGTTCCAGCAGATGTGATCCATTCGGCGGCCTGGAAAATGATTTTCTGGGCGGTTCTGGCAGCCATTGCGGTATGCGGATGGTTTATGTCAGGAGCAAAACAAATAGAGACGGATGCGGCATCCGCAGAAAGAGAACACGCATAAAAAGGGTCATAGAGGGATCTGTTTTTTTAAAAAACAGGTTCCTTTTTTTGTTTGAAACGCTTACATTTAAGACATATGATAACAATTTTATAACAGCATTGTTACAAAAAACACACAGAAAACCCCCTTAATTCTCCTTGAAGGCACGAAATCATGTATAGTACGTCTTATTGGCTTGTCATAATTGAGACAAATGAAATCGATTTCTCTTTTTCTTCCTTTGCGAATCCCTACTAAATTAGCTATGATTATGAGTAGTTATAGGGAGGAACTGAGGTGAAACCAGTGCTTAGCCTTTTGTTTAAATTGGGAAAAAAGAAGCAAACGCTTGAAACATCTGTTGAAAAAATACAAAAAGGCGACAAAGATCTGCAGAACGATTTAATACAGCAATATAAGCCTTTTATCGCAAAGACGGTTTCATCCGTTTGTAAACGATATATAGATGAAAAAGACGACGAATTCAGCATCGGGCTGATCGCGTTTAACGAAGCCATTGAAAAATATTCGGCTGAAAAAGGTAATTCGCTGCTTGCATTTGCAGAGCTTATCATAAAAAGAAAAGTAATAGATTATATCAGAAAAGAAGCAAGAACCGCTCAGCACATTAATATGGATGTGCAGGAAGGCGACGACCAGGAGTCTTCGCAGAGTCTTATCGAAGCAGAGCTTTCCATTGATGAATACCGCAAACAGATAGAACAGGAGCAGCGCCGGGAAGAAATTCTTTTTTTTCAAAAGCAGCTGAAAGAATACGGGCTGTCTTTTAAAGAGTTGCTGGAACAATCGCCGAAGCATACAGATGCGAGGCAGAATGCGATTAAGGTAGCTTACACGCTTGTTGAAAATGAAGAGCTGGCGTCCATTTTGCACCAGAAGAAACAGCTTCCTGTCAAACAGCTGGAGCAGCTCGTGTCGGTCAGCAGAAAAACGATCGAACGGAACCGAAAATATATCATCGCCATGAGTATTATTATTACCGGTGATTATATTTATTTAAAAGATTATCTTAAAGGGGTGTTGCACTCATGAGAAGAGGGATCATAGTAGAGAAAAATAAAAAATTCGTCACGTTGCTAACCCCTGACGGACAATTTTTAAAAACAAAAAATGATCACCGCACTTGTGAAATCGGAGAGGAAATTACGTTTGAAGGCGAAACGCGTATGGGAAGAAGGGCCAGCTTTTTTGATTTTCTGAAACTGCGCCCTTTTAAATTGGGAGTGTTTACGATGACTGCTATTATCTTATTTATTTTAATCATGCTCCCGGTTTTTTCTGATAACAAAGCTTACGCGTATATGACGCTGGACATTAATCCAAGCATTGAGATGGCTTTAAACAGCAAATATGAAGTCATTGAACTTACGCCGCTGAACCATGACGCCAAACAGGTCATTAATGACATCGGAGACTGGAAAAGCAGCGATTTTAAGGAAGTCATCAGTGATATTATTACCGATTGCAGCAAGCATGGATATGTAAAGGAATCAAAAGAGATTTTAATTTCCACGGTTTATGAAAATACAGATGACAATACATATAAAAAAGGCGTCAAAAAACAGCTGGCTGATATGACTGAAAAATATAAGGGCACCTACCAGCTTCAATCGCTTGAATCAGATATGGAAACAAGAGAAAAAGCGAAACAGGAAGGTATGTCAACAGGCAGCTACATAAGAAGAAACGAAAAGAAAACAGAAGAAGAACAGCCTGAAAAGAAAACAGACGGCCAAGAAACCGATCAGAAAAACAATGAAACAGATACTGATCAAAACATGCAGCCGGACACAGAAAAGCCGGCGGCTGATGAGCAGACATCTCCTGATGAAGAAAAGGCAGCGGACCAGCCGGAAAACAATGAAACAACGCCCGGCACGGAAGAAGCGAAGCCGGACAGTCAGGACGGCAATCAGCAAACCGAAAAAAATGCAGCTTCCGGATCAGAGGAAAACACTCAGAAGGAACAAGATGGGGAAAAAGAGCAGCCCCCAACACAAAATCCTCAGGAAAACGGAAACGACAAAGAGCCCAAGCATAGGTATAACAATCATTACTGGAATCAGCGGGATCATGAGCGCAATGAACAGCGGGAATCCTATCGGCGCCATGAAGATTCGTCAGACCGCAGGAACCCGAACGGCTACCGGCACGGAAGGGAAAATGCCGATAAATATCAAAATTCGCCGAGAAATCCCGGCGAATAAGCTACATTATTGAGTTTTGCCGTTTAATTGTGATTGAGCCTGCTGTACAAGCCGTTTTGTCATTTCCCCGCCTACAGAGCCGTTTGCGCGTGCTGCTGTATCAGAGCTAAGGTTCACGCCGAATTCTTGAGCCACTTCGTATTTAAATTGGTCAAGTGCCTGCTCAGCCCCTGGAACTAAGAGTTTATTTCTGCTCGCCATCTTTTTCATCTCCTTTTCTCTGGCAAGATGTTTTACGCATTTTAGTTTCAAACGGAACGGTATTGATTATGCTGGCAATTGTTGTGCAGCTGAAAAAAACCCCGGCGCAGACACCGGGGCTAAGAACGTTATGAATTATAATAAATGGCTGGTCATTTTGTAGGCGGAGGCTTGAATATGGAAAGTCAAAACGGAGAGCACCGTAACGGCGAGTATGGATCTGATATTGTTCCATTGCCCGTTTCCGAGTTCTTTGAAGCAGCCTCTGAGCTTGTCCGTCTGCTGTTCAACGAGCTCCTGCAGGCTCGTTTCCTTCATCGGCGGGTTGCCCTTATGATGGAGATAATCAATCACCTGAGCGCAGCTCTCATAGTAGCTGATCGGGCTGATGACGTCATCTGTTCTGTCGGTGATCGTGTTAAATGCGATCTTCAGTATGCCGCGTATATGTTCGAAGTCATAAATTGATTTTAAATCACGTACAATGAGAAGGATGACAGCTTGTTCAATTGTATATTTTTTTCCGAGTAAGGGGTGGCCGATCAAATCTTTAATATCGCGTTTCACCCAGTTTTGGACGGCGGTTGATTTTAAAGACGTCAGCTCGCACAGATTTCCCAGTTCGACAATCTCGTTTGTTGAAAGTCCGTATTCTTTTTTCTCTTTTTTTCGCTCGAATCTCGTCAGAAATTCAGGGATATGCAGCCGGTTTTCCGCTTCATCCAATGTCATATCCGCAGATTGCAATAAGATTTGGAGAGGGGTTGCGTCTCCTTGGCCCTTTAACGCGTAAAGAAGCCGGACCATATCAGTTCGGGTCAGTTTAAACGTGTTCATTGTTCACCTCTGATTGATTACGTGTTCACTTTCTTGTATCACTGAGAATTACATTAACATCATACGTCGAAATTGTTGCATTTTCAAACAGATCATTTATAATTTAATTAAATAAGTTCTTTTGATCTTAAAAAAGACGGAGGTAATTATGGCGAAAAGAATATTTCTGTTTATTTTAACAAACCTTTTGGTCATTACGACAATCGGAATTGTGCTTACGATTATTACAAGCGTCACCGGTGTCGGCTCGTATATACAAAATGGCCGCGTCGATCTGACGGCATTGCTCGTGTTCAGTCTTGTCGTCGGTTTTGTCGGTTCTTTTATTTCTCTCGGAATGTCCAGATGGATGGCCAAAACGATGATGGGTGTCCGGGTGTTAAATCCGAAGAAACAGTCACTCAGCTTTGAAGAGCAGCAATTGGTTGACCGGGTGCACAGACTGGCCCGTACTGCAGGGATGACGAAAATGCCTGAAGTCGGTATTTATCATTCCCCTGAGGTCAATGCCTTTGCGACCGGGCCTTCTAAGCGCCGCTCACTTGTCGCGGTTTCCTCAGGTTTATTGCAGCAGATGGATGATGCTGCGGTGGAAGGGGTTCTTGCCCATGAAGTCGCACACATTACAAACGGTGACATGGTCACGATGACGCTGCTGCAGGGAATCGTCAATACGTTCGTCGTCTTCCTTTCCCGTATCGCGGCATGGATTGCAAGCCGCTTTGTCAAAGAAGACCTCGCGCCGGTCGTGCATTTTATCGCGATGATCGTGTTTCAGATTATTTTTTCCATTCTCGGCAGTCTTGTCGTCTTCGCATACTCGCGTCACAGAGAGTTCCACGCTGACCGCGGCGGTGCCGACCTTGCCGGCAAGGATAAAATGATTCACGCCCTGCGTACGCTGAAGTCTTACACAGGACACGTGAATGAAGAGGATCAGACGGCGGTGCAGACGTTAAAAATCAATGGCAAAAAGCATTCGTCACTGTTCTCTACACACCCTGATCTGGATGAGCGCATCCGCAGGCTTGAAGCCAAATAATCAACAAAACCTCTGACATTGGTTCAGAGGTTTTTTGATTAAAGATCGGCAAATTACATAAGGTAAATAAAAAATCTTTCTAAAAAGACCTTTAAAAATTCTCCCAATATCATTAGAATAATTACGTACTACAATGAGAGGCAAAAGGAATTATCTTATGAAATTAATGCTGAAGAAATTCATACAGATCTTGTCGCCTGCACAGCTGATTGCATTATATTATTTTCTTGCTGTGACGGTGGCAGTTATATTGTTAAGTCTGCCGGCAGCCCACAAACAAGGGGCCAGCTGGTCGTTTATAGACGCGCTGTTTACAGCTGTCAGCTCAGTCAGTGTAACGGGTTTAACGGTGGTCAACACGGCTGATACATTCAGCACGACCGGGATTGTCATTTTGGCATTCGTGCTGCAATTCGGCGGAATCGGCATCATGACGCTCGGAACATTCGTCTGGCTGATTATGCGCAAACGGATCGGTCTGCGGGAACGGAAGCTCATTATGGTGGATCAGAATCAATCGCAGTTTTCCGGAATCGTCAACTTGATGAAGCAAGTCCTGTTTTTGATTTTATTAATCGAGTTTTTGGGCGGCATCATTTTAGGAACATATTTTTTAACGTATTACCATTCGTTTGAACAAGCTTACTTGCACGGATTCTTTGCGAGTGTCAGCGCCACGACAAACGGCGGTTTTGATATTACGGGAAATTCACTCGTTCCGTTCAGGCATGACTATTTCGTGCAGTTTATTACGATGCTTCTGATTATTTTCGGTGCGATCGGGTTTCCGGTGCTCGTAGAAGTTAAGGACTTTTTGTTTTCAAAACAGCGCAGATACTCATTTACGCTGTTTACGAAAATTACGACCGTTACGTTCGGAATGCTCGTTTTGTTCGGGGCCGTCGGAATTTACGCGCTTGAAGCAAGCCATGCCATGAAGGGAAAAAGCTGGCATGATGTTTTGTTTTTATGTCTCTTTCAATCAACCGCTACAAGAAGCGGCGGGCTTGCGACAATTGATATCAGTCAGCTGTCGGCGCCGACACTATTTTTCATGTGCGCCCTTATGTTCATCGGCGCATCGCCGAGCTCAGTCGGCGGCGGAATCCGCACCACGACATTTGCGCTTAACCTTCTTGCTCTGTTTCATTTTGCCCGGGGGAATAAAGCGGTCAAGGTCTTTAAACGCGAGCTTCATCAGGCTGATGTCATGAAATCGCTGGTCGTTACGATGATGGCGATTCTGCTTGTGTTCGGATCGACGCTGATTCTGGCTGTGACGGAGAAGAATCAGACGCTGCTCGGACTGCTTTTTGAAGTTTGCTCCGCTTTCGGAACGACCGGGCTTTCGCTTGGGATTACCCCGCATTTAAGCGATATCGGAAAATGCGTGATCATGATCGTCATGTTTATCGGCCGGATCGGCATTCTGACTTTCCTTTATTTAATCGGCCGAAAGGAAATCGAAGCGAATTATCACTATCCGAAGGAAAGAATTATAATCGGCTGACACCGCTTTTTTAAAAGCGGTGTTTTTTATTTCCGGAAAATGGATGTGTGGCAGCAGTTTTTTTGGAGATTCTATTTGTAAAGAGGTGACGTCATTGTTTGCCGTATTCTGGAAATCTGTGATTATGATAGCGGTCGGTACCTTTTTATTGCGAATTGCCGGGCGGAAATCGATCAGCCAGCTGTCGGTGACCCAGACAGTCATCATGATTTCCATCGGCTCAATTATTATTCAGCCGTTTATTGAACATAGTTTATGGGAAACCATTTTCGCGGCTGCGATTTTTATTGCAGTACTGATCCTGATGGAATATTTAGAAATCAAATCAAACTTTTTTGAGGTTTTATTTTCAGGAAAAACCATCGCCGTTGTCAGAGACGGAAAAATCATACCGGAAAATTTAAAAAAGATGCGTTTCACCGAGGCGCAGCTGTCAATGCGGATCAGGCAGGAAGGCCTCGGGGATATACAAGATTTTAAATATGTGTTGCTTGAGCCGAACGGACAGATCGGCTATGAGCTTATTGATGATGCCAAAAACGTGACAGTGCGCGACCTGAAAAAAATGCTTGATGAATTCAAAACAGATTTGCTGACAGAAGGAGGAAATCAAATGAAACGCAAAGCAGCGAAGAATGAAGCTTTGACCAATAACAATACACCGACTGAGAGCATGGACAAAGATGCATACAAAACGCAATATGACGGTGATCCCGGACTGAGAGGCGCAAACCGCAAATCAAAACACGGCAAACAAGGAGGCGAATAACATGACGAAAAAAAATCGCCACAGTAGAGACATGCAAAACCATAAAAAGCCGATGGACCCTGAATTGCTTGAAGAAGAATTTTCAAGCGAGCTTGGTGATTATAACGCCGGAAAACTGATTGAAACGCTTGAACAGACGAAACCCAAGAAGAAAGAAGACAGCAAAAAATAAAAAATACCTCTTAGGCGATATCGCTTAAGAGGTATTTTTTATTATTTCGAATAAACACCGTTTCTTGTTCCTTTCACCGCTTCAAGCCAGCCGGTTATCCGCAGTTCAATAAACGGCTGTGCGGCCGTTTTCACCGCATTGCTGGAGAGAATGGAAGTAAGAGCGGCCGTTAAAATCAAGAGCATGACTAAATTCTGGTAATCAGACAGGTGATCTTCAAGCCCGATCTGGCGCAGCGTTTTTATGATGAATCCATGCAGCAGATACACGTAAAACGTCCTCGTACCCCACTTCGTAAAGAAATAACGCTTTTGCGGAACGAGCGCCAAAAAGCTGAATGTGGCGGCAAAGGCCAATACATACCAGCCGATGCGCGACAGACCGCTCAACAGCGTCACTGTGCCGAATGTGGAATAAGGCTCCGACCCGAACAGCCACGAGTAATCAAAATCAATGCACCAGCATAAGAGGAAAACAATCCCGAGTACGCCGGCGGCAATCTGCCTGCCTCTTTTGGCACGCAGTAAATCAAAGTGCTGTTTTTTCAAATAGAACCCGACGAGAAACATCGGAAGAAAGACAAACGTTCGTGAGAGACTCAGCGTGCTGCTGATGAAATCCAGATACCCGATCATAACGGCAAGCCCGCAGCTCGCTCCAAGCGCCCACATTTTTGGCAGCTTCGTAAAAGGGTACAGCAGCAGATTCCAAAAGAATAAGCTGACTAAAAACCAGAGAGACCACTGCGGATCAATCGGATTGACGCTTGTCATGCTTTCATCCTGAATCAAGTAGTAAAAAACCGAGTAGATGCCCTGAAAAATCAGGTACGGAATAATCAGCTTCACAGCCAGCTTTTTCACATAACCTTTCCGCTTAAAGTTTTTAGCGAAATAGCCGGAAACCAGGATAAAGGCCGGCATATGAAAAGTATAAATGAATTTGTAGAGATGAAGCATAAACTCATTTCCGTTAATAAAAGACCGGAGAATGTGGCCGAACACCACCAGAAAAATCAAGATAAACTTGGCGTTGTCAAAGTAACTGTCTCGCGATTTTGTCATAGCATCACCTTCTTTTCAAAAAATCATCCACTGCATGATTATTTCCTGATGATGTTCATTTTAAAATAAAAAACAAAAAATTGAAGGAGGACAAAAGGGATTGTTAGGATGATGTAATGGGGAGGTAAGGATCGTAGAAAAAGACTTTAACTTGTCATATCATTGAAATTTTCTGAAATGTATAGGGCGAATGAAGGAAGATGAGGTATTTTGTAGAAATATTGAAGGATAGGTTTTTGAAGAAGGAGTGTACTGAATGGCTGAAACTCTGGATTTGCAAACAAAGGAGTCGCTGAAAGAGCAGCTGAAGCGGATGAAGGAGGAAAATGACCGCCTGAAGAGTGATTTGCATCGGTATCATGTGATTATGAATAACACGCTTGATGCCATTTTTATATGCCATAAGGAAATGAAAATCGTCCAGGCGAACGAGGCTGCCGCCCGGATGATGCAGATTGAGGCAGAGAGCCTCATAAACCGCTCCGTCCTGGACTTTTTATATTCTGTGCCTCAGGAAGAACTGAATAAGGCCGTGAAAAAATTTTTGAAAAAGGGCCATCTGTGGAAAGAGGTGCCGATTAAGCTTGACAGCGGCGCGACGAAATACATTGAATTCCTCGCCAAAGACGGAATTGGGGAGGATTATTTTTTTGTGGTGATGAGGGATATCTCCTCTAAAAAAATACTAGAGCGTGAATTTTCCATGAACGAGCAGCTGTTTAAAGATCTGTTTGACAGAGCTGTCGATGGCATCGTCCTGTTTGACAAGGACGGCGGGTTTATTGATGCGAACCTCTCTTTTTGCAAAAGCTTTGAGATCGGTCAGAATGAACTGTCCCATCTGTCGCTCCGCCATTTTACAGAAGGAGAAAACAACAAGCACCTGAAAGAAATCTGGGACACCCTCGGCAAAAAAGGAAAAGCTAAAGGAGAGCTGCCGGTCAAGCTCCGGTCCGGCGAGGAGAAGCTGTTTGAATTTACGATTACGTCCAACTTGATCAGCGGGTTTTACATGTCCATTATGAGGGACATAACGGAGAAACGGTCGATGGAATTGAAACTCTTTAAAAGCGAAGAGCGTTTCCGCGAAATCTTTGAAAACGCTATGGACGCGATTGTCATTTGGTCTGATGACGGAAGGATTGCCAAAGCAAACGAGTCGGCGTGCCGTATTTTTGAACTGCCGATGGATAAGCTGGTGGAACGGAATTTATGTTCGTTTATCGTTGATCCGCAGAAAAAATACAAACAGATTAAGAAAAAATATGAAAAATACGGGGAAATCCGTGAAGAGATGCTGTTTCAGATGGCAAACGGCCAATATAAAGAGCTTGAATTCACATCAAAACGAACCATACTTGAAGGTCAGCATTTAACCATTTTAAGAAATGTCAGCGATCGAAAGCGGATGGAAAAAGAATTGAGGGAAAGCGAGCTGAAATTCAGAAAAGTATTCAACGGCTCAATGGACGGCAAAGTCTTGTTTGACAACCAATTCCGCATTATTGACGCAAACCCTCTCGCAAGCCGTATCCTCGGCATGCCGGATGAGGAGCTGAGAGCGTACACCGTTCCGGATATTCTTTCATTATTTGATATTGAAAACGCGGGTGTGCCCGCCAGAAAGATTGATTTAGAAGGAATGGATAATGAAATCCCCTTCCTGTTAAGCAGCAGTGACAGCCGCAAACTGGAATTCTCCTTCAAAAGGAATATCATTCAAAATATGAATCTGGCCATTTTTAAAGATGTCACCGAGGCCAAAGAGCTTGAGGAGCGGCTGCGGAAATCAGACACTCTTCACGTCGTAGGTGAGCTTGCGGCCGGCATCGCCCACGAAATCAGAAATCCGATGACGGCGCTGAAAGGGTTCATTCAGCTTTTGCAAGGAAGCATTGAAGGAGAACATTCCCTGTACTTTAACGTCATTACCTCAGAATTAAAACGCATCGAGTCTATCATCACTGAATTTTTAATTTTAGCGAAACCTCAGGCGATATTATATGAAGAAAAAGACGTGACGCAGATTATGAAAGACACGGCCGATCTCTTGAATGCCCAAGCCAATCTTGTCAATGTGCAGATCCATTTGAACCTGACCGGAAACATCCCGCCGATTTACTGTGAGCCGAATCAATTAAAACAGGTGTTTATCAATATTTTAAAAAACGCCATTGAAGTCATGCCGGGCGGCGGCAATTTCTACGTGACCATTCAGCCTTCTGATAAAGACCATATTCTGATTTCTCTTCAAGATGAAGGAACAGGCATGTCCGAAGACAAATTAAAACGTCTTGGCGAACCATTTTACACGACAAAAGACAGGGGAACGGGGCTCGGTCTGATGGTCAGCTATAAAATCATCGAAGAGCACCAGGGCCGCATTCATGTGGAGAGTGAAGAAGGGAAGGGCACCGTCTTTCATTTGACGCTTCCGATCCGGCAGAATACTGAAGAAAGAAGGAGCGGCGAATGATCTGTTTTACAAGTGTGAAGGCACCTTTTGGAACCGTCATCATAACAGAGGAAGAGGGCTTTATTACCGGCCTGTTTCTCAACGGGGAAGATTTTGAGAAATGGCGGAAAGATACGCCCGGCGTGAAATCGTGTGAAACCGCTTTGCTATCTGAGGCGAAACAGCAGCTGACCTCTTATTTTTCCGGAGAAAGAAGGCATTTCTCTCTGCCTCTGAGACAAAAAGGGACAGCTTTTCAGGAAAAGGTATGGAACGCGCTGACGGTGATTCCATACGGCGAATCCCGGAGCTACGGTGATATAGCCGAAATGATCGGCAAACCGAAAGCGGTGCGCGCCATCGGACAAGCCAATAAACGCAACAGGCTGCCGATTTTGATTCCGTGCCATCGGGTAATCGGCAAAAACAGCGCCTTAACGGGTTACGCGGGCACCCAGACGGATGTAAAAGCGGTGCTGCTGAACATCGAACAAATATCCTATAAAGAAAAATAAAGCATATGGCACGTTCCGTTTTTTCACGTCCGACATATCATTTTATTAAGTGAAAAAAGTTGGTCTTACGAAAAAGGAGGACGAAGCCTGATGAGAGTGAGCCGTCCGCAAAAGATAGCCGGCTATGCAGAGCTGTTTTTTAAAATGCATCTGATTTCAGCCGCCCAAAAAGATGAAGTGATTACATTATGCAGACAAAAAAACCGCTGACATTGCCTGAGGCAATATCATCAGCGGTTTTTCAGCTCAGCTGGCAGTCTGCAAATAATTGTTCAATTTCTTCCGTGTAAGAATCAGTCACGATGCCTTTCTCGGTTATAATGCCTGAAATCAGGCTGCTCGGTGTAATATCGAAGGCAGGATTGAAGACCGGCACATCTTCAGGAGCGGTGCGTATGCCGGAGATCTGTCTGACTTCATCCGGATCTCTTTCTTCAATAGGAATCTGATCGCCGTTTTCAATCTGTAAGTCAAAAGACGAAAGCGGTGCGGCCACAAAAAACGGAATTTGAAAGGCGTTTGCCAAAATAGCGAGGCCATACGTTCCGATCTTGTTGGCCGTATCCCCGTTTTTAGCAATTCTGTCAGCGCCGACAATGACCGCTGAAATGTGCTTTTCCTTCATTGTGTGGGCGGCCATGCTGTCAGTAATGAGCGTGACATCAATCCCGCCCTGCATCAGCTCCCACGCCGTCAGCCGGGACCCCTGGAGAACGGGCCTTGTTTCACAAGCGTAAATATGAAGACCGAGGTCTTTTTGTTTCGCTAAGTAAAAGGGGGCAAGCGCCGTACCGTACCTGCTTGTGGCAATTGAACCTGCATTGCAGATAGTCATGATCTTATCGCCTTTTTTAAAAAGTTGCAGAGCATTTTGGCCGATCATCCGGCATGTTTCTTCATCCTCAATCTGAATCTGAATGGCTTCATGAACGAGCGTTGTCTTCGCTTCATTGATTGAGGTCGCATCTCTGATGGAGTCCGTCAGTCTGTCAAGCGCCCACGCGAGGTTGACGGCAGTCGGTCTCGAGCTGTTTAAATACGCTTTGACATCCGCGAGCTGACGGCGGAAATCAGAAAGATCGCGGACTTCAAACGATTTGGCAGAGAGCGCGAGTCCGAACGCCGCCGTTATACCGATGGCCGGAGCGCCCCTTACTTTCAGTGTGATAATCGCGTCGAATACATCTTCCTTTGTTTCAAGATCCACATATTCAGTAACGTCAGGGAGCTTTTGCTGATTTAAAATGCGGATGTATGTTTCTTTCCATTCCACAGAACGGGGGATGGCAAATTCATTGGTCATGCTGCATCATTCCTTTACACGGAGCTTAAATTGTTCCAGAACCTCAGTGATATCCTTCAGTTCTTTTCTGTTTTCGATATAACAGGCGCCGATTTCAAGCGCCAGCTTTTTCCGTTCAATTCGTTTGTCAAACGGAGTGAGTTCATCTAAGTCAGCTACATGGGCGAGTCCGATCGTGCGCCGAATCAATTCGCATCCCGCAAAACCGACCGCTTCCTCAAACGTGTTTTTCAGTGTATCTTCCAGCAGATGTCTGCAGGAAGGCAAGCTGTCTTTCTCCCAAGCTTCACTGAATGTTTTCACAAATGTGTCCCATACGGCGGCAGTATGGTCATATAACGGCTGTCTGTCGTCACCGTCCCGGCTGAGGGCGTTTAACAGCAGGTTGGCGATAAATTGGCCGATGTCAAAGCCGATCGGTCCGAAGAAAGCAAATTCGGGATCAATGACTTTTGTTTCATGTTCATCAGCGAAGATGCTTCCCGTGTGCAGATCGCCGTGAATCAATGTTTCCGCTGAATTCAGAAAGATGGCTTTCAATTCATCGGCGCCTTCTTTCAGCCGGGAATTGTTCCAAATTTTTTCTGCGTATGGGCGCAGCTCCTCTTCGAAATCATTTGTTTCATGATCGAGAAACGGTTCTGTAAACACAAGTCTTTCTGTGATATTGCAAAGCTCAGGATTTGTAAACTGCTTTGCGAGCTGCTGCTTTACTTTCGCATCAAGCGCATAAGCGGATGAGTAAAACAGCGTTTTTCCTAAAAATTCACCGATATGGGCCGATAAGTTCGGATAATGTTTTCCTTCCAGCAGCCCTTTTCTTGAGATCTTTAAATGCGAGAGGTCTTCCATTACCGTGACGGCCATTTCAGTATCGGAATAGTAAACGGCCGGAACGAGGTGCGGCACATGCTCGCCCTGGCGGATGAGGGCGCTGCTTTCGATTCTCGCCCGATCGATCGTAAGCGGCCAGCTTTCACCGACGACTTTGGCGTAAGGAATCGCCTGCTTGATAATCAGTCCCTTTTTGTTTTCTTTATCGTACACATGAAAGACGTAATTCAAATTGCCGTCGCCGATTTCACGGCATGTCAGGGTGCTTTTGCTTTGGAACAAGCCGAGCTTCACGGCTAGCGCGGCGGCGGAGCTTTCTGTTAATTGTTCATAAAGACTTGTTTTAGTTGCAGACATGGATTTACCCTCCTATTATGTAGTGGCTGTAAGAGATCGTGACGGAGAATACGCCCGAAAAAAAGCCTCCTTCTCTGAAAGAGAAGGAGGCTGAAACAGTGCAGTCCGCCTCTTATCTCTCAGATAACATCTGATGGAATTAGCACCGTGCCTTATGAGACAATGTCTCGGCGCAAAATGTACGCGCCCCATTTCACAATGGAATTACGGTCGGTTGCTGTTGGGGTCAAAAGGCCGATTCCCTCGCCCAACTCTCGATAAGAGAAAAATATATTGATTTGTATCACAATTCGGATTAATCAGTTGATGAAAATATTAGCAGGTGCGGAATATTCTTGTCAACGTTTTTTTGAAAATTAATATAAATCACGCCGCAAATCTTGGAAAACCGGTATGGTGCCGCGCACGGCCTCACTTTCTGAAACATCGATTTCCGCTGGGACTGCGCCTTCCGTCCGGTCTCCTTCGGCCAAAATCCGGCCCCATGGGTCAATTATCAGGCTATGGCCGGCAAATTCATTATCGGGATTGGATCCCGTGCAGTTGCAGGCGGCGACAAAACATTGGTTTTCAATTGCTCTGGCGATAAGCAGGCTTCGCCAATGATCGAGGCGGGGCAACGGCCATTCCGCAGAGATAAAGAGTACATTTGCTCCCTTGGACGTATGCTTTCTGATCCATTCGGGGAAACGGATATCATAGCAGATCAGCCCGGCACACTTGACACCGTCAAGCTCAAAGGAACCGTCGCTGTTTCCTGCTGACAGATATAGATGTTCATCCATCAGCTGAAACAGATGGGCTTTCTGATACTGCTTCACGATCTGTCCGCTGTTATCGGCGATGTACATGGTGTTATAGACATTTTCTCCTTCTTTGACCGCGACAGATCCGGCAACGAGGTGTACATTGTATCTTTTGGCCGTTTTTTTAAGCCATTGTACCGAGGTTTCGCCGTTTTCATCCGCCAGCTGGTCAAGCCGTGTGAGGTCATAGCCGGTCGTCCATAACTCAGGAAGCACGATGACATCAGCGCGGCGGCTTTCTTGCTCAATCAAAGATTCTGCTTTTTTGAAGTTTTCTGAAGGATTTCCGTATGAAATATCAAATTGCAAACAAGAAACGGTCCATTTCATTTTTTCAACACCCCAAGTTTCTCTTTACTTTTTTTATTTAACCATATATGATGATGGACTATCATTTCAAGAAATTTTTAGAAGGTGAAAATATGAACTTTGAAATCTCTGATGTACTCAAACAGCTGCCGGAACAATTTTTCGCATCATTGGTGCAAAAAGTGAATCAAAAGCTGAAAGAAGGCAAAGACGTCATCAATTTGGGACAGGGGAACCCCGATCAACCGACGCCTCAGCATATCGTTGAGGAAATGAAGCGCGCCGTCGAAAGGCCGGAAAATCATAAATACTCATCCTTCCGGGGCGCTTACAGCTTCAAAAAAGCAGCCGCTGAATTTTATGAAAGGGAGTACGGGGTTACGCTTGATCCGGAAACGGAAGTGGCCGTGCTGTTCGGAGGCAAGGCGGGACTTGTAGAGCTTCCGCAATGTCTTTTGAACCCGGGAGATACAATTCTTGTGCCTGATCCCGGATATCCTGATTACTGGTCGGGTGTCGCCCTTGCGAAAGCGAAAATGGAAATGATGCCGCTGACGGAAGATAGAGGGTTTCTCCCTGATTACAGCGCAATTCCTGAAAAGGTGCAGAATGAGGCGAAGCTGCTGTATCTCAATTATCCGAATAATCCGACCGGTGCTGTGGCGACAGAGGCGTTTTTTGAGGAAACGGTCAGCTTTGCAAAACAAAACGGCATTTGTGTCGTACATGATTTCGCATACGGAGCAGTCGGCTACGACGGGCATAAACCGCTGAGCTTTTTGCAGACGGAAGGTGCAAAAGAGACAGGAATTGAAATCTATACCTTGTCAAAAACTTATAACATGGCGGGCTGGCGTGTCGGATTTGCCGCCGGAAACGCGTCTGTTATCGAAGCGATCAACCTTTATCAGGATCATATGTTTGTCAGCCTGTTTCCCGCCGCGCAGCAGGCGGCGGCAGCAGCTCTTTTAGCTGATCAGGCGTGCGTCGCAGCGCAAAATGACAGATATGAGTCGAGACGAAATGCATGGATTGCAGCATGCCGCGATATCGGCTGGGATGTCACGGCTCCCGCGGGCTCTTTTTTTGCATGGCTCCCGGTGCCGGACGGTTATACATCACAGTCGTTTTCAGATCTGCTGCTGGAAAAAGCAAATGTCGCGGTCGCAGCCGGAAACGGGTTCGGAAAATGGGGGGAGGGCTATATCAGAGTCGGTCTTCTGACAAGTGAAGAAAGACTTAAAGAGGCTGCGGAACGGATCGGGAAACTCAATCTTTTCACCCGAAAAAGCATTGACATATCAAAATAACAATGCGATAATTCAAAATACTTTATAAAATCATTATTCTTATCAAGAGCAGGCAGAGGGACGAGCCCGATGAAGCCCGGCAACCGACTGTTAAAGCACGGTGCTAATTCTTGCAGCAGGAGCTGAGAGATAAGATTCGGACATAACACGAAGCCTCTTTCTGCTCATACGGAAGAGGTTTTTTTATGTTTTTCGAAAGAAAGAGAGGCGTTCACGCATGAGCGAAGTATTGGCAACATATCTTCTGACGGACACAACAGACAGTGAAAAGCGGGCGGAACAGATTGCAGCGGGGCTGACGGTAGGTTCCTGGACAGATCTGCCCCTTGTGAAGCAGGAACAGCTCAGAAAGCATAAAGGCCGGGTCGTAAAAGTTGAGGAGAAAGAAGGAACCCCGGAAAACGAAAAACAGGCCGTCATCACCATCGCCTATCCTGAGGCGAACTTCTCAAGAGACATACCCGCCGTCCTGACGACTGTATTCGGAAAGCTGTCACTGGACGGAAAAATAAAATTGACTGATCTTGAGTTTTCCGAAGGGTTTAAACGCTCTCTTCCCGGGCCGAAGTTCGGCATATACGGCATCCGCAAACTGCTGGGCGAATTTGAAAGACCGCTTTTGATGAGCATATTTAAAGGGGTGATCGGACGGGATCTCCGTGACATTAAAGAACAGCTCAGACAGCAGGCGCTCGGCGGCGTGGATCTTATTAAAGACGACGAAATTTTCTTTGAAAATGAGCTGGCTCCGTTTGAAACCCGCATTATTGAAGGAAAACAAGTCCTGAAGGAAACCCGGGAGGAGACGGGGCATAAAACGCTGTATGCCGTGAACCTGACGGGGAGAACTGCTGAATTGCGGGATAAAGCGAGACGCGCGGCGGAGCTCGGGGCGGACGCCCTCTTGCTGAATGTGTTCGCCTACGGTTTGGATGTGATGCAAAGCCTTGCGGAAGACGGTGAAATCCCGCTTCCGATTATGGCGCATCCGGCAGTCAGCGGCGCATTCACATCATCTCCCGTTTACGGTTTATCGCATGCGCTTTTGCTCGGCAAGCTGAACCGCTATTGCGGCGCTGATTTCAGTTTATTTCCGTCACCTTACGGATCTGTTGCACTGCCGAAGGAGTCGGCGCTTGCGATTCACGATGAATGTGTAAAAGACGATGTCTTTCATCCCTCGTTTGCCGTCCCGTCAGCAGGCATTCATCCCGGCATGGTGCCGTTTTTGATGCGTGATTTCGGCATTGATCACATCATAAATGCGGGCGGAGGCGTTCACGGCCATCCGAACGGAGCAGAGGGCGGCGGCAAAGCGTTCCGCGCTATCATTGATGCGGTGCTTGAAGCCCAGCCGATTGAAGAAAAAGCCGCGTCGTGCAAAGATCTTCAGCTCGCATTAGACAAATGGGGAAGGGTGGAAGCCGTATGACCCGCACACCGCTGATTATTTGTGATTTCGACGGAACGGTTACCATGAACGACAACATTGTCAGTATGATGAAAGAATTCGCGCCTCCTGAGTGGCTTGAATTAAAAGACGGTGTTCTGTCTAAAAGCCTATCAATTCAGGAAGGAGTCGGCCGGATGTTCGGGCTGCTGCCGAGTAGCTTAAAAGAAGAGCTGACTGATTTTATCCTGAAGGATGCGAAATTAAGGGACGGCTTTTTGGATTTTGTCTCGTTTGTCCGGTCAAACGATCTCCCGTTTTATATCGTAAGCGGGGGAATGGACTTTTTTGTGCATCCGCTTTTGGAAGGCATCGTAGAAAAGGAGCGGATTTTCTGTAATCATGCATCCTTTGACAATGAATATATTCATATCAATTGGCCGCACGCCTGTGACGGCGGCTGCACGAATCAATGCGGCTGCTGCAAACCGTCAGTGATCCGAAAGCTGTCCGATCAGCAGAATTTTCTCATTATGATCGGTGATTCGGTCACGGACCTCGAGGCTGCAAAATTATCCGATATGTGCTTTGCAAGGGATTATCTTTTGACTGAATGCGAAGAACTCGGTCTTCGGCATCTGCCTTTTCAAGATTTTCATGAGGTGAAAACAGGCATCGAAAACATCGGGGAGGTGCAGGCATGGCTGCAAAAGAAGAACGCTGGCGCGAACTTGCCGAGGTAAAGCGCGAGCTGGCTGAAAGAGACTGGTTTCCGGCAACGAGCGGAAATCTTTCCATTAAAGTATCCGACGGGCCGCTGACTTTTCTCGTTACGGCAAGCGGCAAAGACAAACGAAAAGAAACAGACGAAGATTTTCTCTTAGTCGATGAGAACGGGAGGCCCGCTGAGACCGGCCATTCCTTAAAACCCTCGGCAGAAACGCTTCTCCATACTTACTTATACAAAAAGACAGACGCGGGCTGCTGTCTGCATGTCCATACCGTTAATAATAATGTCATTTCAGAGCTCTACGGAGATGAAAAACAAATCACCTTTCAGGGGCAGGAGATTATTAAGGCGCTCGGATTGTGGGAGGAAAACGCGTCGGTGACCGTTCCGATCATTGACAATCCGGCGCACATCCCGGCATTGGCCGAAAGTTTCGTGCGCCATGCAGACACCGAATCAGGCGCGGTATTAATCCGCAATCACGGCATTACGGCATGGGGGCGGACCGCGTTTGAGGCGAAAAGGGTGCTGGAAGCCTATGAATTTTTATTCGGCTGTCACATCAAGCTTCTGTCACTTCGGCCGCAGCTCGTAAAATAAAAGGAGGAATGCAAAATGGCGACAATCAGAATTCATGATGAAAAGAATACGATCATTGAAAATCAGGAAGAAGTAGCGCGCTTTTTAGACGAACAAGAGGTAATCTATGAGCAGTGGGACATTGAAAAACTTCCGCCTGAGCTTTCGGAGAAATATGATGTAACCGAAGCTGAAAAAGATCGGATTCTCGCGGCATTTGACAAGGAGATTCAGGATATTTCAGCCCGGCGCGGCTATCAGTCTCAGGATGTCATTTCTTTATCAGACTCAACGCCGAATCTAGATGAATTATTGAAAAATTTCCAAAGAGAACATCACCACACGGATGATGAAGTCCGCTTTATTGTCAGCGGGCATGGCATCTTCGTCATTCAAGGCAAAGACGGCACTTTTTTTGACGTCCGTTTAAATCCGGGGGATTTGATTTCGGTTCCGGAGAACATCCGCCACTACTTTACGCTTCAGGAAGACCGCAGGGTCGTCGCAATCCGAATCTTCGTGACGACTGAAGGCTGGGTGCCGATTTACGAAAATGAAAGTGTGCAAAACTGATAGACTTGCGAACCTCTCATGCAGCCAGCGGCATGAGAGGTTTTTTATTATAATATAAAATCAGCTGTCTCTGTTTTTTGTGCGTTGAAATATGCCGTATTCTGTTTATATCATTACCTGAATGGGTATTATTCTCGTAATCATGCTAAAGATTCCAATATGAAATGAAAAATTAAGTTATTTAGTAAAAAAATGTTTACAAATAAAGTATAATCTGTAATAATGCTCAATAACCCAATCAAACTTGTTTCCTATTCTTTTAGCGGTGAGGGGTGAAGTGAATGGGCAGTTATTCTGAACAAGAAAAATTGCTTGTATCTATTGATGAAAAGAGAAAAATGATGATAGATGCGGCTAACAGGCAGGGGTTTACAGGGTATGACACGATCAGGCACAGCCAGGAACTGGACTGTCTGATGAACGCATATCAGCAGCTGATAAACCGTGAACGCACACATCACCAAGGAATACAGGGCCTTGTGAAGAAAATAGGCTTGTTCTCCCGCGGTGATATCATGCCTGCATATGAAGCAAACAAATGATTAATGATAAACAGATAACGAAGACTGAATGCGCTTCCTGATCAAGCGTCGCATCCGAAAGATGACCGCGTACAGTCAGCGGGTTTTTCCGCCGGCACAGCTCACGAAGCGCCTCGTATCTATCTGCCGGCTATGATGCCGTTCCCCGGTATATCCTCTTACACATATTCTTCTTTATCTAAAAAACACCCTGTTACAGGGTGTTTTTTCATCGTGAAGCGGCAGGGAGGGTAATGGTGACCTCTGTGCCTTTATCGACTTCGCTTTGAATGTCAATCGAACCGCCGTACATCAGCACGATTCGTTTACACACGACAAGGCCGAGACCGGTTCCTTTTTCCTTTGACGTTACAAACGGAAGAAAAATGTGCTCAAGCATATCTTCAGAAATACCCATTCCGTTGTCAGCAACCTTAATGACTGCTTTATGGTCGCGGGCTTCTAAATAGATGGACAGCCGGCCGCCTTCCTGCATTGACTCAAGCGCGTTTTTCGCGACATTTAAGATGACCTGTTTAATATGGTCTTTCGTGCAATTGACCTTGAGCGGCCGATTGACGAGAATCTCCACATTTACTTCCACATTATAAAGGTTCCCTTCCGAATAAATAATCGGCATAATCTCATCAAGGATATCCTGCAGCGAGTTCACTTCCAGTCGTTCCGCGGTCGGTTTGCCGAGCACTAAAAACTCACTGACAATCTGATTAATCCGTTTAATTTCCTGCTCAATAATTGAGAAATACAGCTGATCTTCCTCTGTTTTATATTTTTTCTGCAAAAGCTGAATGAAGCCGCTGATCCCTGTAAGCGGGTTGCGGATTTCATGGGCGGTGCTTGCGGCAAGCGTTCCGATCAGCTCCAATTTCTGCGCCTCGTTTTGAGCGCGCTCCAGCTGGGTCTTGCGCTTAAGCAGATAATATTGAACGAGGATGAACAGAATATTCAGCAGCACGGCGATACTGGACATCGGCAGCAGCACGCTTTTGGTCAGCTCGTTCAGCTCAACCGGTTTCGGAAAAACATTGATATTCCAGTTAATATCATCCAGATAGCCGCTGACCGGCTGCACGCCTTCTGATTGATCAGCGCGTCCGCTGGCAAATATCACTTTATCCTGATGGGTTGCCTTGACATAAACGTCAGGGCTCAGCATATTGATCATATTTCTCAAATAATCGACTTGTATGGCGGCCACTAAATAATCGGTGACCTCCCGGTTTGCATCTAACACGGGCACGCAGATCGTAAAGATGCGCTGGCCTGTAATTCTGCTGGGGTAGTCATTTGTGATGACCGTTTTCTTCGTCTTTCTTGCCTTCGTAAAATACGGTCTGTCGGCCAAATTCACCTTTGATTTCAGATCGGTCGTGCTTGCGATGACGTCACCTTTGGCATTCAGCATATACAGTCCGCTGAATCTGGGTTCATCCTCAAAAGCCTGATCGAGAATTTCATTTATCTTTTCTTCATTGACAGGCTTATCGACAGCGATCGCAAGTGTTGTCATCCGGGCTTTTGTTTCACCGGTTAAATAATTGAGCTTGTTGCGGTGAAGGTTGAGCATCATACTGGCTTCCTGTATGTGTTTATCGGCTATTTTCTGTTTTTCTTTTTCATAAATGAAAAAGCTGATAATAAGTGCCGGGATGATCACCAATATGAGATAAAGCTTGATCTTTCCCCGGGCACCTTTGAATGTATTCACTCTGCATCGCTCCAACATTACACTTGAATAGAGGTATTATATCATTGTTTATACTTCTTTAATAAGAAAAAATAACCAAAATGATATAAAAACAAATTATTTTATTAAGGTTTGTCAAAAAGAAGAGAAATTTTGGAAACATTTTTGTTGACATTTTTCATTTTGTTTATTAATGTTTCTCTGTAACGGTTTCTTTTGCAAAAGGATGATTGAATGTATGACGGATAAAACAGAAAACTCATTGAAATTATTTATTGTACTGTCGCGGGCGTACCGGTCCATTAACGACCATATGAATAAACATATTCATAAGCACGGCCTGAACCCGACGGAATTTGCTGTGCTGGAGCTGCTGTATCACAAAGGCAATCAGCCGCTGCAGCAGATCGGCGACAAAATTTTATTAGCGAGCGGAAGTATTACATACGTTGTTGACAAATTAGAGAAAAAAGAACTTCTCATCAGAAAAGCTTCACCGACTGACAGAAGAGTGACTTTCGCACAGATTTCTGAAAAGGGAATCCGTCTTTTGGACGATATTTTCCCTGATCATGCAGACGAGATTAAAGAAATGATCAGTGTGCTGAGTGATGAAGAGATAGAATTGTGTACGGAAATGCTGAAAAGAGTGGGATTAAACGCTAAACATTTTCATCAGAAATAAAAAAGGAAGCCTTTTGAAAGGCTTCCTTTTTTATATTACTGATTTTCGTCAGTGGCGGCGTTTCTCGGCTGTATCAATACTTCGACGCGCCTGTTTTTGCTGCGCCCTTCTGCGGTTTTGTTCGACGCAGCTGGTTTATACTCGCCGAACCCTTTGGCGCTGAATACTTTTGCGTCAAGTTTAGGGTTTTCCGTGAGAATAGCCATGAAGTTGACGGCCCGCATGACGCTTAAATGCCAGTTTGATTGAAATTGTGAGTTTTTAATCGGCACATTGTCGGTATGCCCGCTGATGATAATGTTCCTTGGCGGATTCAGCACAAGGAGATTCGAGATTTCCTTTGCAAGCGGGATATCTTCCTGGCGGATAACTGCCTGTCCCGAGTCAAAAAAGATACTGTCTTTAATGGTAATTAAGAGGCCTTCTTTTGTCAGCTTTGTTTCCAGCTGATGTTCAAGCTTTTTGTTTTTTATAAATTGATTGACTTGCTTTTGCACACCTTCAAGCTCTTGGCGGTCGGCTGCTTCTCTTTCTTTCTTTTTCTGTTCTTTATCTTTTTCTTTTTCTTTTTCCTTGTCCTTGTCTTTTTTTAACTGATCAATGCCGTCTTTTTCGTTTTCGGGAGGGGTGACGCTTGAATATTCAAGGACACCCGTGCCTCCTGTAAAAACGGCGTTAAATGATTTAGACAGCATTTGGAATTTTGCCGCGTCGACCGAGCTCATGGCGAACAATACAATGAACAGAGCCAAAAGAAGGGTGAGAAGGTCCGCGTACGGGATCAGCCAAGACTCATCCACATGCTCGTCATCATGCTTCTTCTTCTTTTTTCTCGCCATTGTTTGCCTCTCCTTCTTGTTCAATGACTTTTGCGCGTTCATTCGCAGGAAGATACATGAGAAGTTTTTGTTCGATCACTTTCGGGGCCTGTCCTTCAAGCACTGACAGAACGCCTTCAATCATGATTTCACGCAGTTTGACTTCCTGTTTTGATTTGCGTTTCAGTTTGTTGGCAAAGGGATGCCATAGTACATATCCGGTAAAAATCCCGAGAAGGGTGGCGACAAACGCCGCACTGATGGCATGTCCGAGCGCCTCGGTATTGTTCATGTTGGAAAGGGCCGCAATGAGGCCGATAACCGCACCCAAAACGCCGAGCGTCGGCGCATATGTGCCGGCTTGGGTAAAGATAGCTGCACCGGCCTGGTGTCTGTCCTCCATCGCTTCAACTTCCTCAGTCATAATATCTCTGATAAATTCTGCGCTTTGTCCGTCAACCGCCATGCTCAGGCCGTTTTTCAAAAACGCGTCATCCACGTCTTCGATGCTTGCTTCCAATGCGAGCAGCCCTTCACGTCTTGCGATTTGCGCCCATTGAGAGAACATAGGAATTAATTGCGCAATGGTCAGCTGTTTGTTTTCTTTGAACAGCACTTTAAAAAGGGCAGGCACTTTTTTGATTTCTTTTCCGGGGAATGCGATGATCACCGCAGAAATCGTACCGAACAAAATAATCAGAATAGCTGCCGGGTTAGCGAGTGCGCTTAAGCTGACCCCTTTCAGCACCATGCCCACGCTTAAAGCAATCAAGGCGAGGATGATACCGATAATCGATGTTTTATCCATAGTTTTCACCAAATCCTTTATACTAGCTTTCTATGGTTAATATCGGTGGCAGTGCATGGAACTTTAGAGTGATTGAGAAATTGTTCCCGAATTCTTCACAGTTTCTGCCCTTTTGGCAGAGTAAAAGAAACAAAAAAGCGGCTCCACGACAGGGAACCGCTTTTTTTATTGTGCACGGACTTTGATGTCATCCTCTTCCATTACAACATGGAAGGCTTTTATTTCATTGTCATCCAATAAGAGGTCTGTCATTTCGTCCTCGATCAATTCTTGGATCGTTCTTCTGAGCGGGCGTGCACCGAAAGCAGGGTGGTAGCCGATTTCAGCGATTTTTTCTTTCGCATCGTCTGTGACGCAGAGACTGATGCCGCGCTCTTTTAATGTGTCTTCAAGTTCTGCGAGAAGCAGACTGACGATTTTTACGAGATGTTCTTTTTTCAGAGATTGGAATTCAATGATGCTGTCAAACCGGTTTAAAAATTCAGGTTTAAAGAACGAGCTCAGTGAATCAATCAGCGTTTGTTCTTCCATAACGCTTTCTTCAGATTGGAACCCGACTTTCGTCTGTTTTTCGCCGGTTCCCGCATTGCTTGTCATGATCAAAACGGTATCTTTAAAGCTGACCGTTCTGCCCTGGCTGTCTGTCAGACGTCCGTCCTCCATAATCTGCAGGAACATATGCTGGACGTCAGGGTGCGCTTTTTCAATCTCATCAAGGAGCACGATGCTGTACGGATTGCGCCGTACTTTTTCCGTTAATTGACCGGCTTCATCGTGTCCGACATATCCCGGCGGTGAACCGATAATTTTTGAAACGGCGTGTTTTTCCATGTATTCACTCATATCGAGCCGAATGATGGAATCTTTTGTGCCGAAAAGTTCATCCGCGAGTGTTTTTGATAACTCGGTTTTTCCGACCCCGGTCGGTCCGACAAAGAGGAAGGAGCCGACAGGTCTGTTTTTGGATTTTAAGCCGGCGCGGCTTCGTCTTACCGCTTTCGCCACTTTTTTCACGGCTTTTTCCTGACCGATGACGCGCTGATGAAGGCGTTCTTCAAGTTCTTTCATTTTGACTTGTTCATCAGCCTGCAGTTTTCCGACCGGAATGCCTGTTTTCTGTTCAATGATGGCTTGAATATGCTCCGCCCCGATTTCTGAAGAAGAGACCGGTGATTCTTGTGCCAGCTGCTTTTCCAATGCCACTTCTTCATCACGCAGTTTCGCGGCAAGCTCATAATTTTCTTCCTGAAGCGCTTTTGTTTTCTCCGCGTCAATTGCTTTGAGTCGCTCAGCCGCTTCTTCTTCATTTACGGTATCAAGCTCCAGATTTGCTTTGGAGCCGGCTTCATCTAACAAGTCGATCGCTTTATCCGGCAGGTGGCGGTCCTGAATGTAGCGGGAAGAAAGCGTAACACACGCCTTGATCGCTTCATCGCTGAATGTGACGCTGTGGTATTTCTCATATTTATCTTTAATGCCTTCAAGAATGCTGATGGCTTGTTCTATAGAAGGCTCGTGAACCATGACAGGCTGGAAGCGTCTTTCAAGCGCCGCATCTTTTTCAATCTGGCGGTACTCTTTCAATGTCGTCGCCCCGATGACCTGCAGTTCGCCTCTGGCAAGCGCAGGTTTCAGGATGTTCCCGGCATCCATTGATCCCTCGGCAGAGCCGGCGCCTACAAGAAGGTGAATCTCATCAATGAACAAAATGACGTTTTTCCGCTCTTTTAATTCGTTCATTAATTGTTTCATTCTTTCTTCAAACTGGCCTCTGATTCCTGTATTGGCGACGAGGGAAGCGACATCAAGCAGATAAAGCTCTTTGTTTTTCAATTTATTCGGCACATCGCCTTCAGCGATTTTAAGCGCTAAGCCTTCTGCAATAGCCGTTTTACCGACACCCGGTTCACCGATAAGCACCGGATTGTTTTTATTCCGGCGGTTCAAAATTTCAATGACGCGCGCCACTTCTTCATCGCGGCCGATCACAGGATCAATCAGACCTGCTTTTGCGCCGTTTGTGACGTTTTGGGCGAGCTCGTCGAGCAGGCCTTTTTTACGGCCGGCCTGCTGTTTATGTTGATCCGGAGCGAAACCTTGCTCAAACGGGAATCCGAAAGATTGCGGTCCCATGCTCATAGACGGTTTTCGGGTTAATTCTGTATAACATGTTTCACATAAAACGAATTGTTTTTGAATGGAATTGACTTGCATGTTCAGGCGAATCGTCGCCTCGTTTTTCTGACAATGTTGACAACGCATTTGCCAAAACCTCCTTGAAATGTTTGATCATCTTTGACCAAATGGATTAGAAAATAAGGTCTTAACTTTGACCTTCTTTGATTAATAGTATACTCTGACCTTCTTTGACTTTCAAGTGTTTTGTTTTAAACCCCGAAAAATCAAAGTTTACAGCGTGTTAAGTGTTATTTGTGATGTTTGATTATTATTGACCAATATGATCAGAAAGGAAATGAAATGCTTTGACCTTTCTTGATGAAGAGTATACGCCGGCGCTTTTTTTCTTTCAATATTTTTGCTTAGAAGAGAGCTGAATCTGTTTTTTCCCGGGGAGGACGATTTGTTCTTCTTTTCAGGCGACTTGTCTCATAAGCATATAAAAAGGCCTGGACAAATTTGCGCTTAGCCGGAGGGTGAAATGGGACAAACAAAAGGTTCTGCAAGTCAGCTTGCATTCGTATACGTAGGAACGGTTGTAGGAGCCGGTTTTGCCACGGGACGGGAAATCGTTGAATTTTTCCTCAGGTTTGGCTGGATCGGTCTGTTCGGTATCATGGTAAGCGGTCTGATGTTTATATATTTAGGCGCCAAAATCATGATCATTTCCAAACGGATTCATGCAGCATCTTACCAGGAATTGAACACGTATTTATTCGGCCGGTCTATCGGACGCGCCGTTAACATGTTTATGATGTTTATATTGCTGGGAGTGACTTCTGTCATGCTGTCCGGAGCGGGAGCGCTGTTTCATGAACAGCTTGGCTGGCCCGCACAAGCGGGAATACTTTTGACGATCGTATTGAGTTTTGCCGTCATGACAAGCGGTGTTAAAGGTGTGTTCGGCGTCAATGTATTGGTTGTGCCGCTTTTAATTTCCTTCTCTTTTATCGTTGCCGCTGATTCTTTTGTATTTACAAGCACGAGAAATGCGGAAGAATGGGTATGGCCTGACAAGTGGAATTGGCTTTTGTCAGCCGTCTCTTACGGCGCGTTAAATTTATCGCTCGCCCAAGCTGTCCTTGTGCCGCTTGCGAACGAAATGTCATCAGAGAAGGTGATCAGAAGGGGAGCTTACTTAGGCGGCGCTCTTTTGACACTGGTGCTTGCCGCGAGTTTCTTATCATTATCGGTGCTGCCGGATGTACTGGAGTTTGACATTCCGATGGCTCAAGTTGTCTATTTCTATTCACGATCGCTTCATCTCATTTATTTGATTATTATTTTCGGGGAAGTGTTTACGTCGGTCATCGGCAATTTATACGGATTGGAAAAACAATTAAACAGTTTTCTTCATATAAAAAGTACATATATTTACGGCGGCATTTTGGTGTTTGCTTTTATTGTCAGCCAAATCGGCTACGGACAGCTGATTTCCACTGTTTACCCGGTGTTTGGATATGTGAGCCTGGCCTTTATCGGCGCATTGGTTTGCAAAAAAATCCCGAGAGAAAAATAACGGATATAAGGAAAATGTCTGTATTTTTTGGGAATTCCCCTTCTTTTTTCCTGTCATTTCTGTATAATGAATTGGGAAATGATGGGGAGGAGTAAGAGATGAAAGATCGACGTGTGTTATTGGGATTTATTTTTATTTGTATCGGCATTGCGTTTTTTTTTACAGAAGGCGGGAGTTATACATATATCCGGTGGTTCGGCGTGGCCGTTTCTTTTCATTATAATGTCCGCAGGGTTCCACGCTGGATTTATTTTTGTGAAAAAAGCGCCTGAACAAGCGGGACTGCTCGTTCCCGGCGGTATGTTTCTGGTGCTGGGCTGCTTATTTTGGTTTGAGACGGCAACGGGATGGGCGTATTCAGCCATGACGTGGCCTGTTTATATTTGGGCGCCTGCTCTCGGTCTGTTTGAGCTGTGGTATTTCGGCGGGAGAAAGACAGGGGCATTGATTCCCGCTTTGATCCTGACAGCGGCGGGCGCTCTATGTTTTGCCGGTATGCTGATGACAGGGCTGTGGCCGCTTTTGATCATTGCTGCCGCGCTTGTGTTTCATGCCGCTGCCTTCATGCAGCCGAAAAAAAGAACGGGCCTTCTCATTCCGGGCGGCATTATGCTTGTGACGGGCGGTTTATTATGGTTTGAAACGCTGACGGATTGGACATACGCAAATGTGAGCTGGCCTGTCTATCTCTTTGCCGTAGCGTTCGGCCTGTTTGAGGCTTGGATGTTCGGCAGAAAGCAAAGAGGGCTTTTGGCTTCTGCGGCGGTTCTGTGTGCTATAGGGATTTTCGGCATATTCACGAATGCAAATGAAGTCATCAGCGAACGCGGCTGGCCCGCTCTCATTCTTTTGCTTGCCGCCGCTTTTCATATTCCGATTTTCGGCCCGAAACCGGTAAAAAACGCGGGGCTTCTCGTACCGGGCGGAATTTTATTGATTACGGGGCTCCTGTTTGTCTTTGAAACGGCAACAAATTGGTCCTATTCCGGTGTGACGTGGCCTGTTTACCTGCTGGCGGCGGCATTCGGTTTATTTGAGCTGTGGCTGTTCGGCGGGAAACAAAAGGCGCTGCTCATCCCGATTGCGGTGCTGACTTTGACAGCACTTTGCTTTATGATGACGTATCATCCGATCGTTCCGGTTTCTGTTTTCTGGCCTGCTTTATTTGTTCTGATCGGTATTGCGCTGATGGCGTTTCCGAAGAAGAAGCGCGGGGCTTAAACCGGCTTTTGCAGCCTGACACAGGTTTTCAGGCTGTTTTTTTATTGTCATGGGAAACAACATTATGGTATGATAGCAAAAGTGAAAAAAGAAGAAAATCCGTATCTATGCGGGAGAGGTTCTAGCTACACCCTCTATAAAAAACTAAGGACGAGCTGTATCCTTGGATACGGTTTTTTTTATGTTTTTTAGGGCGCCTTCTCCGAGAAAGGCGCTTTTTTTATGGAATGATAGATAAGGGAGAGAATGAAATGAAAAAAGAAAAAGCGGTTGTGGTGTTCAGCGGAGGCCAAGACAGCACGACTTGTTTATTATGGGCTTTGCAAAACTTTGAAGAAGTAGAAACCGTTACATTCCATTACAATCAGCGTCATCAAGAAGAAATTGATGTGGCAAAATCGATTGCCGAAAAACTCGGTGTCAAAAATCATCTGCTTGATATGTCTCTTTTAAATCAGCTTGCGCCAAACGCGCTGACACGGGATGATATCGAAATTGAAGCGAAGGACGGGGAATTGCCGACAACGTTTGTGCCGGGACGCAACCTCGTGTTCTTATCGTTTGCTTCCATTCTTGCGTATCAAATCGGCGCGCGCCACATCATTACCGGTGTTTGCGAGACTGATTTCAGCGGCTACCCGGACTGCCGTGACGAGTTTGTCAAGTCCTGCAATGTCACCGTCAACTTGGCGATGGAAAAGCCGTTTGTCATTCATACGCCGCTTATGTGGCTGAACAAAGCGGAAACTTGGAAGCTTGCTGATGAGCTCGGCGCGCTTGATTTTGTAAAGAATAACACACTGACTTGCTATAACGGCATCATTGCGGACGGATGCGGCGAATGCCCGGCATGTCTGCTCCGCAATAAAGGATATGATGAATATATGAAAATGAAAGGAGAGCGGAATTAATTGCTTTCTCAAATTTACCCGCAGGTTCAGCATCCTTATTCGTTTGAGTTGAATAAGGACATGCACATTTCAGCCGCGCACTTTATTCCCCGTGAAAGCGCCGGAGCGTGCAGCAGAGTCCACGGGCACACATATACCGTAAATATTACCGTCGCAGGTGATGAACTGGATGATTCAGGCTTTCTCGTGAATTTCAGCGTGCTGAAGAAATTGGTGCACGGCGCTTATGACCACACATTGATGAATGACCATGATGAATTTTCTGATGATGACAGATACTCGCTTCCGACAACTGAAGTCGTGGCCAAAACGATTTACGATAAGGTTCAGTCCTACCTTGAAACACTGGAGAATCAGCCGGTCTGCGTCCAGATTTTTGTCAGGGAAACCCCGACGAGCTATTGCGTATACCGCCCGAAAAAAGGTGATATGAATGGCTAAAGGAATCCCGGTATTAGAAATTTTCGGACCGACGATACAAGGGGAGGGCATGGTCATCGGCCAGAAAACCATGTTCGTCCGCACGGCTGGCTGCGACTACTCCTGCAGCTGGTGCGACTCTGCTTTTACATGGGACGGCTCAGCCAAAAAAGATATCCGCTGGATGACGGCGGAAGACATTTACCGCGAGCTGAGAGAAATCGGCGGAGACGCCTTTTCCCATGTCACCATCTCAGGAGGAAACCCGGCGCTGTTAAAGCAGCTTGACGCGCTGATTCTGCTGTTGAAAGACCACGGTGTGCGCGCCGCTTTAGAAACGCAGGGAACGGTCTATCAGGATTGGTTTACCATGATTAACGATCTGACCATTTCACCGAAGCCGCCAAGCTCGGGAATGACAACCGATTTTGCAAAGCTTGATCATATTGTGTCTTCGCTTGATGCGGCAGAAAGGCTCAGCGCGGTCAGCTTAAAAGTCGTTATTTTTAATGATGAAGATCTGCAATTCGCGAAAACCGTGCATAAGCGGTATCCGAATATCCCGTTTTATCTTCAGGTCGGTAACGATAACGTCCATACGACGGACGATCAGGCATTAATTGCGCATCTGCTCGGAAAGTATGAAAAACTCGTTGATAAGGTTTCTGCCGATGCCGATCTGAATCTCGTCAGAGTCCTGCCTCAGCTGCACACACTGCTCTGGGGCAATAAACGGGGAGTTTAATAGAAAGGGAGAATTTACATGACCAGAAAAGAATCAGAATTAGAAGGAGTTACGCTCCTGGGGAATCAAGGGACAAACTATTTATTTGAATATGCGCCGGAGGTTTTGGAATCATTTCCGAATAAACATGTGAACCGTGATTATTTCGTTAAATTCAACTGTCCGGAATTTACGTCGCTTTGCCCGAAAACGGGACAGCCGGACTTTGCAACCATCTATATCAGCTATATTCCTGACGAAAAAATGGTGGAAAGCAAATCGTTAAAGCTGTATCTTTTCAGCTTCCGCAACCACGGAGATTTCCACGAGGACTGCATGAACATCATCATGAATGACTTGATCGAATTAATGGACCCCCGTTACATTGAAGTGTGGGGCAAATTCACGCCAAGAGGCGGAATCTCCATTGATCCGTATACAAACTACGGCAGACCGGGAACAAAATATGAAAAAATGGCCGAACATCGGATGATGAATCATGATATGTACCCGGAGACGATTGATAACCGTTAATTTACGAGACGGATACGGACTCGGGGCGTAACCTAAAACCCCCGCCTTTTAGGGCGGGGGTATTTTTTTGTCTGCAAAACGTTACGGGAAAAGTCTGAAGGGAAGAAAAAAGACGAGTAAACCCGGGGGGAGTGTACTCGCCGCTTCATTACGTGACGGGTGCTGGATGGCAGCTCGTCTGTTTTATCATAAAATAGGGAACATACGTTTGTAAAGGCCTGCGCCGTTTTTTTCCATGCGGAGCGGATCAATTGTGAATAAATGATCAGAATGATAGCATGTCCTGTAAAAAGAAGGAGTGTTTTTCATGGAGCTGTTAGAGTTGAACGGTGTAAGGCTTAAGATGTATGACTGTAAAGAAAGTGCGGGCAAAAACGGCCGCGTTATCTCATTTATATTGAAGGTGACCTCTGAAACGTATCATGATATTGCCGTCCTTTTGTATGAAAAAACTTTTGAAATCAAGGTGCCAAAGCGGGGGCTTGATTTCCGCGGCAAAATAACCAACTACTATACATCCGTCACAAATCTTTACAATAAAGACGAGACCGGAGATTTTTTTGTTGAAATGACTGAGATCTGAATTCATTTGAAAAAGCTGCCGGGCGGCAGCTTTTGTACGGGATATGTAAATGGTTCGGATGGTTTGGTGGGGCTTAATAGGAGTCTTTGATGATTTTGTAATTCTTATGGTTGACGACAGTGAGGGAATCTAATTCAAGATCACGATAATTATCCATGATGGTTACATCAACGATGACGGAGTTTTCATTTACCTTTTCAACGATACCGGTTAATCCGTTTTTAAATTCAATGACGTTTCCAACCTTAGCAATTTTCACGAGCTTCCTCTCCTTTATCATAAATCCTGTTTGAAAATATTTTGCAGTATTTTCTTTAAGAAGTAAAGCGATATGGGTATCAGCCCGCTCAATCATTGTCCCGGCGGGGGAAAGATGGTATATTGATTTTCGGGAAAAAGCCGAGAAAAGGGGGGTGTGTTTGTTGCTGCCTGAGGAAATATCAGAACGTATCAACCAAATACGCACCGGTGAAGTCAAAGAATTCAGGGTGCAGAAAGAACATTTTCTTGCATTTCGAGCGGTTTTGTCGAAGCAGGAAGATTTTAAGCATTTCCGCGGTATTGCCCAGCAGGGCGGAGATGTTGTTTTCCAGTATTTAGAACAGCCAAGAAGCTGACGGCTCCTCGCACATGAGGAGTCTTTTTTTGATTTCGGTGTTTCATTTCATCCTGCTGTAACAGATGTAAACAAAATGTAAAATCCCTCCGATGGATACTTTTACTGCTATTTGGTTAATGTTGTGAGAATGACGGCCGTTTTCCTTCCAATAACAAGGATGTTAACGAACTTCTTCCATCATAAAAGCTGATTGGGAGCGCTGGAAAATCTTTAACCGTGAATTTGCGTACAGCTCTTGTTAAGGTAGTGAAGTATTTAAGGAGGAAATCGTATGACGACAAAATTTGCTGCCTTGGCTGTCTTTTTTCTTTGTTTTATGCCTGCAACAAAAATTGAACATACAGAAGCTCTGTTTACTTTAGCGAAGAAGCCAAAGCAAGAATCCAGCACACTGGTTGCTGATTTAAATAGAAAAGGTTCGGTTCCGAAGCTTTCAAAAACTGATCAGAAGCATTCTATCCATCCGATAAAGCTGTCATCTCATCTGGAGAAGAAAGCCAAACCGGAGGAGACGGCTTATCAGCCCCCGAAAAAGACGTATTCCCGTGCTGACAGAGAACTTCTGTCACGTCTCGTTCACGCGGAAGCGAAAGGTGAGTCTTATAAAGGGAAGGTTGCGGTAGCCAGCGTAGTGCTGAACCGGACTGAAAAGAACGGCTTCCCGGATACCATTCGGGGTGTGATCTATCAAAGGAATGCATTTGAGCCGGTAGCAAACGGAAGCATTAATCAAAAGCCGGATAAGGATTCCATTGTCGCCGCAAATGAGGCGCTTGACCATCCGGGCAGAGAAACGAGCGCATTGTTTTTCTACAATCCGAAAACGGCGTCTGACAACTGGATCCGTTCCCGAAAAATTATCGAACGGATCGGCAGACACGTATTTGCTATGTAAGCATAGCGGGATCAAATATCCCGGCTATGCTTTTTTCAATTTTAAGAAATCGAAAATATTTTCAGAACTTGTCTCATATGATGATGGAAGAACGAGAGACAAGGAGAGACACCATGAATCGATTTGTGAAAGGGATCATTCTTTTATCCATTGCCGCCTTTTTCGCTGAATGTCTGGAATTTGTCGTGAATATGATACTGGCGCGGGAGCTTGGCGAGCATGGGATGGGGCTTTACATGAGCATTCTGCCCACCATTTTTTTAATTATCGTGATCGCCAGTCTGGAGCTTCCGATCTCCATTTCAAAATTCATCGCGGAATCCAATCAGAAGCTGCATGAAAGCATGCTGCGGCATGCCTTCAGAATGACCGCCGTATTTACCGCGTTTTCAACCGCGGCCGCAAGCATCGCGCTGCCGTTCATTCCTGTATTCGATACGTATCACCCTTTTATCAAAGGGATTGTCATCGGACTGATCCCCGTCGTCGCTTTTACATCCATCGCCAGAGGCTATTTTATGGGTGTGCAGCAAATGGGGAAAATCGCGGTTGCGAATGTATTGAAAAAAATCATTCAAGTGCTTTGTCTGTTTATCTTTTTTCAATGGTACTCGTTTGAAATTGATATGGCCGTGCTCATTTCATTATTTGTGCTGGTCGCAAGCGATGTCGTGGTGTTCGTTTACTTGTATACGCAGTTTATTTTAGCGCGGAGGACGCTTTCCGGCCATCAGCATATTCACCTGCGCGGCAAGGATGTGAGGAAACGCCTTCTGGCCGTATCCATTCCGACAACGGGACTTCGTATTTTTCACGCGGTGACAAACGCCATTGAACCCTTCTTAGTAAAAGGAGCGCTGCTGGCGTCGGGGGCAGCCGGGACCGCTGCGATTGATCAATACGGCATGCTTGCCGGTGTAGCGGTGACGATCGGTTCGTTTCCCGCATTTATCGCTCATTCGCTGATGGTTGTTATGATTCCGAGCATTTCAGAAGCGTACGCGCTGTCTCAATATGATATTGTACTGAAACGCCTGAGACAATCGATTTTTATTACATTCGGCTACGGCATTCCGGCTGTCTGGATTATGTTTCAGTTCGCGGCCCCGCTGACCCATTTGTTTTTTCAGTCTCCGGAAGCGCAGTATTATTTGCAGCTTTTGTGGCCGTATTTTCTTTTTCATCTGTTCGTGATGCCGCTTCAGGCCTGTCTGATCGGCATCGGCCATGTAAAGACGGCGTTTTATCATAATGTATGGAGCCATATCGTGGCGCTTTCGATGATGTATGTGCTCGGTTCTATGCCGGAATTGCAAATGCTCGGCATTATACTCGGCATGAATACCGGCATGATTCTTCTGACAAGTTTACATTACGCGACAATCTGCAAAGACCTCGGTGTCTCCGTGTTTCTGACGGGAGGCGGAAGAACAGCGCCCCGGATTGAAGGCTGATACATTTCGATAAGGAAGGGCAAGCTATCCGAAACGCATGAAAGGAAGATCGTATGCATAAAACCCGCCTTATTGTATGTGCAGTCCTTTTGATAGCTGCAGCCGTCTGGATGCCTGAAGCGAAAGCCTCATCAGAAAAACGGGCAATTCCCGCTGTGTTTTTGATGAAGACGATTGAAGGAGACGAGATATCGATCCCGGATAAAGGGCAGAAAACAATTTTGCATTTTTGGACATCGTGGTGTCCGTCTTGCAAAAAAGAACTGCCTCAGTTCCAAACGTACTATGAACAGAGTCAGTCCGATGATGTAAGACTTGTAACGGTAAATCTGATGAATGCCGAGCGAAACAAAGATACCGTTCAAAACTTTGTCAATCAGCACCATCTCACATTCCCGATTGTTCTTGACTCTAAAGGCGAGCTCATGAAGGAATACAATGTGATGACGATTCCCACGTCATTTCTGTTGAATGAAAAAGGGGAAATCGAAAAAAAGATCGTCGGTCCGATGACCGCATCACAATTAAAAGAATGGTCTGAGAAATAAAAAGGCGCGGGAGGATTTCCTCCCGGCCTTTTTTTGCATATAATGAACAGCTGAAGGAGTGCTAATGATAATTATTATCAAAAAGAAATTAAAACAATTATAATTGAAATCTTCCGCCGGCATGCTATAATAAAGAAAACACCGCGATATTACTGTGAAAATGCTGCCTGTTAGGCGGCTGTTTTTGCTTTTATCGGGGAATTGAAGATGATTTGCGTTCTCAATTAGAGAGGAGAATTCATAATGAATGAACAAGTGATGTCTCAAGCCCATTCACAACAGCAGATACAAGAAGAACGGTCCGGAAAAAAGTGGCTCCAGCATGCGGAGCTCATCGCGGCTCTCGTATCCGGCGCCCTCATTCTTGCGGCCTGGTTTTTCACCGAAACAAAAGGCCTGTCCGTCACTTTGTATATCCTTGCCTTCCTGATCGGCGGATTTGCAAAAGCGAAAGAGGGCATCGAGGATACACTGGAAACGAAGACGTTAAATGTTGAACTGCTGATGATTTTTGCCGCTGTCGGTTCTGCCCTTATCGGTTATTGGGCGGAGGGCGCCGTCCTTATTTTTATTTTTTCGTTAAGCGGCGCGCTCGAAACATATACGATGAATAAGAGCAGCCGTGATTTAACCTCCCTGATGAAACTGGAGCCGGAGGAAGCGACCTTGATTGCGGATGGACAGGAAAAGCGGGTGCCGGCCGCTGAACTGAAGATCGGAGACATGATCGTCATTAAGCCGGGCGAACGGGTAGCGGCCGACGGGATTATTGAGTCAGGCGTGACGAGCCTTGATGAATCGGCGCTGACGGGTGAAGCGATGCCGGCGGAAAAAACACCCGGAGATTCTGTGTTTACAGGAACGGTAAACGGAAACGGCTCCTTAACAGTCCGTGTTACGAAAACAAATGAACAGTCCTTATTCAGAAAAATTATCAGACTGGTGGAATCGGCTCAAAACAGTGTGTCACCGGCCCAGGCGTTTATTGAGCGATTCGAAAGTGTCTATGTCAAAGGCGTGCTTTTAGCCGTGGCTTTGCTTTTATTTGTTCCTCATTTTGCATTAGGATGGAGCTGGAGTGAAACCTTTTACCGGGCGATGGTGTTTATGGTGGTCGCCTCGCCGTGCGCACTTGTCGCTTCCATCATGCCCGCTGCGCTTTCCCTTATTTCAAATGGGGCCCGCAACGGATTATTGGTCAAAGGAAGTGTATTTTTAGAGCAGCTGGGAAGCGTTCGGATGATTGCGTTTGACAAAACCGGCACGGTAACGAAAGGACAGCCGGCAGTCGCGGTTTTCCAAGCGGCAGAACATGTGAATGAAGATGAGATCATGCAAGCGGTGTATGCGATTGAAAAGCAATCAAGCCACCCGCTTGCAAAAGCGATAGCTGAATTTGCCGAAAGCCGAGGCGCCGCGCCCGCAGGCCATACTTTAATTGACGAGACGTCCGGATTCGGTGTTCAGGCTGATATAGAAGGAGTTAAATGGATGATCGGAAAAGCGGGATTTGCAGGCGAAGAGGCGGCAGACGCTTTTTTGAAAACATCGGGAAAAGAGTTAAAAGGGAAAGGCTTTACGCTTGTTTTCGTTAAGAAAGATGACCGGATAGCAGGCTGCTTTGCTTTAAAGGATCAAATCCGCCCTGAAGCCAAAGCGGTGATGGCTGAACTTAAATCACTGGGCATTAAAACCGCCATGCTCACAGGCGATCAGCCTGAAACAGCGGCTGCCATTGCAAAAGAAGCGGGCATGACGACGGTTGTTGCAGATTGTCTGCCCGACCAAAAGGCGGAAGAAGTGAAGAAGCTGAAAGAAACGTACGGTACAATCGCCATGGTGGGGGACGGCATTAATAACGCGCCCGCTCTGAAAACCGCTGACGTCGGTATTGCGATGGGCGGAGGGACGGACGTGGCTTTAGAAACCGCTGACTTGGTCCTCATGAAAAATGACCTTTATAAGCTTGTGAAAATGTGCAGACTCTCACGGAAAATGAACCGGATTATTAAGCAGAATATTGTTTTCTCGCTTTCGGTCATCTGCCTGCTGATCTGCGCCAACTTTCTGCAGGTGATGGAACTGCCGTTTGGTGTGATCGGTCATGAAGGAAGCACGATTCTGGTCATACTGAACGGACTGAGATTATTAAAATAAGCAGAACAGCCGCACACCGGGCGGCTGTTTTTTTAATGTTCGTTCACAGCATAAACGCCGGAAAACTGATAGAATGAAAAAAGAGTCACATTGGTAAGGAGGAAAAACAAAAATGAACAGATTAGAACGTGTTTCATCTTGGCTGAAAAAAGAAGGGCATGACGCGGCGTTTATACATACAAAGGAAAACGTATTTTATTTGACTGATTTTTATACAGACCCGCATGAGCGGTTAATGGGATTATTCCTGTTCCAGGAACAGGAGCCGTTTTTCGTTTGCCCCGGAATGGAAGCCGGACAAGCCCGCAGCGCCGGGTGGGAGCATGATATTATCGGATACGGTGATCACGAAGATCCGTGGGAGCTGATAAAAGCCGAGCTTGCAAGACGAAATATGCGGCTTGATTCCATCGCGGTTGAAAAGGATTCGATCTCACTTTCCCGCTCAGAACAACTTAAGCACGCTTCAGGTGGCGCCGCATTTGCATCGGCAGAAGAAACACTCAACCAATTCCGTCTCGTCAAAGATGAGAAAGAAATCAGCATTCTGAGGGAAGCGGCAAAACTCGCGGATTACGGAGTTGAAGTCGGTGTCGCGGCGCTTAAAGAGGGTGTGAGTGAAACAGAAGTACTGGCGCAGATTGAGTTTGAGCTGAAGAAAAAAGGCGTGCAGGGCATGTCATTTTCAACAATGGTGCTGTTCGGAGAAAAATCAGGCCAGCCTCATGGAAATCCGGGTACAGACCGGTTGAAAAAAGGTGATTTCGTTCTGTTTGATCTGGGCGTTATTCTTGACGGCTACTGCTCAGACATAACGAGAACATTCGCATACCAATCAATCAGCCCGAAGCAGGAAGAGATTTACGAAACGGTGCTTAAAGCTGAACAGGCGGCGCTTCAATTAAGCAAACCCGGCGTCAGAATCGGCGATCTTGATTTAAAAGCCCGCGGCATTATTGAAAAAGCCGGATACGGGGACTATTTCCCGCACCGTCTCGGCCACGGACTCGGAATTTCAGTGCACGAATATCCATCAATGAGCAGTGCGAACGACACACTCCTTCAAGAAGGAATGGTATACACAATAGAACCCGGGATTTACGTGCCTGATGTAGGCGGCGTGCGCATTGAAGACGACGTGTTTGTCACAAAAGACGGCGCCGAAACATTAACGCAGTATCCGAAAGAATTAACGATCCTGAAATAGAAAGCTTTGTGATAAAAAAGGACGGTTCTGGAAGGCAGCGTCCTTTTTTATCACCTTTTAAATGAAAAAATCATCAAAATGCTGAAATGGTTTGATATCATGCTTTTCCCGCAGCGGCCGCACAGCAAGATAACTGCCGCCGAGTATGGCCAGACACAAACCGATTAAGCAAAGAATCCCCATCACTGTTATTCTCCTTTCAAACGAATAGGCTGTATCTGTTTTTAGCTTACTGTATGAAACGCATTCCAGATCAAGGGAAAAAAGAAGGGGGGACGCCATGGCCACGATCAGAGACATTGCCGGCGCTGCCGGGGTCTCCGTTACAACCGTATCAAGAGTATTAAACAATCATCCGTATGTAAGTGAAGACAAAAGAGAAAGAGTGAAAAAAGCGATGCAATCGCTCGGATACAGGCGCAACATTCATGCTGTGCATTTATCCAAAGGTTTTTCCGATATGATCGGCGTTGTGCTTCCGTCGGTGAATCTTCCGTATTTTGCAGACCTTGTCGCAGGTATTGCTGAGGCTGCCGAAGCGTCAGGCGTGCATCTTTCTTTATACCAGACAGATTATCAGCAGCAAAAAGAACGCTTTGCCTTATCACAATTACAGGAGCGCCAAGTGGACGGCCTGATTATCTGCTCCAAAGCAATTCCTGATGAGCATCTGCTTTCCGTGCAAGAACCGCTCATCCTCTGCCAGCATACTGATACGGCGGGGCTTTCCTCAATCAGTAATCCGCACCGGGAAGCATTTCGGCACGGTCTGGATTATCTGATAGAAAAGGGACACCGGAAAATAGCGATCAGCCTGGCGAGAAAAAAGGGGAAAAACAGTCAAGTCCGCATTGCCGCATATAAAGAGGCGCTGAAGAAGATCGGGCAGCCTTACAGGGAAGAGCTGGTTGTGGAAAAGGCGCTGACGCTGCTTGACGGAAAAGCTCTTTTTCATAGATGGCAGAGCTGGGATGACAAACCGACTGCGCTGTTTGCGGCGAATGATCAAGTGTCCGCCGGTCTTTACCTTGAAGCCAAAGCAAACGGGACAAGAATTCCGGAAGAGCTTGCGATTTTGAGCATCGACAATCATGATATCAGCAGGATGCTGGGTATTTCCACAATAGATATACAAACGAAAGAAATGGGAAAGCAGGCTTTTCACATGCTTGAGAATCGGATCAGCGGAGAGCCCCCGTCAAGGAAGGTTCTTGATTACCGGCTTATTGAACGATCATCCGTCTAAAAAAAGAATTGACGCGCTTTCCGTTCGTTTTGTACGATATGAGGTATTGAATGACAAAGGAGCTGAGGATCATGAAGGGGTCCTTTACAGTTGAGAAGGTATTAAATAACAATGTGCTCATCGCAACACATGATAGATACAGTGAGGTCGTCTTAATCGGGAAAGGGATCGGCTTTGGAAAAAAACAAGCGGATGTCATTGAAGATAAAGGATATGACAAGATGTTCATCTTAAAGGATGAAAAAGAACAAAAACAATTTAAAAAGCTCCTCGGTTATGTGGACGAGACACTTGTCGACATCTCCAATGACGTCATTTATCATATCAAGAAGCGGACAAGCCAGCCGTTGAATGAACATATCCATATTGCGCTGACGGATCATATCGCCTTCGCGGTAAAGCGGCTGCAGCAGGGCTTTGACATTAAAAACCCGTTTCTTATGGAAACCGAAACACTTTATCCGGAAGAATTTCAAATTGCCCGTGAAGTCGTCGGCATGATTAATGAAAAGACGGGAATCTGCTTTCCGGAAGGAGAGATCGGCTTTATTGCTCTTCATATCCATTCCGCTCTTACGAATCGGCCCCTTTCAGAGGTCAACCAGCATTCACAGCTGATGTCCCGGCTCGTTCAGGTGATAGAGGAATCTTTCCAAATGGAAGTGAATAAAGAAAGCGTCCACTATTTGCGGCTGATCCGGCATATCAGATTTACCATAGACAGGATTAAGCGGGAAGAGCAGACAAAAGAACCAGAAAAGTTAATGTTATTATTGAAAAATGAATACCCGCTATGCTACAATACTGCTTGGAAACTGATAAAAATCTTGCAGCAAATGCTGAAAAAACCAGTTCATGAGGCGGAAGCGGTTTATCTCACGCTTCATCTGTACCGATTAACCAATAAAATTTCATAATTTCAGTTGAAACCTTTAAAAACGTGTCACTGATTCGATCAGGCATGAGTGATTGAGGGTAAAAAACGGGAAGAACGGTCCCGTTATTTTGCACACCCTTTTTTACTCATGCCTTTTTTGTTGTGTAAAAGGGCAAATGTAAACGGTTAAACTGAAGACTTGCGCCTATGAATTCGTTGTCATGAATTTTCGCTGTAAGGTCACACTAGCTAACAGAGGAGGTACATCTTTTATGTTTAAAGCATTATTCGGCGTTCTCCAGAAAATCGGCCGTGCTCTTATGCTTCCGGTTGCGATTTTACCGGCAGCGGGGATCTTGCTTGCGTTAGGAAATGCCATGCAGAACAAAGATATGATTCAAGTGATGCATTTCTTGAGCAATGATAACGTGCAGCTTGTGGCGAACGTCATGGAAAGCGCCGGCCAAATCGTATTTGACAACCTGCCGCTTCTATTTGCAGTAGGGGTAGCGATCGGTCTTGCGAATGGAGACGGCGTTGCCGGAATCGCGGCTATTATCGGATACTTGGTCATGAACGTATCCATGAGCGCCGTGCTGATGGCAAACGGCAGTATTCCGTCTGACAAAATTGAACGGGCAAAGTTTTTTGCGGAAAATCATCCGGCCTATATTAACATGCTGGGGATACCGACTTTGGCGACGGGCGTGTTCGGCGGTATTATCGTCGGGGTTCTGGCCGCGTTATTGTTCAACAAGTTTTATAAAATTGAACTTCCGCAGTATCTCGGGTTTTTTGCGGGTAAGCGGTTTGTCCCGATTATCACATCAATTTCCGCATTAATTCTCGGTCTTATTATGTTAGTGATCTGGCCTCCAATCCAGCACGGTCTGAATTCCTTCTCAACGGGACTTGTGGAAGCGAATCCAACCTTGGCAGCCTTTATTTTCGGAATGATTGAACGGTCATTAATTCCGTTCGGCCTTCATCACATTTTCTACTCGCCGTTCTGGTATGAATTTTTCAGCTATAAAGATGCGGCTGGAGACATCATCCGCGGAGATCAGCGGATTTTCATGGCTCAGATCAAAGACGGCGTACAGCTGACGGCAGGTACATTTATGACGGGGAAATATCCGTTTATGATGTTCGGCCTTCCGGCGGCAGCGCTTGCAATCTATCATGAAGCGAAGCCTGAAAAGAAAAAACTTGTAGCCGGAATCATGGGTTCTGCCGCTCTGACAAGTTTCTTAACGGGGATTACCGAGCCGCTTGAATTCTCATTCTTGTTTGTGGCTCCTATCCTGTTTGCGATTCACTGCGTATTTGCTGGACTTTCCTTTATGGTTATGCAGCTATTGCATGTAAAAATCGGTATGACTTTCTCAGGCGGTTTGATTGACTACTTCCTGTTCGGAATTCTGCCTAACCGTACGGCTTGGTGGCTGGTCATTCCAGTCGGCTTAGGATTTGCCCTCATTTACTACTTCGGTTTCAGGTTTGCGATCAGAAAGTTCAATCTGAAAACGCCGGGCCGTGAAGAAGAGGCTGAGGATGAAGGGGCAGGCGTATCAGGCGAAGCCGGCGACCTTCCTTATGAAATCCTGCAGGCAATGGGTGATCAGGAAAATATTAAGCACCTTGACGCTTGTATCACGAGACTTCGCGTCACGGTCAACGACCAGAAGAAAGTGGATAAGGCCCGACTGAAACAGCTTGGCGCATCAGGCGTTCTTGAAGTCGGAAACAATATTCAAGCCATTTTCGGCCCGCGCTCTGACGGTTTAAAAACTCAGATGCAGGATATTATCGCGGGACGCACGCCGCGCCCGGAACCGAAAGTATCCGCACAAGAAGAAGTCAGCCAGCAGGTTGAAGAGGTTATCGCGGAGCCGCTCCGAAATGAGCAGGGTGAAGAAGTGTTCGCTTCTCCGATCACCGGCGAAATCCATCCGATTACGGATGTGCCTGACCAAGTGTTCTCAGGAAAAATGATGGGTGACGGTTTTGCGATTCTTCCTGAAGAAGGAATTGTCGTATCGCCAGTCCGCGGAAAAGTGTTGAATGTTTTCCCGACAAAACATGCGATCGGCCTTCAGTCTGACGGCGGAAGAGAGATCCTGATTCATTTCGGTATCGACACAGTCAGCCTGAAAGGTGAAGGATTCACTTCATTTGTTTCTGAAGGTGACCGGGTTGAACCGGGTCAAAAGCTGCTTGAAGTTGATCTTGAAGCGGTTAAACCTCATGTTCCTTCATTAATGACACCGATTGTCTTTACAAACCTTGCCGAGGGCGAAACGATTTCCCTTTCAGCCGAAGGTACTGTAAAACGGGAACAAAAAGATATTGTGAAAATCGGAAAATAAGCATATAAATACGCCGTGCTTGTCAGATGACAAGTACGGCTGTATGATATAATATTGTGTAGTAATATAGCTTTAATTTAAAGGAGAATGATAATCATGGCACAAAAAACATTTAAAGTAACAGCAGATTCCGGAATCCACGCTCGTCCTGCGACAGTTCTTGTACAGACTGCAAGCAAATATGATGCTGACGTAAACTTAGAATATAACGGTAAAACAGTAAACCTTAAGTCTATCATGGGCGTTATGTCTCTAGGTATCGCTAAAGGCGCTGAAATCACAATTTCCGCTTCAGGCGCTGACGAAAACGATGCTCTTAACGCTTTAGAAGAAACAATGAAAAGCGAAGGACTCGGCGAGTAATGCAAGAATTAAAAGGAATAGGCGCTTCAGCCGGAATTGCGATTGCAAAAGCATATCGGCTTGAAGAGCCGGACTTAACGGTTGAAAAGAAAAACATTGCTGATGCTGCGGCTGAAGTAAGCCGTTTTGATGAAGCGATTGTACGTTCTAAAGAAGAGCTTGAGAAAATTAAAGAGCATGCTTTAAAAGAACTGGGACAAGACAAAGCTGACATTTTCTCCGCGCACCTTTTAGTTCTGAGTGATCCTGAGCTGCTAAATCCGGTAAAGGAGAAAATCAGCACAGATTCAGTCAATGCTGAATTCGCTTTGAAGGAAACAGCTTCCATGTTCGTTACCATGTTTGAATCAATGGATAACGAATACATGAAAGAGCGTGCGGCGGATATCCGTGACGTAACAAAACGTGTGACGGGGCACCTGCTGGGCGTGGAAATCCCGAACCCGAGCATGATCTCAGAAGAGGTTGTCATCGTGGCTGAAGATTTGACACCGTCTGATACGGCGCAATTAAACCGTCAATTTGTAAAAGGTTTCACAACCGATATCGGCGGACGTACTTCACACTCCGCAATCATGGCCCGTTCGCTTGAAATTCCGGCTGTTGTCGGCACAAAAGCGGCTACAGGCACAATTGAAAACGGTGTTACGGTAATCGTAGACGGCATCGATGGTGATGTTATCATCGATCCTTCCAGTGAAACGTTAAAGAAATATGAAGAAAAACACAGTGCTTATCTGGCGCAAAAAGCTGAGTGGGCAAAGCTTGTCAATGAACCGACTGTTTCAAAAGACGGCCATCATGTAGAGCTTGCCGCAAACATCGGCACCCCTGATGATGTAAAAGGCGTTCTTGAAAACGGTGGAGAAGCTGTAGGGCTTTACCGTACGGAATTCCTATACATGGGACGCGACCAGCTTCCGACAGAAGACGAGCAATTTGACGCTTATAAAACGGTTCTTGAGCGTATGGAAGGAAAATCAGTTGTCGTCCGGACATTGGATATCGGCGGCGACAAAGAGCTTCCTTACCTTCAGCTTCCTAAAGAAATGAACCCGTTCTTGGGCTACAGAGCCATCCGCCTTTGCCTTGAAGAGCAAGAAATCTTCAGAACTCAGCTGCGTGCGCTGCTTCGTGCAAGTACATACGGAAACTTAAAAATCATGTTCCCGATGATTGCGACAGTAAACGAGTTTAAACAGGCGAAAGCGATTCTTCTTGAAGAAAAAGAAAAACTCGTCAAAGCCGGCGTAACGGTTTCTGACGATATTGAAGTCGGTATGATGGTAGAGATTCCGTCTACAGCCGTTATCGCAGATCAGTTTGCCACAGAAGTTGACTTCTTCAGTATCGGAACAAATGACTTGATCCAATACACGATGGCTGCTGACCGTATGAACGAGCGTGTGGCTTATCTGTATCAGCCATACAACCCGGCGATTCTCCGTCTTATCACCCTTGTCATTGAAGCCGCTCACAAAGAGGGCAAATGGGTCGGCATGTGCGGAGAAATGGCAGGAGACGAAATTGCGATTCCGATTCTTCTCGGCTTAGGCTTAGATGAGTTCTCAATGAGCGCTACATCCATCCTTCCGGCAAGAACGCAGATCAGCAAGCTTTCTAAAAAAGAAGCTGAATCATTCAAAGAAACAATCTTGTCTATGAGCACGACAGAAGAGGTTGTCGCATTCGTTAAAGAAACATTCAATAAGTAATACAACAGCCAGACGGTGTAAGCCGTCTGGTTTTTTTCATATTCGGAAAAAAGCGGGGAACAATAACTTTCAACAGGAGGGATTATCATGACAAAACCGTTTGGGGCGGGGGATACGGTCTATGTGATTTACCGCAATCCGCATGCCGCCAATGTTGCCCATATTAAAGAAGCAGAGATCGTTCATCATCCGTATCATGAGGGAGAACTGTCTCTGTTTTTATACGAAACCTATCATCCGCTGGCCGAAGATGATGCGGTCTTTTCGACATATGAGGAAGCAGAAGCGCTTTACAGCGAACTTTTTGACGAAGACCGGTATCACTGATCAAAGGAAATGTTTACAACGCATATTCACTCTCTTTTGGACGGAAAGTAACAACATGAGAATATGTAAAGGGAGTGTCAGTCCATGCTGAAACCGTTTGTCCCCCAGCTTGTTTATATAGAACCGCGAGCGCTCGAATACCCGTTAGGGCAAGAGCTGAAAAGTAAGTTTGAAAACATGGGACTTGAAATCAGAGAAACGACATCGCATAATCAAGTCCGGAATATTCCGGGAAAAAACCATTTGCAGCAATATCGGAACGCAAAATCAACATTGGTGATCGGCGTCCGGAAAACATTGAAATTCGATTCTTCAAAGCCGTCCGCTGAATACGCCATTCCATTTGCGACGGGCTGTATGGGGCATTGCCACTATTGCTACCTGCAGACAACGATGGGATCAAAGCCTTACATCCGTACGTATGTCAATGTGGAAGAGATTCTGGATCAGGCTGATGAGTATATGAAAGAACGGGCTCCGGAATTTACAAGATTTGAAGCCTCTTGTACGTCTGACATCGTAGGAATCGATCATCTGACACACACATTAAAAAGGGCCATTGAACACTTCGGACAAAGTGAATTGGGAAAGCTTAGATTTGTGACCAAATTTCACCATGTCGATCATTTGCTTGATGCGAAGCATAACGGAAAGACAAGGTTCAGATTCAGCATCAATGCGGATTATGTCATTAAAAATTTTGAACCGGGAACATCTCCGCTCGACAAACGGATTGAAGCCGCCGTCAAAGTCGCTAAAGCGGGCTATCCGCTCGGTTTCATCGTGGCGCCGATTTATATTCATGATGGCTGGGAAGAGGGCTATAAGGAACTGTTTGAGAAGCTTGACGCGGCACTTGCTGAAGATGTTCGGCATGACATTACATTCGAACTGATTCAGCACCGATTCACAAAACCGGCCAAACGGGTGATCGAGAAGAACTATCCGAAAACAAAGCTTGAGCTGGATGAAGAAAAGCGAAGGTACAAATGGGGACGCTACGGAATCGGCAAGTATATATATCAAAAGGACGAAGAACATGCCTTAAGGGAAACGCTCGAGACTTATATCGAAACTTATTTTCCGAAAGCGAAAATCGAATATTTTACGTAAGGCGGAGCTGTCGGCATGACGGCTCTTTTTTTGCTGCGCCAAATGGCGGAAATTTTTGATATTTATTTCAAGGTTTATTCATTTTCTTGGCCGAAAGACCGATATAACATTCAGGAGGGGATGGTTATGTTTAAAAAAATGCATATCAAAATTGCTGTATTTGTCTCAGCAATGCTTTTCGTAACGGTTGTTTTTTTAACGGTTTCTTCATATTTGACATTAAAGCCCATGATGACGGAGGAAGCAAAACGTACGACAGAGAATGTCACCAATTCACTCGGTCAGAACATTGAGCTTCAGCTGAAAAATGATGAGACTGTATTATTGAGATTAGCAGGCGGTGAATTGTCCCGGACGTTTTTAACAGATGGGAAGAAAGAAACCGCACAGCTCTTTAATGATGAGTTAAAGCAGATCGGACAGAATGACAAATATGTCGCGCTTGCATACGTCGGAACCGCGAACAAACAAATGTTTACATATCCAAAGGCTGATTTTGCCAAAGACTACGATCCGACAAATAGAACGTGGTATAAGATGGCGGTCGAAAAACCGGATAAGGTGGTCTGGACTGAGCCTTATAAAGATGTTGTGACGGGAGACATGATCGTGACAGCGGCAAAAGCCATACAAAACAATGGAACCGTCATCGGAGTGGCGAGCTTAGACCTGAAGCTGTCCTCCATTCAGAGCATGGTCAATGATCAAAAGGTTCCATATAAGGGGTTTGCATTTTTAACGGATGAAAACGGTTCTCTTCTGGCGCATCCGTCAAAACAGGGGAAAAACATTTCGGAAGATCAAACGTTAAAAGAAATCAGCTCAGACAAAGAAGGCGTCAAAGAGCGCGAGGGCAACATGGTTGTCTATCAAACGATAAAAGAAACAGGGTGGAAAGTCGGAACGCAGTTTGAAAAAGATCAGCTGATGGGAGTAGCTGACAAAATGAATACTGTGAGCATTTTCATGTCACTGATCGCCCTTGTGATTACGATCGGACTCAGCTATTTCCTCGCGAAATCGATAACCGGTCCGATTCAGCAGCTGATCGCCAAAACAAATTCGGTCTCAGCGGGAGATTTAACCGTCCGCGCCCAGACAAAATCAAAAGATGAAGTAGGCGTGTTAACAAAAGACTTTAACCAAATGGTTGAAAATATGAAAGAGATGGTCGAACAGGTCAAGACCTCTTCAGAAAAAGTGTCCGACACGTCTGACCAATTAACCGTCATCTCACAGGAAACAAATGAAACGAGCGGACAAATCGCAAAAGCGATAGAGGAAGTTGCCGCCGGAGCGACAGAACAAGCGTCAGAGGTTGAGACAATCAATGAAAGATCAGAAAATCTCTCAGTTAAAATAAAAGGAATCGCGGATCGCGCGGGCAGCATAAAACAACTCTCAAAATCTTCAGAGGATGCCAGCTACAAAGGACTGGATGCGCTCGGCCAGCTGCTTATGAAGTCAAATGAAGCCAATTCAGAAACGAAAAAAGTAGAGGCAATGCTGACTGATCTGGAAAAACAAACGAAAAACATAGAAGAAGTCGTGACGGCAATATCAGCGATTTCAGACCAGACGAATCTCTTGGCGCTGAATGCGAGTATTGAGGCCGCAAGAGCGGGAGAAAGCGGCCGGGGCTTTGCCGTCGTCGCTGAAGAAGTCCGCAAGCTTGCTGAACAATCAGCTCTTTCTTCCGGCCATATCAGTGAGACGGTCCGACTGATTCAATCAGAGACAAAAGATGCGTCACACGCAATGATCGAGGCAAGCAGAATGAATGATGAACAAAACAGCGCCATTCATGAAACGGGTGAAGTGCTCAATCTGATTACGACAGAAATGCAGTCTCTCGTTCAAGGCATAGATCATATTTACAATGACATTCAAAAAATGAGTGAAGAACAAGCGGCGATACAAGAAGCGATTCAAAGCATTTCCGCTATTTCTCAAGAATCTGCGGCAGCGGCGGAAGAAGTGAATGCTTCAACTGATGAACAGCTCGTTACGCTTGAAAAAGTGAAGCAATCAACTGACATGTTAAAGAGCGCGAGTGAAGATCTGATCAGCGCCATTTCTAAATTCACCTTGTAGCGCGGACTCTTTTTCACTCTAGTCTGTAATATGGTAATCTAGACATGAAAGAGTGATATATGAATCGCATCAGGGGAGGAAAGCGCAGTGAACAAAACGGTCGGATTTATCGGTTTAGGCGTCATGGGAAACAGTATGGCAGCGCACATTTTAGAAGCGGGTTATCCTGTTTTAGTCTACACGCGGACGAAACAAAAAGCGGAGGAGATCCTGAATAAGGGAGCGGTCTGGCAGGAGACAGTCAAAGACCTTTCAGAGAAAGCAGACATCATTATTACTATGGTCGGCTATCCGAGCGATGTCGAGGAAATCTATCTCGGCGAAAACGGTATTCTCCGGCATGCGAAAGAAGGGGCGTTTGTCATTGACATGACGACATCAAAACCGTCTTTGGCGAAAAAGATAGCGGAGAAGGCCAAAGAGAAGTCAATTCACGCCTTGGACGCACCCGTTTCCGGCGGTGACATCGGCGCCCGGAACGGAACGCTTGCCATTATGGCCGGCGGAGAAAAAGAAGCATTTGAAGCATGTCTGCCGCTTTTCTCCGTTATGGGGGAGAACATTCAGTATCAAGGGCCGGCAGGGAGCGGCCAGCATACGAAAATGTGCAATCAGATCGCGATTGCAGCAGGAATGGTCGGAGTGGCTGAAGCGATGGCTTACGCTGAAAAATCCGGTCTGAACCCGGAACAAGTGCTGAAAAGCATTACAACCGGAGCGGCCGGAAGCTGGTCTTTGTCCAATCTCGCTCCCCGCATGCTGAAAGGCGATTTTGCACCCGGATTTTACGTGAAACACTTTATAAAAGACATGGGAATCGCTCTTGAAGAAGCGGAGCTCATGGGAGAAGAGATGCCCGGATTGGCGCTTGCCAAATCATTATACGACAAGCTTTCCGCGCAAGGTGAAGAAAATAGCGGGACTCAAAGCATTTATAAGCTTTGGGTGAAATAAAAAAAGATTGCCCGAATGCGATATTTTATGGATGCCGAGGAAGCGAAGGCTTACGATGGTGTTTTGTAAACAACGATCTGCAAACCTTGTATTCTTAGAGCCTTTAATGAAGACAGGAACTTGGCAGGGGAATGTATTAACGTGTATCCATTTATAATGTTCTACTGTGAATAGTTTGGAAAATCCCCCTCGTTTGTTTGATGCAGACTGTCTATTATAAATCAAAAGGGGGATTTCCGAATAATTATAAGGATTAATACAACTTTCCAACAGTAGGATGTATCATGTTTGATTCAAACTATGAATTCGAGTAACCCAAATGTACATAGCGATAAATCGAGTTTGTGTTCCCACAATTAAAACCTAATAATTTGCATCCGAAATTGAAACTCTACAGATTAGCCTTCTAGCAAAACTGAAAAATAAAAAAGGATGTATCGTAATAAATCCAAGAGATAAATCCAAGAGATTTACGAAAACATCCTCGATTCAGAGATTTCATCATTACACTGTTTTTTGAGAATTCCAGATGAAATCAACGTTAAACCCATTTGTTAATAATATGAATTTTAATGTTGTACAGTAATATAGTGTTTCAGTACTCCTCTATGGGTTTGATTTCCCCAAGTCGTTGCCACCATTACATCATACTTGCCTGCTGGAATATTTTTTGTTGAAAAGCTTACTTTAAAACTGCGAATATTACGGCCATTAACAATTGTATATTTGACTGAATCTCCTTTTTTATTTAAAAGATCAACTACAACACCCTCGTTTAGCTCATGATTAGACATAGTACCTGTTACGACAATAGAAGTAGCGTGTTTTGAGTAAGTATTAGCATCTGTTTGGAATTTAATTGCTCCTTTTGAAGTCATGGCAAACGCTTCTGAACTGTTTGAGAAAATCCCGAATGTCAAAAGAGCAGCTGCGAATAGTGTCATTACAATTTTTTTCAATTGAAACTTCCTTTCTCCATTTATTTAGAAACCCATTTACCTATACTAATAAATTTTGGAAAAGTATTCAACGGAAAAATAGGTAAATTCTACTTTTTATTATAAAAAAGTATTACTAAAGAAGTGAAAGGCTGAGCAAAATCAATATAATCATCACGTTTGAGATTTTACAAAAAAGCTCCCGACACCTCTCTGCCGGGAGCTTCAAAAGTTTATAAATTTATAAAGTGCAGGAAAAAGATTGCCCGTCGGGGCAATCTTTTTTTATTTATTTTCCGATGAATTGCTGTGTCCAGATGTTACCTGATTCTACATAACCGACACCGATTTGAGTGAACTCGGGGTTCAGGATGTTCTTTCTGTGGCCTTCACTGTTCATCCAAGCTTTGACGACGGCTTCCGGAGTCGGCTGCCCTTTGGCGATATTTTCACCGGCAGTTTTATAAGTGATGCCGAAAGATTTCATCATATCAAAAGGTGAGCCGTAAGTAGGGCTTTGGTGATCGAAATAGTTTTTGTCTTTCATATCCTGTGATTTTGCGTGAGCTGATTTGCTTAGTTTTTCATCAATCTGTAAAGGTTTTAAGCCTTGCTTTTGTCTCTCTGCATTTGTCAATTCAACGACTTTCTTTTCGTACGCACTGACAGATGAAGGAGTTTTCTCGCTGCTGTTGTTTGTGTTATCTGTCTGCTTTGCATTGTCAGCAGTCTGGTTTTGACCGGCTTTCGGTTTTTCAGCAGCTGCCGGAGCCGTTTTTACCGGTGTTTCTTTTTGAACGTCTTTAACTGTCATATCAGAATGCTTTGCGTGTTTTTGCAGAAGCTGTGTCAGTTCTTTCTCATTTTTAACGTTCAGCTTTTTTACGCTTGTTTTCATATGTAGTTTTTCAACAGCCTCTTGAAGAGTCAGATGCTGTACCGTGTTTCCTTTTTTCACAGTAACGACGTGCTGGCATGACAGCTCTTTGGCAGATGCCTGCTGGATGCCTCCGAATGTAATCAAACTGACTGCCGCTGCGGCAGATAAGATAAATGCTTTCTTCATAAGTTCATAGCCTCCCAGAGAAGTTTTTTTCTACATGAAAAATCTTATCACAGCTTTTTTGTCATAATGCAGCCAGCCATTTCCTTTGACAACAAACTTTTGTCATAATTGTAATTGAGCACAGAAAAATGGCTTTATATCAGGATAAACGATCTGTATTTATTTTTTAAAATCCGTTACATCACTTCAAGTTATTTGAAGTGTTAGATATATTTTAAGATAATTTGATCTTGACAGTTTTTTTTACCCGTTTTCGCTGTAACAACTTTTACAAAAATGTTACAATTAAAATCTGTTTATGTAAATATATTGTATGATGTGAGAGGTGTAATAGAAAGTGGCTGAAGTCGCGCGCGACCCAAAGAAAAAAACGAAACGTTACAGAGCGCTGAGAATGAATCTCTATTTTTTGATTGTTTTCCTTCTCTTTACGGCACTGATTTTTAAACTCGGCGTCGTCCAGATTGTCGAAGGTGATAAACACCGTCAGGATGCGGAGAAGGCAAACGCAAAAACCGCCTATTATCCGACACCGAGGGGAAAGATGTATGACAGGCAGAACAGGGTGGCGGTAGATAACCAGGCCGTGCCTGAAATTGTATACGTATCCACCTCAAAAACCTCGGCAAAGGACAAATTGAAAACGGCAAAAAATCTCGCCGCACTGATCCATATTGATACTGAATTTATGAAGGATCGAAATATCATTGATTACTGGCTTGCGGCACATCCGAAGAAGGCAGAAAAGCTTATGAAGGATTCAGAAAACAGCCTGAAATCGCAAGAAGTATACAAACGCCAGATTGAACGAGTCCCTAAGCAGGAGATTGATGCGATCAAAAAAGATAAAAAAGAGCTGCAAATCGCGGCGATTTATACGCGTTTTTCAAGCGGCAACGCCTATCAGCCGCAAGTCGTTAAATCAATGAACCCGAATAAGCTGAACGGCAACGGAAACAGCGGTTCACTGCTTGACGAGCATGAAAATAATAAGCAAAAACCGAAAAGCGACCTGACATATGAAGAAGTTTCCGTCGTATCCGAGCACCTGAAAGAGCTCCCCGGCATTGACGTAATCAATGACTGGACGCGGAAATATCCGTACGACAAAACGCTGTACTCTCTGTTCGGCGGCGTGACGACACCGGAACAGGGATTGTTGGGCGAACGGAAAGATTACTATGTCACAAGAGGCTACTCACTGAATGACCGAGTGGGTAAAAGCTACATTGAATATCAATATGAAGACTATTTAAACGCACATAAAGAAAAAGTAGAGTATGTGGAAAACAGCAAAGGTGAAGTTGTCAGCCAAAAGCCCGTCGATGAAGGCAGCAGAGGCTACGACCTGCAGCTCTCGCTCGATATGGAACTGCAGTCGAAAGTCGAAAAGGTCATTGAAAAAGAGCTGAGAAGAAGCCGCGCCGCAGGCAACTATATGGTTGACAGAGGATTTGCCGTCATGATGGACCCGAACAATGGGGATATTCTCTCAATGGCGGGGAAACGCATCGATCTCGAAACAAATAAAATTCAGGATTTTGCGATCGGAGCATTTACGACCCAATATGAGATGGGCTCTTCTGTTAAAGGAGCGACTGTTCTCGCGGGTTACCAAAGCGGCCTCCCGCATTATAAAACGTTTGTCGATGCACCGCTTAGTTTTAAAGACAAAACGACAAAACAATCGTGGACACAAATGGGACCCATTACTGAGCTGACCGCGCTGCAAAGAAGTTCAAACGTATATATGTTTCATGTAGCCATGCATATCGCGGGTATTACCTACACCCCGGGCGGCACGCTGCCGGCCGGATTAGACGATATTAAAAAAATGCGCAACTACTACGCCCAATTCGGCTTGGGTGTGAAAACCGGGATTGACCTTCCTCAGGAATCAGCGGGAATGCAGTCAAATCCGCAATTGGTCGGGGGATTGCTGCTGGATTTTGCGATCGGACAATTTGATACATATACGCCGCTTCAAATGGCCCAATATATTTCAGCCATCGCAAATGGCGGGTATCGCGTCCAGCCGCGAATTGTCACAAGCATTCATGAACCGGACAGCAAAAATAAGATCGGAAAAGCGATTGAACAGCGCGATATTAAAGTTTTGAACAAAGTAAATAACAGCCCGAGCGATTTTGACCAAGTTCATAAAGGGATGAAATTGGTTACAAGCTCACCTCAAGGAACGGCTTATTCAACGTTCCAAGGTTCCGGCGCTGATGTTTCCGGTAAAACGGGAACGGCACAGACGTTCTATTACGGAACGAACAGAAACTGGTGGGGAAAAGATACGTATAACCTGACCTTTGTCGGCTATTATCCGTCAGAACATCCAAGAGTGGCATTCAGCGTCGTCGTTCCGTCTGTTCGAGATGATAAAGACCATGTCAGCAAGAACATTGCCAAGGGAGCAATTGACGCTTACAAAGAACTTGAAAAGAAATACAATAAAAAATAACAAATGAAAGGGCCGCCGAATATATCGTGCGCCCTTTCTTTCATTCAGGAAAATTGACGTTCACAATAAGAATAGAAGGAGAATGCTCATTTTTTAGCGAATCAATCTAGTGGAAATTCTTTTTATATCAGTCCGTGACCAGCCTGCAGTGCGAGTATATTGCAAAGGAGGGATTCTGTGGAACAGGATACTCAGCATGTAAAACAGCTTCAATCGAAAAACGATCTTCATGCCGTATTGACGTCTAACGGGCGTATTATGTATATTTCTGCAAACTGCAAATCATATTTCAGCTATTCCCAGGAAGAGATGATCGGATCGTTTCTCAAAACGTTCCTGCATGAAGAAGATCAATTTTTGGTTGAAAGTTACTTCTACAATGAGCATCATTTAATGCCTTGCACCTTTCGTCTTATTAAAAAAGATCATACCATCGTATGGCTTGAAGCGGGTGTGGAAATTGTCACACCGCAAATGGAGGGGACAGATCGGGAAATCATCCTTAAAATCAAGGTGCTTAAGGAGAAGACACCCCCGAGGCCTTATATGCATGAAGAAAAGAAGCGAAAGGCAGAACAACAGTCCGCAGAGGCGGCTGGAAACGGCGAATTTGAGCGTCTTGTCGAAATGCTGCCGAATCCTTTATATGTCAGCATCAACGGTACAATCGCGTACGCCAATAACGCGATGCTTGCCATGCTGGGAGCCGATAGCAAAGACGCGGTAATCGGCAGGCAATCTTATGAGTTTATCGAAGAAGAGTATCACGACATTGTGAAAAACCGAATTGTGCGGATGCAAAAAGGGATGGAAGTCGGAATGATTGAACAGACGTGGAGAAGGCTTGACGGCACGCCCGTTCATTTAGAAGTGAAGGCGGCACCGACGACATATAAAAACCAGCGGGCGGAATTGCTGCTGCTGATTGATATTTCTTCACGGAAAAAATTCCAAACGATTTTGCAAAAAAGCAGAGAGCGGTATCAGCTCCTCATTCAGAACTCAATTGATACGATCGCCGTGATTCACAATGACAAATGGGTATTCATGAATGAGTCGGGTATTTCTCTGTTTGAGGCCGAAACCTATGAAGATTTAATCGGGAAAAACGTCTATGATCAGCTTCATCCCTGCGATCATGATGGCGTGAAACAGCGGATCCGAAATATTATCGACCGAAAGACCGAGTCAGAAATCATTAAGCAATCATGGTTTACCTTTAAAAACCGGCTGATCTACACGGAAATGGTCTGCATTCCGACGACGTTTTTCGGAGAAATGGCCGTGCAGGTCATTCTGCGTGACATTTCTGAGCGGAAGCAGACGGAGGAATTAATGCTGAAGTCGGAAAAGCTGTCTATCGCAGGTCAGCTGGCGGCGGGAATCGCTCACGAAATCCGTAATCCGCTGACGGCGATCAAAGGATTTTTACAGCTCATGAAGCCGACGATGGAGGAAAACGAACATTATTTTGAAATTGTGTTTTCTGAACTGAGCAGAATCGAATTAATTTTAAGTGAGCTTTTAATGTTTGCCAAACCTCAGCACAATGCCGTGAAAGAGCGTGTCAACTTAAAGAAAATTATAAGTGAAGTAACCGCTCTGTTAGAGACGCAGGCAAATCTTAAAGGAATATTTATCAAAACAGATTACGAACGGGACAGCATGTTTATTAACGGTGATCAAAATCAGCTGAAGCAGGTGTTTATCAATCTGATTAAAAATGCCGTTGAGTCGATGCCGGATGGGGGAACAGTCCATATTCTCATGACAGAAGATGAGTATTCCGTTAATGTGACGGTGAAAGACGAGGGGGACGGGATACCGGAAAACGTGCTGAAACGGATAGGCGAACCGTTTCTGACAACGAAAGAAAAAGGAACCGGCCTGGGGCTGATGGTCACATTCAATCTCATTAAAAACCATCAGGGAGCCATTCAAGTAGACAGCAAACCGGATAAAGGCACGGCTTTTCACATTACATTCCCGAAACAATAAAAAACAACGGCGTTATGCCGTTGTTTAAATAGTCTGCATGGATTCTCTCGTTTTTAAAATAAATGCTTCCAGCCGGTCCAAGCCTTCTCTCAATGTATCCAGTGAATATGCGAATGACAGCCTCACATACCCTTCACCCAATTTTGAAAACGAGCTGCCGGGCACAAGAGCCACACCTGCATCCTCTAAAAGAGCCATACTAAAATCAAACGATGACATTCCGAATGACTTAATGGAAGGGAAGATATAAAATGCGCCTGACGGCTTTACAACGTCAAGCCCCATTGAAACAAGACGGTCATATACATAGTCAAGCCGCTTTTTATACTGTTCTCTCATAATAAGCGCATCATCAACGCCGTTTGTCACAGCTTCAAGCGCCGCTTTCTGGGAGATAGAGGACGCGCATGTCACACTGTATTGGTGAACTTTTAAGATGTGCTTGGCAATTTCTTTCGGTGCGAAAATGAAACCGATTCTCCAGCCCGTCATGCTGTGTGATTTTGACAGGCCGTTGATTACGATTGTCTGGTCCCTCAAAAAAGACGCGATCGAATAATGCGGTCTGTCATAGGTTAATTCGCTGTAAATCTCATCAGACAGCACAAAAACATTTCTGCCCTTCAGTACGGCTGCAATGTTTTTCAGCTCTTCCTCTGACAAGGTCACTCCGGTCGGATTTGACGGATAAGGAAGAATGACGCATTTTGTTTTCGGCGTCAGTGCTTCTTCTATGAGCCGCGCCGTCAGCTTAAATCCGTGTGTCGTCGTATCAACATGGACGGGAACGGCGCCCGACATGCGGATGATCGGTTCATAGCCGGGATAAATCGGTCCGGGGAGAATGACTTCATCGCCTGGAGATAAAATCGTCCGCAAAGACGCGTCAATCGCCTGGCTTGCTCCGGTCGTAACGATGATTTCAGTTTCGGCTTCATAATTTAAATCAGCTTTTTTCTTCATATAAAGCTGTACGGCCTGTCTCAGCTCAAGGCCGCCCGCATTCGGAGTATATGCCGTTGCGTTCTCGTCGATTGCTTTTTTTGCGGCCGCTTTGACATGGTGCGGCGTGAAAAAGTCCGGCTGACCGATCGTAAGCGAAATGACATTGTCGTGCTGGGCTACAAGATTTGAGAATTTGCGAATTCCTGAAATTTCAATTTCTTTTACATTCGGATTAAGCAAATGTTCCATAATTCATCACCTTATACTATATATTGAGTTTATCCTATTTTACCACTAGCTGAGCATTTGTCATCTATTTAATTGAACTATCCCGAGTATATGTCCGATATGTGAAAACATACCTTCTTTCAGAAAAAAATAAGACAACCAGCTGAAATGATTGTCTTCATTGTATCATGATCTATCTATTGTGATATGTGGCGAAGGTCATTAATACCCGTATTCAAAGCTGATGTCTTCCCGCCATACGATGTATGGAGCCGGCTTATCGGGACGCTCTTTCGCCTCTTTTTTCATTTGCAGGTAAGCCGTTTTGCTGATATCTTCTAACACCGTCATTTGATCTTGGTCGAATATGACTACTGTACCCATTTATTACACCCTTCTTCCTGAAAAATCCTTGACTATTTTACCACTCGATGTCAAAAAGTCAATGGGCTATCAGAAAAAAGAATCTTTTTATAAAGAGTTAATGTTCAGTTGTCCGGAATACATTCACTTTTTCCGTTTACAGCCGATATATACAATACAATACTGAATGCGGATAGCGAGGGATTGAATTGTCTTTACAACAATACGATATTTTATTGGATTCAGGCACAAATGAATTAGAAATCGTCAAATTTGAAGTAGGTGTCAATACATTTGGCATAAACGTGATGAAAGTCCGGGAAATTATTCAGCCGGTAGATGTCACATCTGTGCCTCAGTCTCACAAAGACGTAGAAGGGATGATTAAGCTGAGAGGCGAAATTCTTCCCGTCATCAGCCTGTATACCTTTTTCGGCGTTGAAGCCGAAGGAGCAAAAGACGATAAATATATCGTGACGGAATTCAACAAACGGAAAATCGTCTTTCATGTCGGTTCCGTTTCACAAATCCACAGGGTGTCCTGGGAAGCGATTGAGAAGCCGACTTCGCTGAATCAGGGCATGGAGCGGCACTTAACGGGTATCATTAAACTGGAAGACACGATGATCTTTTTACCTGATTACGAAAAGATCATTTACGATATTGAATCGGCATCCGGAGTTGAGACTTATCATGTCCATCAGGAAGGGTTTGATGAAAGACGGTCGGGCAAAAAACTGATCATCGTTGAAGATTCGCCGCTTCTGATGCGCCTCTTGACTGATGAGCTGACTGAAGCGGGGTACAGTGAAATCGTTACGTTTGAAAATGGTAAAGAAGCGTATGATTACATCATAAAACTGACGGATAACGGAGAAAACCTGTCTGACCATATCGACATGATCATCAGTGACATTGAGATGCCGAAAATGGACGGGCATCGTTTGACGAAGCTGCTTAAGGATAACCCGCAAAGCTCTGACGTGCCGATTATGATCTTCTCGTCTCTGATTACGGACGACCTGCGCCACCGGGGCGAAGTCGTCGGAGCAGATGAACAGATCAGCAAGCCTGAAATCAGCGAGTTAATTAAAAAAGTGGATACGTACGTTATTGAATAGAAAAAAGCCGGTGCGTCATGCATCGGCTTTTTTGAATTAAAAATAACTCTCACCAAGTTTTTTAAACACGGGTTTATGATAAGCGGGCTGCTGTCTGTTGGCGGCAAGGGGTTTTTCCTTTAAGCCCACATATTTTTGCAATAAGTTTTTCGCTTTTGTCAAAGACATTTGTGCTTTAGGATTGCGGTACGATTGATTTAACGTACCTAAATGCGGAAGATGCTGGAAGTCTTCTTTTGTTGGAGGCATGTGAAAATAGTAGTCTCCGATAGAGATAAGTACGTCTGACTGCTGTTGGCTAAACCTGGGATTATTTGAAAAGTGAAGCCCTATTTTTTTCCCTTTGCCTTCTTTCACAAGCTTTTGTAATGCCCGTTTTTTCAGCAGATAAAGGTATTTAGGGTTGGGGGCGGTTTTTGCATGGCGGTTCACAGTATAAACAGCTTTTGAAAGATTCTCGATGGTTGGCTGCAGCTCTTTCGAATAAGCGTGGTCGTCCATTATTTCTCTCCTTTGCATTGATCAAGTTCATATATAGATTATACTTTTTTAGCATTGAAATGCAAATATTGATTATAAAAATACGCCTTTTTCTGATGAAAAGGGCGCATTTTTTTCCTTTATTAGACAGGATTCGCGTGTTTTTCAGAATCAGCTTTTAATGATCGCTGCACATCGACTTCTGCTGCCTCGGCGCTGTATTTCGGAAGGGCGATAAAATAGAACACAAATACCGCCAAAATCACGACTCCCATGCCGTAATAAAGGTAATCAATATTGGAAACGAATTTCGGAAATAACAGGGCGACCAGTCCGAGTGTAATGGATTGGGCAAACATCATAAAAGGATCCTGCCAGCCGCTGACCCGGCCCATTATTTTCGGATGAACGATTTTCGGCATCCAGCCGCCGATGGCGATATTGACAGGTCCGATGCACATGCCGAGAACGAAAGCGGCCGTATAATAAATCCACAGCTTATCCGTATAACCGAGGACAAAAATGAGCAGCCCGGCTGCCAAAATAGGAATCGACATCAAATGATGCGGTTTGACTTTTTTGGCGATCATTGTTCCGATCACACTTCCGGCAAGCAGGCCGAAGCCGAGCGCGACGGTGAAGATTGAAGTGTGTGATTCATAATGATCAGGCGCAAGTCCGTATTTCATCGTAAACATCGGCAGTACGGCAAAGCCGCCGTTGACAAATCCAAAGATAAAAAAGCCGAAAATAAGGGAAGCAAGCAATTTGTTTTTAACAATATATACGATCCCTTCTTTAAAATCAGCGGCCGAATCTTTCAGAAACGAATCCCCCCATTTAAAAGGGCCGTTCGGCTGACGGGCTTCTTTCGGAATGCGGCAGGCGCGGATCAGAAAGCCTGACACAATAAAGCTGACAAAATCAAGGATAATGGCTCCGTGAACACCGATCGTTTTATACATAAACGCCCCCATACCGACGCCGAATACCATAAAGATGCTGAACAGGATCTGGTTAAGCCCCGCAGCTTTCGCATAATGCTCCTTAGGCAGAATAGCTTGTACAAGGCTGGCTTCCGCCGGGAAAAAGAACTTGGTCACGGCGCTTCTGATGAACAAAATACAGAAGACGAAAGGAATATTCCCGCTGTATAATGCCGCAAACAATACGACCGTCAGTCCCGCCCTGATCCAGTCACAATTTTCTGCGACCTTTTTCCTGTCAAGCCGGTCAGCTGCGACACCGACAATAAGAAATACGAAAACCGTCGGCAGTGAATACATCAGCTCAGCCAAAGTCGTGTATGCCGGCTGGTTGGCAAAGCGGTCCAGCAAGTAAAAAGCGAAAGCCATATTACCTACAGTCGTTCCCATTTGAGAAGCGAGTGCTGCGAAAAATAAACGGACAAAATTTCTATTTTTAAATATATCCATAAACACGCTCCTTACCCTAATGGTCCCACTGTAATATATTATCATCAGCCCGTTCTATAAACAAATAAGATCTTTCTATCTTATAATCGTCACCTTTGTTCCATTAGGAACGGTAGCGGCAAGTTCAGTGACGTCCTGATTATGCATCCGGATGCATCCTTTTGATACCGCTTTGCCGATGGAGGAGGGGTCATTTGTCCCGTGAATGCCGTAATGAAGCTTAGAGAGGCTGAGCCAATAAGCGCCGAACGGGCCGCCGGGCTTAGGCTGGCGATTCACGATATAAAATTCCCCGGTCGGTGTGGTCGTCAATATTTTTCCGACTGCGATCGGATACGTACGGATGAGTCTGCCAAGGCGGTATAATTGCAGTTTCTTCGCTCCGATATACACGACAATGGAATAGGGAATGGTGGATGGGTCGGGAAGATTCGGTATGATAATATGCTGTCCCGCGTAAATAACCGATTGGATTGAGGGATTTGCCTGAAGGAGAGCAGCAGTGCTTATTCTGAAGTCCTGCGCAATGCTTGAGATGGTTTCTCCTTGTTTCACTTGATAGGTCAGCAGTTTCATCACCCTCCTTTTTGCTCTTTTCCATATACATATTAAGGAGGGGGTGTTTGTGCATCGGGACAAAAGTCTTATTTTTGTGAGGCTTTCAAAGTAAACAGCGTAATTTCCGGTCTCGCTAAAAATCGATACGGCAGTCTTGTCGTACCAAGCCCGCGATTCACATAAACGACTGTGTCATGCAGCGTATACATGCCGTCGGTATACGTTTTTCCGTAAGGAGGTGTAATGAGAGGGCCGAAAAACGGAAGCTGCACCTGGCCGCCGTGAGTATGTCCCGACAGTTGGAGGTTCACAGGATACCGGCCGATCTTAAGAGCGGCATCCGGCTCATGAACGAGTAATATGGAAAACGTATCGGAGGAAAGACGGGAAAGGGTGCCTTCATAATCAGGTTTTCCGAGCATTAAATCATCCAAAGACGCGAGTTCAATCCGGCTTCCGTCTGTCAGCTGCACCTGACGATAGCCGTTTCGAATTACTTGAAAATCAGCAGCTTCCATCAGAGCCTTGTACGTGTTTGTGCCATAGCCGCCGTGGTCATGGTTTCCATATACACAAAATTTTCCGAAAGGAGCTTCAAGTCTTTGCAGTACGGCGAGCGCATGCTGATGATCATTATATAAATGCGGCTTATCAATTAAATCTCCCGTAAAGATAAGCAGATCGGGTTTCAGCTGATTAATCTTTTCCGCTGTTTTATTCAAGTCTTCTGTTGTAAACACGTCACTGAGATGCGTATCGCTGAATTGAACAATTTTAAAATTGTCAAAGCCGCGGGGAATCAGGCGGCTGGTGATGGTATGCCGGGTGATTTCGATCATACGCGGTTCAATATACCGGGCATAGCCGTAGCCTCCGCAAGCTGTCGCGAGAGCCGCACCCAAAATGCCGATTCCTCTTTTTAAAAATGTTCTTCTGGTCATTTTCTTCATATGTAAAACCAACCTTTGTCAGAGTTTTTCTATTATATCATCAGCTTGGCTGAAAAATCCCTTCTCAGCATGTAATGACGGGGAAGGACATCTATGGTAGAATTATGAATGATTATTCATTCAATAAAAGGGGTGGGTTTGTTATGGATAAGAAAGCAGTAATCATTACAGGCGGATCAAGCGGCATGGGAAAAGCAATGGCGAAAAAACAGGCTGAACTGGGATGGCACGTCATGGTGACAGGGAGGAACCAGGAAGCACTTGAGGAAACAAAAAAAGAAATTGAGACCTTTGAGGGACAGGTCGCCTGTTTTCAAATGGATGTCCGTTCTGAATCCGGTGCTTCAGACATGATTACAGAAGCAGTAAATGTCTTTGGCCGGCTTGATGCGCTGATTAACAATGCGGCCGGTAATTTTATTTGCCCGGCAGAAAAGCTGACGCCCAACGGATGGAAAGCTGTTATTGAGATTGTTTTAAACGGCACTTTTTTTTGCAGCCAAGCCGCGGCAAGGCATTGGATCGAGAAGGAGCAGAAGGGCGTCATATTGAATATGGCCGCCACATACGCATGGGGAGCGGGAGCAGGGGTCGTTCATTCCGCTGCAGCCAAAGCGGGGGTATTGTCACTGACAAGAACGCTGGCCGTTGAATGGGGGAGCAAATATGGCATCCGCACAAACGCGATAGCCCCAGGCCCGATTGAACGAACAGGCGGTGCGGAAAAGCTGTTTGAATCGGAAAAAGCGATGTCCCGCACTATGAACAGTGTGCCGCTTGGCCGGCTGGGCACACCGGAAGAAATCGCCGCTTTGGCAGCGTTTTTGCTATCCGATGAAGCGGCCTACATAAACGGGGATTGTATCACAATGGACGGCGGGCAGTGGCTGAATCCTTATCCGTTTTAATTTTGATATATTGATTATTTTGCAAAACAAGCGAACGTCAAAGCCGGCCGTTCGCTTGTTTTATTTTCTATTCAAAATTATGATATAATTTTGAAAGATTAAGGGGCGATTAATTGAAGAAATTATTAAAATGGTTCGCTGTACTATTTTTAAGCAGTTTAGTTAATATCTTTAATATTTGGCACTTTATTATTTGCGCTTTTACTCCAGAGTATTATCAAAATACCAATCTTACATCTGATGAAATAATCAGATTTGAAAAGCTATATCACATAGATTTTCCTGATGAAACGAAATTTATTAAAGCCAGGGAGTATTTGAGTGGGCTCGGAGGCGATACATCGGCTGTATTATATGTGTCTCTGCCGACCGAGCTGGCGGAAACAATTTTATCTGATTATACGTATATGCCAATAAATGATACTGATAATGCCGGTTCAATGTATGGAGTTGACGTTTCCAAGAGTGTTGGCGGGTTCACAACTCTTACATTTGGCACGTTAGATAAAAAAGGAACTTTCTTTCAGTTGAAACATGATGATGATTGGGTGTTTAACAGTACCGATTGGAGTCATTACTTTTGGACAGCTGCCGGTTATAATGCTCTTATATTTATACTTGTATTTGTGATTGTGAAACAAATGAATAACATCCTTATCTAAAGAGTGATTTTAAAAATTTTCCCCTTTTATTTTAAGCTGCTCCCATACTGCCTCTTTTTTCCCCTATGAATGTCTAAACCTTTGTGGTGCAGATATAATTGTGTATAATCAGACAAAGATAGAGAAGCAGGTGATAACATGTTGGACCCACTTGATATACTGACGAATATTGATGATGTCATTCCGTATTACCAAGCGATTTTTAACGCGGAGGAACAAAGAGTTGTGGGCTATGAGGTGCTCGGCCGTATTTTGGCAGATGCGGAGATTGAGAGCCTCGGGCCGTTTTTCTTAGATTCCGGCATTCCGGAAGAATATAAGCTTGAGGTCGATGACAGAGTCATCAGGCAGGCGCTGGAGCGGTTTAAAGAAGCGGATCGTGACCTGTTGATTTTTATCAACCAGGATGCAAATGTATTGATGCTTGACCATGGCGAAAGCTTTCTTGAGCTTTTGAAAGAATACGAAGAGCAGGGCATTGAACTGAACCGTATTGTGCTTGAGATCACCGAGCACAATTTCGAAGGCGACATTGAACAGCTGTACCATATGCTTGCCTACTATCGTACATACGGCATTAAAATCGCAGTGGACAATATAGGTAAGGAGAGCAGCAACCTGGACAGAATCGCGCTCCTTTCACCGGATCTTCTGAAAATAGATTTGCAGGCGCTGAAAGTATCTCAGCCGTCACCATCGTATGAGCATGTGCTGTACAGCATTTCATTGCTGGCGAGGAAAATCGGGGCCGCGCTGCTGTATGAAGATATAGAAGCTGATTTTCAGCTGCAGTACGCCTGGAGAAACGGAGGCCGATTCTTTCAAGGCTATTACCTGCAGGCGCCAAGCGGTCATTTTATAGACCGGAGCCTGTTAAAAGAACGCTTGAAAACGGAGTTTCAGCAATTTATCACGAGAGAGAAGAAGAAGCTGGAAACGGTATATGAACACTCTGAGAATTTTTATAAGCGGGTCAATCAGGCTGTTTCCGAGCTGAAGAAAACCCACCAGGCGGACGATGAGTTTATTAAAAAACTGGCGGAAAATCTGACGGACTGCTGTTTCAGAATTTATATGTGTGATGAAGAAGGCTATCAGCTGACGGGAAATGTGTTCAAGCAATCCGGTGAATGGTTTTATCAGCCTGAATACATGGAGAAAAACTGGAGCTGGCGCCCGTACTTTTTAGAAAACATCATGAAGATGCGGAATTCAAGAAAAGGCTTTTTCAGTGACCTGTACAGTGACATTGAAACGGGAGAGATGATCAGAATCTTTTCATATCCGATGGATGACAATATGTATTTATTTATCGATCTGCCTTACTCTTATTTATATGAACAGGACGGATTACTTTAAAGCGGCTGCTGTATGCCGCTTTTTTTGCTGTCATCTGAAAAAAGTTTTAAAAAACGATTGACAATGATACTGATAATCATTATCATTTGGTTATAGAGAGAAGTTACTCTCTGTTCCCCAACCCCTCTATCAGATCAAGATCCGAAAAAACTTGGCGCTACCCCCGCCAAGTTTTTTTATGTCGTCTGCGCATAAAAAGGCCTCTTCTCACATATATCTGACAATGGCGGCTCAAAAAGCGAAAAATCATTTATAAAAGGTGTATGACATTCTGAAAAAAGCTTCAAACTATTCGAAAACACGGTTTTCCCGTTTATTTCTTTTTGAAAATCCAGCGGGAAAATGCCATCCCGGTCTACTTTATGGTATGATGCTCTGTAGAACTTGTATTATAATAAATACTTGTTGATTTGAAGTTGTTTTTTGAAAGGAGTCTTTTTTTAGAATGTCACAATTAATGGGTATCATCACAAGGCTGCAAAGCCTGCAAGAAACGGCGGAAGCGGCAAGCGAGCCGATGCAGCGTTATTTTGAAGTTAACGGCGAAAAAATTTGCAGTGTTAAATATTTCGAAAAAAATCAAACGTTTGAACTGACGGTTTTCCAAAAAGGTGAAAAACCTAACACATATCCGTTTGATAACATTGACATGATTTCTATTGAAATTTTTGAGCTCCTTCAGTAATTGGATTTAATTTTTCAGGCTGACCAAGCTTCCCGTCTTCCGCAAGCGGAGCTTTATTAAATCATGCAAAGGAACGTGCTTGTTCGAATTTGGTTGTAGATTCTGGAAAGAGGAGTGTCCGTACATGGCTGATTCTTTTCTGTTTTATAATCTTTCTGAAGCACAAATGACCTTTCAAGACGTGATGGAGCGGCTGAAACGCTTTGTCAATCAAGACCCCCGTTCAGCATACGTGCTGTCTGTAGGGACCGATTCACAAGTTTACCGCGAGTTCACAAAGTTTATTACGGCTATACACTTGCACCGCACAGGCAAGGGAGCTTGGGGCTGTTTGAAAAATCACGATCTTGCAAGACCGATACATAGCCTTCGCGAAAAAATTTCGCTGGAAACCGCATTCAGCCAGGAGATGGCTGCGCATATTCTCGACGGGCGCTTTATGGAACTTACAGATTTGCTCCTGCCTTTCGCGGATGAAGGGGCGGATCTTACATTTGAAGTGCATCTGGATATCGGCCGAAAAGGACTTACAAAAGAGTTGATACAAGAAATGACCGGACGCATTACCTCGATGGGCATTGAAGCGAAAATCAAGCCCGATTCCTGCACAGCATTCAGTTATGCCAATCGTTACACAAAATAATATTTCATACAGAATCCGCAAAATGTCGAATTATGCGGTTGACGATTTTTTTCTGTTTACTTATTCTAGCGGTAGAGCTGAAAGTAAATTACACTTTGCTTTCAGAGGTATTCAGTAAAAAATAGGGGGCCTGATTACGTATGAGTCTTATCGGTGAACGATTTACGGAAGAAGAACAAAAACTTCTGCTGAATATCCTGATCAATCATGAATATGCCATTGAGCTTTTGACCAGCGAAATCAACGATATAGAAGCAGGGTCAAAAAGCGTTGATGGAACCACTTATAAAAAACTCGTCACGCTTTATGACCGTTTTCGGAACGAAAATTAATCAGCGGCCTATAAATTGATACTCGATTGCAAAGAGTATCTTTTTTATTGACGGAAACTTTTCAACAAAAAATGATAATGTTTATATTATTGCGATATAGGGAATACATGTTTTGATGAAAAATGTAAAGGGGTCGAAGTGACATGATTAGCTTACAATCAGATCAGCTTCTTGATGCAACAGTCGGACAATTTATGATTGAGGCGGATAAAGTGGCGCACGTACAAGTCGGAAACAACCTTGAGCATGCTCTTTTAGTGCTCACAAAAACCGGCTATACCGCCATTCCCGTCCTGGACGCTTCGTACCGTCTGCACGGTTTGATCGGGACAAATATGATTATGAACAGCATTTTCGGACTTGAACGGATTGAGTTTGAGAAGCTGGATCAAATTACGGTTGAGGAAGTCATGCTGAAAGACATTCCCCGTCTCCACATCAATGATCCGATTATCAAAGGGTTCAGCATGGTCATTAATAACGGCTTTGTCTGCGTTGAAAATGATGAAGGCGGCTTTGAAGGCATTTTCACGAGAAGAGTCGTGTTAAAGCAGTTAAGCAGCCATATCAGATCATTGAATAAGTAGGCTCGCACGATCAGCCTATTTGTTCTTCGCATGCCAGAAAAAGAAAACGCATACATATGAGTGATGCTTGCCTCGGCAGCCTTTATTTTATTAGAATGGTAGATAAGAAATACGAAAAGGCATTGAAAAGGAGGACGACATGCAGCTTCAAGAGCTTCATATGCTCGTAGTTTTAGCTGAGGAATTAAACATGAGGAAGGCTGCCGAACGGTTATTCGTGTCACAGCCGGCTCTGTCCCAGCGATTGCAGACCATTGAAAAAGCCTGGGGAACAAAGATCTTTCTAAGATCTCAAAAAGGACTTACGGTAACGCCGGCAGGAGAAAAAATCATACAATTTGCAAATGATGTCACGGATCGGCAAGAGAGAATAAGAGAAAATATTGATGAACTTGAAGGAGAAATTCACGGCACATTGAAGCTTGCCGTCGCCTCCATTATCGGGCAGCACTGGCTTCCGAAAGTGTTAAAAACATATGTGGAGCGATATCCGAACGCAAAAGTTTCTCTCATTACAGGGTGGAGCAGTGAAATGCTGAAAAGTCTGTATGAAGATCAGGTACATATCGGCATTATCCGGGGAAATCCGGAATGGAAAGGCCGAAAAGATTATTTAATGACCGATCATTTATATTTGGTCGATACGGAAATTTCCTGTATTGATGATATTGCCCATACCGATCGGCCGTTTATCCAGTTCAAAAGTGACAGTACATATTTTCAGGAAATTCAGCATTGGTGGCATCAAAAATTCAAAACCTCGCCGAAACAGACGATCCTCGTCGATCAGATTGAAACGTGCAAGCAGATGGCGCTGCACGGGATCGGTTATGCCATTCTGCCGTCAGTCACCTTAGAAGAGGAAGACAAAGTAAATAAAATGCCCCTGCTTGATGCTAAGGATCATCCGATCGGCCGTGATACATGGCTGCTCGGTTATGAGCCGGCATTTGAATTAAAACAGGTGCAGGCTTTTGTTTCGGTCGTCAAAGATATGCTGAAACAGGAACGCCCTTTTTAAAAAGAGACAGTAATCATGCTGTCTTTTTTTTATTTTTCATTGACAATGAAAATCATTATCATTTAAAGTATTGTATAAGTTAATGAAAATCATTATCAATTACGGGGTGATCATGTGCAGAAAGCATTAATTATATACGCAAGCATGTCGGGGAATACAGAGGATATTGCCGGCATTATAAAAGAAACACTGAGTGAGCATCAGATTGCAATTGACTGTCTTGACATGGATGAGGCAGATGCGGATTCTCTCGAAGCATATGATTATGTTTTTGTCGGAACGTACACATGGGGGGACGGTGATCTTCCTTACGAAGCGGAAGATTTTTATGAAGATATTCTGCATCGCCAGCTCAACGGACTGAAAACGGCTTGTTTCGGTTCAGGCGACCACGCCTATCCGAAGTTTTGCGAAGCGGTCACGCTGTTTTGCGAAGCGTTTGAAAAGGCCGGCGCCAATTTATATCCGGAAACGCTGAAAATTGAGCTGGCGCCTGAGACGGCTGAAGATCAGGAATGCTGCAAAGAATTTGTCCGCGGTTTTCTTGCATGGGCCGCACACCACGGAGACCGGTGCCATGTTTCATAAAGGCGCGACGGCTGTCATGGCATCAGTGTCTTCGGGATATTTTGTCGCTGTAAAAGGCGAAGGCATTTTTCATTTTTCTGGGGAAGAAGGCTGGAAACGGCTGTACCGGATGAAAAGCAAGATTCATGTGCTGACTTACATCGGGCCTTACATATTCGGAGCTGGAGAAAAAGGCGCCGTCCTCAGATCGGCCGATCAGGGAAAGACCTGGACGGCATCCCGCTTTCCGACCAGCGCCTCCGTATGGGCTGTTGCCGGTCGGAATGACGGGTTTGTCTGTGCTCACGGCACGCACTGCCTCTATTTATCTGATGATTTCGGTGTCACTTGGCATGTGGCCAAGCCCTTTTCACAATTGAAGGAGCCGCCAGTAATCCGTTCGCTTTGTTTGCACGGTAAGACGATTTATATCGGCACCCGGATTCATATGAATCATGGCGGCATTTGGGCGTATGATCTGACGAAAGACCGCGTCCGGCGTATAAGCTGTGAAAGGCAGCGCATGACGGCCTCAATGCTCATGTATCAGAAGGATTGGCTCATTGCGGCAAAAGGTGCGGCGAAGGGAGAGCGGGGCGAGGTTTCTGTCCGAAACGTGCGGACGGAAGAGGAGTTTGCCATTTCAGCCGGACCTGCCATACGGGAAAAATCATTTCTCGACGTTTCCGAGGATAACGGTATTATTTATGTCACTTCGTCACAGGACGAACACGGGTTTTCGCGCATTTATCAAGCTGATTTCGCCGCCGGTGAATTAAAATGGTTTGATACGATCCGCGGTCACGGATGGCGGGTGGCCAACCGGAAAGAAAGCTTTTTTTGCGCGGGCCTTTACGAATGTAAATTTGTCAGACCGTATGAGGCGGCCCGGCTCGCACATTAGTTTTAATACATAAAGGAGAGACGAAGATGGGGAATGTATTGCTTGTTTATGCTACAATGTCAGAAAACACCGAAGCGATGGCGAATTTGATTGAAAAAGGGCTGATTGAAGCAGAAGCAACAGTAGACAGATATGAAGCGATGGATATCGATGCCGAGCTTTTTAATGATTACGAACACATCTTATTAGGGACATATACTTGGGGAGACGGGGATCTTCCTGATGAATTGCTGGATATTGCTGAAGATATGGAAAACCTGGATTTTGCGGGGAAAACATTTGCTTTGTTCGGTTCCGGTGATATGTCCTACGAGTTTTTTTGCGGAGCGGTGGACGAATTGGAAAAAGTGATCACGGCCCGCGGAGGACGGGTGGCGCTGCCATCAGTCAAAATTGAAAACAATCCTGAAGGCAGCGAGGAAGAGGAGCTCCGGGACTTCGGAAGACAGTTCGCCGCGCTGTGCAGCCAGCCGGCGGAATAAAGGCTTGTTCCTTTTTTTCTTGTCTTTGTATCCTTCCTTTGTTACAGTAATGAGGTAGAAAATCAGAGGAGGACAATACATATGAAAATGATGGATGCAAATGAAATTATTTCATTTATTCAAAATAGTACAAAATCAACACCTGTAAAAGTGTATGTAAAAGGCGACCTTGAGGGAATCAGCTTTGGAGATTCCTCTAAAACATTCCTAAACGGCCAATCCGGCGTCGTTTTTGGCGAGTGGGCTGACATTAAAGCCGCAATTGAAGAAAACAAAGACAAAATTGAGGATTACGTCATTGAAAATGACCGCCGCAACTCTGCAATTCCGATGCTTGACATGAAAGATGTAAAAGCGCGCATCGAGCCTGGCGCTATTATCCGCGACCAAGTCGAAATCGGCGACAATGCCGTTATCATGATGGGTGCGTCTATTAATATCGGTTCAGTCATCGGCGAAGGCACAATGATTGATATGAACGTTGTGCTCGGAGGACGCGCGACTGTCGGCAAAAACTGCCACATCGGAGCGGGTTCTGTATTAGCGGGTGTCATCGAGCCGCCAAGCGCTAAGCCTGTTGTCGTGGAAGACGACGTTGTAATCGGCGCAAATGCGGTTGTTCTTGAAGGCGTAACAATCGGTAAAGGCGCGGTTGTCGCTGCGGGAGCCATCGTTGTAAACGACGTTGAGCCATATACCGTTGTAGCGGGAACACCAGCGAAAAAAATCAAAGATATCGATGAAAAAACAAAAGGCAAAACAGAAATCAAACAGGAATTACGCCAGCTGTAAGGAATGGTTTGATAGAATGGGCGTGGATGATAAAATCCACGCCTTATTCTTATCTTAAGGAGGAATACATATGGAAAAAGAGCGGCTCATTTCTATCCGGAGAGATCTGCACCGCATCCCGGAGATCGGCTTTCAGGAATATAAAACACAGCAGTACCTGCTGAATATATTGAACCAATACCCGGAAGAAAGAATTGAAATCGAAACTTGGAGAACCGGCATCTTTGTTAAAGTCAACGGCACGGCTCCGGAAAAAATGCTTGCCTACAGAGCGGATATAGACGCTTTGTCGATTGAAGAACAGACTGGACTTCCGTTTTCATCGGAACACCCCGGTTTTATGCACGCATGCGGCCACGACATGCATATGACCATCGCACTCGGCATTATTGATCATTTTGTCCATCATCCGGTCAAGCATGATCTGCTCTTTTTATTTCAGCCGGCTGAAGAAGGACCCGGCGGAGCGGAACCGATGCTTGAAAGCGATGTGCTGAAAAAATGGACGCCGGATTTGATCACTGCCCTCCATATAGCACCTGAGCTGCCGGTGGGCACAATCTCCACCAAAAGCGGATTGCTATTTGCCAATACAAGTGAGCTTGTCATCGACCTTGAAGGGAAAGGCGGACATGCGGCATATCCGCATACAGCAGACGACATGGTCGTCGCCGCAAGCACGCTTGTCACGCAGCTGCAAACGGTCATATCCAGAAATACGGATCCGCTTGACAGCGCGGTGATTACTATCGGAACGATTACCGGGGGCACGGCGCAAAATATCATCGCAGAGCATGCTCATCTGGAAGGAACGATCCGGACGCTTTCTGAGGAATCAATGCGCATGGTGAAAAAGCGGATTGAAGAACTCGTCAAAGGGATTGAAATCGGCTTCCGCTGCAAAGGGAAGGTCACGTATCCGTCCGTTTATCATCAAGTCTATAATACAAGCGGCCTGACCGAAGAATTTATGCAATTTGTCAAAGATCATAATCTTGCAGAAGTGAAAATGGCGAAAGAAGCGATGACCGGAGAAGATTTCGGGTATATGCTGAAAAAATATCCCGGCTTTATGTTCTGGCTCGGAGCGGATTCTTCCCACGGGCTTCACCATGCAAAGCTGAACCCGGATGAAGGCGCGATGGAAACCGCAGTCAATGTCATGGTCGGATATTTTTCGGAGTATGCCAATTAAATCCGAAAAGAAGAATAATCTAACAAAAATTGAGCACTCTACATAACGGAGGTGTTCAATATGACGAAAAAAATTGGAATTGAACAATCTTTATCGGATGTAGAACAGGCGTTAAAACAAAAAGGATATGACGTAGTGATGATGAAGACTCCTGAGGATGCGAAGGATTGTGACTGCTGTGTCGTAACCGGACTTGACAGCAATGTCCAAGGCATCGCCGATACGTCAACTCAGGCTCCCGTCATTACGGCTTCCGGAATGACCGCTGACGAAATCTGCAGCGAAGTAGAAAAAAAATTTCATTAAAAAGAAAAAACCGAAGCTTATGCTTCGGTTTTTTTATTCGCCGGAAGCGGCGTTTTTAAAACGGTCGAGCGCGATTTTCATTTCTCTCCGCAGCACGCGTTCAACCCGCCATTGCTCCATATTTTCTGTTTTCGCAATGATTCTGATGACCATTTCTGATGTGCTTAAATCCTGAACCCCGATGACGTCCGGCCCTTCCTTAATCTGCGGGAGCTCAGCGGCTGCTTTGTCACACGCGGTTTGCAGAACCTGAATGGTTTCATCGAGATTCTTTTCAAGCGGCACCTTAATATCGACAAGCGCCTGCATCGTTCCGCGGGAATGATTGCTCACATTCGTGATGCCCCGGTTGGGAAGATAATGAAGCGTGCCGTCAAAGCTCCTGATTTGCGTCGTACGGAGACCGACCTGCTCGACAATGCCGCTGTAGCCTGCAACTGTAATATAATCACCGACATCGATCTGTTTTTCCAAAAGGATAAAAAATCCGGTAACGATATCACTGACAAGCCCCTGAGCGCCGAATCCGACTGCAAGGCCCACCACGCCGGCACCGGCAATGAGAGCGCTCGGATTGTAGTGAAATAAATCCAATATCATCACGATAAAAACGAAAATCAGTATGTATCCGTACACATTAAGCGCGAGGCTTCGCAAAGTATAAGCGCGGCCCGTAGAGAGGTTGTTCTGTTTTTCGAATTTCTGAAACAGATGCTTGATCAGCTTTTTGCCTGCCGTCCGAAAAATAAAATACGCTAAAATGATGAGAGCCAGCTTTACGGTGAAAATCCCGGCAGAGGTGATAAGGCCGGCCCAATCAAAGTGTTTTAAATCAATCATAGTGGTGTCTCCCTTTCAAGTCTATTGCAGAAAAGTCAAAAGTGGTTTACCCGTTTTTCCAATAAGATAAACCTTTTACTAGAAACCAGTTATTTACATTCAGGGTTTGGCATATTGACCGGTTTCTATATCATTATTTTTGTGAAGATAGTAATTGAACGGGAATCTTCAATCTTATTTTAACATGGGGATTCAGCTGAATCATACACTTTTGAGGGAGAATGGCATATGAGGAATTCGGCGTGTTAATTGAAGAAGAAGGTGCAGTGTTTCCCGGGGGCGAATGTCCCACAACAGCATCGGGCAGTGACGTTGATAAAACATTGAGTGTTCTAAACGGCGAACTTTCTCCTGCGAACCGGAAGCCCGGACAAAAAACGTTTTCATCCGTTCGGAAACAGACAAAATCACAGACCTTTTTAAATTCTGATCGATAACGGAGGGACATAAGATGAAATTACATCAGCAAATGCCTGAATTGACAGGCGCTAAAGCCTGGTTTAACGGAGAAGTCACGAAGGAACAGCTGGTCGGTGAGAAGCCGGCATTGATTCATTTCTGGTCCGCCAGCTGCCAGATGTGTAAAGAAGCGAGCCGAAGGTGAATGAGTTTCGTGATAAATATAAAGATCATTTGAATGTGGCGGCCGTTCACATACCCCGTTCCGAAGATGATCTTGACCTTAAAAAAATCAAGAAAACAGCGGCTGAACACGGCATCTCTCAGCCGATTTACATCGACAGCAATCATTCGCTGACTGAAGCGTTTGAAAATGAGTATGTGCCGGCTTATTACGTTTTTGATAAAACCGGACAGCTCCGCCATTTTCAAGCGGGAGGAAGCGGGATGGCAATGCTTGAAAAACGCATCAGCCGCATTCTTTCAGAAACAGAGCAGGCTTCCGAGTGACCGGGACAATCTCCGCCGGTCTTTTGTATTGGTTCTGAAAGTCCTTTGCAGTTGGGCAGCAGGGTTTTTTATGCTTATTGGATAAAAAATTCCAAAATGTCATAAATGATTTGTTGAGCTTCGGTAAAAACGAAAGAGAAACAGGAGAAAACACGCTGTACCGCATGTTTTCTCCATATCATTATCTTTTACATATTATAGTCGAAAATTGTAGATATTACGCTAATTTTCATTAAACAAGTAATTTTAAGTTATATTTTGAAATGGTTCAATAAATTGGAACATTGCCCAGAATCCCCTATATGATAGGGGATTTTTGCATATAAAGTACCATTTTCAGAAAATAAGCAATTTTTCATAGAGTAAATAAAATAGTAAAATGATAAAATAATAGTTGATAAAATTACTTTTGTAATCTAATATCTTAATAAAAGCGTTTAAATTTTTGACAGGGGGTTTTACACATGTTTAATGAAAGAGAAGCGCTGCGCTTACGTTTAGAACAATTGAACGAAGCAGAGGTAAAAGTCATTCGTGAATATCAAATAGAACGTGATAAAATATATGCAAAACTGAGAGAATTAGACAATACGGGCAGCCTGTCCGATACAAAAAAAGAGTTTCGTCCGGAGAAAAAAAGTGACTCTCTCCCAGTGCTTGCAGAGCTTGCAGCACAGGAAATGAGAAGCTACCAAAAGCCGCAGACACAGCCTCAATCCACCCAGCCGCAAATGCAGTCTATTACGACTCTTCCAGCCGGCATTCCAGACGGTTCTACTAGAAGAAGAAGAGGGACGGCAAGACCGGGTTCAAAGGCGGCAAAACTGCGCGAAGCAGCCATTAAAACATTGAAACGCCACAATGCAGCAATCAAAAGTTCAGAACTGCAAAAGGAAATTGAAAAGGAAAGCGGCCTTGAAATTCCTAATATGACAACCTTTATGCAAAGCTTAATTAAAATGTATCCTGAAGTGAAAAAACCATACCGCGGCCAATATATTCTTGAGGGAGAAATTTCTCAGGAAACAGCAGAAACGGGAAATGATACGGCTGCTGAATAAAACAGTAAAAACTGCTTGTGTTACTCAAGCAGTTTTTTTGCGCTTTCCCGCTTGTTCTGCGGAAGTGACGTATCTTTTACCGCCTTTTTTTCAAGCTTGACGACATATTTTTGGAAAGGTTTTTCTTCATCAGCCCGTTCTTTTAACGCGTCCAGTTTTTCATCAAACGACTGATCACGGGACTCTGATTGTGCAAACTGTTTTTGCAGGGAGAGGACTTGTTCGGTGACGGCTTTAAGCAAGTCTTCTGCCTGAACAGTCCCGGCGGAAGCGGAAGGAAGTTCCAGGTCCTGTTCTGCCGGTTCAGCCGTGCGGCTGTCAATATCAGCAAAATGGCCGGCAATCCAAGCATCACTTTCGTCCAGCTGCCTTTTGTATGAGAGAATGGTTTCTTGAAATAACTTTTCTTTCGTTTTTTCTATTTCTACAAGCCGTTCTTTTGTTTCTAGTATTCGATCTCTCATATGATTAATTTCTATTTTAATATGTTTGAGCTGATATTCCTTTTCTGTAATTTGTGTGTGCAGCCGGGTATTTTCTTCTGCTGCGGCGTGAAAACGCCGTTTCGTATCTTCGTGAGAAGTCTGTTCGGTTTGTATGGCGGTCTCAAGTGAGCGGATGCGGGTATGTAAGTTTTTATTTTCTTCTTCAAATTTTACATTTGTGAGATGCAGCCGGTGTTTTTCTTCCATCTCATTTTTCCGCCGAAACGTTTCCTGCTGCAGCAGTTCTTGCAGAATGACGATTTTATCGAGCAGTCCGGCCCTGATTTCATGCAAAGAACGTTCTGTGTCATTCGTTTGTTTGTGTTTTTGCGCCATGGCTTCCAATTCGCCAGAAAGCTTGTGAAGCTGTTCTTTAATATTGGCGTTTTCCTGCTGCAGCTTATTGTTTTTTTGATGAAAGTAGCTTGCTTCAAATTCAGAAATTAATTTTCTGCATCTGGAAAGTTCGGATTTCAAATAAAGGTTCTCTTGAGAAGTGTCGTGGAAAAACGGACCTGATATTTTCATAAGAACCATCTCCCTCATGATGTTAACACTACAATATGGGAAAGGGCAGACGGCTATTCCTCTTAATTAAACAGACAAGCACTGTAATTATTGTATTTCGGCTGAGGCGTTTGCTATGCTTTTATACAGAATGGGAGAGAGATGACATGAAACGGGTGAATGTAATATTAGCAGGGGGAGCTTCCCGGAGATTCGGAGAACCGAAAGCTTTTGCAAAATGGAAGGACGGCATGTTTTATGAACAGGCGAAAAAAGCCTTCGGCAGCGGAGAAACCGTAATTATCAGCCGCCCTGAACATATAAAAACGTTTTTATCAAACAAAGAGAGGCATGTTTTTGCCGATGTGCCCCAGTTTCGGGGAATGGGGCCGCTGGCCGGCATTTATACGGCAATGAAACAAACAGAAGGCGAAACATATACGGTCATATCCTGTGACACACCGCTCGTGACAAGAAAGACGATGGCTGCGCTTGAAATGAAGCTGACCGGAAATCTTGACGCTGTTATCCCAATTTGTGAAAACAGAGAGCAGCCTCTCGTGGCGGTTTATCATAAACGGGTGCAAGCGGTGCTTTTGGATCAGCTTACACAAAACAAGCTGAAAATGACAGACACTCTGAAACAGCTGTCTGTCTGTTATGTGCAGGCTGAAGAAATCGGTGCCGCGCCGGAGGAGTTCGCTAATATCAACACACGGGATGATTACACCAGACTTTTGGCACATATCGAGTCTTCAAATCAGGACTGATTGTGAAGAAACATGGTATGATGGAAATAAAAATTGCAAGGGGACAATACAGATGGAAGAGCGCTATTCGCGGCAGACAAGATTTAAGCCGATAGGGGAAAAAGGGCAGAAGTCGCTGGCTGACAGCAGTGTCCTGATTGTCGGGGCCGGAGCCCTCGGAACAGCCGCGGCAGAGGGCCTGGCAAGAGCCGGAGCAGGCCGTATGGCGATTATTGACCGGGATTATGTGGAATGGAGCAATTTACAAAGACAGCAGCTGTATACAGAAGAAGACGCGAGACAGCGACTGCCGAAAGCCGTGGCGGCCAAGGCGCGTCTTTTGGCGGTAAACAGTGACATACATATAGAAGCTTACGCGGCGGAAGGTACCGCGGAAACGCTCGAACCGCTGATCGAAAAAGCGGATTGCATCGTGGATGCGACAGATAATTTTGAAACGAGAATGGTCATCAATGATCTGGCGCTGAAAACGAAAACACCTTGGATTTACGGTGCCTGTGTCAGCAGTCAGGGAATGTGTATGACGATTATTCCGGGGGTTACGCCGTGTTTATCCTGCCTGTTCGAGCAAATGCCCGTGGGCGGAGCGACATGTGATACAGCAGGCATCATATCTCCGGCGGTTCATATCGTCTCTGCTTATCAGCAGGCTGAGGCGCTGAAATTGCTGACGGGAAATCATGCCGCCGTAAATCGGCGCTTTTTCACGTTTGATGTGTGGAATAACACCAATATGAGCATAAATGTGGATCAGACCAAACGGGATCATTGCCCTTCCTGCGGCACGGAGCCCGTATACCCGTATCTGCAGCCTGAAAACAGACCGAAAGCAAGCGTGCTGTGCGGAAGAGACACTGTTCAAATCAGATCGGAAGCGTTAAAGAGGCTGGATAAAGAAGAGCTTGTCAAGCGACTGAAGAAAATCGGTAAAGTGGAAGCAAATGAATTTCTGCTGCATATTGCGTACGAGGACTTCAGAATCGTTATTTTTCAAGACGGACGGGCACTGATCCACGGGACAAATGACATAAAAGAAGCAAATTCAGTTCTGGCCAGAGTGATCGGACTGTAAAAAGGGGAGATATTGCTATGCTTGAAAAAAGAACGCCGATTCAGGTGGACGAAGCAGTCCGCCGGGTGGGCCGGTATAAAAAACAAGGGGATACCGAATGGGTGCCGCTGGAGGACAGTCTCCACCGCTATCTGGCGGAAGATGTTAAAGCGGACCATGACGTACCGGCTTTTGACCGTTCTCCGTATGACGGGTTTGCCATCAGGGCGCGCGATTCAAAGACGGCTTCCCGTGACAATGCCGTCACGTTTGAAGTAATTGACCACATCGGAGCCGGCGCCGTGTCAGAAAAAGAGCTCGGACCGTATGAAGCTGTCCGCATCATGACAGGGGCGCAGATTCCAAAAGGCGCGGATGCCGTGGTGATGCTTGAGCTGACAAAGACGTTTTCTGAAAACGGTACGGATTACATGTCAGTGAAACGCCCTTTTCATGCGGGCGATAATATTTCATATCAAGGAGAAGATGCGAAAAAGGGCAGCTCTCTTTTAAAAAAAGGAACGAAAATCACGCCGGGCGTCACCGCTCTTTTGGCAACCTTCGGCTATGCTTCCGTTCCCGTGGTCAGAAAACCGGTTGTCGGCATTATCGCCACGGGAACCGAGCTTCTTCATGTAAGCGATCCGCTTGAGCCGGGGAAAATCCGCAACAGCAACGCGGCCATGGTGTATGCCCAGATCATTGAAGCGGGTGCGGTACCGCTGAACTTAGGCAAAATTTCCGATGATTTTGATGACAGCTATGCTGCGGTGAAGGAAGCCATGAAAAAGACTGACTTTTTGATCACGACAGGCGGCGTGTCAGTCGGCGATTTTGATTTTCTTCCTGACATTTATGATAAGCTCGGAGCGGAAGTTCTTTTTAACAAAGTGGCAATGCGTCCGGGGAGCGTGACAACTGTCGCCCGGGCCGATGATATGCTGCTGTTCGGCCTTTCCGGCAATCCGTCCGCATGTTACGTCGGTTTCACCCTGTTTGTAAAACCGATGATCCAGACGTGGCTTTTAAATGAAAAACCTCACTCCGGGTGGGCGGAAGCCGTGTTGACAAATGACTTTCCAAAGCCGAATCCGTTTACGAGGTTTGTGAGGGCGTTTGTTTACCATAAGGACGGAAAGATGATGGCGTCACCGGTCGGTCTCGACAAATCAAGCTCTGTCACATCTCTTGCCGAAGCAAACGCGTTTATCCTTCTGCCGGGAGGAACGAGGGGATATGAAGCGGGCATGACGGTCCACGCGCTCCTCATCCGGGATGAGAATGGAAGTGAATGGCCGTGGTCAATTCTTTCCCGATCGTCCAGATCGTAGGTTTTCAAAACAGCGGTAAAACAACGTTTATCGAACGTGTGCTGAAAGCGGCGCCGACAGAGTGCACTATCGGATGTTTAAAGCACCACGGACATGGCGGGGAACCGGACCCTTTTTCAGACGGAAAAGATTCAGAACGTTTATCAAAAGCCGGAGCTGCGGTTACGGCAGTAGAAGGGGACGGCGTGCTGCAGCTTACGGCGCGAAAAAAATGGGATTTGGCGGGTTTGATCGGCCTGTATGAATATCTGGGAGTTGACTGCCTTTTTATAGAGGGGTTTAAACATGCGCCGCATCCGAAAATCATCATGATCAAAAACAGCGAAGAATGGCAAAAACTGAAGCATTTGGAGCGCGTGATCGCGGTTGTCAGCAGAAATACGGAGCATATGCCGACAGACGCAGATATGCCCGTATTCCATGCTGACGATCCGGCTGCCATTATGTTTGTGCTTTCGCAGCTGAAAGGGGAATCTGCTTAAATGGAACGTTTTCAAATTACAAGGGAACCGATTATTGCGGAAAATATCGTAAAAAAAGTTGAAAAGCGTGAAGCCGGGGCCATCACAACGTTTATCGGCACGGTCAGAGAGTGGACTGCCGGACGGCGGACGGTGCGTCTTGAATATGAAGCGTATGAGCCCATGGCTGTTCAAATGCTTTCTCAAATCGGCGATGAAATCTGCGCGAAATGGGAAGGGGCCGAAGCTGCAATCACTCACCGTGTCGGCGTCCTTGATATCGGAGAAGCAGCGGTCGTAATCGCCGTGTCCTCTCCGCACAGAAAGGCGGCATATGAGGCGAATGAATATGCTATTGAACGGATAAAACAGATTGTGCCGATATGGAAAAAAGAAATCTGGGAAGACGGTGAAGAATGGATAGGCGATCAGCTGGAAACGACGCCCTATCCGAACGGAAAACCGGATTTGAATAAAGGGGAATCGCGATGATTAAAGTACTTTTGTTTGCCGGGCTTGCGGAGCAGGCAGGAACACCGGTCATTGAACTTGACGAAAAGGAGGCGGCAGCGTCTGCTGTAAAAGCGCTGTTAAAGGAACGGTACGGCCTTCAATCGATTGACAATGCCATGATAGCGATCAATGAAACATACGTAAAAGACAACAGCACCGTAACAGAAGGCGATACCATTGCCTTTATCCCTCCTGTAAGCGGAGGATGAAAAAAAGCCGGATGGGCATCATTGCCATCCGGTTTTTTTTTGTACAGCCGCAGATAACATTCAGCTGCAGCGCCGAATTCCTAAGAAGGATAAAATGGAATTTAAAGGATTTTACAATTAAGGTCGTTTTCTTTACATATACAGGCTGAAAACGGCGCCCGCACAAGGTTTTGAGCCTCCCTCCATATCCGTCTGATGATGATCCTTTTTTACATAATTATGGAACGTAAAAGTATGAAATTGTGTTACAATTTAGCATAAATACGCAAACGGCAAAAAAATTGAAACTTCTCTAAGCCTGTTGCGTACGTATAAACAGAATAATACATAGGAGGCTTCAGCAATATGGAACCTAATCTGGAAAAAAGCAATACGGAAATAACCGAAAAACCGTCAGTTTTCGGCGTCATCACAAGTCCTGTAGTGCAGTTTAAAAGACTAAGAGAAAAGCCGGTCATCGGCATTCCTCTCCTGATTGTCATCATTCTCATCGCAGCCGGGAGTATTTTGCGCGGGCTGGGGATGAATTATGAAGAAGTGCTGAACAGCTCAACTCTTGAAGGATTGACAGATGATCAGATTGAAATGACCAAAACCCTCACTAAATTCGGTTCGATTTTCGGAGGAATCTTCGGGGGCATTATCGGTCTTTTTATCATTCCGCTCATTTACTGGCTGTGCGTCAAAATTTCGGGCGGCGTGACAACTTACAAAAAAATGCTCTCACTCGGCCTCTTCACGGCGTTTATTACCAATATCGGCTTAGTCATTAACGGTCTTGTCACTTATTTTACCGGAGCGGGCTCCCTGTACGCCGTTACATCTTTGGCGAGTGTCATACCGGCCGGAGACGGCGTTGCGGTCTTTTTAAGCGCGTTCGACGTTTTCAGCATCTGGAGCTATATTCTGCTCGCTTTGGGACTTCGCTATACCGGCGGCATTTCGAAAAAAGCGGCCTGGACTTCCGCGATTGTCCTGTTTGTTATTATGCTTTTGGTATCGGCAGTCGGAGGACTGTTAAGTTCAATGACAGCAGGTGTGTAACATGAAAAAACTTTGGATCGGAATCGGCATCGCCGTAATTGTTGCAGTATTCATCGGTATCAATATTTATAAGTCTGCCGCTCCCGCGGGCGGCAGCGCCGGGGAAAAGGTCGAAACCGGAACCATGGAAAAAAGAAAAATCTCATCTTCGGTCATGGTGCCGGGAACACTTAAATTCTCCAAGGAACAGTATGTTTTTTATGAAGCGGATAAAGGAACCCTTGATAAGGTGAAAGTAAAAGAAGGCGACAAGGTAAAAGAAGGGTCGTCATTAGTCACTTATACAAACGAGCAGCTCAATCTTGATAAAGAACAAAATGAGTTGACAGAACAATCAAAACGGCTGCAAATTGAACAAATTGAAGAAAAACTCAGAGCATTAAACAGTAAAGAAAAAGATCTGGCAAAACAAGTGGGAGAAGCGGAAGCCCAAAAACAAATAGAATCCGAACGGACTGATCTGCAGCTTCAGCAAAAAACGGCGGAAATCGAATTAAAGCAATCTGATCTGCAAAAGCAGTCTCTTGAAAACCAAGTGGCGAATCTCACTGTCAAGAGTGAAATGGACGGAACGGTTATCTCGGTAAATCAAGAAGCAGCTTCTAAAAAATCGGATATTCAAGAACCGGTAATACATATAGGCGACCCGGAACACCTGATCGTTGCCGGCAATTTGTCCGAATACGACACGCTGAAAGTGAAAAAGGGACAAAGCGTTACGATTACCTCTGACGCCATTCCTGATAAAACATGGAAGGGAAGAGTGGCGGCTGTCGGTCTCGTTCCAGAACAAAAGTCAGGCGCCGCTTCGGGCGGAAACACGGAACAAGCCGTGCAGTATCCGTTTCAGGTCAAGCTGATCGGAAACCTTCCGGAGGGCAAACCGGGGTTTAAACTCATTATGAACATTGAAACCGACAAACGGAAAGCCGACACTCTGCCGTCTTCAGCAGTCAAAAAAGACGGAGATGAGCACTGGGTCTTTACGGTAAAAGACGGGAAGGCCAAACGCGTGAAAGTCAAAGTCGGCGACACCGCGAAGCAGCTGACGGAGATAAAAGAGGGACTTTCAAAGGATGATAAAGTCATTCTGAATCCGGCTGACGGTTTGACTGACGGAACGGATGTGAAAGCATAGATGATTCAGCTTTCAAAAGTGAAGAAAAGCTATCAGATCGGCAAGGAGACGTTTGATGTTCTCCGTTCAATCGACCTGACGATTGAAGAGGGAGAATATGTGTCAATTATGGGACCGTCGGGATCAGGAAAATCGACGATCATGAATATCATCGGCTGTCTGGACAGACCGACATCAGGCAGTTACAGGCTTGCGGGCGAAGATGTATCGTCATGCACGGAAAAAGAGCTTGCGGCGGTCCGGAACAAATCAATCGGATTTGTCTTTCAGCAATTTCAGCTGCTGCCGCGGTTGAATGCAAGAAAAAATGTCGAACTGCCCATGATCTACGCCGGAATCGGCAAAAAAGAGCGTGAGGAACGGGCGGAGCATGCGCTGGAAAAAGTCGGTTTAGCGGACCGGATGCTTCACATGCCGAATGAGCTGTCCGGCGGCCAAAAACAGCGTGTCGCGATTGCAAGAGCCATCGTTAACGAACCGAAGCTTATTTTGGCTGATGAGCCGACCGGCGCGCTGGATACGAAAACAAGCATTTCCATCATGGAGCAGTTCACGGAGCTTAATGCAGAGGGTGTAACCGTGGTACTTGTCACTCATGAGCCTGAAGTGGCGGACTGTACAAACAGAGTGATTTTCGTCCGTGACGGCATGATCGTTTCCCGCGATTCTGAGCAGAGGAGAGTGGGGGAATGAGCCTGTTAGAAAATCTCCGGATGGCTCTCGGCTCCGTAAGAGCTCACAAGCTGAGATCGATTCTGACGATGCTCGGCATCATTATCGGCGTCGGTTCAGTAATCGTTGTGGTGGCAGTCGGCCAGGGCGGAGAGCAAATGCTGAAGCAATCCATAAGCGGGCCGGGCAATACGATTGAATTGTTTTATCTGCCGAGTGATGAAGAATTAACAGCCAATCCGAACGCTTTGCAGCAAGCGAGTTTTACAGAAGAAGATATTAATGGATTAAAAGGAGTAGCCGGCGTAAAGCAGGTTGTCGCTTCTGCTGTAAAATCAATGACGGCCCGTTATCACGAAGAAGAAACGGATATTACGCTGAATGGCATTAACAGCGGCTACATGGACGTAAAAAAGCTGGATGTTCAAGATGGACGGACCTTTACGGACAATGATTTTCTTTCCGGGAAAAGAGCGGGAATCATCTCGAAAAAAATGGCTGAAAAGCTGTTCGGGAAAACATCTCCGCTTGGAAAAATCGTCTGGGCCGGCGGGCAGCCTGTAGAAGTAATCGGTGTATTAAAAGAAGAGAGCGGTTTTTTATCGTTAGGACTCAGTGAAATGTATGTCCCGTTCAACATGCTGAAAACGTCTTTCGGTACAAATGACTACAGCAATGTTTCCATACAGGCGGATTCAGCCGACCAAATCAAAACAACAGGAAAAGAAGCGGCCCGTCTCTTAAATGACAATCACGGAACAAAAGAGGCTTATCAAGTCATGAATATGGAAGAAATCGCGGCGGGCATCGGCCAGGTCACGACCGTCATGACGACGATCATCGGTTCGATCGCCGGTATTTCTCTCGTTGTCGGCGGGATCGGGGTCATGAATATTATGCTTGTATCAGTGACGGAACGGACAAGAGAAATCGGCATCCGCAAATCGCTCGGTGCGACGAGGGGACAGATTCTGACGCAATTCTTAATTGAATCCGTTGTGCTTACTTTAATCGGCGGGTTAATCGGAATCGGTCTCGGTTACGGGGGAGCATCACTCGTTTCCCTTATCGCAGGGTGGCCGTCGCTCGTTTCCTGGCAGGTGGTTTGTATCGGCGTGCTGTTCAGTATGCTGATCGGTGTCATTTTCGGCATGCTGCCAGCCAACAAAGCATCACGCTTAGATCCGATTGAAGCGTTACGGTATGAATAACCGGCGCCCCATGCAGAATGCATGGGGGTTTTTCTTGTTTTAATGATTGAATGAATATAATAGACTTTTTTCATTTATGATAAAAAGAAAATGTCATACAATTGTCCCCCTTTTTGTCGAATTTACAGTTTACAAACCCTATGTACATACGTTAATATGAACAAATGTGAAAGATTTTGATAGTTATTGAATGAATTTGAGTGATTTTAGTTGCTTGAAGTAAAAAAAGCGTTTACAATAATCTTATAGCCGAAATGAATACGTTTTCAAAGGAGGCGGAATATGCTCACTCCTGAAAGGTATCAGCTGATTATTGATCAGATTGAAAAGCGTGATGTGGTAAAGATTCAAGAGCTGATAAGCATGACAAACGCTTCTGAATCAACGATCAGAAGAGATTTATCAACACTAGAAGAGCGCGGATTTTTAAAGCGCGTTCATGGCGGGGCATCTAAACTTTCCAACAGCAGGCAAGAACCCGATATGATTGAAAAATCCTCCAAAAACCTTCAAGATAAGCTGAAAATTGCAGAAAAAGCGGCATCTTTATTAGAAGAAGGTGACTGTATTTATCTTGATGCGGGAACAACTACATTGCACATGATTGATTTTATAGATCAAACAAAGGACATTGTGGTTGTCACAAACGGAGTTATGCATATCGACGCTTTAATAAGGAAAGGGATTCCCTTTTATCTTCTCGGAGGGTATGTGAAACATCGAACAGGTGCGATGATCGGCGGCGCCTCATTAACGGCGATTAGCCAGTACCGTTTTGATAAAAGCTTTCTCGGTGTGAACGGCGTGCACATTGAAGCCGGATTTACAACACCCGATCCGGATGAGGCTCTTCTGAAGACAAAGGCTCTGAGCCAGGCGAAAAATGCCTATGTATTAGCCGATCCTTCTAAATTCGGCGAGATTTCTTTCGCAGCGTTCGCCGCCTTGGGCGACGCCGCTATCATTACCACGGAAGCTGAAGAACTTGCATTCGATAATTACCAAGAAAAAACTGTCGTAAAGGTAGTGAAACCATGATTTACACTGTAACCCTCAATCCGTCTGTTGACTATATTGTTCACGTTGAAGATTTTGCCGTAGGCGGTTTAAACCGTTCCAGCTATGACACGAAGTATCCCGGCGGAAAAGGCATCAACGTTTCAAGATTACTGAAAAGACACCATGTGCCGTCAAAAGCAATGGGGTTTGTCGGCGGATTTACCGGAAATTATATAACGTCTTTTTTACAGCAAGAAGGTCTGGAAACGGCTTTTTCTGAAGTGGATGAAGACACTCGTATAAATGTAAAACTGAAAACGGGCGACGAAACGGAAATTAACGGACAGGGCCCGACAATTTCAGACGAAGTGTTCAGTGCCTTTTTAGAACAGTTCTCCGCTCTGAAAGAGGGAGACATCGTCGTTTTAGCGGGAAGCATTCCATCTTCCCTGCCGCAAAACACTTATGAAAAAATTGCAGAGACATGCAGAAAGCAGAATGCCCGCGTTGTGGTGGACATCTCCGGAGAAGCGCTGATGAAAGCGACAGAAATGAAACCGTTTTTGATGAAGCCGAACCATCACGAGCTTGGTGAAATGTTCAATACGGTCATTGATTCAGCTGAAGCTGCCGTTCCTTACGGAAAAAAATTAATTGAACAAGGCGCTGAACACGCGATTGTTTCGATGGCTGGCGACGGTGCGCTTTTATTTACGAAAGACGCGGTTTTCCTTGCTAATGTTCCTAAAGGGAAGCTGGTCAATTCCGTAGGCGCGGGTGATTCCGTTGTCGCAGGATTCCTTGCGGGGATCTCAAAACAGCTGCCTTTGGAAGATGCGTTCCGGTTAGGTGTTGCTTCCGGAAGCGCGACGGCATTTTCTGAAGAGCTCGGAACTGAAGAGTTTGTACAGCAGCTTCTTCCTGAAGTTCAAGTCACACGTCTATAGAGGAGGAAAGAAAAGTGAAGATAACTGAGCTGTTAACAAGAGATACAATTCATCTCAATATAGAAAGCAAAGAGAAAGAAAACGTTATCGATGAAATGGTGACAGTGCTTGATAAAGCCGGCAGATTAAATGACAGAGAGGCTTACAAAGCAGCCATTTTAAATCGTGAAAGCCAAAGCTCGACGGGAATCGGCGAAGGCATTGCCATTCCTCACGCGAAAACGGCGAGCGTCATTAACCCGGCTATCGCATTCGGACGTTCAAAAGAAGGTGTGGATTATGAATCATTAGACGGTCAGCCGGCACACCTGGTCTTTATGATTGCGGCAACCGAAGGAGCGAATAATACGCACCTTGAGGCATTATCAAGACTTTCTACGCTTCTCATGCGTGAAGAAATCCGCAAACAGCTTCTTGAAGCTGAATCGGAAGACGCGATCATTGACATCATCAATCAGCATGACAAAGATGACGATGAGGAAGAAGAAGAGCAGGAAGAACAGGCAGCGCCCTCAGGAAAGGGCAAAATCCTTGCCGTCACGGCATGTCCGACGGGTATCGCCCATACATTCATGGCAGCTGACGCACTGAAGGAAAAAGCGAAAGAGCTCGGCGTCGAAATTAAAGTAGAGACAAACGGCTCAAGCGGTATTAAACATAAGCTGACGGCTCAGGAAATTGAAGACGCGCCTGCGATTATCGTAGCGGCTGATAAACAGGTTGAAATGGAGCGCTTTAAAGGCAAACATGTTCTTCAAGTGCCTGTAACGGCCGGTATCAGACGTCCTCAGGAACTGATTGAAAAAGCCGTTAATCAAGATGCGCCGATTTACGAGGGCAGCGGCGGGGGATCTTCCGCTTCAAATGAAGACGGTCCGAAACAGAAATCAGGCACAAGCATCGGAAGCACTTTCTATAAACACTTAATGAGCGGTGTCAGCAACATGCTGCCATTTGTCGTCGGCGGCGGAATCCTCGTTGCGATTTCATTCTTCTGGGGAATTCATTCAGCTGATCCGAAAGACCCGACATATAACACGTTTGCTGCAGCGCTGAACTTTATCGGCAGCGACAATGCGTTAAAACTGATTGTTGCAGTTCTTGCCGGATTCATTGCAATGAGTATTGCGGACCGTCCGGGATTTGCTCCGGGTATGGTCGGCGGATTTATGGCTACGCAGGCGAATGCCGGATTCTTAGGCGGGCTGATTGCCGGATTCTTAGCCGGTTATGTCGTGATCCTGCTGAAAAAGCTGTTCGTCTTTATCCCTCAGTCTCTTGACGGATTAAAACCTGTATTGATTTACCCGCTACTCGGTATTTTTATCACAGGTGTCCTGATGCAGTTTGTCATTAACACACCTGTAGCAGCGTTTATGAATTTCTTAACAAATTGGCTTGAAAGCCTTGGAACAGGCAACCTTGTTTTAATGGGTATTATTTTAGGCGGTATGATGGCTATCGACATGGGCGGCCCGCTCAATAAAGCGGCGTTCACTTTCGGAATTGCGATGATCGATGCCGGAAACTATGCGCCGCACGCTGCCATCATGGCAGGCGGAATGGTTCCGCCGCTTGGAATCGCACTGGCGACAACATTCTTTAGACACAAATTCTCTAAACGTGACCGTGAAGCCGGTATTACGTGCTACTTCATGGGAGCCGCTTTCGTTACAGAAGGCGCTATCCCGTTTGCAGCGGCTGATCCGCTTCGCGTCATCCCTGCAGCCGTTATCGGTTCTGCGGTAGCGGGCGGACTGACAGAATTTTTCCGGGTAACGCTTCCTGCACCGCACGGAGGAGTATTCGTTGCATTCATTACGAATCATCCGCTGCTCTACTTATTGAGCATCGTGATCGGAGCGATCGTGACGGCGGTTATCTTGGGAATCATCAAAAAGCCGGTTGAAGAGAAATAAGCAAAAAGCGCCCGTAAAGGGCGCTTTTTTCAATGATATACGCATAGAAGCGTTATGTATTTTATAATGAGTTGTGATAAAGTAAAGATGGTACATGAACTGAAACAGTGATCGTCTAGGAGGAACCACGTTGACTGAAGAACAAAAACCTACTTCTGAAAAATCGGTAAAAAGAAAATCCAACACGTATTGGGAATGGGGAAAGGCCATCATTATAGCAGTCGCACTTGCGCTGTTAATCCGCCATTTCCTGTTTGAACCGTACTTAGTGGAAGGATCATCAATGTACCCGACATTACATGACGGTGAACGGCTGTTTGTCAACAAAAGCGTCAATTATATCGGCGAAATCGAGCGGGGGGACATCGTCATTATTAACGGCGATACATCGAAAGTCCATTATGTAAAGCGGCTCATCGGAAAACCGGGAGAAACGGTTGAAATGAAAAATGACACGCTTTATATAAACGGCAAAAAAATCGCAGAACCGTACCTCGCGAGCAATAAAAAAGAAGCGAAAAAACTGGGAGTCAACCTGACGGGAGATTTTGGCCCCGTAAAGGTTCCGAAAGGCAAATACTTCGTCATGGGCGACAATCGGCTGAATTCAATGGACAGCCGGAACGGACTCGGTTTAATTGCCGAAAACCGGATCGTCGGCACCTCGAAGTTTGTGTTCTTCCCGTTTCATGATATGCGTCAGACAAAATAAAAACGCCGCGCTGCCCGATTCGGACGGCCGGCGTTTTTTATTTGGCAAACGAGGCGGCGATGGCGATGAACAATACCGTTGCCAGCACTGATCCGACAATAGCCAGAACGCTGATAAAAAGATTCGCCTGCTGCTTCTCTTTGCCGCGTTTTTCAAGCATCCGTTTTGAAAAAAGATGCGAGAACGTATAAATGAGGGCGATTCCGACGTACAAGCCAATGTCACGTGCCGTAAAGCCTGTGACGGCCAGAAAAACCCCGGTAAAGAAAATCATAAGACAGTATTCTGTGAGTGTTAAAAGCTTCAACTTGTTCCTCCGTGATGAATATGTATATATATCTATCTATTGTATCACAGCACTCCGGGTTGGCGCTTGCGTCTTTTCAAAACCTTATATTCGCAGGGAAACATTTCTCTTCCCCTTTATTCATGGTATACTTTTAATGATGTTAGACACGATGGAGGATTATAAATGATTGCTGTAAATAATGTGAGCTTGCGTTTTGCGGATCGCAAGTTATTTGAAGATGTCAATATTAAATTTACGCCGGGCAATTGCTACGGATTAATAGGCGCAAACGGTGCCGGAAAATCAACATTTTTGAAAATTTTATCCGGTGAGCTGGAGCCGCAGACAGGCGATGTCCATATGAGCCCTGGCGAACGCCTTGCCATCCTGAAGCAGAACCACTTTGAATATGAAGACTTTGAAGTGCTGAAAGTCGTCATTATGGGGCATAAACGTTTATACGAAGTCATGCAGGAAAAAGACGCGATTTATATGAAGCCTGATTTTTCAGATGAAGACGGCATCCGCGCCGCTGAGCTTGAAGGCGAGTTTGCGGAATTAAACGGTTGGGAAGCTGAAAGTGAAGCCGCTATTTTGTTAAAGGGTCTGGGCATCTCTGAAGACCTTCATACGAAGAAAATGGCAGACTTAGGCGGCTCAGACAAGGTGAAAGTGCTTTTGGCACAGGCGCTGTTCGGCAAACCGGATGTTCTTTTGCTTGATGAACCGACGAACCACTTGGATCTGAAAGCGATCCAGTGGCTGGAAGAGTTTCTGATCAACTTTGAAAATACAGTCATCGTCGTATCCCATGACCGTCACTTTTTAAATAAAGTGTGCACGCACATCGCCGATCTTGATTTTAATAAAATTCAAGTGTATGTCGGCAACTATGATTTCTGGTATGAATCCAGCCAGCTTGCTTTAAAGCTTTCTCAAGAAGCCAATAAGAAAAAAGAAGAGCAGATTAAACAGCTTCAGGAGTTCGTGGCCAGATTCAGCGCCAACGCCTCTAAATCAAAGCAGGCGACATCAAGAAAGAAACTCCTGGATAAAATCACGCTTGATGATATCAAACCGTCATCACGCCGTTATCCTTACGTCAATTTCACGCCGGAACGTGAGATCGGAAATGACGTGCTGCGGGTTGAAGGCCTAACCAAAACGATTGACGGCGTTAAGGTGCTTGATAACGTCAGCTTTATTATGAACAGAGAAGACAAAATCGCGTTTACAGGCCGCAACGAGCTTGCCGTTACAACGTTGTTCAAAATCATTTCCGGGGAAATGGAAGCAGACAGCGGCACATTTAAATGGGGCGTGACCACTTCTCAGGCGTACTTCCCGAAAGACAACAGCGAATACTTCGACGGCAGCGATGCGAACCTTGTTGACTGGCTCCGTCAATACTCGCCGCATGATCAAAGCGAAAGCTTTCTGCGCGGGTTCTTAGGACGCATGCTGTTCTCAGGGGAAGAAGTCAACAAAAAGTCAAACGTTCTTTCCGGAGGAGAAAAAGTGCGCTGCATGCTTTCAAAAGCGATGCTTTCCGGCGCAAACATTTTAATTCTGGATGAACCGACAAACCACTTAGACCTGGAATCCATCACGGCGCTTAACAACGGCTTAATCAGCTTCAAAGGCGCTATGCTGTTTTCTTCTCATGACCATCAGTTTGTACAAACAATTGCCAACCGCATCATTGAATTAACGCCTAAAGGCATTGTTGACAAACAAATGACTTATGACGAATTTCTTGAAAACACGGATGTACAGAAAAAGATTGAAGAGCTATACGCGTAATAAAAAAGCAGGGGAGACTCTGCTTTTTATTTGTGAAAAAAAGTTTTCAATCTTCTGACTTCCCGTTACAATAAAGGAACATATGAATTGAAAAGAGACGGAGGAATGCATCATGAAGTTTTTAGTTGTCGGAGCTGGGGGAGTGGGCGGATATATCGGCGCGCGTCTTGCAGAAAAGGGAAATGACGTTACGTTTCTCGTCCGTCAGAAACGGGCGGAACAATTAAAAGAGACGGGGCTGACCGTCAAAAGTGCAAAAGGTGATGTTGCAATTAAGCCGAAATTAATCATGGCAGACGAAAAAGGTGAGTTTGACGCCGTTATCATCGCTTCAAAAGCGTATTCGTTGAATGATGTCATTCGGGATGTCAAACCGTTTGTTAAAGATTCGTCGGTCATTATTCCTTTTTTAAACGGGTACAGGCATTATAACCAGCTGTTTGAAGCTTTTTCAAAACATCAGGTGCTGGGCGGCCTCTGTTTTATTGAGAGTGCTCTTAACGAAAAAGGGGAAATTCTACATACGAGTGCTGCCCACCGTTTTGTTTTCGGTGAATGGAACGGAGAACGCACCGACCGTATGAATGAGCTGGAAAACGCGTTTGCAGGTGTGAAAGCGGATGTCATCATCAGCCGGGATATTGAAAAGGACATTTGGAAAAAGTATATGTTTATTGCCGCGCAGGCGGGAGTGACTACACTGTTTCAACAGCCGGTCGGACCGATTTTAGATACAGAAGGCGGCCGTAATACGGCAAAGCGTCTTTTTGCTGAAATCGGAGCCATTTTCAGCGCTGCCGGCATTCCGAAAGACCCTGATCTGGAAGAAGAGAGCTATCGTACATTGACAAGTATGTCTTACCATATGAAATCGTCGATGCTGAGAGATATGGAAAAGGGCCGGGTGACGGAAGGTGATCATCTGCACGGTTTTCTGCTTGAAAAAGCGAAAGGCTTGTCTGTTGATACACTTGTTTTGGAAACCGTCTTCGCCAACTTGCAAATGTATGAAGCAAAATAAAAAAGGAGGCCCAAGCGCCTCCTTTTTTATTAAAATGCCCAGTTTCCGTTTCTGAAGATCGGTTCTCTTTTGCCGTCAGCAGTGATGCCGTCGATATTCATATCTTTAGAACCGACCATGAAATCTACATGTGTAATGCTTTCGTTTAATCCTTCTTTGACAAGCTCTTCCCGTGTCATTTGTTTGCCGCCCTCAATATTAAAGGCATATGCACTGCCGATCGCCAAGTGGTTCGATGCGTTTTCATCGTACAGTGTGTTGTAAAATAAGATATTTGACTTTGAAATCGGCGAATCGTACGGCACTAAGGCCACTTCACCCAGATAGTGGGAGCCTTCATCGGTTTCAACGATGCCTTTTAAAATCTCTTCGCCTTTTTCAGCTTTCACATCAACAATACGGCCGTTTTCAAAGGTAAGAGTGAAGTTATCAATAATGTTGCCGCCGTAGCTCAGCGGTTTCGTGCTGGAAACCGTGCCGTTCACCCCGTCCCGCTGCGGAAGAGTAAAAACCTCTTCGGTCGGCATGTTGGCCATAAATTCATGCCCGCTTTCATTAACGCTTCCCGCGCCTGCCCACACATGTTTTTTCGGCAGTTCAATTGTTAAGTCTGTTCCTTCAGCCTGATAATGCAGGGCGCTGTAATGTTTTTTATTCAGGTGTTCCACTTTTTCATGAAGATTTTGATCATGTTTTTTCCAGGCTTCCACAGGGTTTTCTTCATTTACGCGGGTCGTTTTGAAAATTTCTTCCCACAAAAGCTGAACGGCTGTGTCTTCCGGCTGATCCGGAAACACTTTTTTCGCCCAGCCTGTTGAAGCCGCTCCGATCACCGTCCAGCTTACCTTATCAGATTGAATATATTGTCTGTATGTATGCAATGCTTTTCCGGCGGCTTTCTGGAACGCCGCAATCCGTTTGCCGTCAGTGCCTTTTAACAGGTCGGGGTCGGATGAGACGACTGAAATAAACGCAGCTCCTTTTTTCGCGAGCTCTTCTTTGCCTTTTGCTTCCCATTCAGGATACTCTTCAAACGCTTCAAACGGAGCCATCTCGTATTTTAATCTGGACAGTTCATCGTCCTGCCAATTCACGGTGACGTTTTTGGCGCCTTTTTCATACGAATGTTTGGCCAGCAGTCTGACAAGGTCCCGGACATCGGTTGAGGCATTGATTACGACATGCTGTCCTTTTTGGATGTTGACGCCGACTTCTACCGCCAGCTGAGCATATGTATTTAGCTTTTCAGTAAACGAACTCATCGTTCATTCCTCCTCATCGGTTTTTCTCATCATATCAAATAATGCCTCATAAAGGAAAGAAAGGAACGCAAAAGAAAAAGACACAGCCTTTGCTGCGCCTTTACGGGTGATTCAGTTTTACGGTGCCGCCGGCCGGAGAATGGGGCATATTGGCCAGTGAAATGCTCATACCCCCTAAAATAATTCCGCTTAAAATGACGGCTACCGCTACGCGTCTTCCCACATCTCTGAGCATATGCTTCCTCCTTAATGTTTCTCCAGTCTCACAATATGAGCCGGCCGGAGAAAAAAGAAGCACAATCTTATTATTTAATCGCTTTTTGCAGCTTGTCGATGACGTCTAACGAACGTCCCGTGCCGATAGCCACTGATTCAAGCGGATTTGCCGCCAAATGAACGGGAACGACGATTTCTTCTGTCAGCCATTCTTTCATCCCGTTTAAAAGCGCGCCCCCGCCGGTTAACACGACGCCGCGGTCAACGATATCTCCGCTGAGCTCTGGCGGACAATCTTCAAGCGTCGCTCTGATTGCTTCAAGAATATGTAGGAGCGATTCACGCATCGCGTGCTGAATTTCATTGGACTGCAGTCTGATTGTCTTCGGGAGACCGGTTACGAGGTCACGCCCGCGGATTTCCATCGTTTCCGGCACATGTTCAATCAATGCAAAGCCGATTTCCATTTTCACCTGTTCCGCCGTACGTTCCCCGATCAGCAGGTTGTATTTTTTTCTGACGAACGAAGCGATATCTTCATCAAGCTGGTCGCCGCCGATTCTGATGGAATGGCAGGATACGACGCCTCCGAATGAGATGATGGCCACTTCAGTCGTACCGCCCCCGATATCCACGACGACGTTTGCGACAGGTTCGTCAACCGGAAGATCGGCACCGATTGCAGCGGCTACGGGCTCTTCAATCAAGTGAACGTTTTTTGCTCCGCAGTTTTTGACAGCGTCACTGATAGCGCGGCGTTCAACGGCTGTTGAGCCTGAAGGCGTACAGACGACGACATTCGGTTTGCGGAAGGTCATCCCGATTTTCTTCCCGGCTTTTTTCATAATGTGTTTTAATAAGTCAGTTGTCATATCATAATCTGCAATGACACCGTCTTTCATCGGCCGTACGGCGATGATTTTCCCCGGCGTCTTTCCGATCATGCTTTTGGCATCCGTTCCGATGGCAAGCACCGCTTTCGTAGTTGTATCTACAGCGACAACAGAAGGCTCATTTAAAATAATTCCTTTATTTTTACTGTAAACAAGTATATTAGCGGTTCCTAAGTCGATTCCGATCTCAGTTGATTGAAACATTTTTTCACCCAATCCCTATCCTGATTTAATTGATTCTACATTTAAAGTTTCTGAGAAAAACCACGATTTTTGGGGGTTTCCGGCGGGAATGAAATGTTTTTGTAAAAAAGGAGGGAAAGTCTGTATTCCGTATTTCAAAAGGCTTTCTTTCTGTAAAGAACATTCATTTCCGGAAGCTGAGAAACTTTTGCTCCTTTACTTTCGTCTACGTTATGAATGATTTTCCTTGGACACATATAAGAGACATTAAAGGAAGTAGGGGATTTCTATGAAATCAATTGGTGTAGTAAGAAAAGTAGACGAACTCGGGCGTATTGTCATGCCGATTGAACTGAGAAGAGCATTGGATATCGCTATTAAAGATAGTATTGAATTTTTCGTTGACGGAGACAAAATTGTCTTGAAAAAATACAAGCCGCACGGCATTTGCTTAATGACCGGAGAAATTACCCCTGATAATCAGGAGTACGGCAACGGTAAAATCATCTTAAGCCCTGAAGGAGCGAAAATGCTGCTTGAGGAAATCGAGGAAGCATTAAAAGATAAATCATAATCAGCAAAAAGGGCGGAGCATTATTCCGCCCTTTTATTATGAAATTGTGTAAAAACTACCGGTAAAATAAAGCGAACCTGCTCAAATAATTGGGAATAGTTATCATTTTTTAGTCAATAAAGCGGTCAACAATGTTACAATATATGTAGAAATGCTAGCGGCAGGTGGGACTATGGGAAAATATCAAGCGCGTATCATTTCCTTAATCTTGGCAATGATTTTTATTATGTTTTGGGATTATATATTTTATATGATTGAACGGAATCCGATTAACTGGCCTGTTGACATCATCTTTACCGCCGTCACGTTAATCAGCGTCTGGCTGCTGGCTTATAAAGTAGATAATAAAAAGCAGCTGCTGGCCGAGCTGAAGGACAGCGAGCAGAAAGCAAAGGCGCTTTCAGATGAGAAAAACCGCATCATGGACAATCTGCAGGAAATTGTTTTTCAGACGGATTCGAAAGGGAATATTACATATTTGAATCAAGCCTGGACGGCGATTACGGGCCACTCCATCAGCGAATGTATGGGCACGATGTATAATGATTATTTTATAAAAGAAAAACATATCATTGATTATATTATCTCCCAAATCAAGCAGCAGGCTCCGTCAGGAATGTTTACAGCCAAATATATTAAAAGCGACGGCACTATCTTTTGGGGAGAAGTCCATTATAAGCTGTATTATGACCACAGACGGCAATTTGTCGGAAGCCTGGGGACGATGTCTGATATCAGCGAACGGAAAAAAGCGGTCGACGAGCTCTTGGAAACGAACGAACGGCTTGCCATGCAATCTCAAAAGCTGGCCATTGCCGGGGAGCTAGCGGCAGGTATCGCCCACGAAGTAAGGAATCCTTTAACGTCAGTCAGCGGGTTTCTCCAGCTGATGAAAGCTCAGTATCCGGAAAGAACGGATTATTTCGACATTATTTTTTCGGAGATTAAAAGGATTGATCTTGTGCTGGGAGAGCTTCTTCTGCTCGCCAAGCCGCAAACCGTGAATTTTACCGCTCATCACCTTAACCATATTTTAAAGCAGGTGGCGACGCTTCTTGACACGAACGCGGTGCTGTCAAACACTGTGATTGAGAAGGATTTCACGCAGACTGAGTCCTGTATAGTCAACGGTGACGAAAATCAGCTGAAGCAGGTATTTATCAATATTATTAAAAATGCGATTGAAGCGATGCCTGACGGCGGGAATATTCATATTTACACAAAACGTGATGAAGAAAATGCGGTGATCAGCATACAGGATGAAGGAAACGGCATGTCGAAAGAAAAGCTTGAAAACATCGGGAAACCATTTTTCTCAACAAAAGATCAGGGAACAGGCCTCGGACTTCCGATTTGTTTACGAATTCTGAAGGAGCATAATGGTAAACTTAACATTAAGAGCAAAAATGGAGAAGGCAGTACGTTTCAGGTGATTCTGCCGTTAGAAGCGGCTGCTGTCCAAAAGGAGGAAAAATAACTTGCTTCTTTTTGTATACGGTTTGTTACGGAAGCGTGAAGAGAAACATGAGCTGCTGAAAGGCGCTCCGTGTGTGTGCGAGCAGGCCGCGATAAACGGCGTCCTGTATAAAACAGATAAAGGTCAGCCTGCGGCGTCTTTAGCAGAAACAGCTTTTGTGTACGGGGAATTGTATGAAACAGATCATCAGATGATCCGTAAGCTGGATGCGCATTATGCCGATTTTGACCGGAAGGAAGTCGCCGTGACGACGGATGTCGGGAATAAAACCGCCTTCGCATATGTCCTAAAGCCGGAACAGTGTGCCTCATTCAGCCGGATCAAAAGCGGAGACTGGAAAGAATATCGTTTTATGAAACGGGAGGATGACAGCCCGGTTTATTATTTCGCTTACGGGTCCTGTATGGATAATGCCCGGTTTAAACAGGCGGGGGTCGATCACTTTTTTGCCGAGCCTGTCGGAGGTGCGGTTGTTGAAGGGTATTCCACGAGATTCACGTTAAGGCGTCCTGACGGTTCGAGAGCCGATCTTGTTGAAGACGGGGGACGGACTGAAGGCGTGCTGTACAAGCTCCCGTTTGAAGCGGCAACTTACCTGTACAAAAGAGAAGGTGTTGATAACCATACATACCGTCCCGCGTTCATAGAAGTATGTGCCGGCGGCCGCGTATACAGAGGCTGCCTGACGTTTCTAGTGCTTGATAAGGCAGAGGAAATCGCGCCTCCGGGTCACTACCAGGAAGAAATCGAACGCGGAGCCGACTTGTATTTATCGCCCGCCTTTTCAGAAAAGCTCAAACGCTATATGAACTCATTGCCGAAAATGTGATACTATTCCTAGTAGAGATATTGTTTAAAGGAGCACTGTTATGAGAAAAGAGTTTGCCGTCATCGGCCTCGGGCGCTTTGGCGGAAGTATTTGCAAAGCGTTAAGTGAAGAAGGCCTTGAGGTCATGGCGATGGATATTGATGAAGATAAAGTAAATGAATATGCCAAAATCGCATCACACGCAGTCATCGGAGATTCAACCGATGAATCGGTGCTGAAAAACTTAGGGCTGCGCAACTTTGACCACGTCATTGTGGCAATCGGCGAAAATATACAGGCGAGCATTTTAACGACGCTGATCTTAAAGGAACTCGGCGTTAACACAATCACGGTCAAAGCGCAGAACGATTATCATGAAAAAGTGCTTGCGAAAATCGGGGCTGATCACATCGTCCACCCTGAGCGAGACATGGCAAAGCGCATCGCCCATAACATCGTATCAAATAATGTGCTTGATTATTTAGAGCTGTCCGACGAACACAGCATTGTGGAGATCGTGGCCAACAGCAGGCTTGCGGGTAACACACTGCTTGATCTGGACATCCGGGCGAAGTACGGCATTAATATCGTGGCCATCAAGAGAGAAAAAGAAGTGATCGTATCTCCGCTGGCGACTGAAATGATCCAAAAAGAAGATATTCTCATCGTTATCGGCTCTCTTACGGATATTTCCCGATTCGAAAAAAGAGTGCTTCATACAAAGTGAAAAGCCGTCCGTAAAAGGACGGTCTTTTTTATATGTCAGAATAGAAAGACATTTATCGTGTAAGCGGTATTTTCTGCAGTTTTTATTGACTATGATCAGGCGATCCGATAGCATATTGTACCATATAAAGAAAAAGAGGAGGCCTCATTTTGAACAAAGAAACACTGGCTGAACGGCTGAATGCATCAGCCGGCAGACAAAAAGCCGATACCGTCATTAAAAACGGAAAAATCATGGATGTATTTAACCAGGAATGGATTTCTGCAGATATCGCCATTACGGACGGAGTGATTGTCGGATTGGGCGAGTATGAAGGGAAAGAAGTCATTGATGCAGAAGGTCAAATGATCGTTCCGGGCTTTATTGACGGACATGTTCATATCGAGTCCTCTATGGTTACTCCGATTGAATTTGCAAAAGCCGTCCTCCCCCACGGAGTGACTACTGTCATTACTGATCCTCACGAAATTGCGAACGTTTCCGGGGCAAAAGGCATTTCATTTATGATAGAGCAGGCGAAAAAAGCGCCTCTGAACATTCGTTTCATGCTTCCTTCCTGTGTTCCCGCGGCAAGCTTTGAACGCTCAGGAGCTGTATTAAAAGCCGCAGATTTAAAGCCTTTTTATCAGGAAAAAGAGGTGCTGGGGCTTGCGGAAGTTATGGATTATGTGTCTGTTGCGGAAGGCGAAGAGGATATGCTTGAGAAACTGCTTGATGCCAAGCATCACGGAAAGCGGATTGACGGGCATTTAGCCGGACTGTCTTCAGATATCATCAATATATACAGGACCGCATCGGTGTCAAATGATCATGAAGTGACGACAAAAGCCGAGGCGCTGGACAGAATCAGACGGGGAATGTATGTCATGCTGCGCGAAGGATCGGTGGCTAAAAATACGCTCAATGTGCTGCCGGCGGTGAATGAAAAAAATGCACGGCGCTTTTTCTTTTGTACGGATGATAAACATGTAGACGATCTGCTTTCAGAAGGAAGTGTGAACCACCAAGTCAAAATGGCGATAAAGGCGGGACTTGATCCATTCCTTGCGTATCAGCTCGCCAGCTTAAATGCGGCCGAGTGCTACGACCTTGAAACAAAAGGGGCGGTTGCGCCGGGTTTTGACGCAGATCTGCTGTTTATTTCAGATTTGCGGGAGGCTGCCGTCACGAAGACCATGGTCGCCGGACGGACCGTTGCCGAGAACGGACGCACGGTTTATGAACAGTCTGCCGGCTCTTATTCTCCGGATCAGGCGCTGTTGGATACAGTGCGGCTGAAAGCGCCGCTCACTGAATCTGATTTTCATATGCCGATTCAAGAGGGCAGGCAAATGAATGTAATCGAAATCATACCGAATCATTTGGAAACGAGGAAAAAAGAAGTGCCTGCGCCATCTGCTGACGCATTTTGTTCTGATACACAAAATGATTTATTAAAAATCGCCGTCGCAGAGCGGCACAGCGGAGAAAAAATGATAGGGCTCGGAATTGTACAAGGATTCGGGTTAAAAGAAGGCGCCATTGCCACAACCATTTCTCACGATTCCCACAATATCATCGCTGTCGGTACAAACGATGCCGATTTGGCAAGAGCAATCAACAGGCTCCGTGACACCGGGGGAGGGTTAACAGCCGTGAAAAACGGAGAATTGCTTCACTCTGTTCCGCTTCCGATCGCCGGGCTTTTGTCTGATAAGTCCGCGGAATGGGTGAATGACAGTTTGGGCGTGCTTCATGAAAAGCTTCCTCTGCTCGGATTCACCGGTGATTTCAACCCGTTTCTCACATTATCGTTTTTAGCGCTTCCCGTCATTCCGGACATTAAAATGACGGCAGCGGGTCTGTTTGATGTTAAGGCCTTTCAGCATATTCCGCTTCAATAAAAAAACTGCACTCGTGATGAGTGCAGTTTTTTTATTTTAGACCTCCATAATGATCGGAAGGATCATCGGGCGGCGTTTTGTTTTTTCGTATAGGAACGGAGCAAGCGTGTCGGTGATTTCGTTTTTAATTTCGGACCACTGCGTTGTTTTCCGATCCATTACTTTCTCCAGATGGTTCGAAATGAGCTGCTGCGCGTCGTTGATTAAATCACCGGATTCTCTCATGTATACAAAACCTCTTGAAATTAAATCAGGTCCTGCTGATACCTTAAAGTCATCCATATTGATGCTGACAACAACGATAACAAGGCCTTCTTCTGAAAGAATGCGGCGGTCGCGGAGCACGATATTGCCGATATCACCGATTCCGCTTCCGTCAATGTAAACGGAGCCGGACGGAATTTTGCCTGCAACAGCGGCTTCTTCTCCTTTGAGCGCGAGCACTTCGCCATTGTCCATGATGAAGCAGTTTTCTTCAGGTATGCCGCAATCAGTCGCGAGTTTGACGTGCATTTTCTGCATTCTGTACTCCCCGTGAATCGGCATGAAGAACTTCGGTTTGATCAGGCGGAGCATTAATTTCTGTTCTTCCTGTCCGCCGTGTCCGGATGTATGAATGTCATTCAATGAACCGTGAATGACTTCAGCGCCCGCACGGTATAACTGGTTGATGGTGCGGCTTACGCTGATTGTGTTTCCGGGAATCGGAGAGGAAGAAAAGACGACCGTATCTCCGGGGTTAATGGATATCTGACGGTGCGTGCCGTTAGCGATGCGTGATAACGCCGCCATCGGTTCACCCTGGCTTCCCGTACATAAAATCGTTACTTTATTGGCAGGCATACGATTGATTTCGTTATGCTCAATAAACGTATTTTTAGGACAGCTGATGTACCCGAGAGTTTGTCCGATTTCAATAGCCGATTCCATGCTGCGTCCGAATACGGCAACTTTTCTGCCGTTTAAAACGGCTGCTTCAATCACCTGCTGAAGCCGGTGTATGTTCGAAGCAAATGTCGCAAATATAATTCTGCCGTCCACTTTTCGGAAAATATCGTGAATGCTTTCGCCTACGCGGCGTTCTGACATGGTGAAATCGGGCACCTCACTGTTTGTACTGTCAGAAAGCAGGCACAAGACGCCTTCTTTCCCGATTTCGGCCATCTTTGTCAGGTTTGCCGGTTCGCCTACCGGTGTAAAGTCGAACTTAAAGTCCCCGGTATGTACGATATTGCCTGGCGGTGTTTTGACGACGATTCCGTATGAATCCGGAATGCTGTGTGTCGTTCTGAAGAAGGATACAGACGTCTTCCGGAACTTAACGATGTCATCTTCACCGATGATGTTTAATTTGGTCTGTCTTAACAGCCCGTGCTCTTCAAGTTTATTCCGAAGTAAGCCGATCGCGAGTTTACCGCCGTAAACGGGAATATTTACTTGTCTGAGCAGGTACGGAATACCGCCGATATGGTCTTCGTGACCGTGGGTGATAAACAGACCTTTAATTTTATCTTCGTTTTTTACTAAATACGTGTAATCAGGGATTACGTAATCAATGCCGAGAAGTTCATCTTCAGGAAACTTGATTCCCGCATCAATCAGTACAATTTCATCCTGAAACTGCACCCCATACGTATTTTTCCCGATCTCGCCCAATCCGCCGAGGGCGAAAACGGCAGTCTGGTCATTTTTTACAAATTTCATTCCGCTCATAACTCCAATACTTTAAAATTTTCGCTCTGCTTCTCATATTCTAAAAAAGCACCGTCCACAGGCTGAACAAATTCAATGTTGAATTTCTTATCTTTCAGTTTCGTTCTGACGTCCCGTTCTGAAACGCCCTCAATGTAAAGTGAATCTGTTTTTTCCCGAACAGGTACTTCGTCAGCCTTCTCTTGATAAAATACCTTATAAATCATCCAAATCTCTCCTTAAATGCCGTATGTTAGACTCGCTTATTCTATTATATTCGAAAACGGATTATAAGGAAAGTCTCGAGCAAAAAAGGGACTTTCAAAAACCGAAAGATCCCTTTACGCGATGACTTTTTTTCGGAGCATTCCGCCCCACTGTCTTCTGAGTTTCTTCCGTAAACGGCGCAGCATCGTATTCCTCCTTTGAAGCCCTTATAGCAGTAGTATGCGGAAAAACAGAATTTGTTTTCGTGGGTAAAATTGGAATTTCGTCAAGGCGGTTTGCCGGAAGAAAAACTTTCTGTATGATGATATTGAAAAAGACACGACTGATAAACGGGATAAAGGAGAAATCGATATGAAACCAAAACTGATCTTTTTTGATATTGACGGCACGATCTATGACCATGATAAACATATCCCTGATAGTACAAGAAGCGCCGTGGCGGCGCTTAAAGAGGCCGGCCATCATGTTTTTATCGCCAGCGGAAGGTCTCCGTTTATGGTTAGACCGATTCTGGAAGAGCTTGAGATCGAGTCATTTATCTCATACAACGGCCAGTTTGTGGTGTTTGAAGGAGAAGTCATTTATAAAAACCCGCTTCCGGAAGATGCGGTCGCGCGTTTATTAAAGCAGGCGTCAGAAGGGGAGCACCCCGTTGTATTTATGGCGGAAGACACGATGAAGACGACCGTCCCCGGGCATCCGCACGTCACCGAAGGAATCGGCAGTCTGAAAGCCCCTTATCCCGAGGTTGATGAAACATTTTATAAAGGGAAAGAAATTTATCAGCTCCTTTTATTCTGCCGCGGACATGAAGAAAAAGCGTATGCCGCTTTTCCGGAGTTTGATTATGTCCGCTGGCATGAACTGTCAACGGACGTGCTTCCGAAGGGCGGTTCAAAAGCGGAGGGCATTAAAAGAGTGCTTGAGCGGCTTCCGTACGACATAAGCGACACTTATGCCTTCGGCGACGGACTGAATGATCTTGAGATGATCAGTTTTGTCGGCACCGGCGTGGCGATGGGAAATGCAGTTCCAGAATTAAAGGCTGCCGCTGATTTCGTCACAAAATCGGTGGATGAAGAAGGAATCAGCTGGGCTGTCAAAGAACTGGGCCTTCTGAAATAAAGAAAACCGGCACTTTGAGAAGTGCCGGTTTTTTTAACGGTCAATGGCAATAGCGTTTTCAGGTTCTTTAAACGGATTTTCTTTATCGATATGATCGTAAAACATAACGCCGTTCAGATGGTCGATTTCGTGCTGAAACACAATCGCCGGAAAACCTTTGAGACGAATGTCAATCTGTTCACCTTCAAGCGTCGTCGCCTTTACGCGGATGCGGGCGTAGCGAGGCACATAGCCAGGGATGGGTTCGTCTACCGACAGGCAGCCTTCTCCGCTCGTCAAGTAGCTTTTTTCTACTGAGTGGCTGACGATCTTAGGGTTAAAAAGAGCATAGCTGTATAAAGTGCCTTTCGCATCTTCTGCATGAACGGCGATCATCCGTTTTTTTACGGCTGTTTGCGGAGCGGCAAGACCGACACCGGGACGAAGCTCGTATTTCTCGGCTAATTCAGGATTTTGACTGTTTTTCACAAACTCAATCATATCAGCAAGTTGCTGTTTTTCTTCATCAGAAGCGGGAAGCTGAACCTCTTCAGCGATCTCTCTGAGCGCGGGATGTCCGTCACGGACAATATTTTCCATAGTAATCAAGAAACTTCACTCCTAAAGCTTAATATGTAAATTATAGCGAATTTCTTTATCGCAGCGCAATGAAACAATTGGCCAGCCATAGGAGGCTGGCCGATGTTTATGGGGTGCCAGTTCAGCAGCCGCAGCCTAAATAAGCTGCACCGACGATGATTAATAAGATAAACAATACTACGATTAATGCGAACGTGCGGCCGTATCCGCCTCCGCCGCCGTATCCGTAACCGCCGCCGTAACCGTATCCACCTCCGAAACCGCCTCCGCAGCAACCGCCGCCAAATCCGTATCCATATCCGTACATAAATAAACCCTCCTCTTTTAATTACGCTGACCCTTTATCAGCAGGGCCGGCGTCTACTATAAACTATGTAAAAGCCGGAAAGATGTATGGTCATCCGCCCTGTTTTCTCAATTTTTTACGCAAGTATTCTCTGACAGCGCCATAATCGTCTTTACCCAGAAGATTCCGGGACTACCAATTACAGCTCAGCTATTGTCAAACGGCGTCCGGGCTTCTATAGTGGAAATTGTCAAGATTGGGGGATTTTAAGTGAACATGATACAAAAAAAAGTGTTAGCGGGAATCGGAGCGCTCGGCGCCGCAAGTATGCTGCTTGCAGGCTGCGGGGGAAAAGATCCGGTTGAAACGCTTCATGATTCGATGGAAAAAGCCGTACAAGCGGAAAAACCGTTTCAAAAGGAGCAGAAAACGTTAGAAAAATTGGAGAAAAAAGAAGATGAGCTGTATAACGAAGTGATTCAGCTCAATATGAACGATTACGCCAAAATCGTTTCACTTTCAGACGAGGCCCTTAAAAACACGGAACAGCGCAAGCAGCATTTAAAAACGGAAAAAGACAGTATAGACAATTCAGAAAAAGAATTTGAAGCCGTCACCCAAACAGCCGGCTCGATTAAAGATCAATCCATTAAGAAAAAGGCAAAAGCAGCTGCCGCACATATGGAAAAACGCTATGACTTATACGGCGCACTCTATAAAGACTATATGAAAGCCATTCAATATGATAAAGAATTGTACAGCATCATTAAGAAAAAAGACTTAACAGCAGAAGACCTTGACAAGCAGATCAGCAAAGTAAACGATTCCTACAAAAAGGTGTTAAAGCAGGCTGGGGCGTTTAACAAGCAGACAAAAGAGTATAATCAGGCCAGAGAAGAACTGTATAAAGAGGCTGGCTTTCATGTCAATGAAAACTGAAAATGATGGAAGGTGCCGGGTACCCGGCACCTTTTTTGATGCCAAAAAACGGATATGCAATTCTATTGTAGTACAGTGAGTGTATGTATACTAGTACAGTTTGCGTCTGATGGACAGCTTGTTCCGACGGAAAAATTTAAAGCGAATACATTTATTTAAAATCAACATCCAAAACGATTGACGGGTCTTCTTTATTTGGTGTAAACTAATCCATGTCAAGCGGTGTTGTATCAGTCATTTACAACTCCGCAATAATACAGTTCAGATCAGATAGTGATGATCCTACATAAAGGTTTCGGCAAACTGGGGATAGGCTAAATATATACGACTTGCTGCTAATACTTTAGGGTATCCTAAGTTTGTATGTATAAAGGAATGCACGTCTAATGACTGTTTAAAAGAAAGGAAGAGGTGACTTTAGTATGGCTGCAAAAACGAAAAAAACAATCGTTGACAGTAAGAAGCAATTTGATGCCATTAAGAAGCAGTTCGAAACGTTCCAAATTTTAAATGAAAAGGGAGAAGTCGTGAATGAAGCGGCGATGCCTGATTTAACAGATGATCAATTAAAAGAGCTTATGCGCCGCATGGTATACACACGCGTGCTTGATCAGCGCTCTATTTCATTAAACCGTCAGGGACGTCTCGGTTTCTACGCTCCTACTGCCGGCCAGGAAGCTTCACAAATCGCAACGCATTTCGCGCTTGAAAAAGAAGATTTCGTTCTTCCGGGCTACCGTGATGTGCCGCAATTAATCTGGCACGGTCTGCCGCTTTACCAAGCGTTCTTATTCTCTCGCGGACACTTCCGCGGAAACCAAATGCCTGATGATGTGAACGCCCTTTCTCCGCAAATCATTATCGGTGCTCAATACATCCAAACTGCCGGTGTGGCGCTTGGTCTTAAAAAACGGGGCAAAAAAGCCGTAGCTATCACTTACACAGGTGACGGCGGCGCCTCTCAAGGGGACTTCTACGAAGGAATCAACTTTGCCGGAGCTTACAAAGCACCTGCAATCTTCGTAGTGCAAAACAACCGCTATGCGATTTCAACACCTGTTGAAAAACAATCAGCGGCTCAAACGATCGCTCAAAAAGCAGCGGCAGCAGGTATTGTCGGCGTTCAGGTTGACGGTATGGATGCTCTTGCGGTGTACGCTGCAACTGCTGAAGCACGCGAACGCGCAATCAACGGCGAAGGTCCGACACTGATCGAAACACTTACGTTCCGTTACGGTCCGCACACAATGGCCGGTGACGATCCGACAAAATACCGTACGAAAGAAATCGAAAACGAATGGGAGCAGAAAGATCCGCTCGTACGTTTCCGCGCTTTCCTTGAAAACAAAGGCCTGTGGTCTGAAGAAGAAGAAAGCAAAGTAATTGAGGCTGCAAAAGAAGAAATTAAGCAGGCCATCAAAAAAGCAGATGCAGAACCGAAACAAAAAGTGACTGATTTAATCAAAATCATGCACGAAGAATTGCCTTACAACCTAAAAGAGCAATTAGAAACTTATACACAGAAGGAGTCGAAGTAAGCCATGGCGCAAATGACAATGATTCAAGCAATCACGGATGCGTTACGCACAGAACTGAAAAATGACGAAAATGTCTTAGTTTTCGGAGAAGACGTTGGTGTGAACGGCGGCGTATTCCGTGCGACAGAAGGATTGCAAAAAGAATTCGGTGAAGACCGTGTGTTTGACACACCGCTTGCTGAATCTGGTATCGGCGGTCTTGCCCTTGGTTTAGGCTTAAACGGTTTCCGTCCGGTAATGGAAATCCAATTCTTCGGATTTGTTTATGAAGTAATGGATTCAGTTTCTGGTCAAATGGCCCGTATGCGCTACCGTTCTGGCGGACGCTGGACTTCACCTGTAACAATCCGCTCTCCATTCGGCGGCGGTGTTCACACTCCTGAACTTCACGCTGACAGCTTAGAAGGCCTTGTAGCTCAGCAGCCGGGTATTAAAGTCGTTATTCCGTCTACTCCGTATGACGCAAAAGGACTTTTAATTTCTGCAATTCGTGACAACGACCCTGTCGTTTTCTTAGAGCATATGAAACTTTACCGTTCTTTCCGTCAGGAAGTTCCTGAGGAAGAATACACAATCGAGCTTGGCAAAGCTGATGTGAAACGCGAAGGTACTGACCTTTCTATCATCACATACGGAGCGATGGTTCATGAGTCGCTTAAAGCTGCCGAAGAGCTTGAAAAAGAAGGCGTTTCTGCTGAAGTTATCGACCTTCGCACTGTAAGCCCGCTTGATATCGACACAATTATTGCTTCTGTTGAAAAAACAGGCCGCGCAATTGTCGTTCAAGAGGCTCAAAAACAAGCAGGTGTCGGCGCCAACGTTGTTGCTGAAATCAACGACCGCGCGATCCTGAGCCTGGAAGCTCCGGTACTGCGTGTCGCAGCGCCTGATACAGTATTTCCTTTCTCGCAAGCTGAGAGCGTATGGCTTCCAAACCATAAAGACGTTCTTGAAACTGCGAAAAAAGTTCTTGAATTTTAATCAGGCTTCATAACAGGAGGAAAAGACACGTTCTTTTCCTCTATTAAAAAACCTGTTTTAGAGGTTCAATGCTTGCGTATGCATAACTAAAATTTGCTTAATCAACTAGGAGGTCGAAAACTGTGGCATTTGAATTTAAACTTCCGGATATCGGGGAAGGTATCCACGA